>NZ_LOTA01000010.1:0-698042 GCF_001521935.1 Burkholderia sp. RF7-non_BP4 | reverse complement strand
GGCATGAAGGATTCGAAGGTGATCGTCGCGATCAACAAGGATCCCGAAGCGCCGATCTTCAGCGTGGCCGACTACGGCCTCGTCGGCGATCTGTTCACGCTCGTTCCCGAAGCGGCCGCGGCGCTCTGAGCGATGCCGCTGTTCGAATTCAACGGCATGCGGCCCCGCGTCGATCCGTCCGCGTACGTTCATCCGAGCGCGGTCGTGATCGGCGACGTGACGATCGGCGCGGGCTGCTACATCGGCCCGCATGCCAGCCTGCGCGGCGACTTCGGCGCGATCGTCGTCGATGACGGCAGCAACGTGCAGGACGGCTGCGTGCTGCACGTCGGCATCGGCGAGACGTGCCGGCTCGGCGTGAACAGCCACATCGGCCACGGCGCGATCGTGCACGGCGCGACGCTCGAGCCGGACACGATGATCGGGATGAACGCGGTCGTGATGGACGGCGCGACGATCGGCGCGACGACGATCGTCGCGGCCTGCGCGTTCGTGAAGGTCGGCTACGTCGTGCCGCGCGGCGTGCTGCTCGCCGGCGTGCCGGGGCGCGTGGTGCGGCGGCTGAGCGCCGCGGAGATCGACGCGAAGGCGAACGGCACGCGCGTCTATCAGCAGCTCGCGGTGGATTGCTTGAGGACGCTCAGGCAGATCGACGGCGCATAGGCGATGCGCGTCTTCGATCCGGCGGCGGATGCTTGCCGGCCAGAAAGCCGTCGTCGGCTGGCGTGAATACTGCGGCTCCGTGCACGATGCGACGGTTTTTCTCGGGGTTTGTGCGGATGGCGATTCGCCTTCGCGCATGCCGGTCGTGACGTTCGCGCGGGATCGATTGCCTGATCCGGCGTCGTTGTCTTAAGATCGGCGTCAGACCATCCCTCCGCCTCCGGCGCCGAATGAAAACGACCACACGCCTGCGCGTCGCCATCATCGCTTCGGCTTTCGCCGTCTATCACATATTCATGCACGTCCAGTGGGTCGCCAGCGGTTGCATCGCGTTCCTCGGCAGCCGGCATTGCAGCTTCGAGAACAGTGCGAATTTCGAAGGAATGATGGACCTCGACCTGCTGCTGACCTGCGCGTGGGTCGCGGGCGCGGTGATGGGGTGGTTCGCCGTCGCTCGCGCGCAGAAGAAACCCGGTTAGCCGAGCGGGCGCCGCGCAGTCGCCTATTGCGTGCGCACCGGCGCCGGCCGGTCGTGCAGGAACGCGAGCGACAGCGCCGCGAGACCGCAGCTCGCGATGAGCATCAGCAACGCGCCCTTGCCGGCATGCACCATGACCCAGCCGCCGACCGACGGAAAGCCGAACGTGCCGATGAAATACGACGCGACGAACCACGTCAGCACGCCATGCCGTTGCGTATCCGCGCAATCGTTGAGCGCCTGTGCCTGGATGACCGGATACATGAGCCCGTAGCCGGCGCCGAGCAGCACGGCCGCGACGGCCTGTAGCGATGCATGCTGGGCGGCGCCGAACATGGCGAGCGCACCAAGCATCATCATCGTGAGCAACCCCTTGGTCGCGGTTTCGGGGCGCGCCATCCTGACCCATTTCCCAAGCAGCCAGCGCGCACTCAGCACCGTCATCGTGTAAAGGCTGAAGAATGTGCCGGCGCGCGCCTGCGTGCCTTGCATGAACGACATCTGGAACGTCATCAGGCCGGAGAACACGCAGGTGCCGAGCGCGATCATCGCGATCGGCGCGGCCGCGCGCGTGCGCGAGATGGCCCGGAGTTCGCGTACCCAGCGGCCACCGGATGCCGCGGCGGGCGGGTGCGGACACAGGCGACCGAACGCTTCGAACATCAGCGACGCGAGCGCGCACAACGCGCCGACCGCATAAAGCGTGTCGTCGATCGACCAGTGGAACATGCGCATCGCATACGAGGCGAACGCCGGGGACGCGCCGATCCCCGTCATCTGGAAAGTCGCCGAGCGGAAGAACCACACGTTCCGGGCGGCGCCGCTGGTCCGCTCGGCCAGCGACATCGGCGCGGCCAGGTGAAACGCGCCCCAGCCGAAGCCGACCAGGAAGCCGGACGGCAAATCGGCGGCCGGCGCGCGCCCGACGAGTGCGAAGCCGACGATGCCGGCGCCGATGCACAGCGACGACAGCGCCGCGATCCGCGCGGCGCCGATCTGCCGCGAGAACCAGCCGACCACCGCCAGACCGGCGAAGGTGCCGACGGTCGCGGCGGCCAGTGCGGCTCCGGTATCGAGATCGCTGCCGCCGATCGCGCGAAAACGCATCGACAGCAGGAAGGTTGCGCCGTAGCCGCCCGCGGTGAGCAGGGTGCCGACGAGAAAGAGCAACGCAGTTTGAACGCGCATGACAGCCATCCGGGGCGGCAGAGACGGTCAGAAATCGTCGAATGCGAGACAGTATGGACCAGGACGATGCGGGATGCCCGCATTTGCGATGACGTGATCGCGCCGTTGGCTCCTGTCGGACGTGGTTCGAACATGGTCCACCGGGCGCGCCGGAGGCGCCGCACGACGACAACGCATTCGTCCGATCAGCGTCGTCGCACGACGCCGGCGGCGGCATTTACTTCGCTCGTTCGCGCGTCTCGCGCGGCCTTTGCTTTCCCCTGTGCGCTGCACTAGATTCGAAACATTACGTGCCACCGAACGCGCGAGGTGAAGCCATGACGCCTTGGGAGATTCAGGGAACCGAACTAATGAACTGCAATTGCTCATACGGTTGCCCCTGCCAGTTCAATTCGTTGCCGACGCACGGCAACTGCGAAGCGATGGGTGCGATTTCGATCGACGGCGGCCACTACGGCGACGTGGTGCTCGATGGCGTCCGGATCGCGGTCGTGTTCCAGTGGCCGGGGCCGATTCACGAAGGCCACGGACGATGCCAGCCGATCGTCGACGAGCGCGCGAGTCCGGCGCAGTGCGAGGCCGTGCTGAAGATCATGACCGGTCAGGACACCGATCCGTTCGCGACGATGTTCTCCGTGTTCGCGTCGACGCTCGAGCACGCATACGATCCGATCTTCGCGAAGATCGATTTCGACGTCGATGTCGACGCGCGGCGCGGCCGAATCGGCGTCGAGGGCGTGTTCGACATCGTCGGCGAACCGATCCGCAATCCGGTGACGGGCGCCGAGCATCGCGTGCGGATCGACCTGCCGCACGGCTTCGAATACGAGTTGGCCGAGATCGGTTCGGGCACCGGCCGGTCACGTGGCCATATCGAGCTGAATCTCGAGCGGAGCTACGCGCAGTTCGCGCGGCTTCACCTGAACAACCATGGGCTGATCCGGCATCGCGTCGCGGCATGATCCCCGTCGGCGATTTTCTCGGACGCGATCGCGTCGTCACGCTGCTCGGCATGGCCGCGCTCGTCGGCGCGTGCTGGGTCTACCTGTGGACGGGCGCGGGCACCGGCATGTCGGCGCTGGACATGACGGCGGTGGCGTTGTTTCCGCATCGGCTGGCCGACGACATGGGGGCCATGGAGCCGTCGCTGGCGACCGTGGTCCTGATGTGGTGGGTGATGATGATCGCGATGATGACGCCCGGCGCGGCGCCGCTCGTGCTGTTGTACCGGCGCGTGCTGCGGCATCGCGGTGCGCAGGGCGCCGGGGCGGCCGTGACGTCGGCGTTCCTGCTGGCCGGCTATCTGGCCGCGTGGTTGGCGTTCTCGGTCGCCGCCGCCGTGCTGCAGATGCTGCTGCAGCCTGCCGGCCTGATCTCCGGAATGATGCTGTGGTCGAAGAGCGCCGCGCTGTCCGCGATCGTCCTCGCGCTGGCCGGCGCCTATCAATTCTCGCCGCTGAAACAGGCGTGCCTGCGGCAATGCCGGTCACCGGTCCGGTTTCTCACGACGTACTGGCGCCCGGGAGTCGCGGGCAGCTTCCTGCTCGGTGTGCGGCACGGTGCGTATTGCGTGGGCTGCTGCTGGCTGCTGATGGCGCTGCTGTTCGTCGGCGGCGTGATGAACGTCGTGTGGATCGTCGCGTTGTCGCTGTTCGTGCTCGTCGAAAAGGTGTTGCCGGGCGGCGAGCGCATGGGTCGCGCACTGGGCATCGTGCTGATCGCGTGGGCGGTCGCGACGTTGCTGGTGTAGCGGGCGCGTGCGTCTTCGGCTGGACAACGGAGTGTGTCGATGAAAATCCGATGCCTCGCCATCACAGTCCTCGGCGCGATGGCCGTCGTCGCGACGCCGGTGCGTGCGGGCGGGAGCATGTCCGACATGAGCATGGGCGACATGAAGATGTCGGCGCCGGATTCGGCGTTGACCGATGCCGAAGTGAAGCGGATCGATGCCGCGCACGGCATGGTGACGCTGAAGCACGGCGCGCTCGAGAACGTCGGGATGGCGCCGATGACGATGGCGTTCAAGGCCGGCGACCCGGCGATGATCGAGTCGTTGCACGTGGGCGACAAGGTCAAGGTCCGGGTCGAGCGCGTGGCGGGCACGCTGACGATCGTGAAGCTCGTGCAACGGCAGTAGCGATCGCCGGTGCTAACCCGGCCCGTCGCCGGAGTCACCCTCGGCTTCAGCGAAATTCAACTCGACGCCATTGCCGGCCGGATCGCTGAAAAACAGCTGAAGCTGGCGCGTGAGCGGCACGTACGTGCGCGAGTACCGGACCTGCGCGTCGGCGAGGCGCCGTTCCATGTCGGCGGCGTTCTCGCATGAAAACGCCATATGGTCGAACGTATTGACGACGTGCGCCGGCCGAACCTCGCCGGGCCGCGCTTCCGACAGGTGGAGGATCGCCTGCGCGCCCGCGTAGAGCCAGTAGCCGTTGCTCTGGAACGGCGGTCGATAGCCCGGGTGGAGGCCCACGACGTTCACGTAGAAATCGCGCAGCGTATCGAGCGTGGCGCGATCCGCGCGCAGGTTGTAATGACTGAGTCCGATCACTGACATGGCAGGTTGTCCGGTTCGTGCAAGGTGCGTCGCGCACAGCATCGCGCAACGCGGGGCGTCCTGTCACCCCCGCATGCCTTTGACCGCGGCTGCCGGCCGTGCGAGCCCGCGCGCCGGCAGCGGCGTCGACATCACGATCGACGTGCGCGTTTCGCCGTACAGGTTGATGCGCTCGATCAGTTGCTCGAGGTGCGCCATGCTGACGGCGACGAACCGCATCACGTAGGAATCCGCACCGGTCACGTGATGGCACTCGACCACTTCGGGAATCGTCTCCAGCAGTTTCAGGAACTTCGCCTTCGCCGGCTGCGGCACCGTGATGCCGATCAGCGCGCTCACCGGGTAGCCGGCCGCGGCCGGGTTGACCCGCGCCGTGTAGCCGTCGATCACGCCGGCCGATTCGAGGCGCTTCACGCGTTCCGTCACCGCCGGCACCGACAGGTGAACCTGGCGCGCCAGCTCCGTGTAGCTGATGCGGCCGTTGGCCTGCAGCAGCGCGAGTATCTTCCAGTCGAGTTCGTCCATCGCGGCGGAGTTTTTAAGGTGAAGGCCCCATTTTTCCTTAAAAACCGTCTTCAGCGGCGACCGGACTTTCCCTACGATGCGGTTCATGTCATTGCATGTCGCGAGGAGCCGGCCATGCTGTTCATCAAGTCCGTCGTGATGGGGTTGTCGATCGCCGTGCCGGTCGGCCCGATCGGCATGCTCTGCATCCAGCGCAGCCTGAGCCGCGGCTTTCACGCGGGGTTCGCGACGGGCATCGGCGCCGCGTGCGCCGATGCGATCTACGGGCTGCTCGGCGCGCTGGGCGTCGCCGGCATCGTCACCGCGTTTCCGATGCTGACCGTCGCGCTGAAAATCGTCGGCGGCGCGTTCCTCGTGTGGCTGGCCTGGTCCATCGCGCGGCAGGTGCCGGCCGCGTCGGCTGCGGTGCACGACGTGCCGCGCACGACCGTGCTGCGCGATTTCCTGACGACCTTCGGCCTCACGCTGTCGAACCCGATGACGATCCTGTCGTTCGTCGGGATCTTCGCGGCGCTCGGCCCGCTGGCGGGCACGCATGAAGGCACGATGGGGCCGACCGTGGCGTCGATGGTCGCGGGCGTGTTCCTCGGATCCGCGACGTGGTGGCTGTGCCTGAGCGGCGCGACCGCCGCGTTGCGAGCGAAGATGCCGCTCACGTTCGTGCACGGGCTGTCGCGCGTGTCGGCCATCGTGATCGCGGTGTTCGGCGCGATCCAGTTGATCGCGGGCATGCGCGGCGTCGTCTGGTCATGACGCGCGCCGCGGCACCGGCACACCGCGCGCGGTCAGAACGTGTAGCTGACCTTGCCGAACGCGGTGCGGCCGAGCGTGTTGTAGCCGTACGCGGTCATGTACTGACGGTCGAACAGGTTCGACAGCGTCGCCGACACCGTCAGGTGCGAATTGATCCTGTACGACGCGCGCAGGTTCACGGTCAGGTACGACGGCAGATACGTCGTGTTGGCCGGGTCGTCGAACGTCGTGCCGCCGTAGTTCAGCGACGCGCCCGTGCTCAGTGCGTGCAGGTTGAATTCGTCCCACGTGTGGTCGACGTTGACGCTGACCGTCTGGCGCGGCCGGCGGTTGAGCCAGCTGTCGTTGGTTTCATCCTGCGGATTCAGGAAACCGACCGCGACGCTCACCGGCGTATAACGGCCGATCGTGCCCTTGTACGACAGGTCGATGCCGCGAATATGCGAGCGGCCGATGTTCATCGGCGAGCGCGTCGCGGGGTTGTAGGCGATCAGGTTGTTGATGCGCGTGTCGTAGATCGCGGCGCTGAACGTGCCGTACGCCGTGTTCGCATCGAGCGCGGCCTCGACCGAATCGCTGCGTTCCGGGTTCAGGTCCGGGTTGCCGTAGCCCGGGTAGTACAGGTCGTTGAACGAGGGCAGGCGGAACGCGTTGCCGTACGACACGCGCGCCGTATAGACCGGCGTGATGGCCCACGACAGCGCGGCGTTGCCGGTGTTCACGGCCTTGCCGGCGATGATCTCGTGCCGCCCCGCGACGAACATCGTGACGCTGCCGAGCGTCGCCGACTGATGCAGCGAGAACGCGGAGTCGTTGCGCGTGGGCACGCCGTCCGGCACGTCGACGGGCAGGAAGGCCTGCTCGCGCGTGAAGTCGTACGCGACCTTCGTCTCGCCCGACAGCGGCAGGCCGAACAGCCGGAAGCCGTGTTCCTGATGGGTCAGCGACGTCGACGAACTGATGCGCTGCGAGTTGATCTGGTCGGTCAGAATGGTCGGGTCGCTCGCATACAGGAACTGGCGGTCGTTCGCATAACCGAACGACTGGTCGAACTGGGTGTCGGGCGTGATGTCGAGATGGAACGCGATGCCGGTCGTCAGCTGATGATCGAGCTCGCGATTCGCAAAGCCGGCGTTGTCATAGGACAGGTCGGAGCGGTGATACAGCGCGAACGTCGAGATCGACCAGTTGTCGCGCGCGTAGCCGAGTCGCGCATCGAGGTCCTGCGCGTGATACGGATTGCGGCCGTCCTCGTGCCCGTAGGCGAACGGCCGTGTCGCGTCGATGCCGGCCGTGTTGTAGCTGTGCAGGCCGAGCGTGTAGGTGAGGCCGCCGAGCGCGGCGAGCGGCCCCGTCGACGGCACGGTGCCCGACGTGCGCACCTGCGTGTCGAAGGTCTTGTTCGAGCCGCCGCCGAACGACACGGTCGTCTGGTTCGGCTGGCCGGCGGCGCGGCGCGTGAACAGTTGCACGACGCCGCCCATCGCGTTCGCGCCGAACGATGCGGCGGCCGGCCCCGAGATCACCTCGACGCGTTCGAACGCGTCGGTCGGCAGGTCGGCCCACGGCGCGATGCCGGTCGTCGGCGAGCCGATCCGGATGCCGTCGATGAACACCGCGACCTGATTGGCGGACGAGCCGCGGATGCTCACGGACGCGGACGAGCCGGGGCCGCCGTTTTGCGAGACGGTCACGCCCGGCAGCGTCGCGAGCGCCTGCGTGATGCTCGGGTCGCTCGGCGACAGCCGATCGAGATCGGCGCGCGTGAGCACCTGTGTCGTCGCATAGCGCTGGTCGAACGATTCGGGCAGGTGCCGCGTGTCGGTCACGCTGATCGTCGGCAGGTCGGCGGCTGCGGCGGGTTGGGGTGGCTGCGGGAGCGCCGTGTCGCCGGCGGCATGGGCGATCGGGGCGAACAGCGCCGTGGCGGCGGACGTGGCGAGAAAGTGGCGAAGATTCATGAGGCAATGAGGGTGATCGTGTTGCAGGTACGGCGAGCGTAAGCGGGTGGCGGTGCGTACCGCCCGGGTTCGTATCGGTCTATCGCGAGACCGGACGGCATGGGCGGTCGTCGCGCGGATCGAACGACACGGCACGGCACACGCGTGCGGACACGCCGCGCCCATGGCTGGCGCGACGGCACGACGCTTCCGGCGAGGAAGCGGAGGCGGAAAGACTGGACATCTGACGGGTCCTGAGGTCGGGCCGTCCATGCAACGGGGGCGACCGCCAAAGGCGATGCCTGGCGCTCCGGGACACCCCGCCCGGCGCGGCTGCTTGGACCTCGGGTCGATGGCAGGTCTCCTGGCTCGCGGGTCGCTATTCGCACCGGCCTTCCCGGTTTCCCAGTGGCGTGGAGTAGTGCGGATTCGCCGCTCACAGTTGCGGGGGCAGCCGCAGATTCGAGGCGCTGCCTCTCCTGCGTTCCCTTTTGATCCCGTCTCCGGGAACCATCAGCGCGCAAGCGTAATGGCGAGCGCTCCGGCGCGTCAATCGGCGAAGCGCGCGGGGATGCGAAAAAACGTCAGTGACCGCCGGATTCTCTTCCAAATCCTCGCTTGCGAGACATGAGGCCCCCTTTACTTTACATCTGAGGAAAGGGCGCGCTGGCCGCGCGGCAATCGCGGCGGAACCGGCTCGGCGCGACGCCCGTCCATCGCACGAACGCCCGCCGGAATGCTTCCTCGCCGCCGAACCCGAGATGCGCGGCGATCCGCGCGACCGGCCAATCGGACTCGCGCAGGCAGCGCCGCGCGACGTCGGCGAGACACTGCTCGCGCAACGCGTGATACCCGCTGCCTTCGGCCGCCAGCCGCCGTCGCAACGTCGCCTCGCTGACGCCGAGCCATGTCGCCAGTTCGGCAAGCGCGGGCAGCGCCTGCTCGCGCGCGAGCGCCGCGTCGAGAAAGCCGCGCACCTGCTGCGCCCATGACACGACGGCCGGCGCCGCATCGATCAGACGAAACGGAAAATCGACGAGGAACGCGGCCAGCTCGCCCGGCTGGCGGATCACGCGGGCATCGAGCCGCGCGGCGTCGAATGCGAAACCATAGGTTTTGCGGCCGACGTCGACCGGCGCATTGAACAGCCCGAGCAGCGGCATCGCGTCGTCGCGGCGCGGATGGCCGAGCCAGACTTCGTCCGGTCGCAGCGGCTGCCCGATCAGCCAGCCGAACAGCTGCAGATAGCAGAACAAGCCCGTCAGGTCGACGAGGCACGCGGCCGGGCTGCGCGTGCGGCGCAGCGAATCCATCCGGAACGTCGCGCGCCCGTCGCGCACCGCGAGCGACAGCGCGCCGGCGCGCGGCGTCAGCATCTCGCAGAATTCGGCCGCGCAGCGGATCGCATCGGCGAGCGTCGCGCAACTGAGCAGGCAGCGGCACATCAGGTCGACTTCCTGCTTGCGCATCGGCGGATGGCCGTTGCCGCGCGCAACCTGCGCCTCGAGCCGCTCGATCGCGTCGCGGTACAGCGCGACGAAGCCGCCGGGCGTCGTCGACGCGACGTCGGCGGCCGGCGTCGTCGGTCGTTCCGCCGGCGGTGCGCCGCTGCGCGTCAGCTCGTCCAGCAGGCGGGCGCCGAGGCCCGGCAGCATGCGGCCGCGTGCCGGCATTGCGCGCTGTTTCATCTCTCTCCCGATCTGAGCGTTACGACAGGGGCCGTTGAGCGGGCCGGTAGGGGTTCGCCGGCCGTCGCCACGCAAGAATGCTATCCACGCCGGCCGCTTCCGGCCTCGCCGGAACGGCGTAGGCGACCGGCATCGCATTGCGCCACGAACCTCCCGAGACGACCCGCGAATGATCCAGATCGTAGACGAAATCACCCTCGCGCCCGAGCGCATTCCCGACGTGCTGGCGCTGCTGCGCGACCGTTATTTGCCGGGCCACGCGGCGCGCGGACTGACGGCGGCCGGCCGCTGGGTGTCGCCGCCCGTCGCGGTGCCGGGGCAGCCGAGCACGCTGTGGCTGACGTGGCAGGTTGCCGATGCGCCGGCGTACTACCGGATGCGCGCGCTGACCGACGGCGACGTGGTCGCGTTCTGGATGGCCGTCGACGCGCTGTGCGATGCCCGCCGCCGCCATGTGATGACGGAAGCCGATGCGCCGCTGCCTGCGCTGACGGAGGTCGAGCATGCGGCATGACACGGCGCAGATATTCGCTTCGGCGACCGACGATGCCGGCGCGTTCGAACGTGCATTGCGCGACGCCGCGCAAGCATTGCCCGGCGCGACCCGCGTGGCGCTCGCGCGCAATCTGGACGGCTGCTGGAACGCGGGCGACTACACGCTCGACGTGCTGCGCGACGAACGGGCGGCCGACCACGCGCCGGACTTCACCGCGCTGGCCCGCATACCGGGCGTCGCGCGGATCGACGGCGCCGCATGCCAGGCAATCGGCGGCGGCCTGCGCGAGCCGGCGCTGCGCGACGGCGTATGGCGCACGCTGATGCTGCGCGTGCGGCCGAAGGCCGACGAAGCACAGGTGCGCGACCTCGAGCGCGAACTGCTGCGCATGCCCGCGTTCATGCCCGGCATCCGCAACTGGCGGCTGAGCCGGATCGTGACGCCGGGTGCGTGGACCCACGTCTGGCAACAGGAATTCGCGCACGCCGGCGATCTGCTCGGCGAATACCTGCTGCATCCGTATCACTGGGGCTGGGTCGACCGCCGCTTCGACGCCGAAAGCCCCGACTGGACGGTCGATGCGATCTCGCACGCGTTCTGTCCGCTCGCGTCGAGCCTGCTGGCCGACACGGCCGCGTGACGCGCGGCGCATGCGACCCGCCGCCATGCAAACGACAACCCTGGAGACACCACCATGCGAGCCTTGCTGATCGACCGCGTCGGCCATTCCGACGCGCTGCGAATGGCCGACGTTCCCGCACCGAGGCCGGGCCCCGGCGACGTGCTGATCCGCGTCGCGTACGCGGGCGTCAATCCCGCCGACTGGAAATGCCGCGAAGGCTATCTCGGCGCGTTCATGCAGATCACGTTTCCGTTCGTGATCGGCTTCGACGCGGCCGGTGTGGTCGAGGCGGTCGGCGAGGGCGTGGAAGGTTTCGTGCCGGGGATGCGCGTGTTCGCGCAGACCGACGTCGGCGCGGGGCGCTGGGGCGCGTATGCGGAAATCGTCGCGGTGCGGCACGACTCGGTCGTGCGCCTGCCCGACGCGGTCGGCTTCGCGGAAGCGGCCGCCACGCCGACGCCCGCGCTGGCCGCGTGGGCCGGCCTGTTCGACGACGGCGCGCTGCGTGACGGGCAGACCGTGCTCGTGCACGGCGGCGCGGGCGCGGTCGGCACGTTCGCGATCCAGCTTGCCGCGCAGGCGGGCGCGCGCGTCGCGGCGACGTGCTCGGCCCGCAATCGCGCGCGCGTCGAGGCGCTCGGCGCGGCGGCGAGCATCGACTATCGCGCGCAGGACATCGCGGCGGCCGTGCGGGCGTGGGCGCCCGGCGGCGTCGATCTCGTGCTCGATGCGGTCGGCGGCGACACGCTGCCCGATGCACTCGACCTGCTGGCACCGGGCGGCACGCTCGTGAACATCATGACGCTCGCGGCCGGCGATGCGGAGCGGCTGGCCGCGCAGGGCGCCGAAGCCGCGCGGCGCGGCCTGCGCACCGCGATGACGTACAGCCGGATGCCGAGCGGCGCCACGCTGGCGGCGATCGCGGAACGGCTCGGCCGGGGCGTGCTGCGCGTGCCGCGCTTCGACAGTTTCCCGCTCGAACAGGCGGCGCGCGCGCTCGATCTCGTTCAAACGGGCGACGCGAAAACCAAGTTCGTGCTGCACGTTGCGGATATCGCGGGCTGACACGGAACGGTCCGCGCACGACACCCCTTTACCGGAGACATCATGACCGACACCCGAACCGCGACGCTCGCGGGCAAATGCGCGCTCGTGACCGGCGCGAGCCGCGGCATCGGCCGCGCGATCGCGCGGCGCCTCGCGTCGGAGGGCGCGACCGTCGTCGTGACGGCGCGCAGCCTCACGCAATCCGCGACGACCGCCGGCACGCTCGCCGAAACCGTCGCGCTGATCGAGCAGGCGGGCGGCCGCGCGATCGCGCTGGCGGCCGACCTGTCGAACCCGGCCGAGCGCGATGCGCTCGTCGGACGCGCGGCGCAGGCGGCCGGCCGCCTCGACATCCTCGTGAACAACGCGGGCGTGGCCGACTACGCGCGCGTCGACGCGATGCCGATGACGATGTTCGACACGACGATCGAGCACTATCTGCGCATCCCGTTCGCGCTGAGCCAGGCCGCGATTCCGCTGATGCGCGCGCGCGGCGCCGGCTGGATCGTGAACGTCGGCTCGGTCACGGCGCTCGCGCCGCCGCGGCCGTTCGACGATTTCTCGCGCGCGGGCGGCGCGACCGTCTATGCGGCGGTCAAGGCCGCGCTGTCGCGCTTCACGCAAGGGCTCGCGGCCGAGCTCGAAGCCGACGGCATCGCGGTGAACCTGGTCGCGCCGAGCACCGCGATCCGCACGCCGGGCGCGGCCCGCTACATCCCCGAAGGCTATCCGACCGAGGACGTCGCATATCTCGCGGAAACCGCGCTCGCGCTGTGCAGCCTGCCGGCAAGCGAGCGTACGGGCCTCGTCGCGCACAGCCTGCATTTCCCGCTGTCGCAAGGGCTCGCGGTGCGCTCGCTCGACGGCCGCTCGCCGTTGCCGCCGCCCGTGGTTCCCGCGTACGCGCATCCGCGCATCGACCCGACAGGACTTTGACATGACGACTTCGATTCGCTTCGACGGCGGTACCGCCGTGATCACCGGCGCGGCCAGCGGTATCGGCAGCGGGCTCGCGCGCCATGCCGCCGGGCTCGGCATGCGCGTGGTGCTGGCCGATCTCGACCCGGCGAAGCTCGATGCGTTCGCCGCGACGCTCGATACCGACGTGCTGTGCGTGCCGACGGACGTCAGCCGCCCGGAAGCCGTCGACGCGCTGGCCGACGCCGCGTGGCGGCGCTTCGGCGGCGTCGACCTGCTGTTCAACAACGCGGGCGTGATGGCGACCGGCTTCAGCTGGGAAATCACGCCGGAACGGTTCGAGCGCAGTTTCGCGATCAACGTGCACGGCGTGCTCAACGGGATCCGCAGCTTCGTGCCGCGCATGCTCGAGCGCAACGTGCCCGCGCGCATCGTCAATACCGCGTCGGTCGGCGGATTTCTGCCGAGCCCGTTGATGTCGCCTTACTCGGCGACGAAATTCGCGGTGGTCGCGCTGACCGAATCGCTGTACGGCGAACTGAAGATGCTCGGCGCGCCGGTCGGCGTGTCGCTGCTCGCGCCGGGCCCGGTGCAGACGGGCATCTTCAACGACCCGTTCGGCGCCGCGCACGACCGTCCCGAAGTGCAGGGCTTCGTCGACACGATGCGCGCGATGCTGAACGCGCACGGGCTCACGCCCGACGCATTCGCGGCGCGGGCGTTCGACGGCATTCGCGACGGGCGTTACTGGCTGATTCCGCAGCCGGAGACGATCGACGGCGCGCTGCAGCGGCGCACCGCGGACATCCTCGCCGCGCGCGATCCGTCGCTGCCGTCGTTGTGACGGGGGGACGCGGGCCGGCCGACCGACGCGGCCGGCCCGCGCAAGGTTACATGTGCGTGCCGGCGCGCGTGCGGCCGCCTGGATCGCCGCCGCGGTCGGGCGGCGTATTGTTCTGATCGATCTTCGCGAGCACGAAGCCGGCATGCGGCAGCGCGGCGGGCGAACGGTGGGCGGCCTGCGCGACCGGGTCGTGCGGCGACGTGGCGGAAAAAACGGATGGCGTCGCGCCCGGTTGAGCGAACGCCGTGAGGGATGCTGCCGCGAGGGCGGCGGCGACGATCGCGTGCGTGTTCATGGCAACTCCTTCTTCACGACTGACTGCGGGACAACGCATTCAGTCTAGGGCGCGAAACTTAACGCGGCGTGAAGGAGCGGCCGCGCGCGGATGACAGGATGTTCATGCGGTCATCCGCGCGCCGTGACGGTCACGCGGATGCGGCGACCAGCGCGCAGAAGTGCTCGAGATCGACGTTGCCGCCGCTGATCACGATGCCGACGCGCTTGCCTTTCAGTTCGTCCTTCATCCGGCGCGCGGCCGCGAGCGACAGGCAGCCGGTCGGCTCGACGACAATCTTCATACGGGTCGCGAAGAAGCGCATGCAGTCGACCAGTTCCGCGTCGGTCGCGGTCAGGATGTCGTCGACGTCGCGCCGCAGGATCGGGAACGTCAGGTTGCCGAGGTGCTGCGTTTGCGCGCCGTCGGCGATCGTGCGCGGCGTGTCGATGTGGACGATCGACCCGGACCGGAACGATTGCTGTCCGTCGTTGCCGGCTTCCGGCTCGACGCCGTACAGCTTCGCTTGCGGCGACAGCGCGCGCGTCGCGAGCGCCGTACCCGACAGCAGGCCGCCGCCGCCGAGCGGCGTGAACACGGCGTCGAGCGGCCCGACTTCGTCGAACAGTTCCTTCGCCGCCGTGCCCTGGCCCGCGATCACGTCCGCGTGGTCGTACGGCGGCACCAGCGTGAGCCCGTGCTGCTCCGCGAGCGCGCGGCCGATCTGCTCGCGGTCCTCGGTATAGCGGTCGTAGGTCACGACGTTGCCGCCGTAGCCGCGCGTCGCGGCCATCTTCGCGGCCGGCGCGTCCTGCGGCATCACGATCGTCGCTGGGATGCCGAGAATGCGCGCCGACAGCGCGATCGCCTGCGCATGGTTGCCGGACGAGAACGCGACGACGCCGTTGCGGCGCTGCGTCGCGTCGAAGCGCGACAGCGCGTTGAACGCGCCGCGGAACTTGAACGCGCCCATGCGCTGCAGGTTCTCGCACTTGAAGAACACCTGCGCGCCGAGCGCTTCGTCGATCGTTCGCGACGTCATCACGGGCGTGCGGTGCGCGTGGCCGTCGAGCCGTGCCGCGGCAGCCGCGACGTCGTCGTAGGTGGGGAGGGTCGGAGTATTCATGAGTCGCTCGTCGGAAGAGTCGGTCAACAGGGCGCGCGTCCGTCACGCGCAGGGTCATTTCGCATCGTTGTATACGGTGGCGCGCGACACGCCGAGGTGCTGCGACACGATTTCCATCGCGCGCCGCACCTCGAGGAAGCCGTCGGCCTTCAGCGTCTGCATCAGCTCGCGGCGCTGGTCGGTCTTCAGCTCGCGCGGCGTGGTCGCGAGGCGCGTCGCGAACGCGTCGATGCGCTGCCGGATCGCGTCCGCGCCGGCCGGGTCGAGCGTTTCGGCGACCGGCGCGCCTTCGGTGCTGCAGAACTGGTTCAGCATCCCCTGGAAACCGCGGAACAGCGTGACGTCCGCGTTCAGGCACAGCGCGGCCACATAGCGGCCGCTCGAATCCTTGATGCCGATCGACGTGCTTTTCGCGGTGCGGCCGTCGGCGAAGCGGTTCGCGTAGTTCGCGAGCACTTGCGGGAAGTCGTCGTCCTCGATGCGCGCGAGCCCGAGTTCGGTCGCCGGATCGCCGATCGCGCGGCCCGACAGGTTGTTGTGGATCGCGAGGATCGCGTGCTCCGGCGTGCGCAGGTCGTGCACGACGACTTCGGTGAACGGCGCGAACATCGCGCCGAGCCCTTCGGCGATGCGCAGCACCTGCTCGATCAGCGATGCCTGTTCCGACTGCGGCCTGGGGCGGGGCGTCGTCATGTATTGGCCTCGAGCGCGGGCGCGTCGGTCGTTTCCGGGCGCGTGATGTCGGCCAGCAGCGGGCGGGCGATCCGCACGTAGTCGGACGCGTCGAGCACGACCGGGCGGTCGAGGCGGCCCGCGTTGAACGCGATTTCGTCGTTGAGTTCGATCAGCGCGGGGTCGACGACGAGCGTCACGTTCGGGTCGAACACGAACGGCGGCACGGCGCCCATCACGCAGCGCGTGACCGTGGCGGCGAGTTCGGGCGGCGCGAGCGTCGCCTTGCGGCGGCCGACCGCGTCGGCGACCTTGCGGAAATCGATCTTCAGATGGCCGGGGATGACCGCGAGCGCGGTGACGTCGCCGCCGTCCTTGAACGTGCAGAGCATCGCCTTCGCGCCTTGTTCGGGACGCGTGCCGCGAATCGCGGCGATCACGTCGCATTTGCCTTCGGCCGGGTGGTCGAGCACGCGGAACCGCGCGCCGGAGGTGTTCAGCAGCTCGCACAGCGCGTCGAAAACGGGATAGTCGCTCATGTCGATCCGGGCAGGAGGGGGCGCATCGCGGTACGCGGGGACGGCGCGCTTCGATTCGCCGTCGATGAATTGTCCAAGTATAGACGTTTTGTCATGCGCGTGACAAAGGCCCGACGCATGGGCCGCCGCGTTTGTCGTCCCACCAACTGCCGAAAGGCCGTTTCATATCGCGGAATGCGTGGAGAATTCCCGCCGCGCGGCCGTCCCGCCGCTTGAAAACCTGTTTTGCATCGCAAAACGCATTGCTTATCTCATTGAAAAACAAGCGAAATTTATATCTTATGTCTTATATAAGACTTCGCCGAAAGCGCATCGGGCGGCGTTACCATTGAGTCCATGCAGTTCGCTTCGTCACACGGAGCGGGCACGCTGAACCCTTTACTCAAATGCGCTTCGTTCCCAGGAGATTGACATGTCCCAATATCAAGACGACATCAAGGCAGTGGCTGGCTTGAAGGAAAACCACGGCAGCGCGTGGAATGCCATCAGCCCCGAGTATGCCGCCCGCATGCGTGCCCAGAACAAGTTCAAGACGGGCCTCGACATCGCCAAGTACACCGCGAAGATCATGCGCGCCGACATGGCCGCGTACGATGCCGATCCGGCCAAGTACACGCAGTCGCTGGGTTGCTGGCACGGCTTCATCGGCCAGCAGAAGATGATCTCCATCAAGAAGCACTTCAACAGCACCGAACGCCGTTACCTGTACCTGTCGGGCTGGATGGTCGCCGCGCTGCGCTCGGAGTTCGGCCCGCTGCCGGACCAGTCGATGCACGAAAAGACCTCGGTCAGCGCGCTGATCCGCGAGCTGTACACGTTCCTGCGCCAGGCCGACGCACGTGAACTCGGCGGCCTGTTCCGGGAGTTGGATGCCGCCAAGGATGCCGCTGCGAAAGCCGCCATCCAGGAAAAGATCGACAACCACGTGACGCACGTCGTGCCGATCATCGCCGACATCGACGCCGGTTTCGGCAACGCCGAAGCGACGTATCTGCTGGCCAAGCAGTTCATCGAGGCGGGCGCGTGCTGCATCCAGATCGAGAACCAGGTGTCCGACGAGAAGCAGTGCGGCCACCAGGACGGCAAGGTCACCGTGCCGCACGAGGACTTCCTCGCGAAGATCCGCGCGATCCGCTACGCGTTCCTGGAGCTGGGCGTGGACGACGGCATCATCGTCGCCCGTACCGACTCGCTCGGCGCCGGCCTGACCAAGCAGATCGCCGTGACCAACGCGCCGGGCGACCTGGGCGACCAGTACAACGCGTTCCTCGACTGCGAAGAGCTGTCGGCCGACCAGCTGGGCAACGGCGACGTCGTCATCAAGCGCGACGGCAAGCTGCTGCGTCCGAAGCGCCTGCCGAGCAACCTGTTCCAGTTCCGCGCCGGCACGGGCGAAGCACGTTGCGTGCTCGATTGCATCACGTCGCTGCAGAACGGCGCCGACCTGCTGTGGATCGAAACCGAAAAGCCGCACATCGCGCAGATCGGCGGCATGGTCAGCGAAATCCGCAAGGTCATCCCGAACGCGAAGCTGGTGTACAACAACAGCCCGTCGTTCAACTGGACGCTGAACTTCCGTCAGCAGGCGTACGACGCGATGAAGGCAGCGGGCAAGGACGTGTCGGCATACGACCGTGCGCAGCTGATGAGCGTCGAGTACGACGAGACCGAACTGGCCAAGCTCGCCGACGAGAAGATCCGTACGTTCCAGGCCGATGCATCGCGTGAAGCAGGCATCTTCCATCACCTGATCACGCTGCCGACGTACCACACCGCCGCGCTGTCGACCGACAATCTCGCGAAGGAATACTTCGGCGATCAGGGCATGCTCGGTTACGTGGCCGGCGTGCAGCGCAAGGAAATCCGTCAGGGCATCGCGTGCGTCAAGCACCAGAACATGTCCGGCTCGGATATCGGCGACGACCACAAGGAATACTTCAGCGGCGAAGCCGCGCTGAAGGCGGCGGGCAAGGACAACACGATGAACCAGTTCTCGTAATCGTCATACCCGCGGCACGACGCCAACCCGTTCATGACGGGTTGGCGTTTTTTTTATCCGCGCACGGCCTTCACGACGTACTGGCTCGTCGGCACCACGTCGATCTTGTCGAAATCGATGAAGCGTCCGCAGCTGTCCATCATTTCCGCGACGTTGCGCTGGAATTTCTCCTCGTCGCCGACCGCATCGAAGAACGCGTACGGATCGGTCATCGCGGCGGCCGGGAAGCATTCCTCGACGATCGCGTCGTAGCCGGGCGCCGCATGCGTGAGCGCGCGCACGACCACGTTCTGCACGTACAGGAAATTGTCCTGCGTATCGATCGCGACGCGCGTGTGATGGCCGTGCCATACGTCGAGCCATGCTTCGTGCGTGAGGCGCGGCGGGCGCTTCAGGAATGCGAGCTGCGAGAAGCCGCTCGTGCGCTCGCCTGGCCGCGCAGGAAAGCGCGTGTTCGGAATCGGCTGCGACTCCGTGACGAGATACGCGGCCATGTGCGGGACGATCGCGCGTACCGCGTCGTCGAACGGCTGACGGAACATCGGGTTCGCGCTGTCGATCCACATCGCGACGATGCCGTCGATGCCCGGGTGCGTGTTGGTCTGCTTCAGGGCGGCGGCCGGCGCGACATCGGCGTCGGCAACGTTCACTTGAACGCCGTGCGCGCCTAGCGACAGCAGCTTGTCGGCGAGCTGCGCGCGCACGCTGCGGCTCCACTGCTCGGGCGCGGCCTGTGCATCGCGCCACAACACGTAAATGACTTTCTCCATTGCTCCGGCTCCAAAGGGAATGACGAGGTCGGCGGCGCTGCCGCCGGGTTTCAGGAAGCGCTGACGGCCGTATCGATCGCACCGGATGCGTCGTGCGCGCCCGGTGCGAAGCGATTGGCGGTCAGCGTGAACGACGGCGGAATCGGCGACGTGACGGTTTCGAACAGGCGCTCGTGACGCGTCGCATGAATGCGCCACACGCCGTCGCGCTTCACGTACTGGTCGTCGTAGAACGCGGTGCCGTGCAGCAGGTAGTCATCCTCAAGATTGATCGCATGATCCTCGAGAAACCACACGCCGCATGCGTGATCGGCGGACACCAGCGTGAGCTCGGGGTGGTGGCCGTGATGCATCGTCAGGAAGGTCGGCTTGCCGATCAGTTCGCGCAGGCTGGACACGAACGCGTCGCGGCCGTCGTACGCATAGCGGCCGCCGTACAGGCGCGCCTCGCAATCCTCGGTCAGGCATTGCGCGAGCAGCGACCAGTCGTGCGTGTCGACCGCGCGGAAATACCGGTACTTCAGCTGGCGGATCTGCTCGTACTCGTGGAGCGTGCGGGTCGTCTCGTCCATCGCCGTGTCTCGTGGTGGTGTCGTTCGATGGTAGGAACGAAGCCGCCTGCATCACATCGTCTGTTCGGACGAACGCCGCGGGGGCTGCGTTCAACCTTGCCGATACACGGCATCGGGGTTCATCCAAACAGGTGATGGCCGGCCTTCCTTGCGCCTGTAACGTGGCGTCGACGCGGCTTCGATCCGCGCACACGAGACCAAGGAGACGGCATGACCCCGATCGAACGAATGGAAGCGCGCATGCGCAGGCTGGAGGACGCCGACGCGATCCGCCGCCTGAAGGCGCGCTACTTCACGTGCTGCGACCGGAAGGATCCGCAAGGGATGCGCGACTGCTTCGCGCCCGGCACCGTGCACATCGACTACGGCCGAATCGGCACGTTCGACCACCGCGACGCGCTCGTCGACGTGTTCGAGCGGCTCGGCTGCTACCCGCACATCGTCGAGATGCATCACGGCGTGAACCCCGACATCACCGTGCTCGACGACACGCATGCGCGCGGTACGTGGGGCCTGCATTACCAGATGCTCGACACCAACGCGCGCACGCTCACGCAGCTCGGCGCGACCTACGACGACGAATACCGGAAGGTCGACGGCGAATGGAAGATCGTGAGCACGCGCTGCGTCGTCACGTCGACGCTGTCCGCCCGCTACGACGGCGACGCACCGGGCGTGCTGTTCGCCGGTGCGCAGCCGCCCGCCGCGTGACGACGCGCACTACCCGCGCAGGTTGAAAAGCAATCCTCAGGAGACATCGAACATGGCACAGAACAACGAGGCGCCGGTCGCCGTCGTGACGGGTGCGTCGCGCGGTGCGGGCAAGGGCATCGCGCGCGCGCTCGGCGCGGCCGGCATGACCGTCTACGTGACGGGCCGCTCGCAGAACGAAGGCGACGCGCCGCTGCCCGGCACGATCCACGAAACCGCGCGCGAGATCGACGCGCTTGGTGGCCGCGGGATCGCCGTCGCGTGCGACCACGCGGACGACGCACAGGTGAAGGCGCTGTTCGAGCGCGTCGAACGCGACAGCGGGCGGCTCGACATCCTCGTCAACAACGCGACCTACCTGCACGACCAGCTGATCCTGCCGGGCCCGTTCTGGGAGAAGTCGCTCGACCTCGTGAACATTCTCGACGTCGGGCTGCGCTCGGCGTACGTGGCGAGCTGGCACGCCGCGCCGCTGATGGCGAGGCGCCGCAGCGGGCTGATCGCGTTCACGTCGTCGTTCGGCGCGAGCTGCTACATGCACGGCGCCGCGTACGGCGCGCAGAAGTCCGGCGTCGACAAGTTCGCGAAGGACATGGCCGTCGACCTGAAACCGTTCGACGTCGCGGCCGTGTCGATCTGGATGGGGCCGCTGCGCACCGAACGCACGACGCGCGTGTGGGACGAGCATCCGGATCTCTACAAGGAATTCTCGCTCGTTGCCGAAAGCCCGGAATTCACCGGCCGCGTGATTCATGCGATCCACGCCGATCCGCAGCGCATGGCGCTGTCGGGGCAGGTGCTGGTCGGCGCGGAAGCCGCGCTGCAGTATGGCATCGCGGATGTCGACGGCAAGCAGCCGCCGTCGTATCGCGAACTGCTTGGCGGGCCGGTGCAGGCTCATCCGGCGATCGTCGCTTAAGGAGTGCAGATGGGCATCCTCGAAGGCAAGGTCGCGCTCGTGACGGGCGCGGGGCAGGGCGTCGGGCAAGGCGTCGCGCACGCGCTCGCGGCCGAAGGCGCGCAGGTGGCCGTGGTCGGCCGCACGCGCGACAAGCTGGTCGCGACCTGCGACGCGATCCGCGCTCGCGGCGGTATCGCGGAGCCGTTCGTGTGCGACGTGATGGACGCCGCGCAGATCGCGCGCTGCGTCGATGCGGTCGTCGAGCGGTTTCGCGGCGTGCAGATCCTGATCAACAACGCGCAGGTCGTGCCGCTCGGTCGCCTGCTCGATGTGACCGACGCGGATTTTCTCGCGGGTCTCGAGTCGGGGCCGATCGCGACGCTGCGAATGATGCGCGCGTGCCATCCGCATCTGAAGGGCGATGGCGTGATCGTCAATTTTGCGTCGTCGGCCGCGGTGCGCTGGGACGCGTCGGGCTATGGCGCCTACGCGGCGACCAAGGAAGCGATTCGCGCGCTCACGCGTGCGGCGGCATGCGAATGGGGCACCGACGGCATTCGCGTGAACGCGGTCGCGCCGCACGCGCTGTCGCCGGGGCTGAAGGGCTGGGTCGACGCGAATCCGGACGAAGCGGCCGCGTTCTTCCGCACGATCCCGCTCGGCCGCGTCGGCGACTGCGAGCAGGACATCGGGCGCGCGATCGTGTTTCTCGCGAGCCGCGACGCCGCGTACCTGACGGGCGCCACGCTGCCGCTCGACGGCGGGCAGGCGTACTGGGGCTGACGGCAAACGCGACGCACATCAAGAGCCGGCACCGATGCGCGTGGCAGCGCGTCGCGGCCGGCAAACCGGAATCGGAAAGCATCGAGGAGAGAGCGACATGGGTCGACTGGAAGGGAAGGTGGCGATCGTCACGGGCGGCGCGCGCGGGATGGGCGCCGCGACATGCAGGCTGTTCGTCGAGCAGGGCGCGCGCGTCGTGATCGGTGACGTGCTCGACGCGGAAGGCGAGGCGCTTGCGCGCGAACTCGGCGACGCGGCACGCTTCATGCGGCTCGACGTGAGCGACGAGGCGAACTGGGCGCGTGTCGCCGATGCGACCGTCGAGCAGTTCGGCCGCATCGACGTGCTCGTGAACAACGCGGCCGTGCTGATGTTCGGCGCGATCACCGAATTGTCGAAACGGGATTTCGAGCGCGCGGTATCGATCAATCTCGTCGGCACCTTCGTCGGCATTCGCACGATCGCGCCGCGCATGATCGCGCGGAAGAGCGGGTCGATCGTCAACATCTCGTCGGTGGACGGGCTGCGCGGCGTGAACGCGCTGGCCGCCTACGTATCGAGCAAATGGGGCGTGCGCGGCCTGACGAAGGTGGCGGCGCTCGAACTCGGCCACCAGGGCGTGCGCGTGAATTCGATCCATCCCGGTGGCGTCAACACCGCGATGTCGAATCCGACCGGCGCGCCGCTCGACGAGATCAATAAGCACTACACGCACGTGCCGCTGCAGCGCGTCGGCTTGCCTGACGAAATCGCGCGCGCGACGCTGTTTCTCGCGAGCGACGAAGCGTCGTACTGCAACGGTGCCGAACTGTCCGTCGACGGCGGGATGGCGGCAGGCGCGTATTACCCCGGATTGCCGGGCGCGCCGTTTTGAGCGGTAGCGCACACGACGCATGCGAGATGGATGTTTGTGTGCGCAACCTAATTCAGGGTTTGCCTGAGTAGCGAAAACACGAATCTGCGCCGCGACCGTTCGCGCGCATCGCATGCGAACCTGTCGCGCGATTTTTCCGTTTTCGCGAAACCCTTGCAGGACGGACGTTCCAGCCGTTTCGTCCCCAAAGCTCACGCGTCGGCGCAGTGAAAAGGACGCGCCGGCAAGCGGCATGCCGGCACGTCGTCACAGTTGTTTCTTGTTGCAACGCAACGCCCGCACGATAACGGCGATGGTATGCTGGCCGGCATGGAGTTGTACGGCAGGTTGCTTGCATGGCGAAACTCGCGTTCGCACGCTCATACGAGACATCACATTCTCTCGCCCGCATCGCGGCATCGACACGCGCTCCGCTCGCGTGTCCCGCCTTGCGCGTCGCTGCTTCCTGCGCTCCGACCGCATTCCCCATCTCGCGGGCGCGTCCCGCATCCCCCATCCCCGCCCAATAGTCTGGAGACATTTCCATGTCGCAAAACAATCTGGCCGAAGCGACGCACGGCCCGCTGATCGCTCCCCCGGCATTCGTCAAGCATCGCAAACTGATCGACTGGGTGTCGCGTATCGCGGCGCTCACGGAGCCCGACCGCGTCGTCTGGTGCGACGGCTCGCAGGAAGAAAACGACGCGCTGTGCCAGGCGATGGTCGACCAGGGCACGCTCACGCGCCTGAATCCGGCGAAGCGCCCGAACTCGTATCTCGCGCAGTCCGATCCGTCCGACGTCGCGCGCGTCGAGGACCGCACCTTCATCTGCACCGAATCGCCCGACGACGTCGGCCCGACCAACAACTGGATCGCGCCGGAAGAAATGCGCGAGACGCTGAACGGTCTGTTCCGCGGTTCGATGCGCGGCCGCACGCTGTACGTCGTGCCGTTCTCGATGGGCCCGCTCGGCTCGCCGATCGCGCACGTCGGCGTCGAGCTGTCGGACAGCCCGTACGTGGCCGTGAACATGCGGATCATGACGCGCATGGGCCGCGACGTCTACGACGTGCTCGGCGAGGACGGCGAATTCGTGCCGTGCGTGCACAGCGTCGGCCATCCGCTCGAAGCGGGCCAGAAGGACGTGCCGTGGCCGTGCAACCCGGTCAAGTACATCGTGCACTTCCCCGATACGCGCGAGATCTGGAGCTTCGGCTCGGGCTACGGCGGCAACGCGCTGCTCGGCAAGAAGTGTTTCGCGCTGCGCATCGCGTCGACGATGGGCCGCGACCAGGGCTGGCTCGCCGAACACATGCTGATTCTCGGCGTGACGTCGCCGGCCGGCAAGAAGTATCACGTCGCGGCGGCGTTCCCGTCCGCGTGCGGCAAGACCAACTTCGCGATGCTGATCCCGCCGCACGGTTTCGACGGCTGGAAGGTCACGACGATCGGCGACGACATCGCCTGGCTGAAGCCGGGCCGCGACGGGCGCCTGTATGCGATCAATCCGGAAGCCGGCTTCTTCGGCGTCGCGCCGGGCACGGGCGTGAAGACCAACCCGAACGCGATCGCGACGCTGAAGGAAAACGTGATCTTCACGAACGTCGCGCTGACGGAAGACGGCGACGTGTGGTGGGAAGGCCTGACCGACACGCCGCCCGCGAAGCTGACCGACTGGCAGGGCAATCCGTGGACGCCGGAGATCGGCAAGGAAACCGGCCGCAAGGCCGCGCACCCGAACTCGCGCTTCACGGCGCCGGCATCGCAATGCCCGTCGATCGACGCGGACTGGGAAAATCCGGCCGGCGTGCCGATCGACGCGTTCATCTTCGGCGGCCGTCGCTCGACGACCGTGCCGCTCGTGACCGAGGCGCGCGACTGGATCGAAGGCGTGTACATGGCCGCGACGATGGGCTCGGAGACGACCGCCGCGGCTGCCGGCCAGCAGGGCGTCGTGCGCCGCGACCCGTTCGCGATGCTGCCGTTCTGCGGCTACAACATGAGCGATTATTTCGCGCACTGGCTGAAGCTCGGCAAGCAGATCGAAGGCGCCGGCGCCACGCTGCCGAAGATCTACTGCGTGAACTGGTTCCGCAAGGACGCGAACGGCAAGTTCGTGTGGCCGGGCTTCGGCGAGAACATGCGCGTGCTGAAATGGATGCTCGATCGCCTCGAGGGCAACGGCGGCGGCGGCGACCATGCGTTTGGTGTATCGCCGGCCTATGACGACCTGCATTGGGACGGGCTCGACTTCACGCGCGAGCAGTTCGAGGCGGTGACGTCGATGAACGCCGGCGAATGGCGCGAGGAACTGAAGCTGCATGCGGCGCTGTTCGACACGCTGAAGCTGCGTCTGCCGGCCGAACTGACCGACACGATGAAGAAGATCGAGCAGCGCATCGGCGGCTGACGATCCGGGTCGAAGCAACGAAGCAACGAAGTAACGACGGGGTGGCATGAACGTCCCGCCGCCGGCATGCATCGCCGGCGGCGGGACGTTTCGTTTCTGCTTCGTTTCAGCGTTGCGCGTGTTGCGCCGGCGGTGCGCCTACGCGCCGCAATGCGCGACCACTTCGTTCACCGCGCGCTGCACGTCGCCGCGCCGGTAGCGCAGCAGCGCGATATCGGCCGGATCGGGTTCGTACGACACGACGTTGCCGCGCCCCGTGTAGATCGCCATGTCGGGCAGCAGCGGATGCTCCTGATCGAGCGATGGCACCGGCTGCGGATTGCCGGCCGCGCGGAAGAAGGCCGCGAAGTAGTCGGCGAAGCTCAGGTTCTCGTCGCCGACGAGATACGCCTTGCCGGATGCGCCGCGTTGCAGCGCGCCCCAGATCGCTTCCGACAGCGATTGCGTCGAGATGAAGTTGCTGCCGCCGGCCGGCCCGTACACCGGCAGGCCGGCGAGCTTGCCCTGCGCATAGCCCGTGTACGCGGCGAACATCTCGTTGCGCAGCCCCGGCACCGACCCGACGACGAACGGCGCATTGACGCTGCACACCGCGAACGACGGCGATGCGAGCGCGCGCACACGTTCGTCGGCGAGATGGCGCGAGCGCACGTACGGCACCGTGTCGACGAGTGCCGGCGCGACCTGCGGATAGAAGCTGCCGACCAGCACCGCGCGCTTCACGCCCGCATCGCGCGCGAGCGCGAAGAAGCGCGGCACCGCGTCGACGTTCGCGCGTTCCCAGTGCGCGGCTTCGTCGGTGCCGGGCGGCAGGTGACGGATGTCGTTGCCTGCCGCGAACACGATTGCGTCGAACGGCGCGAGATCGTCGCGCGTGAAGGTGTCGGCCACGTAGTCGCGCAGCAGCACGTCGAATTGCGCGAGCGCGCTGCCCGGCGCGGGCGGCTTGCGGGCGGCGAGCGTCACGTCGTTGCCTTGCGCGTGCAGATGCAGCGCGGCGTGGCCGCCGATGAGGCCGGTGCCGCCGATGATCAGGATTTTCATGGTGTCTCCGAGGGCGGCGCAGGCGCGCCGCATGAATTGAACCGACGATTGAACGGATGAAGCCGCGCGGATCGGCGCTCAGAAATTGAAGCCGTTGCCCGTGACGACCGGCATGTTGGTCCAGAAGCCGTTCGGGTCGCGATACCAGCCGGCCGCCGCGAGCGCACCGCCGTCCACGTGCAGCGTCGTGCCGGTGACCCACGCGGCGAGCGGGCTCGCGAGGAACAGCGCGGCGCCCGCGATGTCGCCGGCCGCACCGAAGCGCCCGAGCGGAATCCAGCGCGGGATGTGCGCGCGATGCTCGGCCGCGACCATCGCGCTCACGGGCACCTGCGGCGTCTCGGTGGTCTCCGGCGCGATCTGGTTCACGCGAATGCCGGCCGGCCCGAGTTCGAGCGCGAGGCTTTTCGTGAAGCCGGTCAGCGCGGCCTTGAACGACGCATAGACGCTGCAGTTCGGAATCGCGCGGAAGCCTTCGATCGACGACACGCCGACGATGCTGCCGCCCGCGCCGCGCTTGCGCAACAACGGCAGCATCGCGCGCGTGACGACGAACACCTGACGCAGGTTCACGTCGAACAGCCGCGCGATGTCGTCGTCGGTATGGTCGTCGAACGGCTTCGCGATCTGCAGGAAATCGCCGACGTTGTTGACGAGCACGTCGAGGCCGCCGAAGCGTGCGTCGATCGTTCGCGCGAACGCGTCGACCTCGTCGCGGCGCGTGACGTCGACGGCGCCGACGAGCGCGTCGACGCCCGCGGCCTCGAGCGCCTGGCGCACGTCCTGCGCGCGAGCGGGGTCGAGCTCGGCCACCGCGACGCGCGCGCCCGCCGCGCCGAATGCTTCCGCACACGCGCGGCCGATGCCCGCGCCGCCGCCGGTGACCAGGACCGTCTTGCCGGTAAATGAAATCATCACAACACTCCTTCGAACGGAAAAGCCGCGAGCCGCATCACAGCGACGAAACGAGTTGCGCGTTGTCGATCCGCAGCTCCGCGCCGTTCACGAAGCGCGACTCGTCGGATGCGAGGAACAGCACGAGATTCGCGACGTCCTGCGGGTCGCACATGCGTGCCATCGGATCGTTGCCGATGCCGAGTTCGGCCGGATCGAGGCCGGGCATCAGCGCCTGCGTCATCGGCGTCCAGATGCCGTCCGGGTGGATCGAGTTGCAGCGGATCCGGTAGCCGCTGCGCTTGCAGTGCACGGCGACGCTGCGCGCGAGCGCCGTCACCGCGCCTTTCGAGCCGGTGTATGCGCACATCATCGGCAGGCCGCCGAGCGCGGCGACCGACGACATCATCACGATCGAGCCCGGCGTGTCGTTGTGCTTCATCGCGCCGATCGCGTACTTGCAGCCGAGGAAATAGCCGTCCGCGTTGACGCGCAGCACGCGCCGCCAGGTGTCGAGGCTCGTGTCCTCGATCGAGCCGACCGGGCAGATCGCCGCGTTGTTGACGAGTACGTCGAGCCGGCCGAAGCGATCGAGCGTCGACGCGATCGCGTGCCGCCAGCCGTCCTCGTCGGCGATGTCCTGACGCACGAACAGCGCCGTATCGCCGATGTCGCGCGCGAGCGCGCGGCCCGCATCCTCGTCGATGTCGGTGAGCACGACGCGCGCGCCCTCGGCGGCCAGCAGCAGCGCATCGGCGCGGCCGACGCCGCTCGCCGCGCCGGTGATCAGCGCGACCTTGTTTGCGACTCGATTCATCTTTGGGTCGATTCCCTGTGACGTTGAAAGAAGGCGGGCGCTCATGCGGCGCCCGGCGCGCGGCCGGCCTTGACCGCATCGAGCGCGGCCGCGCCGTAGATCTGCGCGATCGTGTCGTCGACGCGCGGGTTGGTGCGCAACTCGTGGCCGCCGTCGACCGCGAAGCTCTGGCCGGTGACCCAGCCCGACTCGGGGCCCGCGAGGTAGCGCACCGCATGCGCGATCGCATCCGGTTCGCCGAGCGTGCCGAGCGGAATCTGTTCGAGGAAGCTGTCGAGCAGCGCACGGTCGTCGAACATCGGGGCGGTGGCTTCGGAGCGCGTGAGGCCCGGCCGCACCGCGTTCACGCGGATCTTCGCGCCGGCCAGTTCCTCGGCCGCGCCGCGCACCAGCGCCTCGAGCGCGGCCTTCGCGGTGCAGTACGCGGACAGCCAGCGGAAATTGATCTGCGCGGCCGTCGACGAGATGCAAACGATGGCGCCGCCGCCGCTATCGGCGAGCCGCGGCGCGGCGTGACGGATAGCGGCGAACGCGCTGTGCAGGTTCAGGTCGATTTCCGCGCGGAAGCTGTCGGCGTCGTGCATCAGCAGCGGGCGGAACCCGGCACCGCCGACGGTCGGCACGACGATGTCGAGACGGCCGTCGAGCGCCCACGCGGTATCCAGCGCGGCCTGCAGGTCGGCGTCGTCGCAGGCGTCGCCGGCGTGGATCGCGACGCGGCTGCCGGGCACCGTGTCGGCAAGGCGCCGCTGCGTGCGTTCGAGCGCGTCGCGGCGGCGGCCCATCAGCACGACGGCCGCGCCATCGGCGGCGAGCGCGTGCGCGCAGGCCGCGCCGATGCCGCCGGCGCCGCCCGTGACGAGCGCGGTGCGGCCGGCGAGGGGAAGGGGCGAGCGCATCGTTCAGCCCTCCAGCGGCAGGTCTTGCGACCAGTCGACGTGCAGCGTGCGCGCGGCGAAGCGCCACGTGCCGCCGTCGAACACGCAGCGGTCGCGATAGCGCAGCCCCCAGTCGAGCTTGCGCTTCACGCCGTCGCGCACATACACGTGGCACGCGACGCCGTAGGTCTCGACATCGGCTTCGCCGCCGTCGAGCGTGACGAGCTGGTTGTGCACGTGATGCTGGGTGGTCTCGTAGCGCTCGATCACGCTCATTCCGGCGACGATCGCATCGCGGTCGTCGAAGCGGAAACCGGGGCCGTCGAGCTGCGCATCGGCGGTGAAGAGGGTGGCGAGGCGCGGCCAGTCGCGCCGGTCGACGGCTTGCGCGTAACGGCACGCAAGTTCGTACAGCGCGTGGCGAGGATTCGAATCGGTCATGCGGTACTCCCGTGAGTGAACGGAAAGCGTCTGCCGCGCCGCGAGCGCGGACGCGGCGGCATTGCGACGTCGACGCGCAGGTTCGCATCGGACCGATCGATCCTCATCATCCATACGGAGCAGGGTACGGATCGGGGAAAACACCGGGATCGGCGGTGGCGCAGCGTCCGATGTTGCGTTGCGGCGGCTGACGCATGGCATTCGCCCGACGGTGACGCGGCTCGTCGCAGCAAGGCGGGGCAGACGGTTGGCGGGTCCTTCGGTCGAACCGACCGCGCATCAATGCTGCAACGCGGCACGCCGCATGCAGCCCGCTTCGCGTTTGTCCCTAGTCGAAACGGACGATGGCCGCCGAGCCGGCGCTGGCTACCGTGCAGTCATCCGGTGCCGCTGCATGTGGCCGGTCGCCGGACACGAACCGCGATAGCGGCCAACCGGAGGGGACGACGATCATGAGACTCACGATTCGCAAGCTGTGCGTATTGGCGATGGGCACGTTCGCGGCCATGGCAATGGCGCGATATGGCGCCGAGCAGGTCCCGTCGCCGCCGTATGCGGCCGGCATCCTGCAGTGCCGCTCGGTCGACTCGAACGGCTTGCCGACCGGTTGCGTACCGATCGATCCGTCGCACTTCGGCTTCGCCGCGCTGCGCGGCATGTGACGCCGGCGCGGCCGTGCGCCGCGCCGATTCGATGTCGCCCGGAAGCCGTCGCGATGCGGCGGCGTCCTGGCGGAACGACCGGGTGGAGCACCGCGATACATGCGTCGCGTGGCGCCCATCCGGTTTCCGTCGTCGTTCGAATCTCCCGTCCGCGACACCACGCGCGGCTCGCCTGCGCACGCTCGAACGCGCGCATCGACAACGCGCCGAGATCCATGTCGGGCGGCCTGCCCGCTGTGCTTCGCCGCGACCACCGTCTTTCATCGATTCCCTTCACGCAGAACCATTACGCGATGTCATCCGACTATTCCCTGACCCGCCCCCTGAACATCCGCGACGTGCCTCGCTGGGATGCCGAACACGACGTCGTGATCGTCGGCTTCGGCGCGGCCGGCGCGTGCGCGGCGATCGAAGCCGCGAGCGCCGGCGCCGACACGCTGATCGTCGAGCGCGCATCGAGCTACGGCGGCACGAGCGCGCTGTCCGGCGGCGAGATCTACCTCGGCGGCAGCGGCGGCACGCCCGCGCAGCGGCAGGCCGGCTTCAGCGACGATACCGAGGACCTGTACCGCTACCTGATGCTCGCGGGCGGCCGGGACGCGGACGAGGCAAAGGTGCGTCTCTACGCGAACGAAAGCCTCGCGCATCACGACTGGCTCGTCGCGCAGGGCCTCACGTACAAGAACACGTTCATCGCCGAGCGGATCGTCGAACCGGAAACAGACGACTGCCTGATCTGGTCGGGCAGCGAGGAGGCCTGGCCGTTCAGCGAGGCCGCGAAGCCGTGCCCGCGCGGCCACACGCCGCAATGGCCGGGCTGGGGCGGCGGGCAGATGCTGATGCGCGTGCTGGCCGAGCGCGTGCAGGCGCTCGGCGTGTCGACACGCTACGACACGCGCGCGCTGGCGCTGATCGTCGACGATGCCGGCGCGGTGCGCGGCGTCGTGCTGCGCGCATACGGCCAGACGGCATGCGTGCGGGCGCGCCGCGCGGTGATCCTGTGCGCGGGCGGCTTCGCGATGAACCGCGACATGGTGCGTCGGCACGCGCCGCAGTTGCTGCGCTCGGACGAACCGATCGGCAGCCCCGGCGACGACGGCTCGGGCATCCTGCTCGGCCAGAGCGCGGGCGGGGCCGCGATCCACATGGACCAGGGTTTCGTCAGCCTGCCGTTCTACGCGCCCGAATCGCTGATCCACGGGATCTTCGTGAACGCGCGCGGCCAGCGCTTCATCAACGAGGACGGCTATCACGGCCGCACCGGCCATCACGCGTTCCACCAGGCCGACGACCGGATCTACCTGCTGGTCGACCAGGCGACCTACCAGGAGCCGCCCGCGATCGCGCGGATCGGCATCGCGGCGGCGGGCGAGACATGGGAGGAAGTCGAACGCGACCTGCAGATGCCGGCCGGCACGCTGACGGCGACCGTCGACGTCTACAACCGCCACGCGGCCGAAGGCGTCGATCCGCTGTTCCACAAGGCGAAGAAGTGGCTGAAGCCGCTGATCGAGCCGCCGTTCGTCGCGCTCGATTGCCGGATCGACTATGCGTTCTATCCGCATTTCACGCTGGGCGGGCTCGATACGCTGCCGACCGGGCAGGTGCTCGACGCCGCGAGCGTGCCGGTGGCGGGCCTCTATGCGGCCGGCCGCACAAGCTGCGGGCTGCCGCGCTGGGGCGCGGGGTACAGCTCGGGGCTGTCGCTGGCCGACGCGACGTTCTTCGGCCGGCAGGCCGGCCGTCACGCCGCGCGTTCGGCGAGCGAGGCGCTCCGCAGCGCCGCGTAGCGTCGCCTTTACCCTCTACGAGAAAGCACGACGCCCCGGGCAACCGGGTTGCGCCGGGGCGTCGTCGTTTCAGGCGGACGTCGGTGACGCGTCGACAGGCCGTCAGCCGAGATCGAGCGCGTTCGTCAGGTCGCCGGGCGGCGTCGCGCCGCGCGACGCGAACGCCTTGTCGCGCGCGGCGACGCCGTCGAGCGGCGCGAGCCCGTGCACGCGGCTGATGAAACGCAGGATCGAGTTCGTGTCGTACATCGTGTGGTCGACGTAACCCTTCTTCGCGAACGGCGAGATCACGAGCGCGGGAATCCGCGAGCCGGGGCCCCAGCGATCGCCGACCGGCGGCGCGACGTGATCCCACCAGCCGCCGTTCTCGTCGTGCGTCATCACGATCACGGTGTTCGCCCACTGCGGGCCGCGCCGGATGCGTTCGATCACGTTCGCGATGTGGCGATCGCCGGATTCGACATCCGCATAGCCCGCGTGCATGTTCAGGTTGCCTTGCGGCTTGTAGAACGCGACGGCCGGCAGGCGGCCCGCGTCGATGTCGGCGATGAAGTGGTTGGTCGACGGCTCGTCGCCGAGGCCCGCGTCGCGCAGGTGCTTGCGGCGCGCGTCGGTGCCGGGCGCGTAGTTCGCGAAGTAGTTGAACGGCTGATGGTGGTACTGGAAATCCGGCACCATGCCCGTATCGCGGTGCTCGAGCGCGTATTGCCACGCGCCGCTGTACCACGCCCAGTCGACGTTCTTCTCCGACAGGCGGTCGCCGATCGTCGCATGGCCCTGCGGCGGGATCACGCGATGGTCGGCCGGATCCGCGTATGCGGCGTTGCCGGGATCGGCCGGCGGCACGTAGCTCGGCTGGTACGGCGGCGCCATCGTGTTGACGCCGTAGCCGTCGGGCGTCAACGGCCCGTCGACCGCGAACTTCGGCGGGCCCTCGAGCGCGGACGCCGGCGAATCGGCGGCGAGCGTCAGCCGCGTGCCGGCCGGATCGTCGCCGTCGACCTTCGACAGCAGCTTCGCCGCGTGCGGATGCTTGTGTGCATCCGGATAGATCGGCGGCTGCGCGGAAATCAGGAACATGTGGTTCAGCCACGAACCGCCGAAGGCTGCCATGAAGAAGTTGTCGCACAGCGTGTATTGCCGCGCGAGGTTCCACAGCCGCAGCGTGTCGGCGGAATTGCGGTAATGGCCCATCACGAGGCCGCCCGAATCGGCCCACGCGGCGAACTGGTTGTTGCGGCCCGCGGCGATCTGCATCTGGTTCTGATAGAAGCGATGCCACAGGTCGCGGGTGATCACGCCGTTCGGCAGCGGCTTGCCCTGCGCATCGGCGATCCGGAACGGCGCGTTCGGCAGCTTGTCGATGTCGCGCTCGGCGATCGCGTAGCGCTTGCCGTCCACTTCCTGCGCCTGCGGCACGAGTCCGCCCCAGATTTTCGGCAGCACGGGCAACGGCGTCTTGCCGTCGCGATCGAGCTGCTGCGCATGCTCGGGCCGCACCTCGCTCAGCGGGTAGCGCACACCGGGAAAGTCGCCGTACAGGTTCGCGAAGCTGCGGTTCTCCGCATAGATCACGACGATGTGGCGCACCTGCCGGCGCAGCGCTTCGTCGAGCCGCAGGTCGGCGGCGGAGCGCGGCGCGCTGCCCGGCGTGGTCTCGCAGCCGCCGAGCGCGACGCCCGCGCCGAGCGCGGCGAGGCCGCCGAGCATGCGGCGGCGGTCGGGATCAACGGGAAGGTCGTCGGGGCGATCGGGGGTGTCGTTCACGTCGTGAGCTCCTCGGATGGGCGGTTGTCGATCGATGCGCGGCAGCGTCGCGCGGCCTGCCGCGACGCGGGACGGGACGCAACGGCCGGCGTCGCGCCCGGGCGGGGCGATGCCGGCTGTCACAAAAATGTCATGAGCGCGACTATAACGCGCCGGGCCGCGTCGACGAAAGCTGTTTGTCGGACGATGCGGGACGCCCGCGCGCGAACTAGACTTGAATCACGGGCGGCGCATTGCCGTGCGTCGTCCGCGCGAACGGCGCGTGGCGCGCCTTCGCGGTGTCATTCATGCGACGAAACGAGGCGACGATGACGCGGATGCATTCCGTATGCGCGTGGCTCCCGATGCCGCGTGCCGGCCCGGCGCGCGGGCACGCATAAGCGCGCAGCGGCACGACCGGCCGGCCCGATGCCATGGACAGGAAATTCGACTTCGCAGGATTACTGATCGCGGCGGGCTTCTTCGTGCTGTTCGCCGCGCAGTTGCTGATGCTGCGTCCGGCGTCGACGCTGATCGCGTACAGCGATTTCCATCGGCTCGTCGCCGCGCGGCTCGTCGACGATCTCGAGATCGGATCGACGACGATCACGGGCACGCTGACGATGCCGCAGGCCGGCGCGATGCTGCCGGCGTCCGATGTCGCGGCCGTGAAGTCGGGCGGCACGCCGCCGCGCTTCGCCACCAACCGCGTGACCGACCCGCAGTTGATCGACACGCTGAGCGCCGCCGGCATCCGCTTTCACGGCGCGTCCGACACCGGCTGGATCGCGTCGCTCGCGTCGTGGCTGGTGCCGCTCGTCGCGTTCGTGTTCATCTGGAACCTGATGCTGCGCAAGCGCGGCGGGCTGCAGGATTTCACCGGAATGGGCAAGAGCCGCGCACGCGTATACGTGCAGCAGGAAACCGGCATCACGTTCGACGACATCGCGGGCATCGACGAAGCGAAGGCCGAGCTGCAGCAGCTCGTCTCGTTTCTGCGCGATCCGGATCGCTACCAGCGGCTCGGCGGCAAGATTCCGAAGGGCGTGCTGGTCGTCGGCGCGCCCGGCACCGGCAAGACGTTGCTCGCGCGCGCGGTGGCGGGCGAGGCGGCCGTGCCGTTCTTCTCAATCAGCGGCTCCGCGTTCGTCGAGATGTTCGTCGGCGTCGGCGCGGCGCGCGTGCGCGACCTGTTCGAGCAGGCGCAGCAGAAGGCGCCGTGCATCGTGTTCGTCGACGAGCTCGATGCGCTCGGCAAGGTACGCGGTGTCGGCCCGATGTCCGGCAACGACGAGCGCGAGCAGACGCTCAACCAGCTGCTCGTCGAGATGGACGGCTTCCAGGCCGGCTCCGGCGTGATCATCATGGCCGCGACCAATCGGCCGGAGATCCTCGATCCCGCGCTACTGCGCCCGGGCCGCTTCGACCGTCACATCGCGATCGACCGGCCCGACGTGAACGGCCGCCGCCAGATCCTCGGCGTGCACGTGAAGCGCGTGAAGCTCGCGGCCGACGTCGACCTCGGCGAACTCGCGTCGCGCACGCCGGGCTTCGTCGGCGCCGATCTCGCGAACGTCGTCAACGAGGCCGCGCTGCATGCGGCGGAACTCGGCAAGCCGGCGATCGGGATGGACGACTTCGACGAGGCGATCGATCGCGCGCTGACCGGCCTCGAGCGCAAGAGCCGCGTGATGAACGCGCAGGAGAAGCTGACGATCGCCTATCACGAGGCCGGCCATGCGCTCGTCGCGGAAAGCCGCGCGCATTGCGATCCGGTGAAGAAGGTGTCGATCATTCCGCGCGGCGTGGCCGCGCTCGGCTATACGCAGCAGGTGCCGACCGAGGATCGCTACGTCCTGCGCCGCAGCGAGCTGCTCGACCGGATCGACGCGCTGCTCGGCGGGCGTGTCGCGGAAGAACTCGTGTTCGGCGACGTGTCGACGGGCGCGCAGAACGATCTCGAGCGCGCGACGGCGATGGCGCGCCACATGGTCATGCAATACGGGATGAGCGAGCAGATCGGGCTGGTGAGCTTCGACGACGGCGATGCGCGCACCGGCATACCCGGCGCATGGCATGCGGGCGAGGCGCGCTGCAGCGAGCACACCGCACGGATGATCGACGACGAGGTGCATACGCTGCTGACCGATGCGCATGCGCGCGTCGCGTCGACGCTCGGAGAACGTCGCGATGCGCTCGAGCGCATCGCACGACGGCTGCTCGCGTGCGAGGTGCTCGAACGCGATGCGTTGCAGGCGCTGATCGACGGGCGAGAGGCGCCGGGCGCCGCGCCATCCACGACCGATCTCGGGCCGGGCGCGGGCGCGAATGCGCCGGAGCAGGCGTCGGCGATCGAACGCGATTTCGTCGCATACGGGCCGCCGCGCGAACCCGAACGCTGAAGTGCGAGCCTGTCGCGCAGCCGGCGGATGGCCACGAGCGTGCCGCGCCGTCGCTGCGATTCAATCTCGCCGGCGTGGCGTTGCGCCGGCGTTTCGTTTCCCCTTTTTCCAGTCACGGAGTCGCCATGAGCGAGGCGCACGTATCAGTCGATGTCGCGCAGCATGCGCGTTTCAGTTTCGAAGTCACGTTTGCCGGCACGGAGCTTTCGCCGGTGCTCACCGACGAGCCGCCGCCGCTCGGCGCCGGCCGCGGTCCGAATCCTGTCCGGCTGCTGGCCGCGGCGGTCGCGAGCTGCCTCGCGGCGAGCCTGTTGTTCGCGCTCGAGAAACAGCGCGTCGATCCGCAGCCGGTCACCGCGCATATCGACGTCGACATGGTGCAGAACGAAGCGGGCAGGGTGCGCGTGGGCGCGATGGCCGTGACGCTGTCGGTCGGCAAGGCGTGGGCCGATCTCGCGGCGGCGACGCGCATGCTCGACCGGTTCGATGCATATTGCGTGGTGACCGAGAGCATGCGCGAAGGCATTCCGATCTCGGTGGCGGTACGGGATGTGAACGGCGCGGTGCTCGACCGCGAGACGACCGGCGTGTGAGCGTGCGTCAGGACGTGATGCGTCAGGACGCGGTCGCGGCGGCGACTTCCGCCGCTTCGGCGAGCGCGTCGAGAAAGCGCGTGCGCCACCAGTGCACGTCGGTCTTGCGCACGATCGCCATCAGCGCGTCGTGACGCTGGCGGCGCTCGTCGAGCGGCATCGTGAGCGCGCGCTGGATCGCCTGCGCGGTGCCTTGCGTGTCGTACGGATTGACGAGCAGTGCGGGCTTCAGTTGCTCGGCCGCGCCCGCGAAACGCGACAGCACGAGCACGCCCGGATCGGCCTCGTCCTGCGCGGCGAGAAACTCCTTCGCGACCAGGTTCATCCCGTCGCGCAGCGGCGTGACGAGCGCGACGCGGCTCGCGCGGTAGAGGCCCGGCAAGCGCTTGCGCGCGACCGTGCGGTGGATGTAGCGCATCGGCATCCACTCGAGTTCGCCGTAATCGCCGTTGATCGCGCCGCACAGGCTGTCCATCTCGCGCCGCAGGTCGTCGTATGCGCCGAGATCCTCGCGGCTCGGCGCGGCGATCTGGATGAGCGTCGCGCGGTCGCGGTTCTCCGGATATTGTTCGAGCAACTGACGGAATGCGTGCACGCGCTGCGGCAGCCCCTTCGTGTAGTCGAGCCGGTCGACGCCGACGAGCAGCTGACGGCGCGAATATTCGTCGCGCATCCGCTCGAACATGTCGATGCCGTCGCGATTCTCCGCGAGCGCCGCGAATTCGTCGACGTTGATGCCGATCGGGAACGCACCGGCCGACAGCGTGCGGCCGAACGCGTGCAGGCGGCCGTCCGGCAGCCGCGCGGCGCCGGCTTCGGCCTCGACGTAATGCTCGAAGTGAAGCAGATCCGATTCGGTCTGGAAGCCGACGAGATCGTAGGCGAACAGCGAGCGCATCAGCCACTCGTGCTCCGGGATCGCGGCCATGATCGGCGGCGGCGGCATCGGAATGTGCAGGAAGAAGCCGATCGGATTCGTGCAGCCCGTCGCACGCAGTTCGGCGGCGAGCGGAATCAGCTGGTAGTCGTGGACCCAGACGACGTCGTCGGGACGCAGCAGCGTGCTCAGCTTGCGCGCGAACAGCTGGTTCACGCGCCGGTAGCCGTCCGCGAAGCGGCGGTCGAACTGCGCGAGATCGAGGCGGTAGTGGAACACCGGCCACAGCACGTTGTTCGAGTAGCCGAGGTAATACGCGTCGTAATCCTGCGGATCGAGATCGATCGTCGCGAGCTGGATGCCGCCGACATTCTGGATCTGCACGTCGTCGCCGTGCGCGGGGCGTTCGCCTTCGCCACGCAGCCTGCCGCTCCACCCGAACCAGACGCCGCCCGATTCCTGCAGGCTGTCTTTCACGGCCACGGCAAGCCCGCCTGCCGCGGCTTTACGGGGATCTGCAATACGATTGGATACGACGACGAGTCGGCTCACCAGCTCTCCTGCGAATGGTTGGGGAAGGTTCGTGCGGCCAGGGCGCGAGGCGGACGCCGCCATCGACGCGTGGCGCGATGGGGCCGCGATACGAGCGGACGGGAATCAGGGCATGCGATTCGCCGTTCGAACGTGGAGTGCTTTTTTAAGCATACTCGTCATTCGGCTGATTTAAAAGTGCATGACCGCGATCGGCGAATTCGCACGTCGGTTCATTACTTGCCGTGTCGCGTATGGGGCGGGACCGGAAATTGCGATCCCGGAGAAAGGGGATCGTATTCCGCGTCGATCGACATTGCTTTGATCAAGCGCGATGCGCGTGGTCGACGCGCGAGAGAATGCGTGCCGCGCGACGCCTGCCGTTTCAGGTTCGAACGAGCACGACGACCGTCGCACGCAGGCGGGGGGCGAAGCGCGGCCGGACCGCGTACCGCGCGGCCGCGCATCGTGTTTCGAGTGACGCGTTACGCGGCGGCAGCTTGCCAGTGCGATGCGCCGTCGGCCGCATGCGTGCGTGCGCGTGCCGACGCTGCATGTTCGCCGGCCGGCATCCGGAACGCGGACACCGTCTCCGACAGATCGCGCCCCTGCGCCTCGAGCGATTTCGACGCGGCCGCGGCCTGTTCGACGAGTGCCGCGTTCTGCTGCGTCGTCTCGTCCATCTGCGTGATCGTCAGGTTCACCTGATCGATGCCGCGGCTCTGTTCGGCCGATGCGGCCGCGATTTCACCCATGATGTCGGTGACGCGCGCGACGGCTCGCGTCACCTCCGACATCGTCTTGCCGGCTTCGCCCGCGAGCGCCGAGCCGTCCTGGATCGTCTGTACCGATGCCGAGATCAGCTCCTTGATTTCCTTCGCGGCGGTGGACGAACGTTGCGCGAGACTGCGCACCTCGCTCGCGACGACCGCGAAGCCGCGGCCCTGTTCGCCCGCGCGTGCCGCCTCGACGGCCGCGTTCAGCGCAAGGATGTTGGTCTGGAATGCGATGCCTTCGATGATCCCGGTGATGTCCGCGATTTTCGACGAGCTGTGGCCGATCTCCGTCATCGTATCGACCACGCGGCCGACCACCGCGCTGCCGCGCAGCGCGACGTCCGACGCATTCGCGGCGAGCGTGCTCGCCTGCTGCGCGTTCTCCGCGTTCAGGCGCACCGTCGACGTGAATTCCTCCATCGTCGCGGCGGTTTCCTGCAGCGATGCAGCCTGTTCCTCGGTGCGCTGGCTCAGGTCGAGATTGCCCGATGCGATTTCGCCCACCGCATGCGCGATGCTGTTCGACGAATCGCGCACGCGACCGACGATGTCGATCAGCCGCGCATTCATCGTGCGCAGCGCGTCGAGCAGGTCGCGCGTTTCGTCGTTGCCGCTCACGCTGATCCGGCTGCCGAGATCGCCGTTTGCCACCGTGCGCGCGACGTCGACCGCCGCGACGATCGGTGCGGTGATCCTGCGCGTCAGCCACAGGCCGCCGCCAGCCGCCACGACGAGCGCGATTGCGCAGATGGCCAGCAGCAGATTGCGCTCGATCGCGTAGCGATCCGCGAATGCCTGCGCGATCGCGACTTCGCGCTCGTGCGTATAGGTTGCGTACGCATCGGTTGCGCGAACCAGTTGCGCGAGCAACGGACGGCAGCGATTGTCGATATCGGCGGTTGCCTCGTCCTTCTTGCCGGCCTGCGCGAGCCCGACGATATTCAGCGCAACCGGCCCGTAGCTCGCTTCGATGCGCCCGATCTCGGCGACCAGTTCGCGCGCGCGATCGGTCGTGTCGGTCGCGTTCGCCATCATGTCCTTCAGCTTCGCGAGACGGTCCTGCACGTCCTTGTGCGCCTGCTGCACTTCGGCCAGTTCGATCTGGATGTCGGCAGGCGTGGTCACGAGCACCAGGTTGCGCGCGGCGATCGCGCGCCGGTCGACCGCCGTACGGATTTGCGCGGACAAGTTTGCGCGCGCATTGACGCCGTTCATGTATCGGGAAAACTCGTCGTTCGTATCGGACAGCGCTTTCAGCGACATGCCCGACACGATCACGACGACCACGGCGAGCAAACCGAAGCCGCCAAGCAGTTTTGTCTTGATGGTTATTCTGGCGATTTTCACGATGTGCCCCCGTGCGAGTGGTTGGCGATGGGAATTTATTGTTCGACCGCGTGCAGGCCCGTGCCGTCATTAACGGGAATGCCGGCTATTTCTTTACCCATCGAAAACCCTGATATTTATTCTTTTTCGCTGGAATCCCCCGCCAGTTGGGCGTTCTCGATCCGGAGAAACGCTCGGGAATCATCGATGATCATCGCGTTCATACGCGGATATAAATATCCACTTTTTTGCAGAAAGTTAATAAGTTCCGGTCGGTTTCTCAAATCGTCCGATTGGCATGTTTCTCGATTTACGGGTGAATCGCGCATTTACGGCCGGACGTTCGGGAACGCCCGATCCGGCCCGCGGCCGGCGCCGCGGGCCGTCCGGCAATCAGAACGTCGTGCGCAGGCCGGCCATCACGCTGCGGCCGCCTTGCGGCGCGAAGCCGCGCACGACCGAGGTCGCATAGCGGATCTCCTGGTTCGTCAGGTTGTCGCCGCGCAGGTACGCGAGCCAGTGCGTCGCGCCGACACGGAACTTGTACGTGAGCATCACGCCGAGCGACGTGTAGCCATCGGTCGGAAAGTCGTTGTCGGGCACGCGATGCTGCGACCACGCGTGCGTCACCTGCGCGCGCGCACCGAACGGGCCGTAGCCATAATCGGCCGCGAGCGTCGCGCGCAGCGGCGCGATGCGCGGCAGCGGCTGCCCGGTGTCGACGTTGCGCGCATGCGTGTAGTCGGCGGTCAGTTCCAGGTCGACCGTGTGACCGCGCCGCGAGAACGCGCGCCACTTGCCGTCGAGTTCGACGCCGTAGAATTCGGCGCGCACGCCGCGATAGACTGCTTCGTCGAGCGTATCGCCGGCGCCGGGGGCGACCGGTTCGCCGTCTTCGTTCACGATGCGGCCCGTGTTGTACTCGGTCAGATAGTTCGAGAAGCGGTTGTAGAACACGCCGACGCTGCCGCGGTTCGGGCCGCTTGCATAGCGCAGCGACAGATCGGTCGACACGGCCTTTTCCTTCGACGCGTTCGGGTTGCCGATCAGGAACTGGCCGGTCGCGTCGTGCGGGCCGTTCGAGTACAACTCGTAGAAGGTCGGCGCGCGTTCCGTGTATGCGACGTTCGCCGCGACCGACCACACGGGCGTCAGCGAGAACAGCGCGCCGGCCGATACGCTGCCGGCATTGAAGTCGCGCGGCTGTGCGAGCGCGAATTTCTCGACGCCGGCCGGATCGGGATCGACCTTCACGTGCTCGAAGCGCCCGCCGAGGCTCAGCTTCAGCGCGGGGGCGACCTGCCATTCCTCGAGGCCGAACAGCGCGACGCTGTTCGTGCGCGTGGACGGCACGAGCAATTCGTCGCCGAGCGCCGAGAACGTGTTCTGGCCGAACTGCACGCCGATCGCGCCTTCGAACGGGCCGATCTTGCGATGCCGCGCCTCGATGCGCGCCTCGTAGCCGCGGTTGCGGAAAGTGGTGGCCGTCGCGCCGTTGTCGACTTCCTTGTGGCGATAGTCGGTGTACGCGAAGTCGAACTTCAGCTTCGTGAACGGGCCGCTCAGGTTGCGCACCTCGGACGCGAGCGCGAGGCGTTCCTGACGCATCCGCAGGCGCACGTCGTCCTCGGCGACGGAGCCGTAATTCGACTCGTAGCCGCTGTACGACAGGCCCGCGAAGCCATCGGCCCACGTGTACGACGCGCCGAGCGCGCCGCCATGCACGCGGCCGTCGCTGTTCGGCACGTTGCCGTACGGTTGCGGCGTGTCGGGGCCGTCGATCGCCCGTTGCTGGCTGCTGCGCGCGTGGCCGGGAATGCGCAGCTTGCTCGTTTCCCGGTCGAATGCGTCGACATGGAACGCGAAGCGGCCGTTGCCGCCTTCGACCTGCGCGGCGCCCGCGCGCATCGAATTGGCCCCGCCGTAGCGCGCGTCGAGCGCGCCCGTCACGCCTTCGATCGCCTCGCGCGGAATCCGGTTGTCGATCGTGTTGACGACACCGCCGACCGCGTTGCCGCCATACAGCAGCGCGGCCGGCCCGCGCACGATCTCGACGCGTTCGATCGACAGCGGATCCTGCGGCACCGCGTGGTCGTACGACAGCGACGACGCGTCGTAGGCGGCGACGCCGTTCTGCAGCAGCCGGATCCGGTCGCCGTCCATCCCGCGGATGATCGGGCGGCCGACCATCGGGCCGTAGGTGGTGGTCGACACGCCGGGCAGGCCATCGAGCGTTTCGCCGAGCGAATCGGCCTGGCGGCGCGTCAGCGCGTCGCCGGACAGTTGCACGGTCGGCGAGATCAGCTCGGTGTCGCCGAGCGGGTTCGCGGTCACGAAGATCGGCGCGAGCGCCGTGGTGTGCGTCGGCGTCGACGAGGCGGGCGTATCGGCTTGCGCGTGCGCGACGGCGGCGAACAGCATCAGCGAAACGGGCGGGAGCGGGCGAAGCGGTAGACGAGGGAGGTCGCGCATGGTCGGTGAATCGGTTGGAATCGGATCGGGAAACGAGTCATGTGGGTCACGCCTTGGATACGATATATTGTTGCGTCTGCGGCGCGCAGTGACCCGCTTGGATATGACTCGGCGTAACCCGGCCACCCGGATGGAACGGCCGCAGGTGGACGAGCTCGCGAAATGATATGTTATATCATTTCGAATTCCAAGCGGAACGGCGGTGGGCCACGGGGTTTCCGACAACCTGCCGAAATGGCTGAGAAAACAGAGGCGGTACGTCAAACCGGCAGCGGGGCCGGCGACGCGGGGAACCATGCCTCGCGATGAATCCGCCGCCGCGCACGATTTCTGCCCCGTTGATGCGTATCAATGCGTTGCGGTTTCGAGCCCGGATACTGGCGCGGTCATCGACCAGACAGGAGCGACGCATGACTCAAACCATGAAAGCGGCCGTGGTGCACGCGTTCGGCGAACCGCTGCGCATCGAGGAAGTGCCGATCCCGACGCCGGGCGCAGGCCAGATCCTCGTCAACATCAAGGCGTCGGGCGTCTGCCATACGGACCTGCACGCCGCCGACGGCGACTGGCCCGTGAAGCCGACGCTGCCGTTCATTCCCGGACACGAAGGCGTGGGCGTCGTCGCGGCGGTCGGCGCGGGCGTCACGCACGTGCGCGAGGGCGACCGCGTCGGCGTGCCCTGGCTCTACACGGCATGCGGTCACTGCGAGTACTGCCACACCGGTTGGGAAACCCTTTGCCACGGGCAGCAGAACACCGGCTATTCGGTCAACGGCAGCTATGCGGAATATGTGCTGGCCGATCCCGACTACGTCGGCCATCTACCGGCGAAGGTCGCGTTCGACGAGATCGCGCCGATCCTGTGCGCGGGCGTGACGGTCTACAAAGGCATCCGCGTCACCGACACGCGTCCGGGCCAGTGGATCGCGATTTCCGGTATCGGCGGGCTCGGCCACGTGGCCGTGCAATACGCGCGCGCGATGGGCCTGCACGTCGCGGCGATCGACGTGTCGCCGGCCAAGCTCGAACTTGCGCGCCAGCTCGGCGCACAATTGACGATCGATGCGTCGACCGACGATCCGGCGAAGGTCATTCAGAAGGAGATCGGCGGGGCGCATGGCGTACTGGTCACGGCCGTGTCGCGCAGCGCGTTCGCGCAGGCGCTCGGGATGGTGCGGCGCGGCGGCACGGTGGCGCTCAACGGCCTGCCGCCCGGCGATTTCCCGTTGCCGATCTTCTCGACCGTGCTGAACGGCATCACGGTGCGCGGCTCGATCGTCGGCACGCGGCGCGATCTGCAGGAATCGCTCGACTTCGCGGCGGACGGACTGGTGCGCGCGCACATCCATCGCGACCGGCTCGGCAACATCAACGACATATTCGCGCGGCTGCGCGACGGGAAGGTCGATGGCCGCATCGTGCTGACCGACATGCATTGACGCGCATGCGGGCACGCTGCCGCGACGCGAGGGACGTCGCGGCAGCGCTGCGTTGCGCTCATGCGCGCATCACGGCGCGAAGAACACGTCGGTGCGGTTCGTCAGGTTGCCCGCGTTGGTCTGGACGAAGAACGGGTGGAACGACGACGACGGCAGCACGTCGAGCCCCTGGTAATCGCCGATGAAGAAGCCTTCCGCGTTCGGCGCGAGCTTCATGTCGAACGGGCCGCCGACGCGCCGCTCGTCGGCGAACGTGGTGCCGCCGTCATGCGAGATCTTGCGCCAGAACCCGGTCGGCAGCGTCGTCGTATTGCCGGCCTGCAGGTCGCGGAAGTCGTAGTAGGTGACCATCACCGAGCCGGCATTGTCGACGCGCACCGACGGATTGAACGCGGCACGCCCGGTCGGCGTGTTCACTTGCAGCGGCGCGCTCCAGCTCGCGCCGCCGTCCTTCGACGTCGACAGCGCGATCTCGTCGTAGTTGCCGCCGTTGAAGCGGCTGTCCTGCCAGACGACGTACAGCTGCCCCGATGCCGGATCGATCGCGGGTTCCGGAATGATGTCGCCGGTGCGTACCGGTTCGCCGGTGTTCGGATCGGTCACGCCGACTGTCTGCAGCCCGGCGATCACCTGCGGCTTCGTCCAGGTCGCACCGTCGTCGGTCGACTTGATGAACGCGACCTTGCCGGCCGCCTTGCTGAACGGCGGCTGGATCAGGTCGAAGAAGTCGTAGAGCGTACCGGTCTTCGGGTCGACGACGATCTGGTTGCCGATCGTCTGCTGACGCGACGGCACGTTGACGATGACCTTCGCTCTGCTCCACGTTTTGCCGCCGTCGACCGTCTTCGAGAAGAACGTCGGCCCGCGATATGCCTGCGTGTGCAGGTTCGCGTACGGGTTGCCGTTCGGCAGCTCGAGGCGGTCCCACACCGCGTAGGCCGTGCCGGCCTTCACCGGGTTCGCCGTCACCGATTCCTTGTCGTTGAAGAACTGCGTCGTCGGTTCGTCGTTCGCGATCAGCACGGCCGGGCTGCTCCACGTCTGTCCGCCGTCGGTCGACACCGAGGCCGCGACCGCATTGCCGTTGTTCGACTGGTTGAACGAGATCGATACCGAATACGCGGTGCCGTCGGGCCCGAACGACACCCACGGATCCGACGCGCGCTCGTACTTGAGCCCGCCCGGCGCGCAGGCGCTGAACGGTTGCGGCGTGCGCGCCCAGGTCGCGCCGCCGTCGAACGTATAGCCGGCGACGAGCCCGTGGGCGCCGCCGTTCGACCAGCGATCCTGCTGCCATACGCCGATCATGTTGGTCGGGTTCGCCGGATTGACCGAGAGCCATGGTTCGACCTCGGCGTTGACGTAGTTCGTGCCGGGGCCGCCGATGGTGCAGGCGGCGAACGGGCTCGGGCCGGACACGACCACGGGGTCGGCATGCGCGGCCGCGGCGGCGGCCATCGCCATTGCCGTCGCGGCGGACAGGCGGGTGAGACGGGTGACAAGCGAGTGGGACACCATCGTGCGTCGCATGGGACTGCTCCTCGTTCACGTGCGGCGGCGATGTCACGGCACGGCGGCACGTCGCGCGCCGGTACGCGGCGGCAATGGATGCCGTGCCACGCGTCGGATCGTGTCGTTCAGGAAGCCGCTTCAGTCATCGCAATCCGCGTGTGCTGGATGCCGCCAGCACGTCGGTCAAGACACCTGTTCGTTTTCGTTACTTGTCGGGTGCGTCCCGGGATACGGACGCGACGGGAAGGCCAGTCCGTGCATACGACGAATGCGTCGAAGTGGATAGCAATGTAGGCGATCGATATGCGGCGCGGCAGGCAATTTTTTGTAACAGGACGTAGCCGGAAAGCGTTGCCGAGGCAGCGGATCCGGAACGCAAAATTTGCCGCCTGAAAGTTCGGAAACCGAATCGAAAGCGCGAATCGGAATCGCTATCGATTACGCGGTATCTTGCCGATGCAGCGCACCGCCGGCGCCGTTCAGCGATCGGCCGGAAAGCGGTCCTGCAACGCGTGGAGCCAGCGCGCGACGACGTCGAGTTCCTCGTCGGAAAACCCGTCGCACAGCTTGCCGTTCAGTTCGCGCAGCACCACGCGCGCGCGCTTGAGCGCCGCGTGTCCTTCGTCGGTCAGGAACAGGCGCGTTGCCCGCCCGTCGTCCGAATCGGCGTGCCGCGCGAGCAGGCCGGCCTTCGCCATCCGGTCGGCGAGCCCCGTCATCGCGGACGGCACAAGTTGCAGCGCCGCGCCGACTTCGCCGATCAGCGCGCCGTCCTGCCTCGCAAGGCAGAACAGCACGCCGGCCTGCGCGGCGCTGGCGCGCGCATCGGTCTCGGCCTTGCGGTCGACCCAGCGCTGCACGCGCCGCTGGCCGATGTTCAACAGGAAAAACAGTCGTCGGTCTTCGCTCAAGCTCGGTTCCAGGCTGCAGTGGAAAGGGACGGGCGACCCGCGGCGCGCGGCGCGTCGAGCGCCTGCGCGAGCCAGTCGGCGACTGCAGGCCACAGCACGGTGCCTGGCCGGCTGCGGAAGAAGCCCATGTGTCCGACCGGCCCGCTGCCCGCGGCGTTCGGATCGATCTGGCGGCGTTCGACGGCCGCCCGGGTCAGGTAGCTTACCAGCAGGTCGATCGCCGGCGGGTTTGCCCACGGATCGTCGTCGAAGCCGAGCGCGAGAATCGGCAACTGCTGCTTCGAGAAGCGCTCGGCTGCGCCGAGCGTCGGATCGTCGAAGAAGTAGCGCGGCAACGTGGTCCAGCGGCTCCACTCGCGGAACACGCCGGCGGGGAGGTCCTCACCGAGCCCGAGCCGCTTGCCGGGCACGTAGCCGAGCAGTGCGGACGCGAGCGGGCCGAGCACGCGCAGGATCAGCCGCACCTTCAGCCGTTCGGTCGCGCGGGAAATCAGCCGCGTGCTGCCTGCGTGCGCGGCGACGAGCACGGCCGCGCGCAGGTGCGCGGTGCCGGCCGACAGCCCGATCGCGTGGCCGCCGACGCTGTGCCCGACCGCCAGCAGCGGCAACCCCGCGTACGCATCGCGCGCCCACGCGATCGCGGCACCGACGTCGAGCTCGACCCAGTCGCGCATGCTGGCCTGCAGCGCGCTCAGCCGCGCGGGCCGCGACGCGCCGATGCCGCGATAGTTGTAGGTCAGCGCCGAGAAGCCGCGTTCGGTCAGGAAGCGCGCGAAGCCCGCGTACAGCCGCTCCGGCACGGCGGTGGCCGGATGGATCAACACCAGCGCGCGCGGCGGCGCGTCCGGCGACCACAGCGTGCCGCGCAGCGTATAGCCGTCGGCGGCGCAAAACTCGACAGGTTCCGACGTCATGGCCGTCCTCGTTCGGGTAGGTATTTCGTATGCGAAATATAGTTCGGGATTTATTTCGTGCGCGAAATATCTGTCGAGGAATCATTCGAACGGTGTTGCACGACGAGCTGGCAAACGGCGTCGCTTCGCGGCGGCGCATTCATAAAATATTTGCATCTTTACATAGCAGAATATTGCGTTTGTCTCATGACGCCGATCGCCGTATCTTCATCGGTTCCATCCGTCCGCCGGCCGTTGCGGCAAGCGGACCCAAGGGCGACGCCATCGCGCGGCCGCCCGCCAACCTCCGGGGAGATCACGTTGTTGAGCCGAATCGTCACGGCGCTGCTGCTCGCGCTCGCCGCGCAGCCGGGCATCGCGAAAGACACCGTCACGCTGCGCGTCGGTGAACAGAACTACTTCAACATCCAGGCGTCGATGGAGGCGTCCGGCGTGCTGAAGGACCTGCCTTACACGATCGAGTGGAAGCACTTCCAGGCCGCCGCACCCGTCGCCGAAAGCCTGAACGGCAATGCGATCGACGTCGGTTTCCTCGGCGATTCCGCGTTGCTCACGCTGGCCGCGCGCGGCGCGCCGGTGAAAGTGGTCGCGGTGTCGCGGCAGAGCCTCGACGGCGTCGCGATCCTCGTGCCGAAGAACTCGCCGGTGCGCACCGTCGCCGACCTGCGGGGCAAGACCGTCGCCGTCTGGCGTGGCGCATGGAGCCAGCAGCTCGTGCTGCGCGCGCTCGAACACGCCGGTCTGCCGGCGGATTCCGTCAAGTACGCGTACCTGATGCCGATCGATGCGACCAACGCGCTCGCGAACGGCTCGGTCGACGCCGTGTCGCTATGGGAGCCGTTCGTCAGCACGCTGGCGCTGCGGCAGGGCGCGCGGCCGGTGACGACCGCGCAGGGCCTGATGCCCGCGTTGAGCTTCGTCGCGGCGAACGAGCAGGCGGCTACGGCCAGGCGCGCGGAGATCACCGATTTCCTGAAGCGCGTGGTGGCCGCACGCCAGTGGGTCGACAGTCATCCGCGCGAGTATGCCGACCTGTGGGCGAAGCGCGCGAAGCTCGAGCCGGACGTCGCGTACCGCTGGCTCGACAACGCGCATCAGCGCGTGGGCCCCGTCGACGACACGGCCGCGAAGGATGCGCAGAACACCGCCGACTTCCTGCACAAGGCCGGCGTGATTCCGGTCGCGTACGACACGGCGAAGCTGCTCGACCGCTCGTATGCGGGCGCCTTCGCCGCGCCCGCGCAAAAGACGGCCGCCGCGCAGTGATCGTGCCGCCAGGTCCGCCCGTTCCCATCCACCACCAGAAGGACAGCCCGACATGCCCGTCGACATCATCGGCATGATCACCGCGACGCCCGGCGCGGAGGTCGACGTACCGGGCGGCGCCGCCGTCCAGCCCGACTACGTGCGACGCTTCGCGCAGGCGCACGAAGCCGCCGGCTTCGACCAGATCCTGATCGGCCATTTCAGCAACGCGGCGGACGGTTTCATCGTCGCGTCGTTCGCGGCCGCCGCCACCGAACGCATCCGCCTCCTGCTCGCGCACCGGCCGGGCGTGATTGTGCCGTCGGCGGCCGCGCGGCAGATCGCCACACTCGACGTGTTCAGCGGCGGCCGGCTCGCGCTGAACGTCGTGTCGGGCGGCGACGATGCCGACCTGCAGCGTGACGGCGATTTCGTGCCGCACGACGCACGCTATCGCCGCACCGGCGAATATCTCGACGTGCTGAAGCGCATCTGGCTCGCCGACGCGCCGGTCGATCACGACGGCGCGTTCTATCGGCTTCGCGGTGCGTCGCCGGTCGTGAAAGGTGCGCAGCGGCCGCACGTGCCGATCTATTTCGGCGGTTCGTCGCCGGCGGCGCTGGCGGTGGCCGGGCAGCACGCGGACGTCTACATGACGTGGGGCGAGCCGCTCGCCGCGGTGCGCGAGCAGATCGCGCGCGTGCGGGCCGCCGCGGCGCCGTTCGGACGCGCACCGCGCATCAGCGTGTCGTTCCGGCCGATCGTCGCGAGCACCGAAGCCGCCGCATGGGAAAAGGCCGAGGCGATCCGTGCGCGCGTGCGCGCGGCTCGGCTCGCGAACGGCCAGCCGATCGACGGTCACGCACCGCAGAATGCGGGCTCGCAACGGCTGATGGCCGCGGCCGCGCAGGGCGACGTGCTCGACGAGCGGTTGTGGATGGGCGTCGCGAACCTGACCGGCGCGCGCTGGAATTCGACCGCGCTCGTCGGCACGCCGGAACAGGTCGCGCGGGCGCTCGGTGCGTATTACCGGCTCGGCGCGTCGACGTTCCTGATCCGTGGTTTCGATCCGCTCAACGATGCGCTGACCTACGGACGCGATCTGATTCCGGCGATTCACGCGCATATCGCGGAACTCGACCGGTATCACGCGACGGTGACGGCGTAGGCGGCGAAGGTGGTCCGTTCGTTTCGCCCCGGCATTTCGATCGAGGAATGCCGGGGCGATTTCGATTCATGGGTCAGCGCATCGAGTCAAAACGACGGCAACCCCGGCGGATTCGTCTCCGCGCGCGCAACCGCCTCGCTCTGCAACCCCCAGCGCGCCAGCGCCTGCCCGTAGCGGCCGTTGCCGATCAGTGCGTTCGTCGCGAGCGTCAGCGCCGGCGCGAGCCCGCTGCCGCGACGCGTCGCGATCGCGACATCCGCATTTGCCGGCCAGCCCGCGTTGACGACGCCGACCCGACGAATCCTGCCGTCGCGCGCGGCCTCGTATGCCAGCGACGCATTCGGGTTCAGCTCGGCGTCGGCTCGGCCCGACAGCAACGCGACGCGGGCTGCCGCATCGTCGTCGAAATAGAGCAGTTCGGTCGCCTTCAGCCCTTGCGCGACGTTGCGTCGGCTCCATTCGAGCAGGATGCGCTCCTGGCTCGTGCCCGCACCCGTGATGACGCGCAGGCCCGCGACGTCCTTCGGCTCGGCAATCTTCGCGATCGGGCTCGCGGTGCGCACGTAGAAGCCGTGCAGCCCGAGCCGATAGGTCGTGAAATCGTATTTCTCCTTGCGCTTCTCGGTCACGCCGACGTTCGAGATCACGGCGTCGTACTTGCCCGACGTGAGCCCGAGCGGCCAGTCGGCCCACGCGATCGGCACCAGCACCAGCGTGCGGCCGAGCGCGTCCGCGACGAGCTGCGCATAGTCGGGATCGGCGCCCACGACCGTGCGCGCGTCGGTCGCATAGGTCGACACCGGCGGTGCGTGCGGCGAAATCGCAACCGTGAACGCGCCGTCGCGTACCCAGCGGTAGTTGCCGGCCGCGCGAATCGCTGCATCGTCGCGCGACGCGCGGATCCGGCCGGCCTGGCGCGGATCGAGATCGGCGGTCGCGGCCGCGTCGGCCGCGTGCCACCGGAGGCCGGCGGCGGCCGCGAGCGCGGTGGTCATGAACTGGCGTCGGTCGATCATCGTCGGGTGCCTCGGAGGTCGTGAGCGGCGTGCATCAGAGCACCCGCGACAGGAACGCGCGCGTGCGCGGATGGGCCGGCGCGTCGAGCACGACGGCGGGCGGGCCCGACTCGACGATGCGGCCGCGCTCCATGAACAGCACGTTGTCCGCGACTTCGCGCGCGAAGCCGATCTCGTGCGTGACGATCACGAGCGTGGTGCCCGAGCGCGCCAGTTCCTTGATCACGTCGAGCACTTCGTTGACCAGTTCGGGATCGAGCGCCGACGTCGGCTCGTCGAACAGCAGCACCTTCGGGCGCAACGCGAGCGCCCGCGCAATCGCGACGCGCTGTTGCTGGCCGCCGGACAGCTGGCGCGGGTAGGCGTCGGCCTTGTCCGCGAGGCCGACGCGCGCGAGCAGCGTGCGCGCGGTGCGCTCGGCGGCCTCGCGCGTGACGCCGCCGACGGCGACCGGCGCCTCGATCAGGTTCTCGAGCACCGTCAGGTGCGGAAACAGGTTGAAGTTCTGGAACACCATTCCGACCGCCGTGCGCCGCTTCAGCACGTCGCGCTCCTTCAGCTCGTGCAGCACGTCGCCGTCGCGCCGATAGCCGATCAGCTCGCCGTCGATGTCGATGAAGCCGTCGTCGACGCGTTCGAGATGGTTGATCGTGCGCAGCAGCGTCGACTTGCCCGAGCCGGACGGCCCGACGATCACCGTCACGCTGCCGCGCGGCGCGACGAACGACACGTTGTCGAGCACGCGCTGCATGCCGAACTGCTTCGACACGTTGTGCACGGCGACCTCGCCGCCGGTGCGCGGCACTGGCGCGTCAGCGTTGCCCTGAAACGTCGCATCGGCGGTTGCCGCACGCCGCCGCAGCGCACCGATGCGCGCCAGCACGAACGTCAGCGCCGACGGCGGCGGATTGCGCAGCGCACCGCGCGCATAGTGGCGCTCGACCTGCACCTGGATCGCGGACAGCACGGTCAGGATGATCAGGTACCAGACGGTCGCGACCATCAGCAGCGGAATCACTTCCAGATTGCGGCGATAGATCACCTGCACCGTGTAGAACAGTTCGGGCATCGCGAGCACGTAGACCATCGACGTGCCTTTCGCGAGCGTGATCAGATCGTTGAACGCGGTCGGCAGGATCGCGCGCATCGCCTGCGGCAACACGATGCGCGTGGTCTGGCGGCCGCGCGGCAGGCCGAGCGCGGCGGCCGCTTCGAGCTGCCCCTGATCGACCGCGAGAATGCCGCCGCGAATCACTTCCGCGGAAAACGCCGCGTGGTTCAGCGTGAGGCCGAGCACGGCCGCGAGGAACGGGCTGATCAGGTCGGTGGTCGGCGTGTCGAACCACACGATGTCGGTGAACGGCACGCCGAGCCGCACGTGTTCGTACAGGTAGCCGAGGTTGTTCAGGATCAGCAGCAGCACGATCAGCGGAATCGAGCGGAACAACCAGACGAACGTCCACGCGCTCGCGGCGAGCAGGCGCGAGCGCGACAGCCGGGCCAGCGCGACGAGCGCGCCGAGCGCGAAGCCGAACACCGCGCCGAGCAGCGTCAGCACCAGCGTTCGCGCGAGCCCGGACAGCACCGGCGGCGACAGGAACCATTCGGCGAACACAGGCCAGCCCCATTGCGGGTTGCCGAGAATCGAATGCAGCGCGAGCGCGATCAGCACGAGCGCGAGCACGGTGCCGACCGTGCGCGACCTGTGCCGGGCCGGCACGATGCGCGGGCGCGTGCCGGCGTCGCGGGCGGGGGCGGAAGTGAGCGGCGGCAGTGCGCCGCCGAGATGGGTCGTGTCGCTCATGTCGGTGAGGGTCCTCGATCGGGTTGGCCGGATGCGCCGCGCGAGGCGGCGCGCAGGCGTCAGGCGTGCGCTTCGGCCGCGTCGCCCTGTTTGCGCACCGCGCCGGGCGCCGCATGGCGGCTCGCCTTGCGCGGCAGGCCGAGGTGGTCGCGCAGCGTGCTGCCCGGCAGGTCGCGGCGGTAGCGGCCGCGCGCCTCGAGCACCGGAATCACGAGTTCGACGAAATCGTCGACGCCCTGGGCCTGCACCGGGAAGCCGAGGATGAAGCCGTCGCCGGCTCCGGCGTCGTGCCAGCGGATCAGCTCGTCGGCGACGTGCTCGGCCGTGCCGATGAAGTTCGGGCGCGGCGTCGCGACGGCGAGTGCCGTCTCGCGCAGCGTGAGGTGCTTGCGCTTCGCGTCGGCCTTGATCCGGTCGGTGGTCGAGCGGAAGCTGTTGCGGCCGATATCGCCGAGTTCGGGGAACGGTGCGTCGAGCGCGTACTGCGTGAAATCGTGGTGATCGAAATAGCGGCCGAGATACGCGAGCGCCTCGTCGATCGTCAGCAGGTCGCGGATCGCCTGGTACTTGTCTTCGGCCTCGGCGGCCGTTCGGCCGACGATCGGCCCGACGCCGGGGAAGATCTTCACGTCGCCCGGCTGCCGCCCGTGCTCGACCGCGCTTTGCTTCACGCGCCGCGTGAACGCGGCCGTTTCGTCGAGCGACGGCGAATGCGTGAACACGGCGTCCGCGTACTTGCCCGCGAGCCCGATGCCGGTGTCGGACGAGCCGGCCTGGAAGATCACCGGCTGCCCCTGCGGCGAGCGCTGGATGTTCAGCGGGCCGGCGACCTGGAAGAAGCGGCCGTGATGATCGAGCGTATGGAGCTTGTCGCGATCGAAGAAGCGCCCGCTCGCGCGATCGCGCACGAACGCGTCGTCGTCCCAGCTGTCCCACAGCCCCTGCACGACGTCGAGGTATTCGTCGGCGATTTCGTAGCGCAGTTCGTGATCGGGATGCGCCTTGCCGAAATTCTTCGCGGTGCCTTCGAGCGGCGTCGTGACGACGTTCCAGCCCGCGCGCCCGCCGCTGATCGCATCGAGCGACGCGAGCTGGCGCGCGACCGTGAACGGCTCGCTGTACGACGTCGAGATCGTGCCCGCGAGGCCGATCTTCTTCGTCGCGACCGCGAGCGCCGACAGCACGGTGAGCGGCTCGAAGCGGTTCAGGAAGTGCGGGATCGACTTCTCGTTGATGTAGAGGCCGTCCGCGACGAACGCGAACGCGATGCCGGCGGCTTCCGCCTTGCGCGCGATGCCGATCGCGAAGTCGAGGTTGATGCTCGCGTCCGGCGGGTTGCTCGGATGCCGCCACGCGTTCATGTGGCTGCCTGCGCCTTGCAGCATCAGGCCGAAGGGAATCGATCGTCGGGTCGTCATGGGAGCGTCACGCGTTCTGGTCGGGGGAAGGAAAACGTTCGGCGGCGAGGGCCGCCTGCACAGGCGTGATCGACTGCGCGCCGCCGAGCCATTCGGCCGACGCGAGCCGTGCCGCGTAGTCGGTCACCGGCGAGTCGATCACGAATGCATCGACGTCGAGCCGCCGGCTCAGCGCGTCGAGCGCGCGGTGCACGCGTTCGGGCGTATCGGCCAGCACGGTCGGGCGCAGTTCGTCGATCCGGTAGTCGGACGCGCCGCTCTGCCGCGCGAATTCGGCGGCGGCCTGCGCGCTCGCCAGATTGAAGCTCTGGCCGCCGGCGAATTGCAGCTTGAAGATCTTCAGCGGCCCGATCAGTTGCTCGGCTTCGTCGCGGGTCGGCGCGGCGACGGCGTACAGCGCGACGATCGGGCGTGTGCCGCCCGCGTCGCGGTACGCGGCCAGCGAGCGTTCGAGGTTCGCGTCGTCGCCGTTGAAGTGCCCCGCATAGCAAAAGCGCCAGCCGTGGCGGGCGGCGAGCGCGCCGCTGTCGGGCGAGCCGCCGAGCAGGATGCGTTCGGGCGCGTGCGGCGGCACCGGCATCGCGACCGCGCCGGCGAGCGGATGATCCTCGGCGACGCCCCAGCCGAGGAACGCGTCGAGTTCCGCGAGCTGGCCCGCGAAGTCGGGCTTCTTCGCCTTGTCGTGAAACCACTGCAGCGCGCGCGTGGTCATCGGCAATCCGCCGGGCGCCTTGCCGATGCCGAGATCGACGCGGCCCGGCCCCAGCGCGGCGAGCAGCTTGAACGACTCGGCGACCTTGAACGGGCTGTAGTGCTGCAGCATCACGCCGCCCGAACCGACGCGAATGCGCGACGTGTGCGCGAGCAGGTGCGCGACGACGATCTCGGGCGCGGAGCTCGCGAAGCCCGGCGCGCCGTGATGCTCGGCGACCCAGAAGCGCTCGTAGCCGAGCTGTTCCGCGCGCCGCGCGAGGGTCGTCGTGAAACGCAGCGCGTCGGCGGCGGTCGCGCCGTCGGCGATCGGGCTTTTGTCCAGCAATGAAAGCGAATAAGACATGGTGTCGGCGTTCCTGCGAGGGCGTGGACGGGCGGCGCTCAGCTCTTCGGCAAGCCCGGCGGATTCGTGCGCGACTGGTCGATCGCTTCGGAGGCGAGGTTCCAGCGGTCGAGAATCTGCTGATAGCGGCCGTTCCGGATCAGTCCGTTCAGCGCGACCGTCAGCGGCTCGGCGAGCCCGCTGCCGCGGCGCGTCGCGATCGCGATGTCGGCCGTGCGGGGCCAGCCGCCGCTGATCGCGCCGACGAGGCGCGTCTTGCCCTGCTGCGCGCTCTGGTAGGCGAGCACCGAGTTCACGCTGAACACGGCATCGGCGCGGCCCGACTGCACGGCGACGATGCGCATCGCCTGGTCGTCGTAGTACTGGACCTGCACGGGCTTCAGGCCGTGCGCGACGTTCTCGCGATCCCACGCGAGCAGGATCTTTTCCTGGTTGGTGCCGGCATCGGTGACGATGCGCAGCCCCGCGACGTCCTTCGGCTCGCGGATCGACTGGATCTTGCTGTCGTTGCGCACGTAGAAGCCGACCTGGTCCTTGCGGTAGGTCGAGAAATCGAACTTCTGCTTGCGCTCCTCGGTGACGGTGACGTTCGAGATCACCGCGTCGACTTTCCCCGATTCGAGCGCGAGCGGCCAGTCGGCCCATGCGAGCGGGACGATCTTCAGCTTGCGGCCGAGGCTGTCGGACACGAGCTGGCCGACGTCCGCGTCGAAGCCGATCACCGTGCGCGCGTCGGTCGCATACGAGCTGATCGGCGGCAGGCTCGGCGCGACGCCGATCGTCAGCGTGCCGGCTTCGGCGAATCTGAACGACGCGGGCACCGCGCGCTCGACGGCCGCGTCGGCCGCACCGCGCGGGCGGCCACGTTGCTCGGGGCTGAGGTCGAAGGTCGCGGCGGCCGCGGCGATCGCGGTCACGCCGATCAGCGCGGCGGCCAGCGTGCGGAGCGCGCGCGGCGTGAAGGGTACGGCTCGTTGCATGGATGGGTCCTGTCGTTTCGTGTCTTGGGGAACGGAAGAGCGGAATCGGGTGGCGCGGGGCGTTCAGCGCGGCAGCACGGCTTCGGGAAGCGGCGCCCACAGGTCGGCGAGCGTCGACGTGCGCGACGGATCGGCGAGATCCTTGCCGAAGCGCAGGTGGAAATACGCTTCCGGATCGATCGACGAATCGAACAGCCGCGTATAGCCGGTGCGGTCGTACAGCGCCCACGCTTCGGGCTGGCGAAAGCCGGTGGTCAGGTACACGCGTCGATAGCCCTGCTGCGCGGCGCGCAGTTCGAGCGCATCGACGATCAGGCGCGCGAGCCCCTGACGGCGCAGGTCCGCGCGGGTCCAGATGCGTTTGAGTTCGGCGGTCTGCGCGTCGTAGCGCTTGAACGCGCCGCCGCCGATCGTTTCGCCGTCGCGCAGCAGCAGCACGAACGCGCCTTCGGGCGGCGCGAACAGCTCGGCCGGGTAGCGCGCGAGTTCGTCGCGTGCGGATGCGCGGCTGTCGGGGCGATACGCGTCGTAGCGCGTCGCGTATTCGTCGATCAGCGCGTCGACCAGCGGCTGGGCGCGGACGTCGAGCGGTGTCGTGTCGATGAGGCGGTCGTTCGTGGCCATGGGCATCGCGAAGGGCGCGCGATGCGGACGTTCCTGGCGGGGGCCTGCCACACGGCCCGTCCGGTCTGCTCCGTTATCGCGACGCGGTTGTCGTGATGACGGCGGCCGCGGTGCTTCCTGCGTTGCATCCGGCGTGCCGCCGCCGTTTCGAACACGTTAGCGGCGCGGCCGGCAAAGACGAACGAAGCAATTTCGATAAGGATTTCGCGGGGAGAGTCAGAAGGCTTGCAGGGGGAGTGGGGTGGGGGGCGCACGCGTCGAAGGTTCGTCGCATGCGCAATGCCGGAGGGGCGTATGGCTAGGCTGCACGAACTTCCGCGAGCAGATCCGGATGACGATCCAGAATCTTGAGCAACTTCACGAGGGCAAGCGGCGGGTTCGTCTTGCCGGTTTCGTAGCGCGAGAAAGCATTGACGCCGCCACCGAATATCTCGGCCGCCTCGCGTTGATCCAGCATCAGCTTCTTGCGCACCTTCGCGATGAACTTCGGGTCGACGATGGTCGAATTTACTTGCTTGTTGAACTCGCCGATCGCTTCACCGAGCCGGGTTGCCTCGTCGATATCCAGCACCGATTCGCCGCAGGCAGGACAGAAGTCGCCGGTTATATCGCGAACGACGGTCGAGCGACCCTTGTATGTGTAAGGGATGTCTCGTGTATCGCGGACCAGTTTCGCGCCACCGCACGCAGGACACTTCATTTTCATCGCTCCTTGAACGACACGATCAGCACGTCGTCGATCACGGTCAGTTTCAGATCAGCTTGCAATGAGGCACGTTCTTTTCCATCCGCGATCTTAACCAAAAGAGTTAATTTGTCAAGTTGGTTAATGGCGAACGCGTGCGGTCCGCCATCCTTGGCAGACTGCACGGAAAAGATACGGGTCGGTAACCCGGCCTATCGGCCAACGCGCGGCGGCGTCGACGCCTCCGCCAGCTGAAACAGGCAATCGCCGCGCCGCACCTGCGCGGGCACGCGCTTGCACACCACTTCGCCGTCGCCGTTGAAGCGGTGCAGCACCGGTTCGCGCAGCGGCGTATCGGGGAAGTGCACCCACGCGGCCGGCTGGCCGGCCTTCACCTGGTCGCCGAGGTTGACGAGCGGTTCGTACAGCCCGCGCTCGTACGCGTAGACGAAGTGACGATCGCCGTCGACACGCAGGAAGCGCGTGACGGTCGGCGGCGCGTCGGGCACGAGCGCGCCGTGCAGCAGGCCGATATGGCCGAGGTAGTGCAGCAGCCCGTGGCGGCCGAGCCGGATCAGCGACGGATCGGCCATCCCCGCGCCGCCGAGTTCGGTCACGATCGAGATCGCGCCCTGCCGGCGCGCGGCCGATGCCGAGTGCACCGGGTTCGGCGCGTGCAGCAGCGCGTTCGGCAGCCCGAACGCGACCAGCAGGCCGTTGAGCTTCGCGGCCTCGTCGTCGTCGAGCGGGTCGATCGCGAGCATGTTGCCGCCCTGGTACAGCAGCGAGCTGCCGCCCGAATGCAGGTCGACCAGATACTGCGCGCGCGACAGCAGCGCATGCTCGATGTAATGCGCGATCATCTGCGTCGGCGTGCCGGCCGGGTCGCCGGGGAAGCTGCGATTCAGGTTGCCCTCGTCGAGCGGCGACACGCGCAAGCCGGCGTCGGCCGCGGGGAAGTTCGCCATCGGCAGCAGGATCAACTGCCCGCTGACCATCTCCGGATCGATCTCGCGCATCAGCTGCGACACGATGATCTGGCCTTCGTATTCGTCGCCGTGATTGCCGGCCATCACGAGCGCGACCGGGCCGTCGCCGTTGCGGATCGACGCGATCGGGATCGGCAGCCAGCCGTATGCGGAGCGATGCACGGAATGCGGCAGGCGCAGATAGCCCGCATGCTTGCCTTGCGCATCGAGATCGATTTCGCAGTGGATGGGATTTCGGTGGGAGGAGGAGGCGGTCATGGCGGCATCGTTCGATGAACGGAATCTGCCATCTTATCGGGAAACGACCGCCGCGCGGCGTGCGCGGTGCGGGCAATGCCGGACGCCGTCAACCGGCCCGCGTGCGAACCCGCGACATACGCAACCCGAGCAGCCGCACGCGACGTTGCAGCGCTGAAACGCATGCCGGCGCGCGGCCGCCCGCACATGCCGTGCGGCGCGTCGGCCCCTTGTCGCGACGGGGCCGGCGCGCGCGATCGCGTCAGCGACCGGAGGTTTCAGCTTCGATACGGCCTTCTTCCCACAGCGCCCAGAAACGGCTGCCGGCGCGATACGGATTCGCGCGTCGCGCCGCGTGATCGGTGACGCCCTGGCGATATGCGCCATACAGCGTCAGCGGCGGATTGTCGACGCACGCGGCTTCACGCGCGGCGGGCGCGCGGTGCTCGGAGACGAGCCGTCGGATCAGCGAGGCGCCGTCGATCACGTCCAGTTGATCGCTCGCTTCCGCATGGCTGAGGACTTCGACGGTATTCATGTTTGGGCTCCCTGACATCCTGTTTCCCAGTCAAGGAGCAATAAGGGTGCCAGCCATGAAATACCGTGCGCCGTCCCGAGCGTGCGGGCTTCTGCGGCGAACGTGACGTGCTGCGCGGGCCGATGTTACGGAACACGTCACGTGACACGGGCGCGCGCGGCGGAACACCTGCGCGTATGCGCGGAGTCACGCGAAGCGTTTCGGGAATGAATCGCGGGAAGCGAAGGGACGCGCGGAGGCCGCCGGCGTCAACGCGAACGGCGCGCGCTCAGCTCGTGGTCGCGGGCGTCACGCGGCTGCTTCCGGCCGAATAGAAGCGGTAGATTCCCTTGCCGGCCGACTTCGCGTCGTACAGCGCGCTGTCGGCCTGGCGGATCAGTTCGTCGGGGGAGCCGTGCCCGTCGTCGAGCGCGATGCCGATGCTGATCCCGAAGCTGACGGTCTCGCCGATCGACAACGTATACGGCGCCGAGATCTGCCGGATGATCCGCGCGGCGAGGAGCGAGCAGGCGTGCATCGTGGTGGCGTCGAGCGCGACGACGAACTCGTCGCCGCCGATCCGCGCCGCCAGCTCGCCGGGCGGCAGCGTCTTGCCGAGCCGCTCGGCGACCTGCGTGAGCACTTCATCGCCGGCCTGGTGGCCGAACCGGTCGTTGATTGCCTTGAAGCCGTCGAGGTCGAGATACATGACGGCGAGCGTGGCGCCCGGCAGCTGCGGCCGGTGCGCGAGCATCCGCTTGAGTTGCGCATGCAGTTCGTGGCGGTTCGGCAAACCCGTCAGCGCGTCGTGTCGCGCGAGGTGCCGGATGTGCTGCTCGCTGCGGCGGCGCGTGGTGACGTCCTCGACGATGATCACCGCGTTGCCGTCCGGCACGCGATGGCGCGTCAGTTCCAGCTGCCGGCCGTCGGCGAGGGTGATGTCGAGCGGCACCGGTTCGTCATGGTTCAGCCAGACGTCGCATTGTGCGGCGAGACCTGCGCCGTCGGAATCGGTCACCGCGTTCGCGCCGAGCGCCGCGACGACGTCGGGCAGCGGTGTGTCGAGCATGATCTCGCGCGGCGAGCCGAACAATTGCGCGGTGCGGCGGTTCGCGACGATCACGCGGCTCTCGCCGTCGATCATGCACAGGCCGTGCGGCATGTAGGTGAGGGCGGCGTCGAAGCGCGCGACGAGTTCGGCGTTGCGCTGGCGCGCGGCGATCAGCGCGACCAGCACGCGGTAATGACGCTGGACGACCGTGCGCATGGCCGCGAGATAGATCGCGAGCGGCGGCAGCAGCAGCCAGGCGCCGGGCCGGTCGACCAGCACCGCGCCGAGGCCGATCGGCAGGACACCGAGCGTGACCTGGGTCATCGCGAGCCGGGGCAGCGCCGAATTGCGCGACGCGATTCCGCCGAACACGCCGCCCGCGACCATCACCGACAGCGTGCCGAGCTCGGCGTCGGGCGCCTCCACGCAGCCCATCACGCCGAGGCCGAGCACGAAGCACGCGGCGAGCGACACGGGCGCATAGCGCAGCGCCCAGTATTCGGCGCGATCGTCGCCGGCGGCGCGGCGCACGGCATACGCGCGCGCGATCGCGAGCCGCGCGGCGAGCAGGCCGACGTCGACGACGAGCCACACGAAACACCAGAGTTGTTGCAGCCGGATCAGCGCGATCGCCGCGACGAACGCGCTGGCGAGGCCGGACAGCGCCATCGGGCGCACGTCCTCGAACAGCGTGACGAGCATCGACGGGCGCAGCGCGGCCGTCACGCGGTGATTGCCGCAGGGGGGAGTGGCGAGAACGGCATTCAGGAGGCTTGCCTTGACTGCCATGGCTATTTTGACCTCGACACGATGCGGCGCATTGCCGGCCGCCCGGCACGGCACGTGGCGGAGTGACCGGCGAGCCGGATGCGCACGACATTACCATGAAACGTCGGCCGCGCGTGTCGTGCGGGGGCGCCGGCGAGTCGTCGTCAACCACGCCGGCGCGCGCCTTGCGCATTCGCCGACGCGGGGCACGCGTCGTTGCCCGCGGGACGATCTCGGGCAGCCGCCCGCGGACCGGTTTCAGCACGCCGCGCATGGCGGCGATCAGCCCATGGCGATCGATGCGCCCGCCGTGACACCGCCCAATCGCGCCCGTGTGTCGCCCGCGACCGGACGCCGCAGCCCGTCTGAATCTCGTTATAAGAAATTCAATAAGTAATTCATGCGGGAAATACTATAGGCGATATATCGAAAACAATGCCAGAATGCGCGCCGCTCCGAACGCCGCGACACCCGATCGCCGTCCGAGCCGCATCAGGAGGTTCCCCCCCACATGAAAAACCACGGCCTGTCACGGCGGGGTTTTCTGAAAGCCAGCGTGCTGGCGGGCGTCGCGGTCTACGTCGCGCCCATCGGCAGCCGCGCGTTCGCGGCGCTCTTCGAAGAAAAACTCCTCACCCCCGTCAAATGGGATAGCATCACCGGCATCCCCCAATTCCGCATCGACGGCATCGCGAAGGTCACGGGCTCGAAAGTGTTCGCCCGTGACGTGCGCGCAGCCGACATGCCGCACTGGCCGCAGCAGCAGTCGCACGCGCTGATCCTCCGCGCCACGCAGGCCGACCGCATCTACGAGGGCTTCGACCTGTCGCTGCTCGGCGACGAACTGAAGCCGGACCGCGTGGTCACGGCCGACGATCTCGCACGCGACGGCGTCGCGTTCCCGACGTTCTACGGCGACGACATGCTGTTGCCCGCCGGCAAGACCCCCGCGTATCTCGGCCATGCGGTCGCGATCCTCATCTATCACGACTTCGCGCGCTTCCGCTTCGCGAAGAACGCGCTCAAGTTCCGCGACGACGTGATCCGCTACGGCGCGGTCACGGGCCCGCTCGAGCGCGATCCGTGGGGCACGTTCCGCTACGTGCGGGTGGGCGGCAAGACGGCTTACGACGACGATGTCTATTCGAGCCTGAAGGACGCGCCGATCTTCCCGAGCATGATGCGCAAGCACCTGCCGGTCTGGCCGGACGGCAAGGAGCACGGCAGGCTCGACGAGCAGGGGATGTTCCTGGCCGGCCAGATCGCCGCCGAGCTCGATCGTCCGTCGGCCGACTGGTTCGTGTTCGATCGCGAGTACAGCACGCAGTCGGTCGATACCGCCGCGCTCGAACCCGACAACGCGAACTGCTGGTACGACGCCGCGACGCAGTCGATGCACCTCGTCGTGCCGACCCAGTCGCCGCTCGAAGTGGCGGAGAACGCGGCCGCGATGGTCGCGAAATGCCGCTTCCCGGTGAAGAAGCTGTTCGTGCATCCGTGCTACACGGTCGGCTACGGCTCGAAGGATCATTGCAACGTGCCGTTCTACGGCCTCGTCTGCGCGCTGTACGCGGACGGCCGCCCGGTGCGGTTCGCGAACGACCGCTACGAGCAGTTCCAGACGTCGCTGAAGCGCCACGCGTTCAAGATGCATTACCGGATCGCGGTCGATCGCAACACGGGCCTCATGCAGTCGTTCAAGGGCGACTTCGAGGCGAACGGCGGCGGGCGCTCGAACTTTTCGCCGTCCGTGGCGATGGTCGGCGCGACGGCCGCGCAATCGATCTACTACTTCCCGAAGAGCGACCTGGCTGCGGTCGCGATCGCGTCGCGCGCGATCGACGCCGGCTCCGCGCGCGGCTACGGCACGCTGCAGAGCATGGCCGCGACCGAGATGGCGGTCGACGAGATCGCCGCGCAACTGAACCTCGATCCGATCGAGTTTCGCCTGCGCAACGCGCTGCGTTCGGGGATGAAGAACACGCAGGGCGCGATTCCCGCCGGCGCGCTGCGCGTCGACGAAGTGCTGGAGCGCGCGAGGCAGCATCCGCTGTGGACGCGCCGTGCGGCGCGCAAGGCCGAATTCGAGGCGGCGAACCCGGGCAAGCGCTACGGCGTCGGCTTCGCGTGCGTGCAGAAGGATTTCGGCACGGGCGCCGAGGCATCGTTCGCGAAGGTCGAATTCGACGAGAACGGCAAGGTGTCGCTACATCACACGGCGGCCGAGATCGGCACGGGGATGTCGACGTCGCAGGCCGTCGCGGTCGCGAAGTGGCTCGGCCGCCCGGCGACCGAGGTGCGCGTTGCCGTGACCGAATGGCCCGATCTGCCGGTCGAGACGAGCGGCGATCCGTACCTGATGTCGCAGGCCGACCAGGACCGGCTGAGCGCGAATCCGCGCTGGTCGCCGGGCTATGCGTCGCCGTCGAGCGCGACGAACTCCGCGTACTACTTCACGCACAGCACGCGCGAAGCCGCGCGCGCGGTGTTCCGCTACGGGCTGTGGCCGGCCGCGATGTCGATCTGGACGCGCGGCCTCGGCGGCGGCCAGGCCGCGCCGTACACGATCCGCATCGAGGACGCGCGCTGGGTCGACGGCAAGCTGACCGCCGACGGCCTCGAGCCGCTGACGTTCGAGCAGCTCGCGAAGCAGGCGCATGCGCTCGGACTGCCGACCGGCGCCGTCGTGCACGTGTTCAACCGCTGGCAATGGACCGACGCCGAGTTCGACGTGGGCGGCGCGGTCGATCGTCTGCCGATCGACGGGTTGTCGCTGCGGGTCGGCGCGCCGAAGACCGGCGACGACGGCCCGATGCCGGGCACCGCCGCGCCGGCCGGCGCGACCGCGATGCACGGCACGCTGGCGCCGACCGCGAACGGCTATCGCGTGCTGGACCGCAAGCGCGTGTTCATCCCGCCGACGAGCCGCAACAACGCGGCCGTCACGTACTACACGGCGGTCGGCACGCTCGTCGAGCTGGCCGTGCACGAAGCGACCGGCAAGGTCGAGCTGCTCACGCATCACTCGATCATGGAGTGCGGCAACCAGATCTCGCCGCAACTCGTGTCGGGCCAGTTGCAGGGCGGCCTCGCGATGGGCATCGGCCATGCGCTGCACGAATACCTGCCGCTTTACGAAGACGGCCCCGGCAACGGCACGTGGAACTTCAACCGCTACCAGCTGCCGCGCGCGACCGACGTCGCCGTGTGGTCGCAGACGGGCGACATCCTGCCGCCGCTGTCCGAGACCGATCCGCCGAAGGGTGTCGCCGAGGTGGTGATGATTCCCGTCGTCGGCGCGATCGTGAACGGCATCTCGCACGCGATCGGCCATCGTTTCACCGACTTGCCGGTGACCCCGCAAAAGATTCAGGAGGTGCTCGCATGACGACCGCCCAAACCACCGCGTCGGCCGCGAGCGCCAGCGCGGCCGCGACCGGCGCATCCGCGCCGAATGCGGCATCGGCCGCCCCGGCATCGGCACCCGCTGCCGCACCGGCCGCCGTCGAGCGTCCGCTCGTCCGCTTTCAGCAGAAACCGCTGTCGGTGAACATCAACGGCAAGTCCGTCGGCCCGATGCAGGTGCCCGAAGGGCTGATGATGATCGAGTTCCTGCACGAGTATGCGGGCCTCACCGGTTCGCGGCTCGGCTGCGGGCAGGGCATCTGCCACGCGTGCGTCGTGATCGTCGACAAGCCGGACGGCACGAGCGAGGAAATGCGCACGTGCATCACCGGCGCGCACTTTTTCCACGGCCGTTCGATCCGCACGATCGAAGGCCACGCGAAGCGCAACGAAGCCGGCGAAGTGGTGGAGCTGTCGCCGATCCAGCAGAAGTTCCTCGAGCACTTCAGCTTCCAGTGCGGCTACTGCACGCCGGGCTTCGTCAACGCGGCGACGGTGCTGATCGAACGCCTGAAGCGCGAGCCGGTCGCGAAGGCCGACGTCGAGCGCACGATCACCGACGCGCTGAACGCGCACATCTGCCGCTGCACCGGTTACGTCCGCTACTACGAAGCCGTGAAGGACGTGATTTTGACGACGCCGGGACTCGTGAAGGACGCCGCATGAAACGCACATTCGCCCATCGTGCCGTGCGGGCCGCGGGCCTGCCCGCACTCGCGGCCGCCTGCGCGCTGCTGCTCGCCGCCTGCGGCGGCCATGACGCGCCGGCTTCGAACGCGGCTTCCGGCGCGCCCGGCGCCGACCAGATCGCGCGCGGCCGCTATCTCGTCAAGGCCGCGGACTGCGCGGCGTGCCACACCGCGAAGGACGGCGCGCCGTTCGCCGGCGGTGCGCCGCTCGAATCGCCGTTCGGCACGTTCTACGGTTCGAACATCACGCCCGACAAGGATCACGGGATCGGCGGCTGGAACGCGGACGACTTCTACGCCGCGCTGCACGACGGCAAGGCGCCGGGCAAGCGTCTGTATCCGTCGATGCCATACACGTCGTACCGGCAGCTCACGCGCGCCGATACCGACGCGATGTACGCTTACCTGAAGACGGTGAAGCCGGTCGCGCAGGAAAACCGCGCGCACGAACTCAAGTTCCCGTACAACCTGCGCTTCGGCATGGTGTTCTGGGACATGGTGTTCCTGAAGGACAGCCTGCCCGACGCATCGACCGGCCGGTCCGCCGACTGGCAGCGCGGCCGCTATCTGGCGGGCGCGCTCGGCCACTGCGCGGAATGCCACACGCCGCGTGCGTTCACGGGGCAGCTCGACGGCGCGAAGCCGGTCGCGGGCGCCGCGCTCGGCCGCGTGGCCGCGCCGGACATCACGCCGGCCGGCCTCGCCGCGCGCGGCTGGACAGGCACCGACCTGCAGACGTTCTTCGGCGTCGGCATCGCGCCGCAAGGCTCGGCGTTCGGCGAAATGTATCCGGTCGTGCATCTGAGCACGCAATACATGACGAAGGACGATCTGCGCGCGCTGTCCGTGTACCTGCTCGGCGATACGCCGCCGGCGCCGCAGCCCGTGAAGCCGGTGTCGGCCGATGCCGCGCAGCTCGCGGCCGGCCGCTCGGTGTATCTCGCGGTGTGCGCGGGCTGTCACGGTTTCGACGGCGAAGGCAAGCCGCACGTGGCGGTGCCGATGAACGGCAATTCGACGCTGCGTCAGGGCGATGCGCGCAACCTGCTGGTCGCGATGCTCGACGGCATCGACGAGCAGAAGTTCGCCGGCTTCGAGAACCTCCAGCCGATGCCGGGTTTCGCGCACACGCTGAGCGACGACGAACTCGCACAGCTCGCGAATTACCTGCGCGCGACGTGGGGCGGCCAGCCCGCGAGCGTCACGCCGGCCGACGTGAAGGCCATGCGTCGGTAAGTCGTGCGACGAAGCGGGGCGTCGCGCGCGAGGCGGCCGGCTTCCGGCTGCGCGCGTGCGTGACGCCCCGCTCGAGTCTTTCCGGCGGCGCTTCAGTAGCCGCCGCCCCCTCCGCCGCCACCGCCACCTCCGCTGCCGCCCGCGCCGCCATACCGGCTCATGCCGGGGCCTTGCGACATGCCGCCACCCGACGACGTACATCCGGCCGACAGCACCAGCATCAGCGCCGCGAGCAGCGCCGCGGCCAATCTTGCGGAACTCATTTCACTCTCCTTTCGCCGAGAAGGCCGCGCGGCAGGGCGGTTCGCGTGAACCGGCGACCGCGCGATGACGAAACGTTTCCGACGGGCGGTTTATTCCATGCTTTTTGCGTTCGGCTCAAGGCGAAACGGAGCGGCGCACGCGCACGCCGCCGGGGCGCGGCGCGCCCCCCGCAGATTCGCTACGTCACGGGATGCGTAGCCGGAATGCCGCCGTCGCGGCGGCCTCCGGTCAACGATAGACGAGATCGGCGCGGCGGTTCTGCGCCCACGAATCCTCGTCGTGACCGAGCGCGACGGGCTTTTCCTTGCCGAGGCTGACCGCTTCGAGTTGCGAAGCCTGCACGCCCAGCGTTTCGAGCGCGCTCATCACCGCTTGCGACCGGCGTTGGCCGAGCGCGAGGTTGTATTCGGACGTCCCGCGTTCGTCGGTGTTGCCCTGGATCAGCACGCGGCGCGACGGGTGGCTGCGCAGGTAGTCGGCGTGCGCCTGCAGCAGCGTCTGGTATTCCGGCTTCACGGAGTACTGGTCGAAATCGAAGTAGACGCTGCGCTTCGCGAGCGGGCTGTTCGGATTGTTGAGATCGTCGGCCGCCACCGTCGCGACCGCTTCGCTCGATGGCGCCGGCGCCATCTCGGCATTCTCGGGCGTTTTCGCCGCGTGGTGACAACCCGCCAGCAGCGCGAAGGCTGCCATGACCGCCAATCGGTTCGTTTTGCTCATCGTGCGTCTCCTGCGGTTGACTGCGAGGAAAGCGTGGTGCGCGCGAACTGCCGCGTCACGCATCCGGCGAGACGGCGCGAAAGTGCCGGCTTCCGTGCGCGATGCGCTTTCGTAAGCCGGCGATGCGCCAGATGAAAGATTGTCTCGGCCGGAACGCCGAAGCACGGCGCCGCTGCAACTAGATTAGGAAAAATGTCACAGCGTGACCAGTTTCTCTCATTTTTCACACGGGAACGACGCAGGACGCATTCTTGCTTGCGCGGAAACCGCGGCATGCGCGGCGATGCGTGACGTGCGATGCCGGTGCGGGCGTGTCATGCATCGCGGGGCGTCAGAACTTGTGCCGCAACCCGAGCGCGACCACCAGCTGGTTGCTGTTGGCTGAAGGCGTCATCGTCCAGACGGTCGCGTTGAACGCGGGATTGCCGTTGCCGCCGCTCACGCTTTGATAGACGGCTTCGAGATACGCGTCCGTGCGTTTCGAGAACGCGTAGTCGGCCTGCGTGACCACGTGGTTCCATTTCGGGCGTGTCTGGCCCGTGCGCGTGTCGAAACGGCCCATCGTATACGTGTACGCGGCGGCCACGCTGAATGCCGGCGTGACGAAGTAGCGGCCATCGACCGAGAAGTTGTCGAAGACGAGCGATTCGCCCTTCAGCGGGGTGATGCCGCTGCCCTGAAGCACGCCGCTCACGCCGTCGGTGGCCGAGTGCGACCACGCGGCGCCGACCGAATGCGGGCCGAACGCATAGCGGCCGGCCATGGCCCAGATCTGCTGGTTGCCGCCCGTGATCGTCGCCGAGCCGTCGACCGTGCTCAATGCGCCGTCCGGATTCGGCGCATTGCGGTCGCGGCTGATCTTCAGGTAGCCGGCGCCGAGCTTCAGCGGCCCGTTCGCATACCCGAGCCCCGCGCTCCACACGGCATTGTTCGAGAACGCGCCGGCCGTGTTCGAGAATCCGAACATCGCGCCGAACGTCAGCCCGCGATACGTCGGGCTCGTGTACTTCACCGCGTGGTTGATGCGCAGGTTGCGGTTCGAGTCGTCGTTGTCGTACGGATGCACCGCGAGGTTGCCGCCCCATCCGGGGCCCGACGCGCCGAGCGGCGTCACGAAATCGAGGATCAGGTCGTACTGGCGGCCGAACGTGAGCGTGCCGGCCGTGCGCGAGCTTACGCCAAGCCACGCCTGACGGCCGAACATGTCGACGCCTTTCTGCGACAGCTTGCCCGTCGTGCCCGAGAAGCCGTTCTCGAGCGTGAAGACCGCCGCCATCCCGCCGCCGAGATCCTCGCGGCCGCGCAGCCCCCAGCGCGACGCGTTCAACGCGCCGCTCGTCAGCCCGACGCTGCCGCTGCCGGGCGAACCGGCGCCTTGCGTACGCTGGTTGGTCGCGTAGGTGATCGACGTATCGATCAGGCCGTACAGCGTCACGTTGCTCTGCGCGTGCGCGACGCACGGAATCAGGCCGGCCGCACAGGCGGCGAGCACGGTCCCCGGGAGCGTGCCGGTACGACGGCCGCGGCGGACGGCATGCGGCGTGGCAACGCGCGCGTTGGCGGGCTGGATGGTTTTATAGGAATGCATAGGATTTTTTATCGTTGGTCTCCGGCCCGATCGCCGGTGGGTCGCGTCGGCGCGCCGGCCGACGGATCGAGCGGCCATTATTGGAGATCGCGCGACCGTCGATTAAGGCGCTGCACAGGAAAGGTCCTCTGCGAAATCGCGTGGAATCGCGGCGGTTCGACGCAGGGTGTTTTCGTCGAATCGGCACGGAATGGAACCATCGCGTGTGCGGAAGGATTCGGCATTTACGAGGCGGTTCGGCGTGAGCGTCGGCATTTTCAGGAGCCGTCCGCGTGATGTTGCAGCGCGCAAGGTCGTGCGTTACCGCGTTTACGGTGGGAGGCGGCATGTATTTCTGACGTCGCGCGCGGCGACCAGCAAAATTTTCCGCCAAAAACAGCAAGGGCCGAATCGCCGCATCGGGCTCATTGCGTTCGTAGCATGCGCCTTCCCGTGCCGCCGCAACCCGGCCGGCGACTACGTAATGCGCGACTTTTTCACGCGCGGCCGTTCTGCACAATGGACTATTGCGCGTGGCCCGCCTGCCGCTGTGCCGGCACGTCACGCATGCCGCGGGAGAACGGATATGGTGTTGATGGCTGTGGGCGGGGGCGGACCGGTGAACGTGCCGCAGCCGCAGAATGACGACGATCCGGCACCGACGAACGGGGCCGGCAGCGCTCCGCCGGCCCAGACGCCGGAACAGCAGGCCCTCGCGGCCGCGCAGGCCGAGACGCAGCGCCTGCTGCAGCTCGCGCAGGCCGAAATGGCGGCGCTCAAGCGTCTGCACGACCAGGGCGCGTCGCAGGCCGATCTCGACAACCAGGTGAAGAAGGCCGAAGCCGCATGGGGCTCGGTGCAGGCGGCCGTCGAGAACCAGATGCGCGTCGCGGCCGACGGCGGCGGCGACACGAACAAGGCGATCGCGGGCGTGGCATCGGATCTGCGCAATGCGTCGCCGAACGATCCGGTGCTCGGCTCGGTGCTCGACGATGCGCAGAAGGCGGTGTCGGCCGAATCCGTGCCCGAGCGGGCGACCAACGTGAAGGCGTTCCAGTTCGCGGTGGCGATGCAGAAGGATCAGGACGCGAACGCCGACGTGCAGCGCTACAACGCGTTGCCGGGCGGCATCCGGCGCGCCGATCCCGACGCCGGCGCGCAATTGCGCCAGGCGGCCACCACGGCCGACACGAACGCCAACGACGCCTACACGGCGCTCACCACCGCATTGCGCCACGAGTACAGCACGTCGGCCGCGACGCTGCGCCTGAACGACGCGAAGGCCGACTATGCGGCGTGGCAGAAGGAGCCCGGCGGATTGCGCCGCGCCGACGAGGCCGACATCACGCAGGCGTTGTCTCAGGCGCAGAGCCAGTACGACAAGGTCGTGACGGGCGGCGACGACACCGCGCTGACCTACGTGACGGCCGACGAGCAGAAGCAGGTCGTCGCGTCCGTGAAGCAGAATCACGACGGCATGTGGTACACCGGCCTCGTCGACGCGCTGGGCGAGGAGAGCCAGCTCAAGCGCACGATCGCGACGATCAATCCCGACGATCCGTCGCTGTCGCCGCAGATGAAACAGCTCGCGCAGTCCGACCCGGTCACGTTCGCGCTGATGCAGGACACGGGTGTGACCGTCGATCCGAACGATCCGAAGCTGTCGTCGCAGGAGAAGCTCCTCGCTCAGCAGAATCCGCTCGCCGAGGCGTTCGTCAAGCTGACGGGTATCAAGGTCGGCACGGACGGCCTGAGCGACGCCGACGCCAACGCGCTGAACGCGCAGATCAACCAGGCGGGCGGCGTGTTTGCGTACGCGATGGCGAAGGCGCAAGCGGACAAGAACAATCCCGGTTATCAGAAGATCCAGACGCTGCTTGCGGCGGCGCCCGAGGTGCGGCTGCAGTACACGAAGCAGCAGGTCGCGCGGCTGATGGAGAATCCGGGCAGCAATCCGGGCGCGGCGCTTCAGGTGCTGAAGACCAACATGAACGCGTCGTTCTCGCTGGACGAACGCCAGACGCTGTGGACGCAGGCGGGCCAGCCGCATTTCAACGCGAACTTCATCCATTCGCAGATCGATCCGCTGATGCAGAAGCCCGATTCGCAAGCGACGGACCAGGCCAGCATGCAGGCACGTGTCGACGGCCGGATGAATGCCGACAAGGCCGGCAAGTGGATGCAGGACATCCTCGCCAATGCGCCGCCGGAATTCGCGGGCGTCGTGCTCGATACCGTCGAGAAGGATTTCGGCAACAAGTGGACGCAGTCGAACACGGGCAGGCCGCAGCCATACGGCGATGGCATCGAGTTCTACAAGGGCCTCAGCACGGCGGTCGGGCTCGCCGATCAGCAGCCGACCGCGAGCGGCGTGCCGGTGCATCGCGAGGACGACGTCGCGAGCTGGCTGCTCGACGCCAACGGCAACGCGAAGACGATGATCTATACGTTGCGCGGCGGCGACGCCGGCTACGGGTTCGACGGTGTGCGGCAGGCGCTGTCGTCGGGCGTCGACCCGACGTTGTCGAAGGCGCTGCTGTCGAAGATGCAGAACGACGACCGGTTCCGTTCGGGCTTCGCGAACGACTTCCAGCTGCGTTACGACCAGGGCACGAAGAATGCCCAGGACAAGCAGAACAAGGACACCGCCAACGCCAGCTACAAGCTGTTCCAGGCCGATCCGGACAAGCAGTTGAAGGCGTATTTCGACGACTTCCAGAAGCACTTCGACGACAAGTCCTATACGTTCACCACCGGCTCCAATCAGATGACGAACTTCGTCGGCGCCGGGCTCGGGATTCAGCCGGACGACCCGGGCGTGACGCCGACCGACCGGAACGACGTGCCGTCGATGGCGATGCTCGAGCAACTGATCGTCGGCAACGGGCAGTTGCCGAGCGGCACGGCGGTTAACAGTCAGTCGCTGTACGCGAGGAATTCGGCCGCGACGCAGATGATCCAGACCGTCGTCGATCAGATCCGCAAGGTCGGCGGCGACCACGCGGTCGTGTCGCTGGTGCCGATCTACTACGTGTCGAAGGGGACCGGCACCGCGCCGAGCGCGCTGTTCAAGGTGCAGGTGGAGGGGCATCCGGACCAGTACAAGCTGATCGACGATCGCGGCTGGAAGTACGACTCCGTCGACGACTACCAGCACAACAACGCGCTGTCCGACGACGGCAAGCTGTACGTGCCGAAAAGCCTGACGAACGGTCCGGCATCCGGCGGTTTCTCGCAATACCAGCCGATCGACGCGCACAAGACGGAGTGGTACCAGCACGCCGAACACATCCTCGAAATGGGCGCCGGCATTCTTGCCGCGGCCGGCGGCGTAGTGCTGGTCGCGAGCGGCATCGGGGCGCCGGTCGGCGGCCTGATGCTCGGCGCCGCGTGGACGGCCGTCGGCGCGGGCATGGCCGTCGGCGTGCCTGCCGCGATCGGCGACCTGAAGAACCTGAGCGATCACGGCCAGTCGATCGGCTTCGGCAACGAACAGGCGCGCGGCGACTGGATCAGCCTGATCGGCAGCGGCGCGGGCATCGCCGGCGGCGGGCTCGGCGTGGCGGCGAAGTCGCTCGCGGAGGCATCGTCGCTGCTGCGCACGACGGGGCGGGTCTCCGACCTGTTGACGGTCGCATCGCGCGGCGACGGCGCCGCGGCCGACGTGGCAGGCCTCGGCCGTTTCACGCAGGAAGCCGACGCGTTCCAGTCGCTCGCGCAGACGACGGGCAAGACCGCCGGCGTATTCAATGTCACGGGCGGCGTGATCGGCGGCTACCAGATGGCCGACCAGGGCGTGTCGCTGGTCAAGAACTGGGACGCGATGTCCGATTCCGATCGCGCGCAGCAATTGCTCAACCTCGGCATCGGCATCGCGCAGATGGGGCTCGGCTCGCACACATTGATGGAGCGGCCGATTCGCGCGATCACGAAGACGCCCGCACCGTCGACGATGTCGCGGCCGGTCGCGATCAACGTCGTCGATACGTTGTACGGCAACGGGCTGGCGAACCAGCGTCTCGCGGTCGGCGAGATCGGCAATCCGTGGCAGCACGCGGAGGAGCAGGCGAACAGCTTCGGCGAACCGATCGACGACGGCGGCGCGGTCGCGCCGGCCGACAAGGGGCTGCGGGCGCGTATCGCGTCGTGGTTTCGCGCGCACCGCATGCAGGGCACGCCGGACGACGCCGCGATCGTGCCGCGGCTCGCGCCCGACGGCGAAGCGACGCCGGCCGTCGCCGATGCGCTGGCTGGCGACGCCGCGTCGACGGCCAGGGCCGGCATGCCGGCAAACGGCGCGCATCCTGCGTCCTGGGAAATCCCCGCGCATGTGGCGGCCGATCCGGCGATGCTGAGCGAGGTGGTCGGTGGAATCATCGAGAGCGGCAACCGGCTCGAGGACGTCGAGTACTACGTGTACGCGCTGGAGGACCCGGAAGGTAACGTACGCAACCCCGAGGAACACGGGCTGCCCGCGACCGAAAAGGGCAACATCGTCGACGACCTGAGCGCGGCGCGGGCGGACCAGCGGCGCGCGAACGCGGCCGACGATGCAAAGGCGCGGGCGGCGGTTGCACCCGACGAAGGCGGCACGATCGGCGTGACGCGCTACACGACGTATCACGACGCGCTGATGGTCGGCGCCGACGGCGTGGCGGGCGGCCGCTACCGGATCGCGCTGGTCGATCACGGGGCGCTCGCCGCGGACGGCTCGGTGCCGCCCGAAGCGGTGGTCGGCCACGTCGGGCTGACCGACGCCGGCGATGCGTTCATGCTGTCGATGAACGATGCGTACGACCGCACGCTGCGTGTCGTGTACCCGCGCGGCTTCGATCCGCAGAAGCCGTTGATTCGCTACGAGGGCGGTCGGCGCGTCGACGTGATCAACGCGCCATTCGGCATGCGCGAAACGCAGTGGGCCGCGTATCCGCGCCGCGAAGCCGACCTCGCGATCTATTCGGACAACCCGAGCCAGCCCGAGAACCGGCTGCCGGCGGGCGAGCGGCCGTTGATGCCGGTGCCGCCCGGCTACTTCGCCGTGTACGCGCATGCATGGGCCGACGCCTTCGCGAGCGCGACCGGCAAGGCGATGAGCGCCGAAGACATGGCCGCGCTGATTCGCCAGAGCGGCTGGGACGGCAAGTCGCCGGTCATTCTTTATGCGTGCGGCGCCGGCACGCGGGTGAGTCCGCTCGCGCAATTGCTCGCGAACGTGCTGGGCGTGGACGTGTACGGCGCAAGCGGTTTCGTCGCATGGCGTTCGCCGCGCTATCGGGCCGACGGCAGCCCCGACTCCGGCTATACGGGCGGTATCCTGATCGAGCCCGGCGCGCCCGATCAGGCCGGCGTGCCGGACCATTCGGTCAGCGGCGAACCGCGTACGTACCGGTTCTCGCCGGCGCTGGCGGTCATCGACCAGGGGGCGCATCCGGTCAACTGGAGCAGCGTCGCGCCGCGGCCGGTATCGAACCAGTGGGGCGGCAGCGCCACCACGGGCGATGCGCGCGTGCCGATCGGCGTGTACGTGTGGCGCCTGCTGACGAAGCGCGGCTCGATCATCAATCCGCGCAGCGGCCGGTCGGCCAGCGCGCTCGAGATGACGCATGCGCTGGAAGAGCTGGCGTGGAAAGGCTATACGCCGGGCACGCCGATCGCGCTGGAGGGGCCGCACAGCGGCGCCAATCCCGAGTTGCTGCAGGAATTCGCGGATCTGATCCAGGCGCCGGTATTCGGCCGACTGGGCGACGACGACGCGGCCGGATGGCGGCGCGCGCTCCCCAATCCGGGCCGCCGGCTTGCGCGCTTCGAGATCGAGCCCGACGTGAACGGGAAGTTTTCGCCGGGCGGCGCGCAGCCGGTCCGGATCAATCCTCTGGAACTGCGGCCCGTGCCGGGTTCGAGCATCGTGAACCTGCTTGGCCATGCGACCGCACGCCAGTTCCTGAAGGTGTCGGGGTTCGACATCGCCGAGTCGCACGGCACGGCGCCGCGCGACGTGACGCTGGACAGCGCGGCCGCCGTCACGGAAGGCGGCAAGACGATTTCGCCGCGGCAATTCGCGCGCAAGCTGCTCGACGATCCGGCCTATACGGAAGGCAACGGCGTGCTGCTGACGGGCTGCTATCTCGGCGCCGGCGGTTATTCGTTCGCGCAGGAGCTCGCGTACGAACTGCAGGTGCCCGTGATCGCATCGATCACGTCCAACTCCGTGCGCGGCACCGGTGCGCTGGAACTGCATCCGATCGACGACAAGATCATCCTGCCGGCAAACGATCCCGACGTCGCGACGCGGCTTTATCTGCATCTACCCGAGGCGCCCGACGCGAGCGATCCGCCGATGGTGTTCGCCCAGCGCGGCGAACCGGCGGCGCGCACGGCCGCGCATGGCGATGCACCGGTCGAGCCCGTGCGGCCGATCGACGCGCAGATCGATCCGGACTCGGACAGCGGCCGCCGCGGCGTCGGCGGTCCGCAAGGCGATGGCGGACGCCGGGGCGTGACGCCGGGCGGGCCCGCGCATCCGCGGCTCGCTCCGGATGCGGAACCCGGCGAACCGCCCGTCTACGAGACGACTCCGCTCGTCGAAGTCGGGCCGGGGCAGATCTTCACGGCGGACGAATGGGCCGCGCGCGTCGAGCAGGTCGCCGAAGCCGAGGCCGACGACGGCCTGTCGGGGAAAACGCAGAAAATCTATCCGAAGACCAGCCGCGTCTATACGGACCGCCGGATCGCCAACGACGGCGTCGTCACGACGACGGTTCATGGTCAGTCGGTGCTGCAGCCCGGGTTCGACGACGTGACCGGCGTCGACGCGACGCAACACCCCGAGTTCCTGCGTCCGGCCGATACGCTGCTGATGCCGCCCGACGATCCGCTCCATCCGATCGGCGCGCGCGGGCTGATGTCGCCGCCCGGCCATCACGTCGTGTTCGGCCACGGGATATCGGCGGACGCGATGCTGGGCCCCGAAGGCCGTCCGCTCACGCCGGACGAGGTGGCCGAGCGCGTGGCGCCGCGTCTCGAACCGGGGCAGGACGTCACGCTGTATTCGTGCTTCGGCGGATCGAACAAGCACGATCCGTTGCGCATCGCGCCCGGGCAAGTACGGGCGGCCAGCACGACCTTCGCGGCGGCACTCGCGCAGCGCCTGTCCGAGCTGACCGGACGGCCGACATCGGTCTGGGCGCCGCCGGACATCCTGCTCGTCGAGCCCGACGGTTCGACCACGGTACGCGGCACGCGACTGACCGGCCAGGTCGACAAGGATCGGCTGCCGATGCAAAGCTTCCGCGGCGATCCGGCACGCGCGGGCCGGCCGGCGCTCCCCGCTGGCCGCGACGCGGAGCCGGCCGCGACGACCGCCCGTACCGCGTCGCGCCCGCTCGGCGATCCGCCGCCGCGCCCGACGGTGCCGCGCGTGGCCGATCCGACGTTTGCCGATCCCGACTACGATTTCACCGCGATTCCGGACGACACGTTCGAATCGGTCACGCTCGATCATCCGTTCCGCACCGCGCTGGCCGACCGGCCCGGCGTGATCGGCGACGCGGCGCGCGTGACGCAACCCGGCGGCACGGTGAGCCAGCGCTGGCCGAGCTACTTCCTCGACGGCCCCGAGCCGACCCGCGTGATCGACGGGGTGATGCAGGCGTTCGACGCGGCCGGGCTGACCCACCTGCGCGTGGAATTCGTGACGCACGACGGCAGCATCGAACTCGGCAGCGGCACCGATTTCGGCGCGCTCGATCCCGAGGACGGCTGGTTCCGGTTCAGCGGCACGGTGCCCGATGCACCGGCTACCGCAGCCACGCACGCGCCGGCCCGTTCGGCGGCCGATGCCCGGCTCGCGTTGCCGGAAGGCGCGCGGACGGTCGCGCACGACGATCTCGGACAGGCAATCGATGCCGCGCATACCGGCCCCCGGAACCACGCCTACGTGCAAACCGACGCGTTGCCGGACGGCACCGCGTTCGCACGGGGCGACCTGACGCCGCAGGAACGCGTCGCGGCCGGCGCAGCCGCGAACCTCGCCGCGGTCGAGGGCGCGGCACCGACCGACGTGGTGCTGCTGTCGGCGCTCGGCCACGATCCGGCTCGCGCGCTGCGCATCACCACGCCCGATGGCGGCGAACTGGTCAAGCCGGCCGGCGTCGACATGTACGTCGTGCGCACCCGCGACGCGGCGACCGGCGAGGTGTCGTACCGGCTCGTCGGCATCGATCGCTCGGGCTTGCCGGAAGGCTATACGGCCGTCCACGCGGGCGGCATGCGTGCGGTCGGGGCGACCGACGGCCGCCCGACCTGGCCGACGATCGGCCACGCGGGGCCGGCGGCCGGCCGCCTTGCGGGTACGGCCGGCGAATCGTCCGGCGCGGCGGCGCCTGCCGCCGTATCCGGTCATGCAAACCCGCCGGCCGTGCCGGAGGGCGCCGCGGTGGCCGAAGCGAGCGATCCGCAGGCCGTTGCCGCGACGTGGCTCGACAGCCTCGGCCGGCGCACGCTCACGCGCGTCGACGGCCGGCACGCGCCGACGCTCGACGGGTTGGGGCGCCAGCTCGGCCCGAACGCGCACGTGCTGATCACCGAGCATACCGACGCGCCCGCCGCCGACGCCGAACACGCGGCGCCGGCGTTCGTCGCGGTGCTCGAGACGGACGAGCACGGCGCGCTCGGCCCCGTGCGGATGCTGGACGGCAAGCGCGTGCCGCGCGCGCTGCGCAAGGCGCTCGTGAAGACCGGCAGCAGCGGGCGCACGGCGCGCCGTCAGTTCGATTTCTTCGTGTCGCCGGTCGCGCACGACGAGCTGATGCAGTTCGGCGGCGCGTCGAAGATCGAGACGCGGGACGGCAAGTCGTCGTGGTCCGTGACCGCGTCGGGGCATCCGGTCGATACCGCGCTCGCCGCGGACGTGGCGAAACTGCACGACGCACCGGGTTTCAAGCGGCCGCGTCAGGCCGTGCGTGCCGTCGAGGGAGAGCAGCGCTGGATTCACGTGGTCGAGGACGAGACGGGCAAGGTGCTCGGCTACGCGGAGCGCAACACGAACCACGAATGGAAGTACTACGAGAAGGCGCCGCTCGGCGATACCGAGATTCCCGAGCAGGATCTGCGCACGGTGTTCCGGCGACGGCGCAGGGGCGGCATTCCGGTCCTGCGCTCACCGCGACGCGGCATCCGGTTCGTCGTCAGCGACGTCAAGCCGGAAACCGTCGATCGAATCGGCGGCTTCCGGCCGGCGAAGGAAGCCACCGCGGCAGAGAAACCGCCGCACCGTTCGCTCGGCGATCTTTTCCAGTCGAAGGTGCCGCTTCGCCGGCCGCTCACACAGGCGGAGCAGGGGAGTGAAAGCAACACGGCAACGCGGCCGCCGGTCGATCCGCATTTGCTGCCGTCGAGCACATCCGCGCTCAACGCGGTCGATTTCAGCGGCAACAGCGTGCCGCACCTGCTGACCGCGATCCGGAACGGTGCGGTCGACGGCAACCAGCACGTGATCTACGTGTTCAGGACGGACGGCGCCGTGGCCGAGGCGCTCGACGATCCGGTCGGCGTGATCGCCGCGCGCAACGGCGAGATGCGGTGGTTCGACGCGGTCCGGCACGCCAACAACCCGAATCATCAGGGCGTGCCGCTCGACGAAATGCCGATCGGCAACGACCGGTTCGGCACGGACGTGCATTTCCTGCTCACGCAACTGCCGCCGCGCGCGTTCATGCGGAGTGCGCGGCCGACGCGTGTCGCGGCGCTCGAGGCGCGCGCGAAGGCGCTGCGCGAGCAGTTGACCGACGCGGAAGCGCGTGGCCAGCATTCGGCGCCGTTCAGGGCGCTCGCGGCCCGGACGCGGCACGGTTACAACGAGGTGCTGAACGACTTGCAGCGCTTGCGGCGCAGCGGCACCGCACCCGCGCCGCTGTCGATCGAGCCGTACCAGCCCGGGCTGTCGTCGTCGACCGTCGTCGCGTTCAACCTGCGCAACGGTGCCGCGAAGACCGAGCACTATTTCGCGACGCACGATCAGATCGAGGCCTACAACAAGCAGGCGCAGCGCGCCGGCAACGTGAATCTCGTGCTGAAGGGCGAGCCGCAGGCCGTGATGGTCGATCCGGGCATGTGGCGCACGCTGCTCAACAAGCTGTATGTCGGGCGCGACGTGTCGACATCGGCGTCGCGCTTCCTGCCGGTGCCGGGCAAGCTGCGCGCGCGCACCCGGCGCTTGGGCGCGGCCACCGTCGCCGATCAGCGGATCCGGTATTTCTTCACGCGCTCGAGCGAAGCGTTGCAGGACCGCATGGTGCCGATGGCACGTTCGCTGTCGCTGAGCGACGATCCGGCGCTGATGCGCAAGATCGTCGAGCAATACGGCGGTGTGACGCCGGTCGTCACGCTCGTGGTCGATCCGCATCTGCTCGCGGCCGTGCTCGGCAAGGCGCACGATCCGGATTTCCTGCGCGCGGTGAAGGCGCTCGGCGACCAGAAGCACGCCGTGTTCGACGGCGAGAACGGGATGATTCATCCGGCGCCCGGCACGGACGGGACGGCGCTCGCGCTCGATCACCTCGCACACCTGAATCGCTGGCTCGACGAGGCGGCGCGCACCGGCTTCGCGATCCGACTCGAAACGGCGCCGTCGCGCGCGCTCGTGTCCGGCACCGACTACCGGTACCAGTCGGGCACCAACGACGCATACCACGACTACGTGCGCGTCATGACGGCGCTCGAGAAATGGTCGAACGAACATCCCGACACGACGGCGCCCAATGTGATGGTCACGTTTCACGGCTGGGACGCGGTGCCCGAATCGGTGCCGGGCGCAGGGCACGAGAAGCTGTTGCGCGCCGTGCTCGAGCGCGAGGGGCTCGAATGGGTCCACGTCGGGCTGTCGCTCGGCACGCACGGCGCCGACTTCATCGGCAACCAGGACCTGACCGGCGCGCTCGCGAAACTGATCGTCGAGAACCGCGCGCGACCGGAAATCATCGATCGCCTGCACGGTGCCGATGCGCTCACGCGCGTGTTCGAGCGCGTCGACCGGCAGACGCTGGCGAACCAGCATCAGCTGCTGTTCGCGGAGGTCGAGCGGATCGGTGCCGCGCAAGGGATGACGCCCGCCGAAGTGGCCGCGCTGCGCAAGAAGCTCTACGAAGGCAACACGACCGTGTGGCTGAACCAGGCGCGCAAGGCGACGATCGAGCATGCGACCGAACACTGGAAGGGCGACGGCAACGGGCCCGGCAACAAGACGGAGAAGGGCGCGCGCACGTTCGCCGCACGCTGGCTGAAGCAATACGGCGACAGCGTGCCCGACCGCGTGACCACGCGCGCGCAGCCATCCGCCGCGGACCCGGCCGAACACTGGCGCGCGGTCGTGCGCGATCCCGCGCTGATCAACGATGGCACCAAGCCGATCGGTACAAGCCGGCGGGAGACCGCACAGCTCGCCAAGGTCGAGATTCCCGACGCGAAGCGCGCGCAGGCGGAGCTGCACGCACTGCGCGTGCACGACGAGCCGATCGGCACGACCCGACGCCCGCCGTCGCGACGGCGGATTGCCGGCGAAATGACCACGGCCACGCTGACCGGCGGGACCGCCGCGGGTGCGCTCGTCGCGACGGGCAACGAGTTCGTGGGCACCGCGACGAATTCGCTGTACGCCGGCCTGCGGGTCGGTCGCGTGTTCCAGGCGCTGCATCACGGCGCGGTCGCCAGCCTGAAGAACGGCGATCCGCGCGCGTTCGATCGGGCCGTCGACCGCCTCGTGCGCGGGCTGCAGAAGCAACTCAAGGCGAACGGGTTCGACGCCGCCGCGCGCGGCACGCAGCTCGAACAGATTGCACACGAAGGCAAGGCCGCCGCCGCGCAGCTGCGCGCGCTCAACGAGGACGGGACGCTGTCGTTCGACGAAACCGCGACGCACACGCAGGCGATCGCTGCCGACATGCTCGCGCAGATGCAGGGCGTGGTCGGCGGGACGTCGCTGAAACTGCTGCACCATGGCAGCCCGCGGCACTCGGTCGGCCGAGTCGGGCGGCTGCTCGCCCTGGGAGGGTACGGCGGCTCGATCACGATCAACGGCGCCAAGTTCCTCCATGGCGACGGGCTGGCCGGCGGGCAGGCCTTGGGCGGGATCATCAGCGCCATCTCTACCGGTATCGTCTACAAGGGTGGTTCGCGCGGCGTGAATGCGGAGAATCGCAGTCAGCTGGCGCGGATCGCGAGCGCGACCGGCGACTATGTGACATCGGCCGTTGGTCTGGCAAGCGGTATTCACGGCGCAATGGCCGCGCATACATTCGGCGAGGGGATGACCGGCATGCTCGGTGCAATGTCCGGTGCGTTGCTGGGCGCCGGGCGTCTGCATACGCAATTCCCGAATGCCACGCCGTGGCTCGCGCGCTTGCCGACCGGCATCGCGCTGTTCCCGGTGGCGATCTTCGGGATCATGCAGGGGTACGGCGTGATCTCGGCGTGGACGGGATCGGACGATAAGAACAAGCATCCTGGTTCCGGTCCGTCGCCGACGCCTTCGGGTTCCAGCAGCACGACGCCGACGCCCGGGGCCTCGCTCTCACCGACGCCCGGGGCGACGACGGCGCCGGCGGCTCAGCCGAGTCCGTCCGCGTCATCGACGCCGAATGCGCAGCCGTCGGGGACACCGTCCTCACCGGCGCAGCCGTCGACGGGTTCGCCGAGCCCGACGCCAACACCGCTGACGGTGAACGTCGTCGCCGGCGATTCGTTGTGGACCATTGCGGAAACTCACGAAGGATCGTTGCTTGCGGCCGCTCGCATACCGGCCGACGAACAGCAGCGGATGTCGGACGGTCAGCGGATCAACGTCGCGTTGAACGAGATCCTGCAGCTCAACCGGAACCTGGCAAGCAATCCGGGGGAGATCAATCCGGGGCAGCAGGTGATTGTCGGGTGAAGGGGCGGATGGAACGCGGGTGGTGTCTTGCCGTCGCACGGCGCATATGCGGGCGCTGTCGACGTGGGAGCCACAAGCCAGCCTCCGTCATCAGATTCCTGACCGTTTCCTTGGCGAGCCGGATGTCGTGGCATTCGTACAGTTTCTCGCAGGCCAGCGTCGGGCCGAAGTCCGCGTAGGGATCGCGGATGATCGTCAGCGCTCGTTGGGCCAACTCCGAATCCAGCCGCTCGATCTGCCGGACCGTCAGGCCTTCAAACGGTCGAGTTCTCGCGTGTTCAATGTCACCAGAGCTTGTTCGGTGCATCGCCAGCTCCATGATCTGACGGGGAGCCGGCAAGCTTACAATGAGTCGAAAAGCGGACATTTGAACTTGGCTAGAAGCGGACATTACAACTTAGCCACTACAACAAAATTTATCGATAATTCACGTTATGTAAAATTAAATAACACTGCATCGTATTGTGGTAAGTCCGGTACGTCAGATCAGCCGCCGTACGGCTCCCGCCTGAGTACTTTCGAGTCCTGCGTCTCTCAACCTCTTTGATTTGACCGCTCTCCGCTTAAAAAAATCGACACATTTCAGGAGGGGCCAAGCTTTTCATAAAAACCGCGTTCGACGAACCAAGCCAACTGATCGCGGGCCGCACAACGTCCTCGTACCATTTTGTAGTTTTTAGTTTCTTCAGAAATTCGTTCTATGACGCTTTTATTGATTGCTACCATCTTTTTGTGGGCCTCTTGCAGTGCTTCTCCCGGCACAGTTATAATCCCCCGCAACTCGTGAGATGTGATTTGGGGAAACTCCACCTCTCGCGCATCCAATTCGCTAAGTGAATGAAAGATCGCGGGCCTGCATACCATTGTGCAAACCCCTGTAGCCAACCATTCTTCTGTTCTATCGCCGTTTTTCTTCGAGCCTTTTCCATAAAATCCTTCAATATCTTCAAATCTGACTGTGTTTTTTGGAATTTGATTTGAATGATTTGCCATTCCAACTAACTCGGCATGTTCTTCTGAATTCAAACTTTCGTAAGTTCCCCCAGATATTGACGCTCCTCCGGGACTTAGAATAGAGATCGTTGCTTTTACTTTATTCGGGGGTGATGAGTATCCATCTTCCCATGGCGTCAATCCCAAAGGGTCAACCCAGTTGAGGGTACTTGGAGAAAATGCGTACAGGTTTACCCCCCCCAATAGCCGAATCGGATCCTGGGATATAAATGCGCCTTGGTCTGGGTCATAGTAACGATGTAGGTTGTAGTGAAGCCCATTTTCAGGATCGAAATATTGGCCCTGCAAGCGTAACGGCTGCTCCAGGTTTCCCCGTTGATCATGGGTTTGCCCCCAGGCAGCGTATTTCGTTTCCCACAGGATATCGCCGAAATCGCTTACGACTCGCAAAGGTGCACCATTGCAATCGTTATAGAAGAAATGAGATAACTCTTCCAAAATGGATAGCTTTCCAGTTGGCATCGACAGATTATGCGGCAATGTTGAGAGTTGCCGTGCATGAATGGTATAAGGGCAGCGAATCCATATGAACGGCCTATGCGATGTCGGATAGTAAACCCACTCTCTAGCTTCGCCCGAGACAATACTGCGTGTCGGCGATGGGATATCCTGAACTTTGAGAGAGCGCTCGGCCAAGAGCACCTCGCCGTCCCAAAAAAAACGACTGGAACACATAAGCCGCCAATCTCTAGTTTGTATGCGATTGTTCGTTATATCGGAATTGGGTTCATACGTGAGCTTACCTATTCGTCTTCGCAACGGATCATAAATATATTCCGCGCGAACTGTAGATGTCACCCCTTGGGAGGCAAGCGAATTTGCACTCGTTGCAATTGTTTCGGTGAGCAGTTCATCACTATTCCATCGAAGCGTCATATCGAATGTGTCATTGCATTTGCGCACCATGTTGCCATTTCGATTAAATGTACACCTCCAGAAGGAGGATATTTTTTTTCGTTCCCACGCAGAAATTGGAGCACTCGGTGATGTAATCTCATTTGGATTGACGGGGTTGCTCCCGATTTGTAATAAATTCCCGCAGAAGTCGTAGTGAAATCGATGAATTTTTCCCAGTGAGTCGAGATGCGTCGACAACCTTCGCATCGGATCATACTCGAAGCGCTCTATAGCAAGACCTGCATCCCGTTTTTCAATTACATCGCGATTATTGTCATAGGAATATTCTGTTGTGAACATGCTTCCAGACTCAGCAAACAATGCTTGCTTGACCAGCAATCCATCGGATGAATATGATTGCTCTCGTCTTAACGTGGCGCCGAGTTGCTCTACAATTTGGTGTCCGTCGGCACTTTGCTCGATAGTTATTGGCGCACCGTGATCAACTTGGATAGTCTTAAAATTTCCTTTTTCGTCATAACCGTAACGAACTGAATGAGCAATGACCTTATCTCCAAGGTCGAGGCGTGTTCGACGCAAAATTCGATTCCCGGCAGAATCATATGTATTTTTTATCGTAAAATCGCCCCCCTGCCTTTCCTCAATAATTCGCCCGACTGAATCACGGATAATTTCGATTCGGATATCGGAATTCTCTGCGGCAACCAAATTTCCGGTGATGTCGAATTCGAAAATTTCGACCTTTAATTCGTCACCCTCCAGCGGCCCGATAATCTGTTTTTTTATCACGCGATTGAATGGATCGGTTTCGTACTTTACTTCGTCTCCGGATGGGCAAATACTTTTTGTTATTGCCCCTCCGGGGCTATATTCGTAAGTCGTACACTGCCCCCAGTAGTCTATTTCCTTTACAATTTTACCTAATGCATCGCGCTGCAGTTGATATGACTCATCACATTCGTTGCTTACGCTAATTAATTGAGCCTCCGTGTCGTAGTTGTAATTTATGGCGCTGCCGTCGGGCATGATGAATTTACTTATTTTTCCAGCTGCGGTGTATTCGAATTTGGTGGTTTTTCCTGACGGATCGCGAAACATTATCAGGTTATCGTCAACGTCGTAGCCAAAAAATACTTCACGACCACTGGATTCAATTATTCTCAGGATGTTTCCGTTTGCGTCGCGCTGGTAGGATTTCATCCTGCCATTAGCATCGGAGACTTGCAGTACATTTCCGAATTCATCACATTGATATTCAAATCTGTTTTTTAGATGATCTACGATGGCAGATACATTTCCGTTTTTATCATATTCAAAACTGGTAACTGCCCCGCCTGGACCTCGATATGCTACGAGTTGACCAGTTGCGTCGTATTCGTAACGTGAAACGGAACCCGAAGGATCTTTTATGGTGCGTAGATTTATAAATTCATCCCACTCGTAATGCCATTTCCGTTTGTCAGGATATTCTACGCACATTGACCTTCCGTCGGCGCGAATGCCACAACGAATGCCGCTGCCATCCACCAAGGTTCTTTCTAATAGGCGACCTTGCCGATCATATTTCCACATATTTATTCGCCCAGCCGGATCAATTTCTGCACTCGTGCGCCATTGAGCATCGTATCGATAGCTTGTTATTCCTCCAAGTGCATCGATCTGAGCCAAAGGAATTTCGCGATCATTCATTTGTAGTATGGTCAAGTATCCAAGTGAATCAGTTACTCTTGTTTCCATTAGCGCCCGATCATAAGTAAAGTTATAATCCAAAAGCCCATCATCACCCCAGGCTCGATCGACACGCCAAACATTGTCATCGCCTCGTCGGTAACTGTAATTGAAAGAAATTCCTGCGGCACTAGTGTGGCGAATCATTCGATTTTCGTCGGTGTATTCGAATTCGCGTGAATGCGCCATTGCATCAACAGTGGCAACCAGATTTCTGGCGCTGTCATATTGATAGCTTGCAAGTAAGTATGCTTTGCCATCCCCGACATTAAATATTAGTGATTCGATTAAATTTTCATTAAATTTTGTGCATGAATTACAGCGAATCCATCGCTTTGTTGGGGCGCCATTCGCCCACTCGATAATGCGCGCGAGTTTATCATTCCGTTGCCGCTCAAATTCCCATGCATTACCATTTAGATCTGAAATGCGAGAAATCGGTGACGTCAATATTGGATCATCGGTTGATTCTTTGATAAGGGTGGGAGGTTTTTTTCTGCAAACAAATTCATATTCGATTCCATCTTGTTTTCTCAGTACAAATCGATCTTCGAGGTAATAGAGTGCATCCCCCCGTTGCCAATCGTAGACTCGTGCCGACCAGCCATGATTATCAGGCAATGTGTCAAAAGCAGATGTGCAATCAGTGAAATGAACAACCGCCCCAATCCCAGTCTCCTGCCTGATTAGATCGAGTCGGATGTCGGCAGGTGTTTGCCAACGAGCACCGATGACTCCGACACGTTGCGCATGACTCGCGTAATGTCTATCCCAGGACAATGACAGTCGTCCCTTTATTACAAAATCGCATTGTTGAACTACAACCTCACCCGTCGTTACTTGAACTGGTTCCGCCTTCAACACATTGCATCGCAAAAACCCCGGCTTCAATTTCAGCTTATCCGCCAGCGCCTTCGCCCACTTCGATCCCTGAAACGCCTTGAACAAGCCCTTCGCCGCAGCGGCCATATTCATGATCGGCGGCCCGCCCACAAAAACCGGCCGCCCTGCCGGAATCGGCAACATCACCGAACTCGGCATCGACGGATAAGTCCGATCGGTATGCGCGCTGTTATGCGGCGGCGGCTCCATTCCGACCGACCAGCAACTCAACGCCTCTAGCGCCATGTACGACATCGGATCGTTGTTGGCGAGCACCGTCTTGCTGCCCATGAACGATTCCCCGTCGTTCGACGGTTCAACTTTGTCGGGCGGCGCAAACGATTCCCCGAGAGGAAAATGCAACCCGGGAACGTGATACACATGCGTCCCGGCCGTGGCCCGCATCATCCCGTTCACAAAAATCGGCCTGCCGCTGCTTCCCCCCGCCCCGACGTTCGAACCAAGATCATCGCTTATGCGGTTCTTGATCTTGTTGACCTCGTTCGCCAGCCGCATCCCCTCAGCGACGTTGGGGTCGTCCTTGAAGTCCGGCAGCTTGCCGCCACCCATCAAGTCGTTGACCTGCTGGTTCGCCTCATTGGCCAGATGCGCCAGCTTCTCCACATCTTCGGGATGATCTTCGATGTATTCGGTCACTTTCTCCTGCACGATCATCATTGCAATGCAGCCAACCACGGCCTTTGCAGCTTGAACGTACTCACGCAGATCGAGCATGAACCCGACATGAGGGTGCGGCAGGAACACGGGGGGCGTACCGGGCGTGACCAGTACCGAGTGAACGTCGACGCCAACGACTGGATCGAGATGCTTGACGGCGAGAAGTGCCATGGTTTCGGCCTCCGCTCAACGCCCGCCACGCAACGCCACGACCTTCTCGCTCAACGCGTTACGTCGCCGGTCACGCACATCCAGCTGCGATACCATCCACTCGACGACCATCGGCAGATTGCTGTTCGCCCGCATCGGCTCGTCGATCATCAACCCTGCATCGAGCGCATTGAACCCGGCCTCCAGCGCATGCTCGCGCTCCCCTGCCCGCGCCCAGCACACGGCACTCATCCGCCACGCCTCGACCGTCATCAGTCCATCCTTCGCCGCCGTGGTCGACGCGACCGCACGCTCGTAGCAATAAGCCGAGTGCGCATAGTCCTTATGCGTCAAATGCACGCTCGCCTCGCCGAACAATCCGTTCGCGACGAGCTTGTGTCCGGCCGGATGCCCAGCCTCGACTGCGCGCATCCCGCTGCTAGCCGCGCTCCGATACGCGTCGATCGCCCGCTCCCGATCCCGCCACTTCAGATACGCGGCCCCCGCAATCAGGTGCACGACAACGCATTGATCAAACCACTGCTCGCGCTCAGCAACCTTCAGCGCAGCCGCGCGCAATTCCTCCAGCCGAGTCGGATTGCCGCGTTCGATCATCTCGGTCAGCAACACGAAATGCCGTCGAAATTCACCGCTCGGCCCGCGCTCGCCCGATTCCGCCAGCAATTCGCGCGGCACGCTCGCCATCGAGTACTTGCCGTGCACGACCCGCACCGCGGCACGATGCCGTTGCATCAACGCAGCAAACGGCGCGATATCCGTACGCGGCACGACAAAACGCACGCGCTCGGCAAGCTGCGGCGCGACCGCAATGATCGACAGCAAATCGTCGAGCCATCGCACCCATGCCGTGTCATCCCGCACTTTGGCCGGTTCCAGCACGAATACCATCGCCGGAAAAACGTCCGGATGGTGCTGCATCAGGCTGTCGGCAACCGCGAACAGATACAGCAACGGATCCTTGTCATCGTCGTACGGCGCTTGCCAATCGGCCCGCACCCCATGCGCATCGGATCCTTCACGCCGGCTGTCATAGAACGCAATGAGTTCGTCCGTCAGCGCCTTCGCATAACTCGCTTCATGGACGAACGACGCGCGCATCGTCCTGACCGCACATGACGTCTCGTCCTGAACCTGAAAATAGAGCCGCACGAGTTCCGCATCCGTCTCGTCGGTCTGCCAGATCATCAATCGCGCATCCTGCTCTTTTGCGAAACTCATCCAGTCCGTATGCGCATCCATGAACCTGCGCTCCACCGGATTGGTCGGCTGCCAGTTCTGCATTCGTGCGAGCCTCCGTTATGGATTCAGTTTCAGGATCGTCCCTTCGACCGTATGCTCGACCGACGCAGACGACGTCACCTTCTTGCTGTTGACGGTATGGCTTTCGGTGCCAGCCGACGCGACGTTGACGCCCTGGATCGTGATCGTGCCGTCGCGCTTCATCACGATGCTGGACATTCCGCAGACGAGCGAAAGCTGATCGCCGGCGTTGACGAGCACCTGATGCTGCACGTTCGTCGTATGGTTCGCGCCGACGTTGACGGTGTGCTCACCGCCGACCGTGTGCGTATGGGCGTTGGCAATCGTCGATGTACGTGCACCGATTTCCTCGGTATGCGACGACGCAACCAGCGTCTTCATGTCCTTCGACGTCGTTTGATACATCTGTCCGACATTCAGCGTCTTGCCTTCGCCGATCGTTTCAGTCTTGGCTTTCGCAACCGTCTCGGTATGTATTCCACCAATGGTCGCATCGCGATTCGCGGCGATCGTCACGGTTTCGTTCTTGCCGACCGTTCGCGTCCGGTTTCCCCCCACCCCATGCGTCTCGTCCACCCCGATCTGCGCGACCCGGTTCTGCCCGATATTCACTGTCTCGTTCTTCCCGACGCTCCGTTGCCGGTTGTTCTTCACCTGCATCGTTTCGTCGTTCCCGACGGTATGCGTATGGTTGTTCCCGACGGAAAGTGTGTGATCGGCCTCCGTCTCCGCGTCGAAATTGCGCTCGGCATGCATCCACAGCTGCTCGGCGCCCTTCTTGTCCTCGAACCGGAACGCGTTCGCATGGTCGGTCGTCCCGCCCGGTGACGAACGCGACAGCAACCCGCTTTGGGTCGCACTGCCTGGCAGCCCCCACGGCGGCATCTTCTCGCCGTTGTAAACGCGCCCCGTCACGATCGGCTCATCCGGATCGCCGTTGAGAAAATCGACGACCACCTCATCGCCGACACGCGGAATCTGCACGCCTCCGAATCCACCCCCGGCCCAAGGACTCGACACTCGAACCCAGCATGACGAATCCTGATTGCTCTGCCCGTATCGGTCCCACCGGAACTGCAACTTCACCCGCCCATACTGATCGGTCCAGATTTCCTCCCCCGGCGGCCCGACCACGGTAGCCGTCTGCGGCCCGTTCGTCCGTGGCCGCGGCGTTTCACGCGGCGATCGGTAAGGCAGACTCGACGGCTGCACGAGCATCATCGTCTGATGCACCACAGCCTCCGCGCCCTGATCGCTCGCATACGCGTTCTCCTGGAAACGGTACTGACACCGCACGATCAGGTACTCGCGGTTCTGATCGGCACGCGGGCAATGCGCAAGCGTGAACAGATAGCCCGGCGCGGCGCCGCGCACGTCGGTATCAGCACTTGCCCGCTCATGTTCGGCCTGCTGCTCCTCGAGCCGCACGCGGCTGTAATGCGCACCAGGCGCATCGTCGCGATACCCGCCCGGCCATTCGAACGACGCGAAGCTGTCGTGATCATGACCGCGCGGATCGACCTTCTGCGCGGAAAGATCGGCGCGCGGCTTCGTATAGTCGTAGTCGGTCGTCTGATGCTTGCCGACGCTCACCGCCTGCGCGGGCAGCCAGCCGTCGATGTGCTCCTCGTCGGCGATCGCGGTGCGATCCTGCGCGATGTACGGGATCGCTTCGTAGCCGGGCAACGCGACGTGCGACGACATCGCGTCGCACAGCACGAGCGTGTGATTGTCGGCCGCGTGCCGGAAATAAAAATAGATGCCCTCGAACTCCATCAATCGCATCACGAACGCGGCGTCGGTCTCGTTGTATTGCACGCAGAACTCACGCGGCACGTACGCATCGGTCAGCTTGTTTTCGATGGGGAAGCCGTAAGGCGCGAGCACTTCCTGCACGATGTCGGGCACGGTGCGGTTCTGGAAGATCCGGCAATCTGAGCGACGCGTCGCGAGCCACAGCCACGGCCGCACGACCAGTTCGTAACCGTAGTGCCGCTCGGCACGCCGGCCGGCCAGCGTCGCGCGCGCGACGATCCCGTTCAGATAGCGCGTCGACAGGTCCTGCTGCTCGATCCGCACGGTCACGGGCTTGCCGAGCATGTCCTTCAGCGACAGGCTGTGGCTGTCCGCCAGCGCCTCGATCCGGAATTCGAACAGGCGGCCGAGTTCGTCGCTGCCGTCGAGCGTGTGGAACTTCAGGTCGTCGCCGTGCGGGCTGTCGAGTGTGAATACGCGATTCACGTCGTTCCCTCCTCGTCGAACCGGTAAGCGAATTCGCCGCCGGTCGCGCTCACCTCGATCGACGTCAGCGCGCGACCTTCGAGCGTGGCCTCGAGGATCGCGCGGCCGATCCGCGGCATCACGGTATGCGTGAGGATCGCGTCGACCATGCGGCCGCCGGATTCGATCGTCCGGCAGCGCTCGACGATCAGCGCGGTCGCCGAATCGGTGCAGCGCAGCCGGATTCCGTGATGTTGGTCGATCCGCTTCTCGAAGCGCCGCAACTGCAACTCGACGATGCGCGCGAGCGTTGCATCGGTCAGCGGGTAGTACGGCACGACGGTCAGCCGGCCGAGCAGCGCGGCGGGGAACACGTCGAGCAGCGGCGCGCGCAGCGCATCGGCAAGCGTCTGCATGTCGGGCAGGCGCTCGGGGTCGCGGCACAGCTGCATCACGCGATCGGCGCCGACGTTCGACGTCAGCAAAATCACGGTATGCCTGAAGTCGATGTCGCGTCCTTCGCCATCTTCCATCCAGCCCTTGTCGAACACCTGGAAGAAAATCTCGTGCACGTCGCGATGCGCCTTCTCGATCTCGTCGAGCAGCACGACGCTGTACGGCCGCCGGCGCACGGCCTCGGTGAGCACCCCGCCCTGCCCGTAGCCGACGTAGCCGGGCGGCGCGCCCTTCAGCGTCGATACCGTGTGCGCCTCCTGGAATTCGCTCATGTTGATCGTGATCGCGTTGCGCTCGCCGCCGTACAACGTGTCGGCCAGCGCGAGCGCGGTCTCGGTCTTGCCGACGCCGGACGGCCCGCACAGCAGGAACACGCCGTGCGGTTTGGTCGGGTCGTCGAGCTTCGCACGTGCGGTCTGAATCCGTTCGGCGATCAGTTCGACCGCATGGTGCTGGCCGACGACGCGTTCGCCGAGCGTCTCGGCGAGCTTGAGCACGGCCTGCGTCTCGTCGCGCACCATCCGGCCGAGCGGGATGCCGGTCCAGTCGGCGACGACGGCGGCGACCGCATGCGTGTCGACGGCGGGCAGCACGAGCGGTGCGTCGCCCTGCATCTCGGCGAGCGCCTGCTGCGCGGCGGCGAGGCGCGACAGGACATCGGCGCGTGCGTCGCCGGTGAGCGCGCGCGACGGCGCGTCGTCGAGCAGCGCGGCGCGCGATTCGACGATCGAGGCCAATGCGTCGCGCTCGGCTTGCCAGCGCGTATCGAGCCGATCGAGCTCCGTCTGCACGGCGGCAAGCTCGGCATCGATCGCGTCGCGCCGCGCGGTGTCGCCGGTGCCGAGCGCGCACTCGCGCGCGATCCGTTCCCGCTCGACGCGCAGGCCGTCGATGCGTCGGCGCGCATCCTCGATCGGCGCGGGCACCGCGTGCTGGCTGACCGCAACGCGCGCGCAGGCCGTGTCGAGCAGGCTGATCGCCTTGTCCGGCAACTGCCGCGCGGGAATATACCGATGCGACAACGTCACGGCGGCCTGCAGCGCATCGTCGAGCACCAGCACGCGGTGGTGGGCTTCGAGCTTCGCGGCGAGGCCGCGCAGCATCGTCACGGCGGCGGCCTCCTCGGGTTCGAGCACGTGGACGAGCTGGAAGCGCCGCGTCAGCGCGGGATCCTTCTCGATGTACTGCTTGTACTCGGACCAGGTGGTCGCGCCGATGGTGCGCAGCAGGCCGCGCGCGAGCGCCGGTTTCAGCAGGTTCGCGGCGTCGCCGGTGCCGGCCGCCCCGCCCGCGCCGACGAGCGTATGGACTTCGTCGACGAAGAGGATCGTCGGCCGCTCGGACGACATCGCTTCGTCGATCACGTCGCGCAGGCGGCTCTCGAATTCGCCCTTCACGCTCGCGCCGGCCTGCAGCAGCCCGATGTCGAGCAGGTACAGCGCGACGTCTCGCAGAGACGGCGGCACGTCGCCGGCGGCGATGCGCAGCGCGAAGCCTTCCGCGACGGCGGTCTTGCCGACGCCGGCCTCGCCGACCAGCAGCGGGTTGTTCTGCCGGCGCCGCAGCAGGATGTCGACGATCTGGCGGATCTCCGCGTCGCGCCCGACGACGGGGTCGATCTCGCCTGCCCGCGCACGGGCGGTCAGGTCGACGGCGAAGCGCGCCAGGGCCGCGCCTTCCGCGCCTTCCGCGCCTTCCGCGACTGGCGCACCGCGCATCGCGGCGTCGCCGGAGCCGGCGCCCGAGCCCGGATCGGCACGCGCAGTCGGTTGCGCCTCGGGCGAACCGTCGACGATCGATGCGAGTTCGTCGGCGAGCACGTCGGGCACGATGCGCTCGAACTCGCGTGCGATCGCATACAACACGTTGCGCAACTGCGGCGTCTTCAGGATCGCGAGCAACAGGACCGCGCCGCGAATCCGCGTCGCGTCGTATTTCAAGGTCGCATAGACCCACGCGCGTTCGACCGCGTCGTCGATGTGCACGGACAGGTCCGACACCGATCCCGCGCCACGCGGCAGCCGATCGAGCGACGCGACGAGCCCGCGCTCGATCGCGGCCTCGTCGATCTCGAACCGGCGCAGCACGCGCTGCAGGTCGCCGTCGGGCCGCTGCAGGAGCTGCTTGATCCAGTGCGCGAGCTCCACGTATGGATTGCCGCGCAGCCGGCAGAATCCGGTCGCCTGCTCGAGCGTTTCGTAGAGGAGCGGGTTGAGCTTTCCGAACAGGTTGACGCGGCCGATATCGGACATGACGGTTCCCGTTTAGGCGGTTTCGCGATGAGGGACGGCGCCGGTGCGCGGCGTCCCGCCACGGCGCGCGTCGTAACGGACGACGAGATCGCGCGCGGGCCCCGCGTCGAGCCGCTGCCCGAGCCACGCGGTACGGCCGAGGCCCTGCGGCGCGCCGAGCGCGATCGCGGGCACCGCGTCGGCCGCCAGTTCGAGCTGGACGTCCCAGTCGAACTCGATGCCGACGTATTCGCGCACCCAGTGCGCGAGCTGCCGCGCGTGCGGACCGCCCGGCAGGAAGCGCCGGTACGCGTCGAGCGACAGCGGCCCGAGCACGATCCGGAAATGAGACTGCGCGTCGCGCACCGCGATGCCGAGCGCGACGCCGCCGACGCGCAGGGTCGGCCGCGTCGCACGGATCACGCAGCGCTGCGAGCGCTCGATCGCGACCCAGCGCGGCACGTGCTCGACGATGCGCGCGTCGACGCCGAAATGGCTGCTCAGGATCTGCACGAGCCCTTCCGGGTTGCGCGTGTGCCGCACGAGATGACCCGCGTGGAAATAAAGCGCATGCGGCGCGAGCGTGTCGGCGGCCGTGCGTTCCGCATCGGCCTGCGCGGCCGGCCTGTCGTCATGCGCGGCGCGCCCGATGAGGCTCGCGACATACGCGTCGAACCGTGCGCGCCCGGGACGATCGAGGCTCGCCGTCGGTTGCGCGTCGGCCCATGCGCGGTAGAACAGCAGGATCAGCCGGTGATGAAACAGGTCCGCGAATGCGGCGAACGTCGGGTCGTCGTGCTGGGCCGCGCGCTCGTGCGCGTATTCGGTCAGGTGGGTCGGCAGCGGACCGTTCGGTCCGAACAACCCGAAACCGTGGATCGCGATGCGCGGCCGCGTGGCGCCGCCGTCCCCATCGTATGCGCCGGCCACCATCGACGCCGCGAACGCGAGCGACGGCTGTTGCCCGAGCCGCACCGGTTCGTCGCGCGGCCGCGCGGCATGGCCGAGCGGTGCGCGGCCGGACGACAGCGCGTCGAGCCAACGCAACGCCTGGAACAGGTCGTAGCCATGCGGCGCGGCGCGCAGTCGCGCCCACCACGCATCGCGGCGGGCGGATTCGACGGCCGATCGAGCGCCGGGTGGCGTGTCGTGCTTCATATCGCGGGCCGCCGGCCGATGCGCGCGGGCCAGTGCGCGAGCGTGCCGCGCTGCACGCTGGTCAGCACGCATTCGGCGAACGCATTGATCGAAACATGCCGCGTGAAGAACTGTTCGAGCACCGCGCCGAGCAGGAACGGGCTGTCGCCGGAAAACGCATGATCGTCGACGGTCACGTCGACCTGCACGCCGCGTCCGAACATCAGCGGGCCGAGCGCCGGCAGCCGCCGGAACACCGGCGAGAACGCGACGCGCCGCACGCCGTCGATCTGCCGGCGCATCGCGGCATCGGCCGGGTCGGCGTGCAGGCCGAGCAGCTCGCGTAGTGCATGTGCGCCTTCGTCGTCGTCGAGATCGGTCAGCGTTTGCCGGGCGAGCCCGAGATGGCGGACGAGCCGCCAGGCCGTCTGCGCATCGGCGATCGGCGGGCGCGGGCGCGACGGGCCGCGAATCGCGACGATGCGCTCGACGGGCGCCGAAATGCGCAGCGTGAACGCGTTCGCATCGCCCGGCGGCAGCAGCAGCGCGAGGTCGCGGTTCGTGCACAGCGTGTCGACGGACAGGTAGCGCATCGTCTCGTCGTACGGCGCGCACTGGCTGTCGACGAGCGACACATAGGTTTCGCTGCCGACGTAGCCGGTGCGCGTGCCGTTCGCGCGTGCCTGCGCGGACACCAGCCGAGCCTCGCGCCGTACCGTGTAGTACGCGCCGTAGTTGCCGTCGTCGCGCGCGAACGACGCATGAAACGGCCGGAATTCGCGCGACTGGCCATCGTCGCGCTGCTCGCTCGCGAGCCGCTGCACGGCATAGACCTCGTGATCGAGCGGCCGGCTGCGGTCGACGACGACATGATGCTCGCGCGCGCCCGGCTGCAACAGGATCCGGTCGCCGCGACGTGCGAACAGGTTCACGGCCGGTGTGCAGTTCAGCGCCAGATGCCGCGCATCGACGGCCGCTTCGAGCGCGGCGTCGTGGCGATCGAACAGCACGGTCAGCTCGCATTCGTCGCCGGTGGCGCGCGCGAGCGCGGCGCGCAGCCCGCCGATACTGAAGAACAGGAAGCGCGCCGGAAACGCGAAATACTCGCGCAGCAGCCGGTAGCCGTGGAAACTGCGCCCGTCGTCGGGCAGGACCGCCTGCGCCGGATCGAAACCCTCATGGACGATCGCATCGGCGTCGAGCGTATGCAGCCAGCGCGGCGGCTGCCCCGGGTCGTGGCAGACAGCGCCGAGCGCATGCGCGGCGATCAGTTCGAGCAGGTGCAGCGCGTCGCGTTCCGGGCCCGCGAGATGAAAGGTCAGCCGCTCGAGCGGCAGTTGCGACAGCCTGGCGCCGCCACGCGCCTTGAGCCGGATGCGCAGCGCGCCGCGCACGTCCTGGCGCGCAGCCACGGCGCCGCGCGGCAACCATGACGGCGCGCCGGTGACGGCCGCATCGGTCAGCTCGAGCGGCCACAGCGTCAGGTCGTGCGCGGTACGGAATTCGCACGCGGTCTGCTCGGACGCGGCGGGCCGCGCGCGCAGCGCGGTGCCGGCCGGCAGCCGCCAGCCCTGTGCGAGGCTGCCTTCGTTGAGCATCGGCGCGAACCGCACGATCGCCATCGACGGCAATGGCGCGAGATAGCCCGGATACACCGCGTCCAGCAGCGCCTGCGTGAAGCGCGGAAACTCGGCGTCCATCTTCAGCTGCACGCGCGCGGTGAGGAAACTGAAGCCTTCGAGCAGCCGTTCGACGTACGGATCGGGCGGCCCGGATTCGGTGAGCCGCAGCCGCGCGGCGACCTTCGGAAACTGCTGCGCGAATTCGTCGCCGAGCTCGCGCAGGTACGCGAGTTCGCGGTTGTAGTAGTCGAGCAGGCGCGTATCCATCGTGTCAGTTTCCCGCCGCGGACCGCAGCGACATCGCACCCGTCTCGAGATCGAGGTCGGAGCGCAGCACGAATTCGACCGGATGCGGGATCGACCACAGCGTGCCGCGAATCTCGAACAGCAGCACGTTGTGACGCCGTTCGCCGGCACGCCCGTCCGATGCATCGGCGACGCTGCGGACCTCGACGCTGTCCGGTGCGATGCGTGGCTCGAAGCGCACGATCGCGTCGCGGATCGACGCCTCGACCGACATCCGCTCGACGCCCGACATCGGCTTGCCGACGAGCGGCCGCATCCCGTAGTTGAGCACCGAGGCCTGCGCATGCGCGAATGCGGCCCAGTCGACGAAGCCGTCCTCGGCATTGCGCGTATTGAGCAGCCACGCGAGATCGCGCAGCACGGCCGCACGCAGGCGCTCGGCGCCGATCCCTTGCGTGCCGGGCGGATCGGCCGTGCGCTGCGGCGCGTCGTCGGTCAGCCGGTCGAGCAGCGCGGGCTGCAGCCGGTCGCGCACTCCGGCGTGCCGGCCGGCGCGGGCTTGCGGGTCGTCCATCGTCATCGCTCCGCCGTCACATCTCGGTGTTTTCCTTGATGTTCCAGCCGACCGACACCTCGGCGCCCTTGCCGCCGTTGTCGTTCTGCTGCCAGTACTGCTTCTTCACCTTCGCGGCCTGGAAGCCGTAGTGCATCATCAGCCGGTCGGCCGCGTCGCCGGGGTCGATGCCCGCGACCTGCGCGGACGTGACGAGCACTTCCTGCAACGTCACGCGCATGAACTCGACCTGCGTGCCGCCGGTCTTGCACGCGGAGATCTCGACCTTCGGCAAGTGCTTGCCGCTCGCGCAGTTCTTGACGATCGCGGGCGCGCCCTTGTCCATGTATGCGGCCACGACGAGATCGTTGAAACTCGCCTTGCCCGCGTTGCCGCCGCTGCCGCTCGCCATCGCGCCCGGCTGGCTCGCGCCCCACGTGAACGATTCGATGTCGGTCCAGCCCTTGTGCTGCGCGTCCGCCGATTCGCCGGTCACGCCGTCCACCTTCATAAACATTGCCACGCCCATTGCCGTCTCCGTTTCGGTGCGAAATCACGTTGAATGCCGTATCGAATGCCGCGTGCCGCTCACTCGTTCGCCGCCTTCGCCGAAGGCAACCGCGAGATGAGCCGCAGCGACACGGTGAGCCCTTCGAGCTGGTAATGCGGTCGCAGGAAGAATTTCGACGTGTAGTAGCCGGGGTTGTCCTCGACCTCGTCGACGACCACCTGCGCGGCCGCCAGCGGCTTGCGCGCCTTGGTTTCCTGGGACGAGTTCACGGGGTCGCCGTCGACGTAGTTCATGATCCAGTCGTTGAGCCAGCGCTCCATGTCGTCGCGCTCGCGGAACGAGCCGATCTTGTCGCGCACGATGCATTTCAGGTAGTGCGCGAAGCGGCAGCACGCGAACAGGTAAGGCAGGCGGCCGGACAACCGCGCGTTCGCGGTCGCGTCGGGGTCGTGATACTCGGCCGGCTGGTACAGCGACTGCGCGCCGATGAACGCCGCGAAATCCGAGTTCTTCCGGTGCACGAACGGCATGAAGCCGTTCTTCGCGAGCTCGGCTTCGCGGCGGTCGCTGATGGCGATCTCGGTCGGGCATTTCTGGTCGACGCCGCCGTCGTCGGTCGGGAACGTATGGCTCGGCAGCCCTTCGACCGCCCCACCCGACTCGACGCCGCGAATCGACGAGCACCAGCCGTACAACTTGAACGAGCGGTTGATGTTCGCGGCCATCGCGTAAGCCGAGTTTGCCCACGTGTAGCGGTCGTGATTCGCGGCGTCGGTGTCTTCCTCGAAGTCGAATTCGTCGACGGGATTGGTGCGCGCGCCATACGGCAGCCGCGCGAGAAAACGCGGCATCGCGAGGCCGACGTAGCGCGAATCCTCCGACTGCCGCAGGCTGCGCCAGCCCGCGTATTCGGTGTTCTGGAAGATCTTGGTGAGGTCGCGCGGATTCGACAGCTCCTGCCACGAATCCATCTGCATCAGTTCCGGCGACGCGCCCGCGATGAACGGCGCGTGCGCGGCCGCCGCGATCTTCGACAGCTCGCCGAGCATCTCGACGTCCGGCGGGCTGTGATTGAAATAGAAGTCGCCGACGAGGCAGCCGAACGGCTCGCCGCCGAACTGCCCGTATTCCTCCTCGTAGATCTTGCGGAACAGCGGGCTCTGGTCCCACGCGACGCCCTTGTAGCGCTTGAGCATCCGCGCGACCTCGTTGCGCGACGCCGGCAGGGCCTTGATCTTCAGCAGCTCGTCGGTCTCGGTGTGCGTGACGAGGTAATGCAGGCCGCGCCATGCACCTTCGAGCGTCTGGAATTCGTCGTGATGCAGGATCTGGTTGATCTGCTCGGACAGCTTCCGGTCGATTTCCGCGATGATCTGCTTCACGCTGCCGTATGCGTCGGTCGTCATGCCGACCGTATGTTCGAGCGCCTGTTGCGCGAGCGTGCGCACCGCGCGCTCGACCGATTCGCGCGCCTCGGCGGTCTTCGGCTTGAACTCCTTCTGCAGCAGCGCGGCGAACTCGCCGTGCGCGACGGCCGGCTGCGCGGCGTCGCGGGTGTTGCGAGCTTCTGCGCGGGACTGGACGGGGTCATTCATCGCGGGCCTCCGGTTGGGTCGCGTCGCCGGCCTGCGCATCAGCGCGCGGTTCGCGCACGAGCGTCTTCAGCAGGTCGGGATCGTTGATCGCGCGCTCGATCAGTTGCTCGGCGCCGTGCTTGCCGTCCATGTACGACAGCAGGTTCGACAGCTCGGTGCGCGCATCCAGCAGCCGGCGCAGCGCGTCGACGTTGCGCGCGATCGCCGCCGGCGAGAAATCGTCGATCTGCTCGAACGTCATGTCGACGTTGAGCATCCCTTCGCCCGTCAGCGTGTTGGGCACCTGGAACGCGACGCGCGGCGCGACCGACTTCATCCGTTCGTCGAAGTTGTCGACGTCGATCTCGAGGAATTTGCGCTCCGGCAAATCGGGCAGCGGCTCGGCACGCTTGCCCGCCAGGTCCGCGATGACGCCCATCACGAACGGCAGCTGCACCTTGCGCTCGGCGCCGTAGGTCTCGACGTCGTACTCGATCTGCACGCGCGGCGCCCGATTGCGCGCGATGAACTTCTGTCCGCTGCCTGCCGCCTTGGTTCTGTCCGTCATCGTCCGCTCCTTCACATCGATCAGATTGCGTGTACGTCGCCGCCGCCGGGCGGCTTGCCTCATTCGCTCCGCTCGCCGCTCAGCAGGTCCAGCTTCGGCAGGCTCTCCGGAGCGAGATCCCGGATGATTTCGTAGAAGTCGAGCGCGAGCAGCCGCTGCGCACGCCGCAGCAGCAGCGGCGCCGGGTGGCTCGGCTCGTGCAGTTCGAAATAGCGGCACATCTTGTCGATGCCGAGCCGCACGTCGTCGCGGCTCGCGACCTCGGCATCGCGCCAGGCCTGCCCGTTCGGCAACGCCGCCGGCGTGGACGCGGCGTGCGCGGCGCCGGATGCGGCCGGCGCCGCCGGAATCGAACCGTCCGCCGGCCGTGCCGCGTGCATCGGCTCCGGCTCCGGCTCCGGCATTTCGTGCACGATGCGTTGCAACGCCTTTTCCGTGTCGCTTGCATCGGGCGACCATTCGCTGCCGAGCCGGTCCGTGACGTGCGCGCGGATCGCGTCCAGCGCACCCAGCACCGCGCGCACCGCGTCGATCGGCACGCGGCCGTCGTCGCCTGCGGTCGACAGCGCGGCAACCAGGCCGTCGCGGCTGACTGCGGCCGGGCCGCCCGTTTCGTCGCGGCCGTCGAGCGCGCGTTCGGCGTCGCGCACGCTCGGGCCGCCGTCGAACAGCGGCTGGCGCCGCGCCGCGCGCGCGCATTCGTGCGCGCCGGCGACATCGGCGAGCGCGTTCATCCGCAATGTCGGATCCGGTTCGCCATCGGCGTCGAGGCGCGGATGCAAATCGTCCCACCAGCGCCCGATCAGGCCGGCGACGACCGCGAGCCCGTCCGCGTAGCCCGGGATGCCGTGCTGCTCGGTCCAGCTGCGCGCGAGATACGCGGCGACACGCAAGTCCTTCGTCCGCTCGCCCAGCGCGAGCGCAAGGCGCTCGACCGCACGCCAATCGGGCGTCTCGGCCGGAATCACGGTGTCGCCGTATTGCTGCTCGGCGCGCGGTGTCGCCCGCTCCTGAAGCTGCAGGAAGTCGGCGTCGTATTCGAGGTTCGGACCGCACGGGGCTTCGGGCGAGACCTCCGCCAGCAGCCGGCCGATCAACTCGGCGCGCGGCGTCGCCGCCAGCAGGCCGGGCGACGGCGAGGACAATGCGGCGGCAGCCAGCGCCGCCTGGCTGACGTCATTCGAATGCATAGTCGATGTTGACCGGTTTGCTGCCGAAGTCGATCGCCACGGTGCGGTGCAACGGCGGCAGCGAGCCGTTGCGGATCTCGATCTGATAGACGCCCGGCGTCAGCGACACCGAGCGCAGCGGCGGGCTCGCGCCGCGCCGTGCGCCGTTCACGTACACGTCGCCCCACGGACGCACGTTGAAACGGACCTGGACGGTCTCCTGTTTCGGCGGGCGCTGCTCGACGGCCGGCGCGTTGATCGCGGCAACGGCCGTCGCCGCTTCCGATGGCGACGCCGGCGCGGGCGCCGGTGCGGTCGACGGCGGCGCAGCGGCCTCCGACGGCGGCACGTTGACGACGCGCTCCGATGTGTCGAGGCTGCCGGCCGGTGCGATGGTCGCGCTCGAACCGGCTTGCGACGGCGTGACGCCGGCGATGTCCGTGGCGGTCGTCGCGACCTGCGGCGCGGGAACGGCCGCCCCCGCAGCGGGCGTGCTGGCCGGCGCGGCGGCCAGCGAGGGAGGCGGCACCTGCGCGGACGATCCGGCCGGCAGGCTCGACGGCGGCACGACGATCGGCGTCGGGCCGCGCTGCGCGAGCATCGCGTCCGACGCCGCGCCCGAGGACGCAACGCCCGCCAGCGGCTGGCTTGCGCCCGCTTCCGGTTCGCCCGCGACTTTCGCGGGACGCGACAGATAGGTCGCGGCGATGCCAACGACGATCAGGGCTGCCAGCGCGCCACCCACGTAGGTCTTCGTGCGCCGGTTGCCCGCCGCGATGAACGATGGGCGGCGCGGCGAGTGGATCGGAGGCGATGCACCCGGCGACGGCGTGGATGTGGAGGCGCCAGCAGCGCCAGCAGCGCCAGCAGCGCCAGCAGCGCCAGCAATTGGCACTGCCGTTCCGTTCAGGTTTCCTGTATCCGTTGCACGGCCCTGCCCGCTGTCCGCCCCGGCGCTTCCCGATCGCACGCCGGCATCCTCACGCGCCTCGGGCGTCGAAGCCGACCGCTCGTCGTTCGCCTCTTCCTTTGCACGCCCCTCATCACCTTCACGCCCGTCGGATCGCCCGGTTTTCGCGGAAGTCGACGCCTGCGATACGGATGACGAAGCAGTTGCAGACGTGGGCGAAGTCGATGAATGCAGGGCTTGCGCAGCCGCCGTCGACGCCAAAGGCCCGCGATCGTTCGGCTTGTCGCCAGCCCCGGCGGACGCGGTAGACGGCGTATCGGAAGTGCTCGTCGGGCCTTCAGGCCGCTCAGGTTGCGACGACCGCACACCCGGTGTTGCATCGCCCGACGCCGCTGCCGCCCCCAAAACACCGGAAGCCACCTTCCCTGCTCCGCCGCCGCCGGCATCGGCGGCCGGCGACACAACTGCCGCACCATACCCGCCGCCCGTGCGGTCGAGATCGCGCAACCCGAGTTCCGCCGCGAACGCCGCGACCGACTCCGGCCGATCCGGGATCCGCAACTGCAACGCGTGATCGATCGCCGCGAGGAACGCCGGGCTGTACACCTCGCCGGCCGGCAACTCGCGCGACGCGAGCGGCCGGTACGTGTCCTTGATGCTGCGCACGACGGCCGCGGGCGGCAGTTCACCTGTGATCAACGCGTGCATCACCGCGCCGAGCGCGTAGAGATCGGTCCACGGCCCCTGGCTGAACGCGGGGTCGTCGGTGTATTGCTCGATCGGCGCGTAACCGGGCTTGATCATCATCGCGCCGTCGTCGACGAGATCGCCGATCCGCTTGCGCGCCGCGCCGAAGTCGAGCAGGATCGCGCTGCCGTTCGGGCGGATCAGCACGTTGTCGAGCGCGACGTCGCGATGGAAGCACTGCGCGCGATGCAGCGTGTCGAGCGCGCCGAGCAGCGCGCCGACGATGTTGCGCAATTGCGTCTCGCTCATCCGCACACCGCCGTCGAGCAGCTGCTTGAGCGTGCGCCCCTCGTAGAACGGCATCACCATGTATGCGGTGCCGTGGCTCTCCCAGAAATGCAGCACCTTCACGAGCCCCGGATGGTCGAATTGCGCGAGCAAGCGCGCCTCGTTGAGGAACGCGCCGCGTCCCGCGTCGAACGCCTGGGCGAACCGCTCGGAGCGCAGCGACACCGTGTAGTCGCCGCCGCGCGTCGCGAGCATCGACGGCATGTATTCCTTGATCGCGACCGCGCGCCGCAACGTGCGGTCGAACGCGCGATAGACGATGCCGAAACCGCCGATGCCCAGCACCTCGTCGAGCTGCAGCTCGCCCAGGCGATGACCGAGCGGCAGCGGCCGCACCGTGAATTCGGGCGCGTCGCCGCGGGTCGCCGTGTCGTGCTCGTTGTCTCTCGATGAAGGGTCCTTCATGTCTACCTCGCGATACCGCATCCGTATTGCCTGCGTTGCCAGCCTCCGACCGCCGACCGGCACCGTCAGCTACCGCCGAACAGCGTCAGGAACAGCGCGTTGTCGGGTGCACCTGTATGCGCATGCGTGCGCAGCGGCGAGCCGTCGGCGCGATTGGTCCACCAGAAGCTCGTCCCGCCGTGGGGATCGAAATAACCGGACAGCCCGGGCCACGCGGCGAGCGCCGGTCGTTCGGGCAGCGTTGCCGGCATCCCGTCGACAACTTCCGCCGGCGGCCCGCCGCCCGGCGCGAGCCGCACGCGGTCAAGCGTCTCCTCGAGGTCGACTGGCGCGCGCGCATGCCGAATCGCGTCGAGCAGCGCGTGGCCGATCTGCCAGTAGAACGCGTCGGCGGCGTCCGGCAGCCCGTTCCAGTAGTCGGCCGCCGGCATCGGCAGCGTGACGATCACCGGGTAGTAGCGCCCGACGCGGTCGCAGCTCGGCGCGAGACAACCTGCCTGCACGCACGACGCGCCGGCGCCCGCCGGCACCAGGAAATTCCAGACCGGCGCGACCGTGTAGTGGCGCGCGATCTCGTCCGGGCCACGCTGGCGCATCGCGGCCATCCCCTGCTGAAGCCAGCGTTCCCACCACTGCGCGAGCGCATGCGGCAGCCGGCTGTTCACGAAGTCGCCGGCGCCGGGGATCTTTCCGTACCAGGCCGGGGCGTCGCCATCGGCGCGCGTGAGCGGCGGCAGGCGGCTCATTGCTTCGGAGGGCATGTAAAGGACTCCATCTGGGGCAGCCTGAACGGATTGCGGACACTGCCCGCATTCACCTGCAGCACGAGCGGTTTGCCGTCGACGGTGAAGCGCGCGACCATCTGGTCCGACCCGCGCCCGGCCGACACGGCCGCGCGGTCGAACAGCCGGTGCAGCGCCCACGGCCCGTTGGTCGTGAAGCCGTCGGTCGCGCCGGCCTGCCCCGACACCTGCAGGCGCACCTGGTTGCTGCCGCGCGTGCCCGGCCAGTCCACCGCGCTCTGCACGAGCGGGCCGTGCGCATAACGGACGATCTGGCCGTCGACGTCGAGCACCATCTCCGTGAGCGACGGGTCCATTTCGAGCGGCTGGATCTGCACCTTCAGTTGCGCCGTGCGTGCGCCGCCGCCGAAATAGGCGTCGCGAATCACCGCGGCCTTCTCGAACGACGAAAGCATCGCGGCCGCCGCCGGATCGGCGTCCGCGTTGCGGTTCGCGAAACGCCACGGATGCGACGTCGTATCGACGATCGACTGCAGGTTCTTCTGGAAGAAATCGTCCATCAGGCCGCCCGGCGCGAACATCTGCGCGAAATCCGCCGGTGCGACGTCGCGCGACGATCCGCGCGCGAACGGATAGCGGCCCGCGATCGCCTGCCGGCAGAAATCGCCGACGTTCGCGCCGGCCCGCTGCGCGACGCTGCGCTGCTCGACGGTCGCGACGCTGCCGTTCGCGACGTTCGACAGGTCGTCGAGCACTTCGCGGAACGGCGTGGGCAGCCGACCGGCCTGCGCGCGCAGTCGCGCGGGCGCGTCGGACGGCGGCGGCTGGGCGCCGCTGCGCAGCGCATCGTCGGTGGCCGTCAGGTACGTATAGAGCGCGTCGATCGACTTCAGCACCGCGTCGAACGCCTGCGCCTGGTCACCGCTGCCCGGCGCGAACGCGCGCAGCCCGGCGAAGTGGCTGTCGACCACCTGCTCGGGGCTCGCGGGCGCCACCGCTGACGGATTCGCGTCGCTCGCGCCCTGCCCCGCGAAGATCTGCGACAGCGAACTGCGCGCCTCGTCGACCTTGTCCTGCGCGCGCGACGCGAGATTGCGCGCGCCGCCCGGCGCGTCGCCGAGCGCCGTGTCGCGTGCGAGTGCGATCATCAGCCGGGTGAGCGGCGAATCCGCCGACGACAGCGCGCGCGCGACCTGGATGCTCTGCGCGAGCGTCGCCGTGCGCTGCAGCTTGATGTCGGCGAGATGGTCGTCCCAGATCTTCAGATAGTCGTTCAGGTACAGCTGGCGGATGTCGCGCGCCCATGCGGCGGCGTCGTTCGGCCCGGGGATCTCGGACAGCCCGAGATTCAGCACCCACACCTCCTCGCGCCCGTATGCGTCGACCTCGCCCGCGAGGCGCGGCGCGAACACGTTCCGATAGCCGTTGCGCGTATACAGGCCCGGCACGCCTTCCGACAGCGGCTTGCCGCTCTGGCGGCGGAACACGAGCGACGCGTCGGGCCCCACCGCGCGCGCGACGCTGAAATCGAACGCGGACGTCGCCGGCCGCAGCGTGCGCGTGAGCTGGCGATACAGCCGCTGCGAGAACGGCACCTGCCGCAGCCGGTCGCGCACGTCGGCCACGAGCCGCTCGTTCATCGGATACGGCGACACGGCCACCCGGTTGCCGAACAGCGCGGCGAGATGCGCGCGCAGCGCCGAGCGTTCGGCCGGCGAGAAATCGGGCGGCAACGAGCGCTCCATTTCCAGATCGACGACGGCCTGCACGAACGCGGGATCGTAATGCGCGCTGTCGTACAGCATCAGGTAGGCCTTCAGCGCCGCATACGCGTAGTCGGTTTCGTCCGGCCGCGCATCGCTCAGCGCGGCCTCCATCCGGCGCGCGGCGATCGGCAGCAGCACGTCGTCGAGCGCGCGCCGGTACACGGCGTCGACGGCCTCGTCGATCTTCTCGCCCTGAAACAGCCCCCAGCGGTACGCGAGCGGCGGATGCGAGCGGTCGACGCCGCCGGCATTCGCGAGCCCGCCGAGCGCATCGAGCACCGGCAGCAGCCGCGCGATGTCGGCCGCATCCGAGAACTTCGCACCGGCGATCTGCGCATCGACGGCGGGCACCTGCTGCGCGATCCGGTCGAGATACGCGCGATTGTTCGCATAGCTGCGCAGCCAGGCGGCCAGCACGACCACGCTCGCGAGCGCGAGGAGCGCATAGCCGGCGATCTGCAACACGCGCCGCTTCTGATGCCAGCGCAGGTCGCTGCCGGCGAGCGCGGCTTCGCGGAAGATGTGCTCCTGCAGCAACGACTTCAAGAAGAAGCTGCGCCCGGTCGAGCCGACCTGGGCAACCGGCGGCACGCCCTCGATCTTCAGGAAGCGCTTGATGCCGCTCATCACGCGGTCGAACGCGGTGCCTTCCTGCGTGCCGCTCGTCAGGTACACGCCGCGCAACATCGGCATCGGCTCGAAGCTCGACACGGAAAACACTTCGGCGACGAACTGGCCGAGCATGTCCTGCAAGTCGGCGACCTGCTGCGGCAGCAGGTACGCCATCTCGCGCTGGCGCGCGTCGGTCTGTGTGGCGAGCAGCTCGGGCAGCCCGTCGTTCAGCCGCTGGTGCAGCAGCCGGTATTCGCGGTCGAAGTCGGCACGCAGGTCGAAGCCCGGCGCCTCGCTTTGCGCGAGCGGGAACGTGAAACCCCACACCTGCGCGCATTCCGCGCGGCCGAAGCCGCCGAAATACTCGGCGAAGCCGGCCAGCAGGTCGGCCTTCGTCACGAGCAGGTAGACGGGAAACCGGATGCCGAGCTGCGCCCGCAGCTCGAGCAGCCGCTTGCGCAGCACCATCGCGTGCTGCGTGCGCTCGGCTTCCGACGCGCCGACCAGGTCGGCGACGCTGATCGTCAGCATCGCGCCGTTCAGCGGCTGGCGCGTGCGGTACTTCTTCAGCAGTTCGACGAAGCCTTTCCACTCGGCTTCGTCGAGTGCGCGGTTGCCTTCATGGGTCGTGTAGCGGCCGGCCGTGTCGATCAGCACCGCGTCGTTCGTGAACCACCAGTCGCAGTGCCGGGTGCCGCCCACACCGCGAATCGCGGCACGGCCGAACTGCTCGGCGAGCGGAAAACTGAGCCCGGAATTGACGAGCGCGGTCGTCTTGCCCGAGCCTGGCGCGCCGATGAACACGTACCACGGCAACTGGTACAGATACTGGCGCGACATCCGGTCGAACCAACGCGCCAACCCCTTGCGCGCGGTGTCCGCCTGCCCGAAGCGGACCTTCTTCAGCAGCGCCGCGGCCTCGTCGAAGCGGCTGCGCAGCTCGTCGAGCTGGGCCTTGGCCGGGTCGTCGGCGTTCGCCGGCCCGGGCGCGGCCTCGCGCAACTGGTTCAGCAACTGCGCGTTCAAGCGGCTTGCGTGCCAGCTTCGCCACGCCACGCGTGCGCCCCACGCGGCGAACAGCACCGCGATCGTCGCCGCGCGCGCCCAGCCGCTTTCGAGCGGGCGGATCTCGGCGAACGCGAACAGCGGCCCGGCGAGCCACACGAAACACGCGAGCACGACGAGACCGGCGAAGGTCCAGATCTCCCGCGACGGCAACGGCCGGACGAAACGCGCGACAGCCTGGTTCATGTCAGTGCGCTCCCTGCGTCGCGCCGACGGCGGCACTGCCGGGCGCCGGCAGCAGCGTGATCTCGACGCGCCGGTTCAGCGCGCGGTTCGCGGGCGTATCGTTCGGCGCGACCGGATCGAGCGTGCCGCGCCCCTCGGCCGCGAGTCGCTCCGGATGGTCGAGGCGCGCGGCGATCATGCCGCGCACGGCCTCCGCGCGCTCGCGCGACAAGTCCCAGTTCGACGCGAAGCGTGCCGTGTGCACCGGCGTGTCGTCGGTATAGCCGGTCACACGCACGTTGCCGGGCACCTGGTTGAGCGCATCCGCGACGCGTGCGAGCACCGGCGCGTAACGGTCGATCACCGACGTCGAGCCGGACTTGAACAGCCCGTCGCCGCGCAGCACGATCACGCTGCGATCGGCGTCGTCGCGCACCGACACGAGGCCGGCCGCGATCTCCGGCGCCAGGAACTTGGCGACGCGCGGCGCCGCCGCCGGGCGCGGCGGTGCCTGAGCAGGCTGCAGCTTCGGCACGTGCAGCGCGTCGATCGACGCGAACAGCCGGTCCGAATGCCCGGCCAGCGCGATGCGCAGCCCGACGAACACGCCGAAGCCGATCAGCAGCGCAAGCGCCACACAGACCCAGAGCGGCACGACGAAGCGACGCGACACGTCGCGCGTGACGACGTCGCGCCAGTGCGGCGACAGCGCGGGCTCGAATTCGCCGCGCACCGAGCGGATCGTGTGAGCCAGTTGCCAGCGCAGCGCGTCGAGCTCCGCATGACCGTTGTCGAGCACCCGATAGCGGCCCTCGAAGCCGAGCGCGAGACAGAAATACAGCAGCTCCAGCAGGTCGAGGTGCTGGCGCGGCTGCTGGGACAGGCGTTCGAGCAGGTGGAAGAACTTCTCGCCGCCCCAGGTTTCGTTGTGGAACGACACGAGCAGGCTGTGCGACGACCACACGCTGCCGCCCCACGGCGTCAGCGCGGCTGCTTCGTCGAGCGCCGTGCACAGGCAGTAGCGCGCGCCGATGATCGCCTCGGACGGCACGCCGGCTTCCTGCGCGCGAGCCTCGAACTGACGGATCTCGACGACGAGGTGCTCGCGCAGCCATGCCGGATTCGGATGATGGACGGTCGAGCGGATCTGGGGCACGAGATTGAGCAGCGGGTTGGCTGCCGCGACGAGCGGATTCGTGCCGCTGGCGGCCCAGCGGCCGGGGCGCGGCTGCGTGGCCGTCGGCCCGGCCGCGCCGGACGCGGCCGATGGATGCATGCCGCCCGGATTCGGCGGCACGAACCCGCCTGCGCCGGCGGAAATCGAATCGGAGGAAGAATTCATCGCGCTGCCCCGCCCTCACCCGCGAATCGCCCAGAACTCCATCGAGAGCCCCGGAAATTCGCCGGCGAAATGAAATGCGAGACCGCCGGAGCGCGCCAGCTGCTTCCACAGGTCGCTGCCCTTGTCGATCTCGAAGTACGTATGACCCGCGTGATACGGGATCTGCCGCGGCGCGACCGGCAACTGGCGCATCGTGATGCCCGGCAGCTGCAACTGCACCAGGTCGCGGATCCGCTCAACCGGGCCGAGCTTCGCCTGCGCCGGAAACCGCGCGCGCAGGCTGTCGGCCGGCACGTCCGCGCGCACGGCCAGCACGAAGCCGGCCGTGTCGCGCAGCGCGGGATCGGCGAGCGTCGCGACCCGGATGCCGTTGCCCGCGTCGCGCAGCTCGATCTGGATCGCGTTTTGCTCCAGCACCGTCGACAGCGACCGGCGCAGCTCCGTCATCAATTCGGCGAAGCTCGTGCGCAGGTCGTCGTGCACGTAGACCGCGAGCGATTGCGGGCGCCGGCCGGCCGCCGTGAACGTGCTGAGGTCGCATGCGAGCTTCAGCCAGTCGCGGAACAGCGCCTCCGGATGCGTCGCGACGTCCTGTTGCGCGTGCCAGGTCAGCGCCAGATAGCGGTTCACCAGTTGCAGCAGCAGGAAATCCGCGACTTCCGATACGCCGCCGCGCCCCGGCTCCGACAGGCGCTCGGCCAGCGCGTCGCTGCGCTGCGTCAGCAATCCGTGCAGCTCGCGCGTGTATGCCAGCAACGCCGCGTCGTGCTGCGCGACCAGACGCGGCGGAATGTAGCCGTCGTCGACGAGCAGTCGCGCGTCGGTGCGCCGCTCGACGATCCGCACGACGCCGAGCGCATGCCAGTCGCCGGTCAGCTCGGTGTCCAGCATCAGCCGGACGTTCAGGCGCCCCGTTTGCAGCAGTGCGGGGCCGAGCGCGACCGCGTTCGCATCGGCCACTTCGTATTCGCGAACGACGTAGCGCGCGACGTCCGCGCCGCCGTTGCCGCTTGCGTTCCCGCCGAACGACACCTCCTCGCCGCCGCCGCGCCACAACGGCAGCGCGAGCACGACGAGCTGGTCCTTCGCATCCGGTGGCACGTCGAGCGGCTCGGGCAGATCGTCGGGATGCGACAGGTCGAACGGCGTGCCGTCGCGCATCACGCCCGCCGCCGCGCGTAGCGCGACCTTGCCGAGCGCGAGCTGCTCCCGGTCGATCTCGAGCGTGTCGAAGCCCCAGTAGAAGCCCTGCAGCGGCAGGCAGCGCAGCGCGACGTAGCGCTCCCAGTGCCGTTCGAGCTGCTGGAAATGCTGCGGCCGAAGGAACATCCCTTCGGTCCACACCACGCGCTGGCGCAGTGCGGCGACCGGCGTCGCGGACATCGTCGGTTCGGTCATGGGCGCCCCCGCGTGTCGTTCAGCGCGAGACCGCCGTTCCTCACCGCGATCGACAGCTTCAGCTCGCCGGGCGACGTCTGCCAGAACTTGTATACGTTGAGCTGCTTCGCGCGCGGTAGCGGCACCGTGAGGCGCCAGCGGTTCTTGTCGAGCATCCGGTATTCGGCGATCACGCCGACCGCGCCGGCCTCGACGTTGCCGCGGTAATGCAGCGTGCGCGACTCGCCCGGGCGCAGGATCACGCGATCGGTGCCGAGCAGGTCCGCGCCGAGGATGTTCTCGGGCTTGTCCTGCAGCGAGAAGAAGTCGGCGCCGTCGAACGCCGATGCCGCGCGCAGCTGGAACACCTTCAGCACGATCGGCGAAGGCTTGCGGTTGAGGTCCGGATTGACGTCGGGCGCCACGTCGACGGTGATCGCATACGGCACCGCGGCGGCACGCTCGGTGGCGCCGCATCCGGGCAACAGCAATGCACATCCCAATACGATGAACCCGCTCGACCGCCGGCGCATATTTCATCCTCGCAGCGCAATAATTCCCCCGTCGATTTCCGTACGCGAAACCGACACCTCTAATTAAAAGGGGACAATTAATTGACCGGTAATTATGTGACTTGCATATCCTTCCGCTTAAATTTCACTCGGCAATTTATTCTTGCAAAAAGACGGGTCAAATCGCCAATTGCTGAACGAGATCGAAATTGGGGAAATGGCAATGAATTGGATTGATTTCTGTCATTTTGAAAAGGCGCGTTAATCCGACCGGTTCGCCACGGCGGCCCGGTTCTATTGCAGGTTCACTTGCGGTATGGACGTTGAACCCAAGCCTGACGGCCGTCGGCGGTCGGTGGCTACGCCCTGCGGGTCGTGTCACGCTGTTTGCGTTGCCCGAACGGAGGGCCGGCTTTTCCGATCATTGACCGGTGCCGGGCAAACAACTGACGAATCCCAAAAAGCACAGCGAACTATAGAATCGATTTTATGGATTAACAAGTCGAAAACCCGGAATCGATTTGAGTGGAAACTCGGGCGCAATTTCCAAAATGAAACAAAACGTAACGGCGACATCGCCCGCCCTGATTGGCACTAGAATCCAACAGCGCTTGTGCACCACCCTCCAATAACGCAAATATTTCATTTCAGAATGAAAGGCCGCTCATCGATCGTGATTTTCCTCGGCGCCTTGCTGCTGGGAATCGGCGGGTGCAGCACGTCCCCCACGCAATCGGCGGCGCGCGCCGCGGTCGACAGCGCGCGCGCGGCGTACGGCGCCGGCGACTACGGACGCACGATCGCGGTCCTGAGCCGAGCGAAGGAGATCGACGGGGCCGATACCGACACGCAGGTCACCGCGCACAAGCTGCTCGCGTTCAGCTATTGCGTGACGAACCGCATCGCGCAGTGCCGCGCCGAGTTCTCGAAGATTCTCGACCTCAACCCGCGCTTCGACTTGTCCCCCGCCGAGAAGGGACATCCGATCTGGGGGCCCGCGTTCGAGTTCGCGCGTCGCAGGCATGCGTCGTCATCTTGACCGAACCGGAATCCCCGCCAGCGTTTCCTTACCGAGCGACGTATGACATGCAACTGATCGTGATCGAACATGCCGGCGAGCCGGTCGAAAGCGACACCTACGACGCCGTCGTGTTCCACCCGCCCGGCGGCACCATCGGCCGGGCAACCGACAACCATCTCGTGCTGCGCGACGACACCCGGCAGATTTCCCGGCTGCAGGCCCTGCTGCAGGTCGGTGACGATGCGTGCCTGCTGAAGAACCTGAGCAGCGTGTCGACGATCGAGGTGAACCGCGAGCCCGTCGGCTATGCACAGGAGCGCCCGCTCAATACCGGCGACATCATCCGCATCGGGCCGTACGTGCTGCGTGCCGAGCGTGACGACGGACATGACGCGCCGGTCGTCGACATGCCGACCGCCTCCAGCGCGAGCGCCGACCCGCGAGGCACGTCGGGAACCGCCGCACACGCGCACGTCGACGCGAAGACGACCGGCAACCGGTTGTGGGGCCTGCTGCAGGATCGCCTCGCTCCACGCGGCAAGGCAGCGGACGCCGGCACGCGATCCGGCACGACGGCGCGCAGGGAGGCGGCGCAGCCCGCGAGCCGCGCCGCGCCGGCCGCGCCGTCGCCACGCGACCTGAATCAGTTGTCGACCGACCCGCTCGACTTGTTTGTGCAGTCGTCGCCCGATATCGGTGGATCGGGTTCGGCGTCTCCGTCCGAACGCGGCGAGGCGGATCGCGGCGCGTCGTCGTCCGCGACACAAGCCGATCATGCGCCCGAGTGGACGCAGCACGTGCGTGTGCAACCGGCGACGGCGCATGCCGAGCCACGTCCCGTCGATGAGCCTGCACCGCAGGCGAACCGCGTGCCGACGCCCGATGAATTGCTGAATGCGTTCTTCGAAGGCGCCGGACTCGATACCGCCGCCGAGTCGCATCAATGGTCGGCCGAACAGCTGTACATCGCGGGGCAGTTGCTGGCGCTGTTCGCGAACGGCACGGTCGAGCTGCTGTCGTCGCGCAGCATCCTGAAGCGGGAGGTGAAGGCGCACATGACGATGCTGCTCGATCGCGAGAACAATCCGCTGAAGCTGCTGCCGGACGGCGGCGCCGTGCTGCGCCAGATGTTCGGGCTGCCGCTGCCGGGCTTCATGTCGCCGCAGAGCGCGGTCAGCGACGCGTTCCAGGATCTGCACGCGCACCAGATCGGCATGGTCGCCGGCATGCGCGCCGCGCTGATGGACCTGCTGACGCGCTTTTCGCCGCAACGGCTGCGCGAGCGCGACGATGCGATGCGCTGGTACGAGAAGCACGTGCCCGCGCTGTACAAGGCGAGGATGTGGGACCGCTACGCGGCGACGCATCGCGACACGGTGTTCGCGATCGAAGACGATTTCGCGTCGGTGTTCGGCAAGGCGTTTCTCGCCGCGTACGACGCGGAGGTGGAAAGCTATCGCGGCAGCAGCCGGCATTGAGCGGCGGGCATCGTATGCCCAGTGGTCGGCGGGAACGACCGCCATTCCCGGGCGAAGCCGACCGCCAGCGACGCAGAAACAACAAGGCCGGGCAGAACGCCCGGCCTTCGGCAACGCTACCCGCGTGCGCACCGCACAACCGCCGGCAAGCGCGTGGTCGAACGGTCGTCAGACCGCCATCACCGTCACCGACTTCGTGACGAGATACGGCTCCAGCGCTTCCGGCCCGCCTTCCGACCCGTAGCCGGAATCCTTCACGCCGCCGAACGGCATTTCCGGCCACGGCGTCGCGGGCTGGTTGATCCACAGCATCCCGACTTCGAGACGCTGCGTCAGCAGGTGCACGTTCGCGAACGAGCGCGTGAACGCATAGCCGGCCAGCCCGAACGGCAGACGGTTCGCTTCGGCGATCGCGTCCTCGAGCTTGTCGAAACCGCGGATCGCCGCGACCGGGCCGAACGGCTCGTTGTTGAACACGTCCGCTTCGAGCGGCACGTTCGCGATCACGGTCGGCGCGAAGAAGTTGCCTTCCGAGCCGATCCGTTCGCCGCCGGTCTCGATGCTCGCGCCGACCTTGCGCGCGTTCTCGACGACCGACGCCATCGCGGTCAGCCGGCGCGGATTCGCCAGCGCGCCGAGCGTCGTGCCTTCCTCGAGGCCGTTGCCGATCTTCAGCCCCTGCGCATGCTGGACCAGCGCGCGCGTGAATTCGTCGCGAATGCTGTTGTGCACGAGGAAACGCGTCGGCGAAATGCACACCTGGCCGGCGTTGCGGAACTTCGCGCCACCGGCGGCCTTCACCGCCAGCGCGACGTCCGCGTCCTCGGCGACGATCACCGGCGCGTGGCCGCCCAGTTCCATCGTCGCGCGCTTCATGTGCTGGCCCGCGAGCGCCGCGAGCTGCTTGCCGACCGGCGTCGAGCCCGTGAACGTCACCTTGCGGATCACCGGGTGCGGAATCAGGTACGACGAGATTTCCGCCGGATCGCCGTACACGAGACCGATCACACCGGCCGGCACGCCCGCGTCGACGAACGCGCGCAGCAGCGCGGCCGGCGACGCCGGGGTTTCTTCCGGCGCCTTCACGAGGAACGAGCAGCCGGTCGTGAGCGCGGCGCTCAGTTTGCGCACGACCTGGTTGACCGGGAAATTCCACGGCGTGAACGCCGCGACCGGACCGACCGGCTCCTTCACGACGGTCTGCTGCGCGCCGAGATTGCGCGGCGGGACGATCCGGCCGTACACGCGGCGGCCTTCGTCCGCGAACCATTCGATGATGTCGGCTGCCGACAGCACTTCGACACGCGCTTCCGTCAGCGGCTTGCCCTGCTCCTGCGTCATCAGCTGCGCGATCGTGTCGGCGCGCTCGCGCACCAGCGCGGCCGCCTTGCGCATCGTCGCCGCGCGCTCGTGCGCGGGCACCTTGCGCCATGCTTCGAAACCGCGCTGCGCCGCGGCCAGCGCGCGGTCGAGATCGGCGATGCCCGCGTGGGCCACCTTGCCGATCGTCTTGCCGGTCGCCGGGTTCACGACGTCGATCGTCTTGCCGTTCGCGGCGTCGACCCACTCGCCGTCGATCAGCAGTTGTGTATCCGTATAAGTCACGTTAGCCATCCAGACACCCCAGTTTTGCGTCGATAAAACGCGCGCTGCCGCGTACGGCCGCACGCCGGTTGACAGAAAGCACCATGTTGCCGGGCGCCCTGCCCCCGGCAACCTTCGACGACGCGCACGCGGCACGCATGCCCGTCGTCATCCGCCACGTTCGGCCGCGCTCAGCGCGCGGCCGCCGTCGCCTTGCGGAGTTTCGCGACGTCCGCCGCCTGCACGGCCGGCGCGCCGTTGTTCCAGCCGGCGCGCATGAACGTCAGCACGTCGGCGATCTGCTGGTCGTTCAGCTGGTTCGCGAACGCCGGCATCGGATACGCGGACGGCACGCCGCCGATCACGAGCGACTCGCTGCCGTTCAACGTCACGTTGATCAGCGACGATGCATCGGCCTCGAGCACGTTCGGATTGCCCGCGAGCGGCGCGAGCAGCGGCGCGTAGCCGCGACCGTCCGCGCCATGGCAATTCATGCAGAAAGCGTTATACACCTTTGCGCCCGGATCGTTCGCCGGCCGGCCCAACGCGACCTGCGTCGGTTTCGGGTCGTAACGGTAAGGCGGCGCGCCCGTGCCACCCGCCGCCGGCAGCGATTTCAAATAGCGCGAGATCGCCGCGAGATCCTCGTCGGTCAGCTCCTGCGTGCTGTGGTTGATCACGCTGACCATCGAGCCGAACGCGGTCGCATGCTGGTTCGCGCCGGTCTTCAGGAACTGCGCGACATCCGCATCGTTCCAGCGGCCGAGCCCGGTGTTGTGCTCGCCGGTCAGGTTCGACGCGAACCAGTTGTCGATCGGCGCGCCCGACAGGAACGCCGCCCCGCTTTCGTCCAGCGCCTTCTCCTGGAAGCCGACGCCGCGCGGCGTATGGCACGACCCGCAATGCCCGAGCCCCTGCACGAGGTACGCGCCGCGGTTCCACGTCGCGTCTTTCGCCGGCTTGTCGGTATACGGCGTCGTGTCGAGGAACACCGCGTTCCACAGCGCCAGCGGCCAGCGCATGTTGAGCGGCCACGGAATGTCGGACGCGCGGTTCGCCTGCTTCACCGGCTCGACGCCGTGCATGAAGTACGCGTAAAGCGCCTTCACGTCGTCGTCGCGCAGCTTTGCGTACGACGCATACGGCATCGCCGGATACAGGTGATGGCCGTCCTTCGCGACACCCGAGCGCAGCGCGCCCGCGAACTCGGCCTCCGTATAGCCGCCGATGCCCGTGTCCGGGTCGGGCGTGATGTTCGTCGTGTAGATCGCGCCCATCGGCGTGACCATCTTCAGGCCGCCGGCGAACGGCGCGCCGCGCGGCGCGGTGTGGCACGCCACGCAATCGCCGGCCTTCGCGAGATACGCGCCGCGTGCGACCAGCGCGTTGTCGGCGGGCGTCGTTTGCGCGGCATGCGCCGTCGTGCCGGCCATCAACGCGGACAGCGCGATCAACGATGCGCCGAGCGTGCGAGCGGCGCGATTCAGGCTGTTCGGGGTGAGGTTTCGCATGGTGTGTGTCTCCCCTCAAGCCGTCTTCAGCTGGTTGCCGACCGGAAGCTTGCGCAGCCGCGTGCCGGTCGCCGCGAAGATCGCGTTCGACAGTGCCGCCGCGGTCGCGGCGGTGCCCGGTTCGCCGATTCCGCCCGGCGCCTCGGCGCTCTTCACGAGATGCACGTCGATCGGCGGCGTCTCGTTGATGCGCATCATCCGGTAGTCGGTGAAGTTGCTCTGCACGACGCGGCCGTCCTCGATCGTGATCTCGCCATACAGCGCGCCCGTGATCCCGAAGATGATGCCGCCCTGCACTTGCGCCTCGATCGTGCCCGGATTCACGGCCATCCCGCAGTCGACCGCGCACACGGCACGCTTGACCTGCACTTCGCCGCCCTCCACCGCGACGTCGATGACGATCGAGAAGAAGCTGCCGAACGCGTGCATCACCGACACGCCGCGGCCTTGCCCCTTCGGCAGCGGCGAGCCCCATCCGGCGGCCTTCGTCGCGACGTCGAGCACGTTCAGCGCGCGCGGCGTCTTGCCGAGCAGCGCGCGGCGGTACTGCACGGGATCGGTCTTGGTCTGCGCGGCGAGTTCGTCGATGAAGCTCTCGACGACGAAGGTGCTGCGCGTCGGGCCGACGCCGCGCCAGAACGCCGTCGGCACGTGACGCGGCTCCTGCCGCACGTAATCGATCAACTGGTTCGGCAGGTCGTACGGCAGGTCGGTCGCGACTTCGACCGCGTCGGGATCGACGCCGTCCTTGAACGCGGGCGGTGCGAAGCGCGCGAGGATCGACGAACCGACGATCCGGTGCTGCCACGCGACCGGCTTGCCGTTCGCGTCGAGGCCGGCCGAAATCCGGTCGTAGTAATACGGCCGATACATGTCGTGCTGGATGTCTTCCTCGCGGGTCCACACGACCTTCACCGGCGCATTGACCTGCTTGGCGATCTTCACGGCCTGGCCGATCATGTCCGTTTCGAGCCGCCGGCCGAAGCCGCCGCCGAGCAGATGGTTGTGCACGACGATCTTTTCCGGCGGAAAGCCCGTGAGCTGCTGCACCGTGTCGCGCGCGCGCGTCGGCACCTGCGTGCCGACCCAGATCTCGCAGCCGTCGGCGCGCACGTGCACCGTGCAATTCACCGGCTCCATCGTTGCGTGCGCAAGGAGCGGCTGTTCGTAGACGGCGTCGATGCGCGTCTTCGCATTCGCGAACGCGTGGCCGACGTCGCCGTCCTTGCGCGCGACCGCGCCCTTCCCGTTCGCGGCGGCCTGCGCGAGATCGGCGACGATGTCCCTGGTCGACACCTTCGCGCCCGCACCTTCGTTCCACTTCACGACGAGCGCCGACGCGCCGCGCTTCGCGGCCCATGTGTGATCGCCGACCACCGCGACCGCGTTGTCCGCGCGCACGATCTGGCGTACGCCCGGAATCTTCCGCGCGGCCGACTCGTCGACGCTCGCGACCGTGCCGCCGAACACCGGGCTGTTCACGATCACCGCGTACAGCATGCCGGGCAGACGCACGTCGAGCCCGAACTGCGCGGTGCCGTCGACCTTCTCGGGCGAATCGAGCCGCTTCACCGGCTTGCCGATCAGCTTGAAATCGGCCGGCTGCTTCAGCGCGACGTCCTTCGGCACCGGCAGCTTCGACGCGGCGTCCGCGAGCTGGCCGTACGATGCGCGCCGGCCGCTCGGGGGGTGCCGCACTTCGCCGTTTTCCGCCCGGCAGGTGGCCGGATCGACGTTCCATTGCTTCGCCGCCGCGGAAACCAGCAGCGTGCGCGCGGTCGCGCCCGCGCGGCGCAGCGGTTCCCACGCGTAGCGCACCGACGTCGAGCCGCCCGTCAACTGGCCGCCGAGCAGCGGATCGAGGAACAGCTTCTCGTTGGGCGGCGCGTGGTCGAGCGTGACGTTCGACAGCGGCACTTCGAGTTCCTCGGCGATCAGCATCGGCAGCGCCGTGTAGACGCCTTGCCCCATCTCGACCTTCGGCATCACCAGCGTGACCTTGCCGCTGCGGTCGATCTGCACGAATGCGTTCGGCGCGAATACGCCGGCGCGCGCACTTTCGTCCGCATCGCCGCCGATCACCGAGCGCCGTGCGTCATCGCCCGCCGCCGGCAGGCTGAAACCGAGCAGCAAGCCGCCGCCCGCCGCCGCGCCGAGCGACATGCCCGCCTTCAGAAACGAACGGCGCGACACGCCCGCGCCGACGGCCTTCCCTGCTTCGATGAGTCCTCGCGACATGTCACGCCCCCTTCGCAGCTTGCTTGACGGCCGCGCGAATCCGGTTGTACGTGCCGCAGCGGCAGATGTTGCCGGCCATCGCCGCGTCGATGTCGGCGTCGCTCGGGTTCGGATTCGACGCGATCAGCGCCGTGGCCGCCATCACCTGCCCGGACTGGCAGTAGCCGCACTGGACGACGTCGAGCTCGCGCCACGCTTCCTGAACCTTCTGCCCGGCCGGGGTCGCGCCGACGGCTTCGATCGTCGTGATCCTGCGGCCCGCGACGGCCGCGACCGGCAGCACGCACGAGCGCGCGGCGACGCCGTCGAGATGGACGGTGCACGCGCCGCATTGCGCGATCCCGCAGCCGAATTTCGTGCCGGTCAGACCCACGACGTCACGCAGGACCCACAGCAGGGGCATGTCGTCGGGGGCGTCGACCGTGCGGTTCTCGCCGTTGATATTGAGGGTGACCATTCAGACTCCGGGGCCGATGTATTGGGGAAGCGGCGCGAACGATGCACCGCGTTGTCGTTGTCATTGCCGTCGCGTCATGCGTGACGGCTGCCGCGCGGCCGGGGCGGGAGCGAGCCGCGACGACGGTGCTGCGTCGTTACTCGGCCACGTCGATGCCCGACAGCACCTTGATGACGGGCGGCGCCGCGAACCAGTCGGCCGACTTCACGCGGAATTCGGCGAAATACGGGCTGGCGAGGTGCGCGTCGAACGCGGCCTGGTCGTCGTAGATTTCGTACAGGTGCAGGTTCGGCGAACCGTCCTGCTCGCGGAACAGGTCGTAGCGCCGGTTGCCCGGTTCGACGCGCGTCTTGGCGACCATGCTGCGCAATTCGGCCTCGGCGGCCTGCGCGTGTTCGGGTTTCAGGAACAGGGAAGCAATCACGTGAAGCGCCATCTTGTCACTCCTTTCGAAACGGAATCGAGCATGCCACAAGCCGGCGTCTCGCGACGCCAGCGTGCAATCGTCGTGTGTCGTCCTGCGCCGGTGTCAGGACAGTTCGTCCGGGCCCACGCGCACGACGACCTTGCCGAAATTCTTGCCGGCGAGCAAGCCGATCAGTGCTTGCGGTGCGTCAGCCAGGTCGGGGACCACATCCTCGAGCGTCTTCACCTTGCCCTGCGCGACCCACTCAGTCATCTCCTTCAGGAACGACGCATAACCGGTCGCATAGTGATCCAGAATGATGAACCCCTGCATCCGGATGCGCTTGCGCAGGATCGTGCCCATCAACGCCGGCACGCGGTCGCGGCCGCCCGATACCGCGGTGTCGTCGTACGCCGCGTCGTTGTAATGCGCGATGATTCCGCACACCGGCACGCGCGCATGATCGTTGAGCAGCGGCCACACCGCATCGAACACGGCACCGCCGACGTTCTCGAAATAGACGTCGATGCCGTTCGGGCAAGCGTCCTTCAGCCGGGCGGCAAATTGCGGATCGCGGTGATCGACGCACTCGTCGAAGCCGAGCGTGCCCTTCACGTACGCGACCTTGTCGGCGCCACCCGCGACGCCGACCACGCGGCAGCCCTTCAGCTTCGCGATCTGGCCGACCACCGCGCCGACGGCCCCGCTCGCGGCGGCCACGACCACGGTTTCGCCGGCCTTCGGCTCGCCGATCGTCAGCAGTCCGGTGTATGCGGTGAACCCCGGCATGCCGAGCACGCCGAGCGCATGCGACGGATGCGGGAAGTCGCGGCCGAGCGGAATGAGATCGCTGCCGTCGGACAGCGAATAGTCCTGCCAGCCGCCGCCGGCAACGACCAGGTCGCCTTCGCGATACGCGGGCAGGTTCGACGCCACGACACGGCTGATCGTGCCGCCGACCATCACGTCGCCGAGTTCGACCGGCGGTGCATACGACGGCGCGTCGCTCATCCGGCCGCGCATGTACGGGTCGAGCGACAGCCAGACCGTGCGCAACAGCACCTGGCCTGCGCCGGGCGCCGGCACGTCGCCGGTCTCGGTACGGAAGTCGTTCGGGGTGGGCGCGCCGACCGGGCGCGCGTTCAGGATGATTCTGCGGTTTGCTGCCTTGCTTTGCGGCATGGGAACCTCCGTCAACAGGAAGGGACGTGCACCGGGCACGATCGGATCAACTTGGACAACCGTGATGCGTGAGGCCGCGGGCCGTGCCGGCCAATCGACCGGCGGCGCCGCAGCCTCGCGGGTAAGGCAACGGGACTTCAGTGTAAGTAGACCAGTCGTCTAGCGTTCATTCAAAAAACAAGGCGCGCCTGCGCGCGCCCACGTTACGACTGCGCTCCATCTGGCTCGAAGGACGGCAGGTTCAGCATCCGCCGTGTTTCGAGCATCGCGCGTTCAAGCGGTTTGCGGTTGCGGTGAATCTTCTCCAGCAGCGTCGCACCCAGCCACAGCTCGTAAAGGATCGCGGCCGTATGCGCCGGATCGTCGACACCGCTCAGCGAGCCGTCGGCCAGCCCGGCCTCGATCCCGCCCGCGAGCCGCTCGATGATCTGGCCGGTGCCGCGCCGTAGCACCGCGCGCATCGCCTCCGACAGATCGGACACTTCCGCGCCGAGCTTCACCGCGAGGCACTTGCCTTCCGGATCGTCCGCGCACTGCGTGTGCAGCCAGTTGCCCCAGTACGTCATCAAGCGCTGCGCGCCCGTGCCGGCCTGATGGCCGAGCAGGTTGTCGAGATGCGCGAGATAGCCTTCGAAATACGATTCGAGCAGCGCCTCGCCGAACGCCTCTTTCGAGCCGAAGTAATGGTAGAACGAGCCCTTCGGGATGCCCGCCGCGGCGAGAATCTCGTTCAGACCGACCGCCGAGAACCCCTTGTGGAGCATGATCGGCTTCGCGATATTCAGGATGTGCTGGCGGACTTCCGCGCCTGAAGATGCATTCATGATGGCGTATCTTAGCAACGATTAGACCGGTCGTCTAGTAACGTCGAGCCGGCAAGTTGAGCGGCACTTTACCCGAATCGCGCCGCGCCGCGGATGCGTTGTCGCCGCACCGTGGCGTCCATGTCACGCGGGTTTGGGAATGCGCTTCCTGGCGACCGGTTTCGCCGCGCGCAGGCTGCCACCCGCCGGCCGACCGGGCGCCCTGCGCACGGGCGGGCGTGATGCGCGTTCGGCACGCAATGCGTCGAGCTCGCCGACATACGCGACATTGGCCGCGCGGGCGCCGTCGAGCTGACCTTCGAGCACGCCGCAGCGGTGCTGTGCGTCGGCCAATTGCGCCTGCAGCGCCGCGAGATCCTTGCGGTGCTGCATATCGCGCTGTTCAGTGCGCGTCGCGGCCGCGTCGAGTTCCTTTTGAACGCGCGCGGCCGCGAGCCGTTCGCGGTCGATCTCCTGAAGCGCCCGCTTCTCCGATGCACGCAAGCGTTCCTCCGCCCGGCCCGCGTCGTCGCGCAACCGGTCGAGCTGCGACGTGAAATCGGCGCGCGCCTGCGCCAGCGCACGATCGGCGTCCGCATTGTCGGACTTCAACCGTTCGACTTCCGCCTGCAGCGCGCGGCGCGATGCTTCGTCGGCCGCCCTTGCCTGCTCGAGCTCCTGGATGCGCACCTGGGCCGCCAGCAACGCGCTCGTGCGGTGCTCCAGCGCGGTTTCGGTGCGGGACAGGTCGGCCTGCGATGCGGCGACTTCCGCCTTCGCCGCCGCCCGTTCAGCTTCGACATCGGCGCGCAGTGCATCGAGCGCTGCGGCGGCATCGGTCGTCGAGCGGCTCCACAACGCGGCGACGAGCTCGCCGGCCGCAGCCTGCAGGTCGACCGGCAGGTCGGGATGCTCGATGCGCACCCGGCTCTTCTCCCGCAACTCCGCCCAGAACTCGCCGAGAACCGCCGTCGGCGTGCTCATGCTGCCCTTGCGCACGAGCTGGTACAGGCGGTTCGCGGTGGGCGTGATGCCGAAGCGGAAGAACATCAATGCGCAGACCTCGCGATACAGCTCGCGGGTTTTCGGGAAATCGGCCTTCAGGCGGTCGATTTCGGCGATCAGGCGGGAGTCGTCGGTGGTGAGGTCGGGCATGGCGGGTTGAGTCGGTAGTTTCGTGAATAATATAACGTAAACCGTTAAATATCCAATCATTGGCCTCTTCTAGTTTGACATTATTTCTATAATGTTGATGTTTTGCGGACGCGCTTCGTTATTTCCGAATGTCGCCTGGATGGCGCCATCAATTTTCTGGCGAGCCTGCGCCGCGGATGCTCTGCTTTGATTACGGCGGGGACTGGGGAGCTACTGGTCGACCTGCTCACCGACGTACTGATTGGGTGGCAGGCTTGCCATCTTGGAGAAGCGTCGTGAGATCACCACAAAATGGAAGCGCATTACCGCGAACACGGCGGATGACATCACGCACTCCATGACGCACGCGCGAGCGGTATCGTGCGGAACGTGACAAACATCTATCGTTGCTGCGACGGCAAGGTTGAGCTTTCAGGCGAGGCGGATTCTCTTGTCTGATGGGCGAAGTCGCCGGGCGGCAATGGTCGGTTCGCCACGTCAAGTGCCTCGGCGCATGTCAGGCCGAACGTCTGCAATACCATCGCCGCGGCCCGCTCGGGGAACCTGCCCTCGTCCCCCATCGGCTTTCGCGCCGCGCCCGCAGCCGCGTCGGCCGCGTAGGACTCCGCCGCGATCACCGCCAGGATCGTTCCCATCGTCGCAAGCACGCTCATGAACGGATCGCCGACGACAAAGCGGCGTGCCGAGATTCCTCGCTCGCCGTCCCGCCGCAAACGCTGGCCCAGCCCCTGGCCAAGCGCGCGCGCCGAAAATCCTTCCCGCATCAGGAACCGCGCCCAGAGCCGCTCGCGGCGCGCGCGCATCAGCGTGTGACGCACGCAAACGGAAACGACCTCGGCAGGATCCGACAATCCGCTCGTCAGACGCTCGAGCCCGTCCGCGAAATCGTCGAACACCCACTCCGTCAGCGCGGCGAAGATGCCGTCCTTCGATTCGAAGTGGTAGTAAAACGAGCCGAACCCCACATCCGCCGCCTCGGTGATCTCGCTGATCGCCACATTGTCCCTGCCCTTTTCCGCCATCAGGCCGAACGCCGCCTGCAGCAAGCGCATGCGCGTCTCCTGCTTGCGCCGGGCGCCGCGCGGCTGGCGATGTTCCGCTTCGCCCGCTGATGCGTTCGAGCAGCGGGGCCGGACCGGTGCATCGCCCATGAGCGCGCCTCCCTTCTTCGAAAGAATTTTCTGCATGTCGCAATTCTAGATTTTTCTCTCATACTTGACAATATTATCAGTTATGAGTCTAATCTCGGAAATCGCAGAACCGGTTCCGGCCCAGACGCCGTCCGCCCCTCGCTAGCGAGCGTTGGCGACGGGTATGGCCACGTCGGCGTAAGCGCGTCTATCGCCAGGCGGCGCCGCGTCATGTTGGCAAATGGAATGGTCTGCACCCGGAACATTGGAGTCCTGATTGATCGTCCGGCGTACCGCCGCGGAGACGCTCGCGTACGTCTGCATAAACCAGGGCGGCCCGTCGTGGTCGCCGAACGCTTCTTAGTTGACCCTCACTTGTCTTGGAAACATCGTGAAATCACCCGGTCCTGACGCGCGGACTTCAACGCGCCCGTTTCTGACACGCTTCGCATCGCCGGTTCGGCGAGCCCCAATCGCGTTCGCGTGCTGTGCGATTCTCCTCACGGCCTGCCACTCGCACGAGGCCCCCGCGCCCGAACTGCAGCCGGTGGTCGCGCTGCCGGTTCATGCGGACGACGGCGCGGTGCAGCGTGCGCTACCCGCACAGGTTCAGGCGCGATATTCGACGCCGCTGTCGTTTCGGGTCGGCGGCAAGCTCGTCGAGCGGCGCGTGCGCATCGGCGACACCGTCAAGGCCGGCCAGATCCTCGCAATGCTCGATCCGGCGGATCTGCACAACACGCTGCTGAACGCACGCGCCCAGCTCGATGCCGCCGAGCATCGCGTTGCCTATGCGAAGCAGCAGCTGGATCGCGACCGCGCCCAGGCTCAGGCCAACCTGATCGCACCCGCGCAACTCGAGACGACGCAGGACGCGTATGCATCGGCGGTCGCGCAACGCGATTCCGCCCTTGCGCAAATGGCGCTCGCGGGCGATCACCTGCGCTACGCGACGCTGATTGCGGATCACGACGGCGTCATCACGTCGGAAGACGCGGATACCGGGCAGAACGTCGAACCCGGCCAGGCGGTGTTTCATCTGGACTGGAGCGGGGACCTCGACATCGTCTGTGACGTCTCTGAGCGCGACCTGCGCGATCTCACGGTCGGCCGCACCGCACACGTCAGCCTGACGGCATTGCCGGGCAAGGTGCTGGACGCACGCGTGCGCGAAGTCGCGGCGGCCGCCGATCCGCAAAGCCGCACCTGGCGCGTGAAGCTTACGCTGCTCGCACCGGGGCCGGACGTGCGCTCCGGGATGACCGCCAGCATCACGTTCGACGGCGCCGCCGACATCGCCGCGGACCACGCGATCACGCTGCCGGCCACCGCGCTCTTTCATCGCGGCGACGCGCCGGCCGTCTGGGTCGTCCGCAAGGGCAGCGACACGCTGGAGCTGCGGCCGGTGTCGGTCGGACGCTACGACGAACGCACGATCACCGTCACGTCGGGGCTCGCGGACAACGAACGCGTCGTGATGCAAGGCGTTCATACGGTCAGTACCGGCCAGCACGTCCGCGTCGTGCCGCCGCTGCATGCGGAGGACTTCGCGTCATGAATGCTCCGGAACATCGCCCCTCGACCGACGGCGCGCTCGGAACCGGCGCGGCATCGCACGACGACGGCCGTTTCAACCTCTCCGCATGGGCGCTGAAGCATCAGCAACTGGTGATCTTCCTCATCGGCCTCGCGACGATCTTCGGCGTGATCGGCTATACGCGCCTCGCACAATCGGAGGACCCGCCGTTCACGTTCCGCACCATGGTGATCCAGACCTACTGGCCCGGCGCCACGGCGCGCGAGGTGCAGGAACAGGTCACCGACCGGATCGGCCGCCAGCTCCAGGCCGCGCCGTACGTCGACAACATCAAGAGTTATTCGCGGCCCGGCGAGTCGATGATCTTCTTCGCGATGAAGGATTCGGCGCCGGTCGACCAGGTGCCGGAAACCTGGTACCAGGTACGCAAGAAAGTCGGCGACATCCGTGCAACGCTGCCCAAGGGCGTCGTCGGCCCGTTCTTCAACGACGAATTCGGTGACGTCTACACCAACATCTATGCGCTCGAAGGCGACGGCTACTCGCCTGCGCAACTGCACGACTACGCGGACAAGCTGCGCACCGTGCTGCTGCGCGTGCCGGGCGTCGCGAAGGTCGACTACTTCGGCGATCCCGCCGAGCACGTGTTCGTCGAAATCTCGAATGCGCAGCTGACACGCCTCGCCATCACACCGCAGCAGCTCGCGCAGGCCATCGACGCGCAAAACGCCGTCGCCCCGGTAGGCACGGTCACGACGGCCGACGATCGCGTGTTCGTGCGACCGAGCGGTGCATTCAAGGACACGCAGGCGCTCGCCGACATGCTCGTCACGGTGAACGGCCGGACCTTCCGGCTCGGCGACGTCGCAAAGGTTACGCGCGGTTACGACGATCCGCCCGTCACGCAGATGCGTACGAACGGTCACGCGGTGCTCGGCATCGGTGTGACGATGCAGAAAGGCGGTGACGTGATCGACCTCGGCAAGGCACTCGATGCGAAGGCGGCCGAGTTGCAGGCCGGCTTGCCGGCCGGTCTGAAGCTGACCGCGGTGTCGAGCATGCCGCATGCGGTCAAGCATTCGGTGGACGACTTCGTCGAAGCGGTCGGCGAAGCCGTCGCGATCGTGCTCGTCGTCAGCCTCGTGTCGCTCGGCTTGCGCACCGGCATGGTCGTCGTCATCACGATTCCGATCGTGCTCGCCGTGACGGCGCTGTGCATGCACGCGTTCGGCATCGGCCTCGACAAGGTGTCGCTCGGCACGCTGGTCCTCGCGCTCGGGCTGCTCGTGGACGATGCGATCATCGCCGTCGAGATGATGGCGGTGAAACTCGAGCAGGGCTGGAGCCGTGCACGCGCCGCGGCATTCGCGTACACGAGCACGGCGTTCCCGATGCTCACGGGGACGCTCGTCACCGTGTCGGGCTTCCTGCCGATCGCACTCGCGAAATCGAGCACCGGCGAATACACGCGCTCGATCTTCGAGGTATCGGCGATCTCGCTGATCGTGTCCTGGTTCGCGGCCGTCGTGCTGGTGCCGCTGCTCGGCTACCACATGCTGCCCGAGCACGCGCATCGCGACGGTCACGCGCATGGCGACGAGGTGTACGACACGGGCTTCTACCGCCGGATGTCCGGCTGGATTTCGGTCTGCATCGAGCGCCGCTGGGTGGTGCTCGGCGTCACCGCCGTGCTGTTCGCGATCGCGATGGCCGCGTTCTCGCGCGTGCCGCAACAGTTCTTCCCGAATTCCGAGCGGCCCGAACTGCTCGTCGACATGCGCTTGCCGGAAGGCGCGTCGTTCGATGCGACGCTACGTGAAGCAAAGCGGCTCGAAAAGGTGCTCGACGGCCGGCCTGAAATCGGCCATGTCGTCGACTTCGTCGGCACCGGTGCGCCGCGCTTCTATCTGCCGCTCGATCAACAGCTCCAGCAGCCGAACTTCGCTCAATTCGTGATCACGGCCAAGGATGTCGAGGCGCGCGAGCGGCTGTCGCACTGGCTCGAAACGACGCTCGCAAGCCGCTTCCCGACCGTGCGCACGCGCGTCGCGCGGCTCGAGAACGGGCCGCCCGTCGGCTTCCCGATCAAGTTCCGGGTGAGCGGCGACGACATCGCCACCGTCCGCGGCATCGCCGAAAAAGTGGCGGACAAGGTCCGCGCCGACGCCCGCACACGCAACGTGCAATTCGACTGGGACGAACCGGCCGAGCGGTCGGTCTCGTTCGAGATCGACCAGCTCAAGGCACGCCAGCTCGGCGTGACGTCGGAGGACGTGTCGGGTTTCCTTGCGATGACGCTGTCCGGCTACACCGTCACGCAGTATCGCGAGCGCGACAAGCTCATCGACGTCGATCTGCGCGCGCCGAGGAGCGAACGCATCGATCCGTCGAGGCTCGCCGGCCTGGCGATCCCGACGCCGCACGGTCCGGTTCCGCTCGGCACGATCGGCCATGTGCGCGACACGCTCGAATATGGCGTGATCTGGGAGCGCGACCGTCAGCCGACGGTCACCGTGCAAGCTGACGTGCGCGGCGAAGCGCCGAGCATCGGCGTGACGCGCGACCTCGACGCCGCGCTGGCGACGCTGCGCGCCACGCTGCCGGCCGGTTACCGGATCGAGGTCGGCGGCGCGGCCGAGGAAAGCATGAAGGGCCAGACGTCGATCAATGCGCAGATGCCGCTCATGATCGTCGCGGTGCTGACGCTGCTGATGATCCAGCTCAAGCGCTTCTCGCGCACCTTCATCGTCGTGCTGACGGCACCGCTCGGCCTGATCGGCGTCGTGGCCGCACTGCTGCTGTTCGGCAAGCCGTTCGGCTTCGTCGCGCTGCTCGGCGTGATCGCGATGTTCGGGATCATCATGCGCAACTCAGTGATCCTGATCGATCAGATCGACCAGGACATCGCAGCCGGGCAGCCACGCTTCGCCGCGATCGTGGGTGCGACCGTGCGCCGCTTCCGGCCGATCATGCTGACCGCCGCCGCCGCCGTGTTCGCGCTGATTCCGCTGTTGCGTTCCGGCTTCTTCGGTCCGATGGCCACCGCGCTGATGGGCGGCATCACGATCGCGACGGTGTTGACCATCTTCTTCCTGCCGGCGCTCTACGCGACCTGCTTCAAGGTGCGCGCCGACGAACGCGAGTCGCGCGCAATGGACGTCGCGTCCTCGGAGACATGCTGATGAAACTCTCTCGTATCACATCGGTGCTGGCCGCCAGCGCGGCGCTTGGCCTGGGCGGCTGTGCGATGGCCCCGGACAGCACGCCGCCCGCGATGCCGTCGCCGGCGCACTACGGTGCGACGCCTCAGGCGCCGCGCACCGCCGAGGCGGCCGGCGTCGCGCAGCAATTCGACGTCGGCGCCGCGCCCGTCCCGCAATGGTGGCGCCTGTATCGCTCCAGCGTGCTCGACGCGCTGGTCGATGAAGGCTTGCGCGCGAACCCGACGCTGGCCGCGACGGAAAAGACGCTCGCCGCCGCGCAGGAGGAACTGCGCGCGCAGATCGGCGCGTCGACCCTGCCGTCGATCGACGCGGACGCGCAGGTAGCCCGCACGCGCACGCCGGACATCTCCGGCGCAGGCGCGCAAAGCCTGCGCTACAACGTATTCGTCGGACAACTGCAGGCGCATTACACCTTCGACCTGTTCGGCGCCACGCGATACGCGAACGAAGCGAGCGCCGCACGCGTCGACGTGCGCGGTTGCGAGCTCGAAGCGGCAAGGCGTGCGCTGGCGGCCAACATCGTCGGCACCGCCATCCGCGCCGCGACGCTCGACCGCCAGATCCTGCTGACGGAGCGCCTCGTCGCAGTCGCCGAGGCATCCGCACTCGAAGACCAGCAGCGTTACGCGTTCGGTGCGGTATCCCACGTGCAGGCGCTGGCGTCGACGCAGGGCGCGGCGTCGCTTGCCGCGACGCTGCCGCCGCTGCGCCAGCAACGCGCGAGCGCGGTTCACGCGCTGGCGATCCTGCTGGGCCGCACGCCCGACGCACCGCCGCCGGTCCCGTCCTTCACCGGGCTGACGCTGCCGGAACATGTGCCCGTGGCGGTGCCCTCCGACCTGCTGAAGGCACGTCCGGACATCCGTGCGGCCGCGGCAGCCGTGAAGGCGGCATCGGCGGACGTCGGCGAGGCGACCGCCCAGTTGTTCCCAAGCCTGTCGCTCACCGCGACGATGGGGCGCGGCGGCTTCAGTTGGCCAGCGCTGTTGTCGGGCGCGGGCGGGCTGTGGGCCGTCGGCGCCGGGCTGTCTCAGCCGATCTTCCACGGCGGCGCATTGCTGGCGCACCGGCGGGCGTCGCGCGATGCGTACGACGCCGCAGTGCTGCAGTACAAGGCGGCGGTGCTGTCCGCATTCGGTGACGTCGCGGATTCGCTCGCCGCGCTGGACAACGACGCGCAAGCGCTGGCCGCGAACGAACTCGCGGCGCGCGCCGCAGGCGAGGCGTTCCAGGAAACGACGCAACGCCGCACGCTGGGTGCCGTTCCGATGTCCGCGCAACGATCGAGCGAGCAGACCTATTTGAACGCGGAGCTCGATGCGGTGCGTGCCGCGAGCCGCCGGATGACCGATACGGCGGCGCTGCTGCAGGCAATGGGCGAACTGCCGCCCGGCGCCGGCACGACGGTCGCGGCCCGGCAGTAGCCGTTGCTTGAGTCCGCGGACCGGCCCGCGCCTTCGGGTCGCACCGGTCCGCAATCCCGAAGCCCGATGCCCGGCGCACCGTGCATCGCGCGGTGCCGGCCTTCGTTATCCGCATGATTGATTCCCGATGAAATCCGACAACCTGGTCGCCTGCCACGAATGCGACCTGCTGCTTCAGCGTCCGCCGCGCCTGCGCGCACTGACGGCACACTGCCCGAGATGCCGCGCGCGCGTGAGCGGTGCGGCGCACGGCCGCCGCACCCTCGACCGGATGTGCGCGCTGACAGTTGCCGCGCTGGCGACGTGTTGCATCGCGCAGGCCTTCCCGATCGTCGCGCTCGATGCTGCCGGCATTGCGTCGCACGCGACGCTCGCCGACGCGGTTCGCGCGCTATGGTCGAACGATCAACCGCTGGTGGCTGCGCTCGTGTTCTGCACGACGATGCTGTTTCCGATACTCGAGCTGGCGGCATGGCTGTACCTGCTCGTGCCGTTGCGTGCGGGCCGCGTACCGCGCCAGTTCGCGCCGGTGCTGCGCGCCATTCACCGATTGCGGCCGTGGAGCATGGTCGAGGTGCTGATGCTCGGCGTGCTCATCACGATCGTCAAACTGATGAGCCTCGCACACGTACTTGCCGGGCCTGCGCTATTCGCGTTCGCCGGGCTCACCGTGATGCTCTGCGTGTTGTCGACGATCGAACCGGCCCGACTGTGGGAGGCACGCGACGAACTCGACGCTCTGCAGCCGGGCGACACCGACCATACGAAGCCACCCCGCCCCGACATGACGCGGCATGCGTCGCCCCGGACAACCGAAAGCAGCGGATCGGCGGGCATGACGGCGCGCACCGCGGGATTGATCGCCTGTCACCACTGCGCGCGCGTGCAGCCGGTCCACGCGTGCGGCCAGCGCTGCACGCGCTGCGGTTCGCCGCTGCACGCACGCCGCCCGCGCAGCGCCGCCCGCACCGGCGCGCTCGTCGCCGCCGCCGCCCTGCTTTACATCCCGGCGAACCTGTTGCCGGTCATGCACGCGACCTCGCTCGGCCGAGCCGAGGACGACACGATCCTCGGCGGCGTCGCGTACTTCTGGACGTCCGGCGACTGGCTGCTCGCCGCGATCGTGTTCATCGCGAGTGTGCTCGTGCCGATGCTCAAGCTCGCGATCCTCGCATTTCAGGCGGTCGCCGCCCATCGCGGCGTGCAATGGCGGCCGCTCGAACGAGCGCGGCTGCATCGGCTGGTCGAGCGCGTGGGCCGCTGGTCGATGCTCGACGTATTCGTCGTCGCGCTCACGATCGCACTCGTGCATTTCGGCTCGTTCGCCGACATCACACCCGGCCCCGGCGCGCTCGCGTTCGGCGCCGTGGTCGTGCTGACCATGTGTGCGTCGATGCAGTTCGATCCGCGGCTCATCTGGGACGGTGCGCCGCGCGCGGCCGCCGCCCACCCCCAACCCTGAACCGGCTCAAGCACCCGCTTTCTCGCGAATTCCAACACGATGTTTCCGTTCGATTTTCCTCCCCCTGAGATCCGGCCGCGCAGCCGCTGGATTCCGTCTCTCGTCTGGATCGTGCCGCTCGTGTGCGCGCTGATCGGACTGTCGCTCGTGATCCGGACCGTTGCCGCGACCGGCCCGACGATCACGGTCACGTTCGCCAACGCCGAAGGCCTCGAAGCCGGCAAGACCAAGGTTCGCTACAAGGACGTCGATATCGGCTCCGTCCAGACCATTACGCTCACGCCCGACTTCAAGCGCGTGATCGTCAGCATTCAACTGACACGCGATGCCGCACGCTTCGCGAACCGCGACACGCGCTTCTGGGTCGTCCGACCGCGCGTCGGTGCCACCGGCATTTCCGGCCTCGGCACGCTGCTGTCCGGCGCATTCATCGGAGCGGATCTCGGCCGCTCGCCGCAGAAGCAGACAGATTTCACCGGCCTCGAAACGCCGCCTGCCGTCACCGCGGACCAGCAGGGCCGACGCTATGTGCTGCACGGCGACTCGCTGGGCTCGATCGACATTGGCTCACCGGTGTTCTATCGGCATCTGCAGGTCGGTCAGGTCGTCGGCTTCTCGCTCGACAAGGACGGTACCGGCGTCGACGTGCAGGCGTTCGTGAAGGCGCCCTACGACAAGTACGTCGGCGTCAATACGCGCTGGTGGCACGCAAGCGGCGTGGATCTGCGGCTCGATTCGAGCGGCCTGAAACTCAACACGCAGTCGCTGGCGACGGTGATCGTCGGCGGTCTCGCGTTTCAGTCTCCGCCTGGACAAGCGGACGCGCCGCAGGCCGCCGACAATGCACCGTTCCGGCTCGCCCCGACGAAGCCGACGCGATGCGCGACCCCGACGGCACGCCGCTGATGGTCGTCATGCGCTTCGACCAGTCGCTGCGCGGGCTGTCGGTCGGCGCGCCGGTCGATCTGCGGGGCATCGCGCTCGGTCAGGTCACGAACATCGGCATCGAGTACAACGAGCACTCGCGCAACTTCAGCATGAAGGTCACGATGGCACTGTATCCGTCGCGACTGAGCCGGCACAGCGATACGGCGCTTCCCGCGCCCGATACGGCCGGCGGCCACGAGCTGATCGAGCACCTGGTGGTCCAGGGGCTGCGCGGGCAGTTGCGCACGGGCAGCCTGCTGACCGGTCAGCTCTACGTAGCGCTCGACATGTTCCCGAAGGCGCCGCGCGCGACCGTTGACGCGCGCCGTACGCCGGTCGAGCTACCGACCGTGCCCAATACGCTCGACGAACTGCAGGTGCAGATCGCCGACATCGCACGCAAGCTCGATCAGGTTCCGTTCGACCGGATCGGCAACAATCTGAACGGCGCGCTGGCGCATGCAAACCAGTTGTTCGGCCACCTCGACGAGCAGGTCGTGCCGCAGGCGCGTGACACGCTCGCCGCCGCGCAACGCACATTCAACGCGGCGGAGTCGACGTTGCGGCAGGATTCGCCGATGCAGTCGGACGTGCATGAGGCGATGCAGTCGCTCACGCATACGCTGCAGTCATTGAACGCGCTCGCGGACTATCTGGAACGTCATCCCGAATCGCTGCTGTTCGGTAACAAGGGGGATCACCAATGAAAGCGCGTTCTTTTGATCGGCTTCGCATGTCGGCGCGCATCGCGACGTGCGTCGCACTCGCGGCGCTGAGTTCGTGCGGTTCGCCGCCGGTGCATTTCCATACCCTCGCGGTGGCAGACGATGCGGGTGTCGAGGCCACCGCCGCGCATCCCGCATGGCTGATCGACATTCAGGCCGTGCACGTCGCGGCGCCGGCGGACGGCAACCGGCTCGTCGTGCAGCGCGGCCCCCAGCGGGCCGACATCCTGGAGCAGGAGCGCTGGGCCGCGCCGCTCGGCGACGAGATGCGCGGCGGACTGTCGACACGCATCGCGTCCGCGCTCGGCACGATCGATGTTCACCGCGTCGCCCACCCGGACAGCACGCCCGTCTACCGGGTCGCGGTGGACATGCAGCATGTCGAGTCGTGGCCGGCGTCGCACGTGTTGCTCGATGCCGCCTGGAGCGTGAATTCCGCGGCCGGACAGCCGGCGCTGACGTGCCGCAGCATCGTTCGGGCCGATACGTCGGCGGGCTACGATGCACTCGTCGATGCGTATCGCCGCGCGCTCGATTCGCTCGCGCTCCGGATCGCCGCGGGGATCCGTGCGGAAGTCTCGCATGTTGCGCCGCCTGCCGGATGCCGCACGTGAACACTCGAATTTCCGTCAACATGGACAACGCAGGATGAAACGCACGCGCCTCACTCGCGAGCAACGCAGGCTCGACACCCGCGAACGGCTCATCGCCACCGCTCGCGCACTGTTCATCGCGAAAGGCTTTGCCGATACGAGTGTCGAACATATCGCAGAGGGCGCCGGCTACACGCGCGGCGCGTTCTATGCACACTTCGAACACAAGCGCGAACCGTTGATCGAGATCCTTCGCCGTGACCATGATCGAATGATCAAGAGGCTTCGGCTGGCGGCGCCGGAAGGCGACGGTTACTGCACCGTCGCTGCCGCCGCGGATATCGCCGCCGGCTGGGAATGCTTCCCGCTGTGGGTCGAGGTGTATCTGTACGCCCTGCGCGATGCCGGATTCCGGCAGATCATGGACAGCATGCACGCCGAACGGGTCGCGCCACCGAACGCGGCAAGCGGCGCGGCGGGCCCCTCCGACCGCATGTCATCGTCGGACGAACTGGCGGCGGTGCTCGGCGTCACGCTGTTGCATACAGGCGCCCGGCGCGACGAGCCGACGTAGTACGCCGCGATGTGCATGCCCAGCTGTCCGTCTTCGACACGCGTCGGCTGGACGGTGTCCGACTGGCTAACCGACCCGGTCAGTTGACGGGTACCGCACGCGTACTCGGGGTGGCGTGGGCACCGCCTGCGCCACCCCGTTGCGTCACTCTGCAGTTTCGGCCGCTTCCACGACCGGCAGCGGCCGGCTTGCAATCTTCTCGGCTTCCGCACGCTTGAGCCCCAGCGTATGCAGGAGCATCGCAGCCGTGCGCTCCGGGAAATGCTCTCCGCTGAAGCCGAGTTCCTTGAGAACACCGGCCGCCGGCGCGCCCGGAGCGACGAAATTAAGCTCGGCGGCAATTGCGGTCAGCACCGTACCGCCAACCGAAAGGAAGCCGATGAATGGGTCGGCGACCACGAAGCGCTTCTCGGCGATACCGCGCTCCATGTCCCGCAGCAGGCGTTGACCCAGACCAAGCGTCAGGACGCGCGCCGAAAAGCCCTCGCGTATCAGGAAGTGTCCCCATACCGGCTCACGTCGCGCACGTATCAGCGTATGCCGCACCGAGACGGAAATGATTTCCGCCGGGTCGGACAAGCCGCTGGCCAGGCGATCGAGTGAATCCGCGAACTCCTCGAATACCGATTCCACGAGGGTCGCGTAGATCGCCTCCTTCGATTCGAAGTGGTTGTAGAACGAGCCAAAGCCGACGTCGGCGGCCTCGGTGATTTCATTGATGGCGACGCCTTCCATGCCCTTCTCCGCCATCAGTCTGAGCGCGGCGTCCAACAGGCGGGCGCGGGTCTCCCGCTTGCGGCGCGCGCCACGTGGCTCACGCTCTTCGGCGACCGCTGGACTGGATGCTTCCGGAGCGGAGCGCTTTGAAGTCCGGCGACTCGGTGTATTCGTCATGACGTTTCCGATGCTTGTTCGTGCCCAAGTATAGATTCAAATGTCTACATTGACAAAATTATCATCTATGACTTTAATGTCACCAAAGGTGGCTGACAAACCCTCACGAACCGATCGAACGACGAATGGAGATACGGTGGAGACACAACTGCACACGGGCGCCCGCGCGTCCATTGACAACAACTCGCGCGCCTCAACGGAGCGTGCGCTGCCGTTGACGCTCGGCATACTGATCGCAGGATTCGAGGCAGTCGGCGCCGCAGTGGCCAATCGGCAGCCCCGTCACGAAGTCGACGTCTCGATCGTCGCCCCACGCGCGGTCGCACGCGGCGACGAAGCGCTGCGGACTCCCGGCATCTGCGACGAGGCGCCCCGCCTCCATGCGAAATCGACGATCGACTTCGCCATATTCACGGGCCGGCCAGTCACGCCGTGCCGCGATTCAGTTGCATGCCTGCCGTCGCGCGGCAGGCCCCTCGGTGCGACGGCGTGTGCCTTCGCGAGCGTCATTCGATCTGCCTGATTGTCATCCGCCATGAAACTCACCACGACACAACCGGCTCGCCACCCTCATCCGACAACGAAGGCGTCGGCGCTCGCCTATTTGATCTTCGATCGCCCCGATCTCGGCGAGGCAGAGCATTTTCTCAATGACTTCGGTCTCCGAACGGTTCTGCGGGACGACACGCAATTGCTGCTGCGCGGAACGGGCGACGCACACTTCTGTTATGTCGTTCGCCACGCGCCGAAAGCCCGCTTCGTAGGCTTCGGATTGCGGGTCGACAGTCGTGCCGACCTGGAGGCGCTCGCCAAAGTCCCTGGCGCATCGGAGATCGAGGCGTCGGATTGGCCAGGCGGCGGCCTTCGGGTGCGGCTCGTCGATCCGTCGGGGTTTCGGGTCGATGCGATTGCTGGCCAGACACGGGCCGACACGTTGCCGCATCGTGCTCCGCTCCCATTCAACTCGATCGACGCGCCCGTCCGGATCAACGAGACGCAGCGGCCACCCGCAAACGCACCCGAGATCATTTGTCTTGGGCACGTCGTACTCGAGCTGGCCGACTTCCAGGAAACCTGCGCGTGGTACACGCGACATTTCGGGTTCATCCCCAGCGACGTCCAGGTGCTGCCGGACGGCTCCCCTGCCGTTGCGTTCATGCGGCTCGACCTCGGCGACAGGCCGGCCGATCACCATACGCTCGCGCTCGCCCAAGGGTTCGCGCCGACTTATAGCCATAGCGCGTACGAACTGGTCGACGCCGATGCCGTCGGCATGGGCCAGCGCGTGCTTCGCGACAACGGGTGGGCGCACGCGTGGGGTATTGGCCGGCACATTCTCGGCAGCCAGATCTTCGACTATTGGCAAGACCCATGGGGCGACAAGCACGAACACTATTGCGACGGCGACCTTTTCACGGCCGACGAGCCGACGGGCGTGCATGCGGTCAGCCGCGAAGCGATGGCGCAGTGGGGCCCGACGATGCCGCGCAGCTTCACGAAGCCCCGGTTCACGCCGTCGAGCCTCGCGGCGCTGTTTCGCAACCTGCGCCGCAGTCCCGATCTGACGATCCGCAAGCTGCTGACCCTGGCGAAGCTGTTCGCCTGACCCACATCCGCCTGTTCGACTCACGAGAGACACATTCATGTCACTGCTTGTCCTGCACTTCCGGCATAACGGCCGCGCCCAATGGGGTGTGGTCGCCAACGGCGCCGTCACGCCGATTCCCGGCGATTTCGAAACGACCGCGAGCTTTCTCGCGGCAAATCCGGTCGAGCGACTCATCACGCTCGACGGATCGACTATTCCCGAGTCGGACGTGGAGTGGCTGCCGCCGGTGACCGCCAACCAGCAATTCGTTTGCCAGGGCGCGAACTATCGTCGGCACATGATCGAATCGGGCATGGATCCGGACGCGAAAAAATTCAACATGATCTTCACGAAGGCGACGAGTTGCATCGTCGCTGCCGATTCGCGGGTCGTGAAACCGCGGCACGTCCGGTTTCTCGACTACGAAATTGAGCTCGGCCTCATCCTCAAACGCGACATCACATCTCACCAGCAGATCACGGACGCGAATCTGCACGACTATGTCGCCGGCACCGTGATCGTCAACGACTATTCCGCGCGCGATGTCCAGATCCCGCAAATGCAGTTCTACAAGGGCAAGAGCTTCCGGACGTTTGGCCCGGTCGGCCCCTATCTGTGCCTGCTCGAACGGCGTGACTTCCCGAAGCTGAAGGCGCTCGACCTGACGCTGACCGTCAACGGCGCGGTGCGTCAGCAGGACTCGACATCGAACCTCGTCTATGGCCCGGCGGAAACGTTGACCGAGTTGTCGGGCGTGCACGATCTTCACGCCGGCGACCTGCTCGCGACCGGCACGCCGGCTGGCTGCGCGCTCAGCATCCCATCGCCGCTCAAGCAGCGCGCTGTCGCGCTTTTCCCCGAATCCGTCAAGTGGAAGATGTTCATGAAGGTGCAGGCAGGACGCGCGCAGTATCTGAAAGCCGGAGATATCGTCGAAGCCCGGATCGCGAGCCGCGACGGAACGATCGATCTGGGCGTACAACGTAACGAAATCGTGGACGAAGCAGCATGAACGGCATCGCGACCCGGGACGACGTACTGGCGATCGAAGCGCAGGGCCTTCCGCGCGACCTTCCGACCAGCACGTACGAGATGATCTGCGCCGGTGCGGCCATCGATCCGTCCGCCCCTGCCCTCTCCTTTTTCATGACCGCCGACGCGCACCGCGACGCGGAGTGCTGGACCTATCGCGAGCTGGTGCGTGACATCACGCGCACGGCCAACATGTTCGCGCGCATCGGCGTGAATTCGCAGTCGGTGATCGCCTATTTGTTGCCCAATCTGCCCGAAACGCATTTCGTGATCTGGGGCGGACAGGCGACCGGCATCGTATGCGCGATCAATCCGCTGCTTGAACGCGAAGCGATTGCCAATCTGCTCAAAGCGGCCGGTGCCAGCGTGCTCGTCACGCTCGCGCCGTTTCCCGGGATCGATCTCTGGAAAAAAGTCGCGGATATTCTTCAGGATGTCGAACCGCTGCAGCATCTCGTGCTGGTCAATCTGGCCGATCGCGTGCGGGGCACGGCGCAGTCGGCGGTACGCACGCTCCAGCATGACGCGTGTACGCAGCTATACGGCGATGGCGGTTTGCGCAGCGCCGTGCCTGCACACATCCGGATCCACGACTTCGGTACGGCAATCGCGCGGGAACCCGGCGCAGCGCTCGACAATGCGCGCCGCATTCAACCTGGCGACATGTCCTCTTACTTCTGTACCGGTGGAACCACCGGGTTGCCGAAAATCGCGATGCGCAGTCACGGCAACGAAGTGGCGAACGCATGGAGCGCCGTGCGGTTCTTCGGCGACAGTATCGGCCCCGGCAAAACGACCTTTTGCGGCTTGCCGCTCTTTCACGTCAATGCTGCGATGGTGACCGGCCTGCTGCCTTTCTCGCGCGGCGCCCATGTCGTGCTCGGCACACCGCAGGGTTACCGGGGCGACGGCGTCGTCAAACGTTTCTGGGAAATCGTCGAACATCATCACATCAATTTCTTCAGTGGCGTCCCGACACTTTATGCTTCGCTGCTCGACATTCCTGTCGACGATCATGTTGTCGACTCGCTCGAATACGGCCTGTGCGGTGCCGCGCCGATGCCGGTCGGCGTCTTCAGGGCCTTCCAGGAAAAGACGGGCATCCGGATTCTCGAAGGCTACGGCCTGACCGAAGGAACGTGCGTGAGCAGCGTCAACCCGACGAACGGCGAGCGCCGGCTGGGATCGATCGGGCTGCGCATCCCCTTCCAGGCGATGAAAGCTGTCGTCGTGGACGACGCGGGACGGTATCTGCGTGACTGCGCGGCCAACGAAGAGGGGCTGCTGGTCATCTCCGGGCCGAACGTCTTCACCGGCTACACACATCCTGACCAGAACAAGGCCCTCTGGCTCGATCTCGGCGATGGCAAGCGCTGGCTCAATACCGGCGACCTCGGCCATTGCGACGTCGACGGGTACTTTTGGCTGACCGGCCGCAAGAAGGATTTGATCATCCGCGGCGGACACAATATCGACCCTGCGACGATCGAGGAGCCGCTGCATCGGCACCCGGCGGTCCAGATCGCCGCGGCAATCGGGCGCCCCGATGCGTATGCCGGTGAATTGCCGGTCGCCTACGTTCAACTCAAGCCGGGCATGACCGCTACCGAGCACGATCTGGAGGTGTTCATGCAGCGGGAGATCGCTGAACGCGCCGCCCTGCCCAAGCATGTCCGAATCGTCGAATCGATCCCGCTCACAGGCGTTGGCAAGATATTCAAACCGGAACTCAAGCGCCGCGAGACGGGTGACGCGATACGCGCCGCATTGGACCAAGGCGGAGCCCCAGGCGCATCGGTCGACGTCACGACCAATGAGTCCGGCGGAATGTCGGTCTCGGTCGAGCTGAACGATCCGGCGCACGAGGCCCCGGCACGCTTTGTACTGGGCCGATTTCCGTTTGCGTTCTCGATTTCGATCGCCGCGCGGCCGATACGGTCGGCTGGATCGACAGCGACAGATCTGCGGTGACGCAGGAGCGCCACTAGCCGCGATAACACGAATTCATAAAGCGGCCTGTCATGATCAATCAGTTGTCCAAATTAGTTTTTATTCATGAATCGGATCGAGACAGAGGAGACACATGATGAATTTCAGGCGAATGACGAATTTCGCAGGCGTGGCGGTTTTTGTCTGCACAACTGCACTTGTCGACAATGCGGAGGCACAGACGGCCGGAAGCATCACCACATCGGTTGGATGGCTCCACATATCGCCACAGGGCAACGCAACCCCGCTGACCGTGGAAAGTGTCGGGGGCGTAACGGTGAATCAGCAAATGGCGGGTACCGGGGCGCATGCCAGCTCGACGGATACGATGGGAATCACCACCGAGTACCACGTCACCGACAACATTGGTGTCGCCATGCTGTTTGGACTGCCACTGACAGTCAATCTGGTCGGTGACGGGACGTTGCAGAAGTACGGAACCCTCGGCACGACAAGGCCGATGCCGCCCGCCATCGAACTTCGATATCACCTGTTTTCAGCTGAATCGAAATTCCGTCCGTACGTAGGACTTGGTGTCAACTACACGTGGTTCACCCAGGTTCGGGCGACCAATCGCCAGTTCGTCTCCGACAGCTTCGGGCCGGGCGGCTCAGCGCGCGCGACACTCAGTTCATCGTGGAACCCGGTGTTCGAGCTCGGGGCGAGTTACGCGATGACCAAACACTGGTCGGTCGGTGCTTCCGTCGGCTACATGCCGGTGAAGACCCACCTCACGTTATACGGACAGACCGCGACCGGGACGCAGATCGTTTCCACATCGACGCTCCGACTCAATCCCGTCAACGTGTTCCTGAACGTCGCTTACACGTTCTAGCGGGTGCGCTCCGATGCCAGCGTCCCCGCATGGAAGCAACACTTTGGATCGAACGATGAAACGACAGGCTCTCAAGACCATTCTTTTCGCATTGCCCAAGGTTCTGGACCTGACGGCGCGCCGCTTCCCCGCCTATCGCGATCGCCTCAAGGAGCGCAATCTCGTCGCGTGGATCGGGCTCATGGATCAAAGCATCGGTCGCGCCATCGAGTTCAGGAATGGCCGCATTCGGTCGCGTGCCGGCAAGCATGTGCGGCCCGATGTACGCATGTCCTTCAAGGACGTCGCGACCGCCCTGAAGTTCCTTTCCCCGAACCCGGACCAGGGCGAGATCGTCCACGCCGCCAAGAATTTCAAGGTGGTCACCGAGGGCGAGGACGAACTGCTGGTGTGGCTCATGCAAACCCTGAGCATGATGCGCACCGTCGGCCTGACGATGGGCACGCCCATGCGCGACGGCACGCGGCGCTACACCACCTGTACCAATGGCGGGCCGCTGTTCGTCTATGTCAAGGATGGCCGCATCGTCCGCGTGACCCCCATCGAGCTGGACGACACCGACGCATCAAGCTGGGTAATCGAGGCACGTGGACGACGCTTCAGCCCGCCACGGCGTGGTTTGGTCGCACCCCACGCGTTGACCCTCAAGTCGCTCGTCTACTCGGACAAGCGCATCCTTCACCCGATGAAACGCGTCGACTTCGACCCCGACGGCGAGCGCAATCCGCAGAACCGCGGCAAGTCCGGCTATGTGCGTATCAGCTGGGACGAGGCCCTGGACATCGTCGCCAAGGAAATCAACCGGCAGAAACGTGTTCACGGTCCCGGCTCCATCACGTTCCCGATGTCGTCCCACCATCAGTGGGGTAACGTCGGCTACTACCTCAGCGCGCTGACGCGCTTCGCCAATCTGATCGGCTTCACCCGGGTCGCCGCGAATCCGGACAGTTGGGAAGGCTGGTACTGGGGCGCCATGCATCATTTCGGCAACTCGATGCGCGTCGGCGTGCCCGCCGGCTATGGCGGCCTCGAGGATGGTCTCAAGGAAGCCGAAATGATCGTCTTCTGGTCCTGCGACCCCGAAAGTACCAACGGGGCCTATGCCGGATTCGAAGGAACGCCGCGCCGCCTGTGGGCCAAGGAGCTCGGCATCGAGTTCGTTCACATCGACCCGCACTGCAATCCGACCGCACAGCTGCTGGGCGGCCGCTGGATCCCGATCCGGCCGCAAACCGATGCCGCCCTGGCTACCGCCATCATGTACGTCTGGACCGTGGAGGGCCTGTACGACAAGGATTACGTCGCGACGCGCACGACCGGCTTCGACGATTGGAAAGCCTATCTTCTGGGCGAGACCGACGGTACCCCGAAGACTCCCGAGTGGCAGGAGAGCGAGACCGGCGTGCCGGCCAAGGACGTTCGTGCGCTTGCGCGCCTGTGGGGCAGGAAGAAGGTGCATCTCGCCGTCGGAATGACCGGCGCGGGATTCGGTGGCGCGGGCCGCGGGGCGACCGGGGCGCAATGGGCGCGCTGCATGATCATGATGATGTCCATGCAGGGCTGGGGCAAGCAGGGAGTGAATTTCGGCTGCCTGGAAATCGGTGTCCCGCACGACCTCCAGTTCTACTTCCCCGGCTACGCGGACGGCGGAATTTCAGGCGATCTGGCGTGGACCGCCAATGCGGTGGACAACTACCAGCGCATGCCACACATCCTGACCATGAATCCCGTCAAGCAGATGGTGCCGCGACAGCAGATGCCCGATGCGATTCTCAACGGTCACGCCACCGGTTATCTCTGGGACGGCATGTCCCAGGAAGCCCAGTTCGCGCCATTCACCTACCCGATGCCCGGTTATTCGCCGATACACATGATCTATCGCTACGGCGGATCCGCGTTCAGCACCGTGACGAATGCCGGACGATGGATGGAGGCCTACCGGCACTCGAGCATCGAGTTCGTCGTCAATCAGTCCATCTGGATGGAAGGCGAAGCCCAGTTCGCGGACATCATCCTGCCCGCGTGCACGTCGCTTGAGCGCTGGGACATCGGGGAATGGGCGAATTCGGGTGGCTACGCCCACCAGGGGTATGGCACGGTCAACCATCGCATGCTGACGCTGCAGCACAAATGCATCGAGCCCTTGGGCGAGTCCCGCTCCGACTACGACATTTTCACCGCGATCCTGACTCGGCTGGGTCTGGGTGGCATTTTCACCGAAGGGTGTGGCGATCTCGACTGGGTCAAGCGCGTCTTCGATTCGTCGGACCTGCCCGATCACATTTCGTGGCGCGCATTTTGCCGCAAGGGCTACTTCGTCGTGCCGCCCGAAAAGCCCGAGCTGCGCCATCCCGTCGACATGCGTTGGTTTGCGGAAGGCAGGAAGAAGGACCTGCCGGAACCTCATCCGCTGCCGTCGCAGTTCTCGGAACGGTTCGGCAAGGGCCTGCAGACGCCGAGCGGCAAACTCGAGTTCGTGCCCGAGTTGTTGAAGCGACACACTGCGGACAATCCGGAGCGACCACCGCTCAACCGATATATCCCCTCCTGGGAGGGGCCACGCTCGGACCTGGCCCGGCGTTACCCGCTTCAATTGATCGCCACCCACAGCCGCTACAGCTTTCATACCTATTGTGACGGAAAGAATTCCGCCGTTAATGGCATCGAGGATCATCGCGCGCTGATCGCGGGACACCGATTCTGGCTCCTGAGACTCAATCCGGCTGACGCCGCTGTTCGACGCATTGCCCATCGCGATCTCGTCAAGGTACACAACGACCGCGGCGCTGTGATCTGTGCGGCCGATGTCTCGCCCTTGGTGAACGCCGGAGTGGTGAAATCGTACGAGGCGAGCGCTGAATTTCAGCTGATCGAAATCGATGGCGAGCAAGTCGAGATCGGCGGTTGCATGAACATGCTTACCCCCGACCGGCCGCAGACCTCCGGCACCAGCAGCATGAGCCCGAATTCCTGCCTGGTGCAGGTCGAGAAATGGCGCGGTGCCGAGGCTTTCATGCTCGGTCGCGCAGCGTGAGGAATTTCAAATGAGCAAGTGGAACCTGATTATCAATGTCGGCCGTTGCGAGAACTGCCAGAACTGCGTGATCGCCGCGCGGGACGAGCACGTCGGCAATGACTTCCCCGGTTACGCTGCACCCGCTGCGGCCAGCGCCGAGAGCCCGATCCGCATCCTGCGGCGTGTCCAGGGCGCTTCGCACATGATCGAGACCACTTATCTGCCGGTCATGTGCAACCACTGCGACGACGCGCCCTGCATGCGGGTGGGCGGCAGCGCCATTCGCAAGCGCGCCGATGGCATTGTCATCATCGACCCGGACAAGGCACGAGGCCGAAAAGACATCGTGAAGGCGTGCCCCTACAAGGCGATCGTCTGGAACGAAGAACTGCAACTGCCTCAGATCTGGATCTTCGATGCGCATTTGCTCGACCAGGGGTGGTCCCGTCCGCGTTGCCAGCAGTCGTGCCCCACCGATGTTTTCGAGACGGTCAAGCTCGATGACGCGGCGATGGCCCAAAAGGCCCGGCGCGAGGGACTCAAGGTATTGCGGCCCAACCTGAGCACGAAGCCCCGCGTGTGGTATAGCGGCCTTGAGCGCTGGGAAACGTGCTTCGTCGGCGGAAGTGTCAGTGCTCAGGCAGGGGACGTGGTCGAGTGTGTCGCGGGTGCGGTCGTCGCCTTATATGGGGGCAAACGGCAGGTGGCCGAAACCGTCTCGGACGCCTTCGGCGATTTCCGGTTCGACGGCCTCGCCAAGGGTAGCGGCCTCTACCGAGTCAAGATCCGACATGCCCTCGGCATCGCTTGGCGCGAGTGCGAATTGGGCGAAAGCGCCTACCTGGGCGAGATCAGGCTCAGTCAATCGACAAACGCCGTGGCGGTCGAGTGCTCATGAGCCGAACAAGGCTGACCGCCGTCATCGTGCCGCACATGGCGCGCGAAACCGGCTCGACACGGCTCGAAGCGCGCGGCTGGCCGCGCTCGCGATCGGTGCGATCGTGATCCGGACGGGCGTCGGATGCATCCGGCGCGGTTGCGTGCAATGGCCGGCATTGCCGGCGTGGACGACGTGCCGCTCCGATCAACCGAGCGGCACCACGCTCCCGAGCAGAATCCGCACGAGCGTCGCCTGGCGCGTCACGCCCGTCTTCGAGAAGATCGCGCGCAGGTGCGTGCGTGCCGTGTTCTTGCTGATCCCCGACTCCTCCGCCGCCTCCTCGAGCGTCAGCCCGTTCGTCAGCAGCAGCGCGAGCGACGTCTCGGCCGGCGTCAGGTCGAACAGCTTGCGGATGATTTCCTGCGCGCCCTGCGGCTTGCGGTCGGGGTCGCGCAGGAACAGCGTGACGGCCGGCCGGCGCTTGTTGTCCTCCGACCAGTCGGACAGCAGCACGGTGCGCACCAGCAGCCCGAGACGCGGCTTGTCGAAACTGCGCGTGATCGGCATCGCCTCGACGGTCGCCGCCGCCGTGCCGTGATGTCCCATCACCGCGTGGCGGATCAGCCGCTTGAGCGTGCGGTTCTCCTGCGCATCGGTCGCCTCGATCGTGCCGCGCGCAATCGTCAGACCGTTGTTCTGCTTCAGGATCTCGTCGGCGACGCTGTTCATGTCGATGATCGTGCCGTTCTCGTCGAGCGTGATCGTGCCGATCTGCATCCGGTTGATGGCGTTCGCGTAGATCGACCGCTCGACCTCGGCCGTGTCGAGCCGCGAATGGAGCTCGACCGCGCGCTTCAGATGCGGCAGCAGCAGCGCGCAGATCGCCTTGTCGCGCGCGGAAAACTGCTTCGACGCATGGTTGCGGCATACGCGGAACCGGCACTCGACGCCCGACGGCGTGCGCAGGTCCGCGCCGAGGATGTAGCGCACGTCCTGCGGCTTCAGGAACTGCTTGTACAGCTCGCTCGACAGCCAGCCCGTGTCGCCGAACACGTCGTCGACCGTGACCACGCGATCGGCCGGCAGGCCGACGAACGGGTCGAGCGAATAGTAGTAGTTGTTGTACGACGCCTCGCCGTCACCCGGCACGACCGGGCCGTACTCCGACGCGTGCACGGACAGCGGCGCGCGGCGGTCGCTCGCGGCCGCGCGCAGGATCAGCGTCACGTAGTTGGCCTGCAGCAACCGGCGAACCAGCTCGAGCGCCCCCGCCCACGGCGGCGTTTCCAACGGTCCCTGGTAGATGCGCGCCATCAGCTCGCTGAAATCCGCGACGCCGATGTCGGCCTCCTCGCTTGTTGACTGGCTCTCTTGCGGAGCCCATCTCGTCTCCATCAGCACGCTCCATCCTCCATGCAACTTGTGGTCGGTGCGATTCATCCGCGCCGCCATGATTAAGACGCGTCTTAATTCCGGCGTCATCGGGACATTCACTGAATGGTGAGCTTTGGCCAATCGGACGCGCGAACCATCGTCCGATCGGATGATGTGGCGCCCTGCCCGCTGCGCTGGAATGCCCGTCAGGCCGTGCCGACAAGCGTCCGGCGCTGGCTCAGGGAAAACCGCGATGCGGGTTTACCTGATTCAGACCGCATCCGATTCAGACAGGAGTTCCAATGCCGCTCGACCCTCAGGCGCAGGCGCTGCTCGCCGCGCTCGCCCAAGCGCCCGCGATCGATTTCGATCAACTGACCGTGCCCGCGTACCGCGCAAGCCTCGCCGGCGGCAGCGCGTTCGCGCCCGGCGACGCGATTGCCGCCGAAGAGGACTGGCAGATCCCGGCGCCGGGTCGTCAGTTGTCCGCTCGGCTGTATCGGCCCGATGCCGACGGGCCGTTGCCGCTGACCGTGTTTTTCCACGGCGGCGGCTTCGTCGCGTGCGGTATCGACTCGCACGCGAACCTGTGCCGCAGTCTTGCCGGACGGGCGCGCACGCTCGTGCTGTCGGTCGATTACCGGCTCGCGCCCGAAGCGCGCTTCCCGGCGGCCGCGCAGGACGCATGCGATGCCGTGCGCTGGGCCGCCGCCAGTGCGCGCGATCTCGGTGCGCGCGCCGGTGCGATCGCCGTGGCCGGCGATAGCGCCGGCGGCAACCTGGCCGCGGTCGCCACATTGCAGTTGCGCGACTCGGGCATCGCGATCGCGCACCAGTTGCTGCTGTATCCGGTCGTCGATTGCGCGACCGAGCATCCGTCATACGAATCGCTCGGCGAAGGCTATTTCCTGACGGCGGACGCGATGCGCTGGTTCAAGCGCCAGTATTTCGACGACGGCGCCGACCGCGCATCGCCGCTCGCGAGCCCGCTCGTCGTGGCGGATCTGTCGGGCGCGGCGCCGGCCACGATCGTGAGCGCGGAATTCGATCCGTTGCGCGACGAGGCCGAAGCGTACGCATTGCGTCTCGCGCAGGCCGGCACGCCGGTCTCGCTCGTGCGCTGGCCGGGCCAACTGCACGGCTTCGCGAGCATGCTCGGCGCGGTCGACGCGGCCGATCGCGCGTTGACCTTCGGCGCCGATGCGCTGCGCCGCGCATTCGACGCGACGGAGGTGCAATGACGCTCGCCAGCACGTTGGAAATCGTCGACGAGCTGCGCGCGGGACGGATGGTCCTGCTCGTCGACGAAGAGGATCGCGAAAACGAAGGCGACCTCGTGATCGCGGCCGATCACGTGACGCCCGACGCGATCAACTTCATGGCGCGCTTCGGGCGCGGGCTGATCTGCCTGACGCTGACCGCCGAGCGCTGCGAGCAACTGCGCCTGCCGCCGATGGCCGATCGCAACGGCACGCCGTTCGGCACCGCGTTCACCGTCAGCATCGAGGCGGCCGAAGGCGTGACGACCGGGATTTCCGCGGCCGATCGCGCGCGGACGATCCGCGCGGCGGTCCGCGCAGGCGCGCGCCCCGACGATCTCGTGCAGCCCGGCCACGTGTTTCCGATCGCCGCGCGCCCAGGCGGCGTGCTGGTGCGCGCGGGGCACACCGAGGCCGGCTGCGATCTCGCGGCGCTTGCCGGGCTCACGCCCGCGTCGGTGATCTGCGAGGTGATGAACGACGACGGCACGATGGCGCGGCTGCCCGAGCTGAAGACGTTCGCCGCGCATCACGGGCTGAAGATCGGCACGATCGCGGACCTGATCCATTACCGCCGCGAGCACGAGTCGCTCGTCGAACGTGTCGGCGAACGGCCGCTGCATACGCCGTGGGGCCGATTCCGCGCGATCGAGTATCGCGACACCGTGCATGGCGCGCCGCATCTCGCGCTGGTGCGAGGCGAGCCCGATCCGTCGACGCCCGTGCTGACGCGCGTGCACGAATGCCACTCGTTGCTCGACCTGCTCGACGCGGAGCCGTCCGCGCATTCGTGGCCGCTGCACGCGGCGCTGCAGCGGATCGATGCGGCTGGCTGCGGCGTCGCGGTGCTGCTCGACTGCGACATGCGCGGCGACGCGATGCGAACGCCCGCCGGCCACGCACGCCGCGACGGCCGCGTGACGGGGATCGGATCGCAGATCCTGCGCGACCTCGGCGTACGGCGGTTGAACGTGCTGTCGAGCCCGTTCCGGCTGCCGGCGCTGTCGGGGCACGACCTGGAAATCATGGCGTTCATCCCGCTCGGCGACGACGATCCGGAAAGCGCGCGCGCCGCCCAGGCCAGCCCGCTGCGAGCGGCGTGATACCGGGCGGACGAGCGCGCTGCCCTTTCATCGACCCCGGGTTTCCGCCTGACAGGCTATCGTTTGTTTTTATTAATTACAGTCTCAAGTTTGTATTTTGACGATACATACCATAGACTGTATTTTTCGATTACAAGCGATCGCCTGTCATTTCGCGGAGAGCCCATGGCATTCCCAGTCCAGACCTTGAGCCAGTTGCGCCCGATCCTCGTCGGCTTCCGGAAGTCGGCGGGGCTCACGCAGGCGCAGCTCGCCGCCCGCCTCGACGTGACGCAACAGTCGTACGCGCAGCTCGAATCCAATCCGTCCGCGGTCAGCATCGAACGGCTTTTCAAGGTGCTGAACGTGCTCGGCGTTCGCCTGACGCTCGTGCCGGGCACCCCGGACGACACAGCGGCGCCCGACGACACCAAGCCTGCGCTCAAGCGCGCACCGGCCGCGCGCGGCCGGTCATCCGGCTCGTCTGGTTCGTCGGATGTGCCGGCCCGCCCGCCGGCCGCCGCGAAGGCTCCATCCGCCGCCGCGCGGAAACGGCCTGCCGCGGCGACACCGGGCAAGTCCCGGAACCCCACGCGGGAGGACTGGTGACGATCGCCCGCCGCCCCCGCCACGACCGCCTCGACCTCTGGATGAACGGCATCCCGGTCGGATACTGGGAAGTCCGGCGCGGCGTCGAGCGCCTCGTCTATCTGCCGGCGTGGGTCGACGATCCGCAAGGCCGTCCGCTGTCGCTGTCGTTGCCGTTCACGCCGGGCAACCAGCCGCATCAGGGCGCGATCGTCGCCGATTACTTCGACAACCTGCTGCCGGACAGCCAGCCGATCCGCCGCCGCATCGCGCAGCGCTACCGGCTCGGGTCGACGGCGCCGTTCGAACTGCTCGCGTCGATCGGCCGCGATTGCGTCGGGGCGCTGCAGTTGCTGCCACCCGACGAAACCCCGGTCGACCTCGAATCGATCGACGGCACCGCGCTCGACGACGCGGCCGTGGCCGACGTGCTGCGCCACGCGACCGCCGCGCCGCTGCCCGGCCACGCGGAGCCGGACGGCGAGCTGCGCCTCTCGATCGCCGGCGCGCAGGAAAAGACCGCGCTCTTGCGCGACGGCAAGCGCTGGCTGCTGCCGGCGGGCAGCACGCCGACCACGCATATCTTCAAGCTGCCGCTGGGGCGTGTCGGAAACATGCAGGCCGACATGCGCACGTCGGTCGAAAACGAATGGCTGTGCTCGAAGATCGTCGCCGCGTACGGCCTGCCCGTCGCCGCGTGCGACATCGGCCGGTTCGACGACCAGAAGGCGCTGATCGTCGAGCGCTTCGACCGCCGTCCGTCCCGCGACGGCACGTGGATTCTGCGGCTGCCGCAGGAGGACATGTGCCAGGCGACCGGCACGCCGTCGGGCGCCAAATACGAATCCGACGGCGGCCCGGGCATCGCGACGATCATGGGCATCCTTGCGAATTCCGCCGATGCCGCGCAGGACCGGAGGAATTTCTTCGTCACGCAGCTCGTGTTCTGGGTGCTCGCGGCCATCGACGGCCACGCGAAGAATTTCAGCATCGCGCACCTGCCGGGCAATACGTATCGCAGCACGCCGCTGTACGACGTGCTGTCCGCGCATCCGATCATCGGCACGCGACGCAACCAGCTGCCGCCGCGACGCGCACGGCTCGCGATGGCCGTGTGCGGGAAGAATCGCCATTACGTGATCGGCGACATCCAGCCGCGTCACTGGATCGCGCAAGGCGCGCGCGTCGGTCTGACCGAACACGACGTGCGCGCGGCCATGGCCGACGTGGCCGCGCGCACCGAACCGGCGATCGCCGCCGTCGCGTCGCGGATTCCGGCGGATTTCCCGGCGGACGTGGCCGATGCGATCTTCGACGGGATGCGTCGTCAGGCGCGCAAGCTGGGCACGGCCGAGTAGGCGGTGCGGGCACGGCCGCGGCGGCGGGTCGTCCACGTGGACGATGCAGCCCCGCACCGACTCAGCACAATGGTCGCCGTGCCCATTCCCGACGCCCGCCCGACATGGAACCCGTCACGCTCGATACCGCATTCAGCCCGCTGCAGATCGGCCCGCTGACGCTGCGCAACCGCCTGATCAAATCCGCGACCAACGAAGGGATGACGCCGAACGGCGTGCCGTCGCGCGCGCTCGTCGGGTTTCACGAGCGCATCGCCGCAGGCGGCGCCGCGCTGACGACCGTCGCGTACTGTGCGGTCAGCGACGACGGCCGCACGTTCGTCGACCAGGCGCGGCTCGATGCGCCGACGGTCCGGCAATTCCGCGCGCTGACCGACGCGGTGCATCGTCACGGCGCGGCGGCGTCCGCGCAGATCACGCATGGCGGCTGTTTCACGTTCCTGCCGTCGCTGTCGACGAAACGGCCGTTGAGCGCATCGGGCGGCTTCAACAAGGTCGGCGTGATGAGCGGCCGTTTCCTGAAGCAGGCGATGACGCGCGACCAGATGACCGCGATCGCCGACGAATTCGCCCGGGCGGCGCGACATGCGCGCGACGCGGGCTTCGACGCGGTCGAGATCCACATGGGGCATGGTTATCTGCTGAGCCAGTTCCTGTCGCCGCTGTACAACCGTCGTCGCGACGCGTACGGCGGCGATGCGGCGCGCCGCGCGGCGTTTCCCGTTGAGGTGCTGGGCAGCGTGCTCGACGCGGTCGGCCGCGATCTCGCCGTGGTCTGCAAGATCGGCGTGACCGAAGGCGTGCGCGGCGGCGGAACCGCCGACGACGCGTGCGAGATCGCGCGGCGGCTCGAGGCCGAGGGCGCGCATCTGCTCGTGCTGAGCGGCGGGATGAACGTCGAGTCGGTGTGGCAACTGTTCGGCAGTCCGCTGCCCGGCGATGCGCGCGCGAACGCCGACAACGCGATCGTGCGCGCCGCGATGGCGCTGCAGAAGCTCACCGAGCCGAAGATGGGCGCGTTTCGGGAGATGTATTTCCTCGAGCATTCGAAGCAGGTGCGCGCGGCCGTCCGGATGCCGCTCGCATATCTCGGCGGGGTGCGTTCCCGCGAGAACGTCGCGCTGGCGATGCGCGAAGGATTCGACGCGGTGGCGCTTGCCCGCGCGCTCGTGTTCGAGCCGGATTTCGTGAACGGCCTGCACGACGGCCGGCTCGCGCAGTCGGGCTGCACGTCATGCAACCGCTGCGTCGTGTCGATGTACACGCCCGGCGGCACCGCGTGCGTGCTCAAGGCGCCGAACGACCCGGCGCCGAACCGCGTGCCGGCCGTGGGCGCTTGAGGTTACGCGGCGGCTGATTCCGCGGTCACGATCGTGCGCCTGCCGCTCAGCCGGCGTCGCGGGCGCGGGCCAGCGCCGCGAGGTTCCCTTCCCCGAATCCGTGGTGCCCCTGCCGCTGCACGATCTCGAAGAAGATCTCGCCGGGCCGGCGCTTCACGAAGGTCTGGAAGAACAGGCGCGGCACGCCGTCGCTGCCGATCTCGCCGTCGACCAGCACCGCACGGCGGCGCAGCGCGTCGAGATCGACGCCGTGCCCCGGCAGCCGCGCATCGACTTCGTCGTAATAGCGCGCAGGCGGTTCGATGAATTCGACACCGTTCGCACGCAGCGCATCGACGCTCGCCAGGATGTCGTCGGTCGCGAGCGCAACGTGCTGGACGCCTTCGCCCGGGTGGTCGGGCAGATACGCGTGCATCAGCTCGGTGCGCCGTGTGCCTTCCTCGTAGACCGGAATCCGCACCGCGCCGCACGGCGACACCATCACGCGCGATTCTTCCGACACATGCCAGTGCGCGTCGATTTCATGAATTTCGCGGAAGTGCAGCAGGTCGTGATAGAAGTCCAGCCACTCGCGCATGCGCCCCGCGCCGACCGTCTGCGTGAAGTGGTCGACCTGCTGCAGGCCCGTGCCGACGCACTCGACATCGGTATGGGCGGTCGCGATGTCGATCGGCCGGAAATCGATGTCGAAGATCGAGATGTCGCCGACGCCGCCGCGCTGGCCGTCCCGCCCGCGCCAGCGGTCGACGAAATAAAGGTGCGAATCGCCGATCCCCTGGATCGCGGGAATCTTCAGCTCGCCGACCCCGATCCGCTCGCCCTCGAACGCCCACGCGCCGAGCTCGATCGCACGCTCGAACGCGCGGCGCGCGCTCGCCACGCGCAGCCCGATCGCGCAGACGCCCATCCCGTATTCCTCCGCATAGCGCGCGGCGAACGAATCGGGCTCTGCATTGATCAGGAACTGCATCTGTCCCTGCCGGTACAGCGTGACGTTCTTGCTCACATGGCGCGCGATCGCCTTGAACCCGAGCTGCTCGAAACGTTGCGCGAGCGCGTCCGGCACCGGCGCCGCGAACTCGACGAATTCGAGTCCGGCCATCCCGAGCGGATTGGCGGCCGGATCGGCAACGGGCGGCGTATCGCTGGACAGGGGGTGGGAATTGCCGGGCATTCCAGTCTCCGGAGGCATGCGGTCGATGGGGACGGCGCCCGGCTCGCGCGGCACGCCCGGCCGATGTGACGGCCGGACATCCACCCGATTCGGGCGAGGTTTTGATGGTCCCGATTTTAACCAGATCGTTCACGGCGGCACACCCTGGCTGAACGGGATATGGGTGTCGCGCCTAGTGCAAACCCGGAAAGCGTTCGATAATCGCACGCAATTGAACGATAATCGCGCATTTTGGCCGATCGGCCAATTGCCGCCGTGCGGCGTGCGCCCTATTCTCCGTTCACTCATCGACTTCAATGCAGCATCGGACGCGGCGCCGCCACGATTCCACGATGCGCCGTGCCAGGAGACATCGCCATGACCCCAACCTTCGACACCCTTGACGCCGCTGCCGGCGCCCGCGCGCGCAGCCAGGCGCGCAAGGCCGCGATCGGCAGCTTTGTCGGCGCCGTCGTCGACTGGTACGACTTCCTGCTGTACGGGATCGTCGCCGCACTCGTCTTCAATTCCGAATTCTTTCCGAAAGTCAGCCCGACCATGGGCACGCTCGCGGCGTTCGCGACCTTCGGCGTCGGCTTCCTGTTCCGCCCGCTCGGCGGCGTCGTGTTCGGCCATTACGGCGACCGGCTCGGCCGCAAGCGGATGCTCGTGCTGACCGTCATGCTGATGGGGCTGTCGACCGTCGCGATCGGCCTGCTGCCGAGCTTCGCGACGATCGGCTGGTGGGCGCCCGTGTTGCTGGTGCTGATGCGTGCGATCCAGGGCTTCGCCGTCGGCGGCGAATGGGGCGGCGCGGCGCTGATGGCCGTCGAGAGCGCGCCGAAGCAGAAGAAGGCGTTCTACAGCAGCGGCGTGCAGGTCGGCTACGGCGTCGGCCTCGTGCTGGCGACGGGGATCGTGTCGATCCTGAGCCATACGCTCGGCGAGGCCGCGTTCAAGTCGTGGGGCTGGCGCCTGCCGTTCGTGTTCAGCATCGTGCTGGTGCTGATCGGGCTGTGGGTCCGCAAGAGCATGGACGAGTCGCAGGAGTTCGTCGAGAAGGTCGAACACGGCAACCGCAAGCTCCGCCTGCCGGTGCTGGAAGCGCTGACGCGCCATCCGAAGGCGTTCCTGCTGATCGTCGCGCTGCGGCTCGCCGAGCTGTTCACGATGTATATCGTCACCGCGTTCGCGCTCAGCTATTCGACGTCGAACCTCGGCATGTCACGCGACCTGTTCCTGAACATTGGCCTGCTGGTCGGCGCGGTGAGCTGCGTGACGATCCCGTGCTTCGCGTGGCTCGCCGACCGCTTCGGCCTGCGCCGCATCTACCTGATCGGCGCGCTGATCGGTCTCGCGTCGGCGGTGCCGTTCTTCGTCGCGCTGGAATCGCGCTCGATCGCGTGGATCGTGGTCTTCTCGATCCTGCTGGCGAACGCCGCGCACGACATGGTCGTGAGCGTCCAGCAGCCGCTCTTCACCGAGCTGTTCGGCGCGGAATACCGCTACAGCGGCGCGGGCGTCGGCTATCAGTTCGCGAGCGTCGTCGGCGGCGGGTTCACGCCGTTCATCGCGGTGGCGCTGGTCAGCATGGCCGGCGGTTCGTGGCACCTCGTCGCCGGCTATCTCGCGGTGGGCTGCCTGATCTCGCTGGTGGTCGCCGCGCGGATGCGGGCGGCGCAGTGAGGCCATGACCGGATGGCCGGCCGCGATACGCGCCGGCCGTTTCCGCACCGGCTGCCATCCCCGGCCGAGCAAGGGGATCGCGCCTCGCCCAACGTCAAACACGGTCAATCCCGCGGGCAGAAGCCCCTTTTCCCCTCTGAACATTCCACGCCACCCGCCGACCAATGGCATCATATGGGCCTACGTCAGTCACAGATACGCCCCCATATCATGTCGAATCTCATCGTCCACGGCGGCACTCCGCTGCGCGGGGACATCAAGCCTTCCGCGAACAAGAACGCCGTCCTGCCGATTCTGTGCGCCACCCTGTTGACCGATCAGCCGCTGCGCCTCGTCGGCGTGCCTGACATCACCGACGTGCGCAAGATCCTCGACATCTTCCGCACGCTCGGCAGCGACGTGTCGGTCGACTTCGCGACAGGCATTCTCGATCTCCACCATCGCAACACGACGTTCGACCCGGCCGTGCACCGCCTGCCCGAGGCGATGCGCTCGTCGATCATGCTGATTCCGCCGCTGCTCGCGCGCTTCGGCGTCGCGCGCCTCGAGAACGACGTGAAGGGCTGCACGCTCGGCGTGCGCGAAATCGATCCGCACGTCGAAGTGTTCGAGCGCTTCGGCGCGCACATCCAGCGCACGCCCGATTCGCTGATCGTCCGTGCCGACGGCCCGCTGACCGCCAACGATCACTGGCTCGACTACGCATCGGTGACCACCACCGAAAACTTCGCGCTGTGCGCGACGGCGGCAGGCGGCACGTCCACGCTGATGAATGCGGCGTCCGAGCCGCACGTGCAGGAGTTCTGCCAGTTCCTCGCGATGATCGGCGTCGCGATCGAAGGCATCGGCACGTCGCGCCTGTGCGTGACGGGCGGCGGCAAGCTCGGCGGCGGCGAATTCCGCTTCGCGGAGGATTTCCACGAAATCGCGACGTTCCTCGCGCTCGGCGCGATCACGGGCGGCGACATCACCGTGCGCAACTCGTCGCCGGAGCATTTCCCGCTGATCGACCGCACATTCGCGAAGTTCGGCGTGACCGTCACGCACCGCGACGGCTGGTCGCGCGCGGAACGCGACGGCCCGCTGCGCGTGCGGCGGCCGTTCACGCAGAACATCCTGACCAAGGTCGAAGCCGCGCCGTGGCCGTACCTGCCGGTCGACCTGCTGCCGATCTTCATCGCGCTCGGCGTGCGCGCGGAAGGCAGCGCGATGTTCTGGAACAAGGTCTACGACGGCGCGCTCGGCTGGTCCGGCGAACTGTCGAAGTTCGGCGCGCACGTGCTGCTGTCCGACCCGCACCGGCTGATCACGTTCGGCGGGCTGCAACTGACGCCGGCGCGCGTCGAGAGCCCGTACATCATCCGCGTCGCGATCGCGCTGCTGATGGTGGCCGCGAGCATCGAAGGACGCTCCGAAATCATGAACGCGCTGCCGATCCGCCGCGCGCACCCGCATTTCGTCGAAAACCTGCGTTCGGTCGGGGCGAACGTCGAGTGGACGAGCAGCGAGTAACGTCGATCCGGATGCGGCGTGGACGATGTCCGCGCCGCGTATCCTGCCTCCCCCGCATTCACCGGACGCCCCGACAATCCAACAAGGACAGCGGCCGCCGGTTCCAACCGGCCGTACCGTCGCCGCCCGGCACATTCCCCTCTTCGTCGCCCATCGCACGTCCGTCCATTGCTTTCGCACGCTGTTGGACTGCGCGATAATCGCGCATTCCCGCGCGAACACCGCGCGCCCACCCCTGCGCCACCGACGATGAAAAAGCCCGACCTCGACCGACGCGACTGGATTGCCGGCCTCGAAAAGGGCCTGATGATCCTCGAAGCATTCGACAGCCAGCACGCGCGGATGACGCCCACCCAGGCGGCCGCCCGCACCGGTCTCACGCGCACGGCCGCGCGACGCTACCTGCTGACGCTCGAATCGCTCGGCTACGTGTACACCGACGGCAAGCTGTACGGCCTCACGCCGCGCGTGCTGCGGGTCGGCTGGTCGTACTTCGACTCGGCGCGCCTGCCGCGCACGGTCCAGCCCTATCTGCAGCAGCTGAGCGCGTCGCTGAACGAATCGGCGTACGTGAGCGTGCTCGATGGCTGGGAACTCGTGTTCATCGCCCGCAACGGCGTGTCGCGCGTGATGACGACCGGCTTCGTGCTCGGCGCGCGCGTGCCCGCCCCGCTGACGTCGCCGGGCGTCGTGCTGCTCGCGCATCATCCGGATCGCGAGGCCGTCCGCGCGTGGCTCGACGCCACCGAACTCGCGCCGTTCACGCCGCACACCATCACCAACAAGGCACGCCTGCTCGAACAGGTCGACCACGCGCGCGACGCGGGCTTCGCGGTGATCGAGCAGCAACTGCAGGTCGGCGTGCGCGGCATCGCGGTGCCGCTGAAGAACCGTCACGGCGAAGTCGTCGCCGCGCTGAGCACGAACATGCCGATCGGTGCGGAGTCGACCGACGCGGCCGTGCGGCGCGTGCTGCCGCATCTGCAGGAAGCCGCGCTCGCGATGCTGAACGTGCTTTAGGAATTCGCGCAAGCGGGCGCACGACACCCGTCCGGCAGGTCACCCGATCCGCCACCACCTCGGCAACAGATCGCGCACCTCGCGCCGCCGGTAACGATCGTCGATCAGATGCACGACGCCCTCGTCGTGTTCGGTGCGGATGACGCGCCCGGCCGCCTGCACGACCTTCTGCAAGCCCGGGTACAGATACATGTAGTCGTATCCGTTGCCGAAACGCGCCTCCATCGCGCGCCGCATCTGTTCGTTGACGTCGTTGACCTGCGGCAACCCGAGCGTCGCGATGAACGCGCCGATCAGCCGCTCGCCGACGAGATCCACGCCCTCCGAGAACGCCCCGCCCAGCACCGCGAAGCCGACCCCGCGCCCGCCCGCGTCGAAGCGCGCGAGAAACGCGTCGCGCTCGCTTTCGGCCATGCCGGGCGCCTGGGCCCATACGGGCACGTCCGGGTGGCGCGTCTGCATCAGCGCGACGACGCGCCCGAGATAGTCGAAGCTGCTGAGAAAACCGAGGTAGTTGCCGGGCCGCGTCGCATATTGCGCGGCGATCAGGTCCACGATCGGTTCGAGCGAACGGTCGCGGTCGCGCCAGCGCGTCGACACGTGGCTCGCGACGCGCACGGTCAGTTGCTCGGCACGGAACGGTCCGTCGACGTCGAGCCAGCCCGTGTCGGCCGGCAACCCCAGCGTGTCGCGATAGAAATGAAACGGACTCAGCGTGCCGGAAAACAGCACGGTCGCGCGTGCGGCTTCGTAGCGCGACGCGAGAAAGCCGGCCGGAATCACGTTGCGCACGCACAGCGTCGACTGGATACGGCGCCGCCGCGCGGCCGGCGCGACGCCGTCGAGCCCGGACTGGCGCGGCAGCGGCTCGCCGTGCAGCGTCGCGTCGAAGATCGACGCGCTGTCGAATGCGTCGGCGAGCACACCGAACTGGATCGCCTCGAAATGAAAACGCAACAGCGCATCGCCGTTCGCACGCGGCGCATCGGTCAGGTGTTCGCCGATCGCCGCGACGAGATTCTGCACGGCCGTCACGATCGGCCCCGGAATCTCCGGATACGCCGCGTAGCGCTCGGCCTGTGCGCGATTGAGCGCGCCCCACGCGCGCGCGAGCCGGTCGAACGCCTTGCGCAGTGCCGTGGGTGCGGCTTCGCGCGCGGCCGCGAACGCGAACGGGTCGAGCGATGCGCTGTACATCTTGCGGGCGCGATCGAGCAGGTTGTGCGCCTCGTCGACGAGCACGCCGACGCGCCACTGGTTCTGCTGCGCGAGCGTATGCAGCATCGCGCTGCCGTCGTAGTAGTAGTTGTAGTCGCCGATCATCATGTCCGACCAGCGCGCAAGCTCCTGTGCGAGGTAGTACGGACAGACGTCATGCGCGAGGGCCGCCTCGCGCACGGTGTCGCGATCGAGCAGCCCGGCGCCGATCGCCGCGTCGCGCGCCGCCGGCAACCGATCGTAGAAGCCTTGCGCGAGCGGGCACGATTCGCCGTGACACGCGCGATCCGGATGCTCGCACGCCTTGTCGCGCGCGACCAGCTCCAGCACGCGCAGCGGCAGCGCCGGCGTGCCGGCGCCGAGCGTGGTCGCCGCTTCGAGCGCGAGCGCCCGGCCGGGCGTCTTCGCGGTCAGGAAGAACACGTGATCGACCTCGCCCTCGCCGCATGCCTTCAGCAGCGGGAACACCGTGCCGAGCGTCTTGCCGATGCCGGTCGGCGCCTGCGCCATCAGGCAGCGTTCGTCGCGCGCCGCCCGATAGACGGACACGGCCAGCTCGCGCTGACCGCTGCGGAATTGCCCGTGCGGAAACGTCAGCGCACGCAGCGCCGTATCGCGCGCCGCGCGATGCGCGGTCTCGCGCTCGGCCCAGCCGACGAAGCACGCGCACTGCTCGGCGAAGAACGCGGCGAGCGCGCTTGCGCCGAGCGTCTCCGTCAGCACGGTCTCGCGCTCCGACACGATGTCGAAATACACGAGCGCGACGTCGATTTCCGCGAGGCCGCGCGCGTCGCACATCAGGTGCGCATAGACCTTCGCCTGCGCCCAGTGCAGCGCGCGATGATTGGCCGGCATCGCGTCGAGGCTGCCGCGATAGGTCTTGATCTCCTCGAGCCGGTTCGCGACGGGATCGTAGCCGTCCGCGCGCCCGCGCACGGTGAGCGTGCCCCACGTGCCGGTCAGCGCGATCTCGGTTTCGTAGCGTGCGCCGCGCTTCGACGTGACGGCGCCGTGACCCGCGATGCCTTCGAGCGCGGTCGGCGCGGGCGTGAAGCGCAAGTCGAGATCGCCGCGCCGCGCGGTGAACTCGCACATCGCCCGCACCGCGACGACATAGCTCATGCGGACAACCCCGCCGCCTCGTCCTGCCGGACGCCCGCGCCCGCCCATTCGACATCGACGACGCGCACCGGCATGCCGTGCGCGATGCAGTACGCGAGCCAGCGCGTCTGGTTGTCCTGCAGCCGGTCGCCGGGCCCCTTCACCTCGATCAGTTCATAGCGCCGCTCGCCGGGCCAGAAACGGACGAGGTCGGGCAGCCCCGAGCGATTGCCGCGAATATCCGCGAGCAGGCGCGTGAACCACAGCCGCAGGTGCTCGGCCGGCAGGCATGCCAGCGCCTCGTCGAGCAGTTCGTCGGTCAGCACGCCCCAGAACACGAACGGCGATTGCAGCCCCGTCTTCGTCGCGTAGTGCCGGCGGATCGTGTCGCGGTACGCACCCGAATCGAGTTGCGCGAAACACGCGGCGAATGCGGCGGTGCGGCGTACCGCGAAATCGGGTGCGTGCAGGTCGGCCGGGCCGCGCTGAAACGGGTGAAAGAACGCGCCGGGCACGGCCGCGAACACAGGCTCCCAGCACAGCAACCCGAACAACGAATTGATCAGCGTGTTCTCGACGTAGTGAACCGGCGCGTCGGGCCGTGCAAGGTGGTCGCGCACCGCGTATTCGACGCTGACGAATGCGTCGGGGCGCGCGAGCACGAGCGTCTCGCGCGGCACGTCCGGCGCGCTGCCCGCGCGTTCGACCCGCTGCCCGAGACGGCGCTGCAGGCGCGGCAGCATCCGCTCGACGCGCTGACGCTCCTCGTCGCTTTCGAAGGCGTTGCGCGCGTCGAGCGCCAGCGCGAGCGCATCGCCGTCGCGTCCGCAGCGTTCGAGCACGCGAATGCGCCGGTGCCGGCTGCCCGGCCACGCGCTGCGCGCATACGCGTCGAGCGCGGCGGTCCAGTCGGCGCGGCGCTCGCAGGTCTGCCCGAGCGCGAACAGCAGCTTCGCGCGGCGCGTCGCGAGCCACGGCTGCACGCAGCCGACCGCGTCGATCGCCTGCAGCAGCGCGTCGAACGGCAGGTCGTCGGGCCACGCATCGAGTGCTTCGCGGCAGGTCTGCAGCGCAAGATACGTCTCGATGTCGTCGCGCTGCTGGAACGCGCGCGACGACGGCGCGAACGGCACGCTTTCGTACTGGAACACGCCGAGATCGGCGAGCACGAATTCGCTCCAGTCCTGATGAAGATTGCCGAAGAACATCAACCGCAGCCGGTCGCACAGCGCGCCGACCGTCACGCGCAGCACGCGATCGTCGGCCTGCGCGCACCAAGCGTCGAGCGGCTGCGCCACGTCATGCGCGGGCCGCAGCCGCTCGAGCCAATCGGGCTTGCGCTCGCCCGCGTGCGCGGCGAGCGACGGGAACACCTTCAGGAGGTCGGCCTTGGTCGACAGCGCGAACAGTTCGTCGAGCGTAAGCGCGGGCGCCGGATCGACCCAGCCGAGCTCGACGAGCGGCGCGGCCGCGTCGAGCGTGCTGCCGATCTCGTCGTACACGAGCTTGCTCGCGCGGAAGTCGGACCCGCTGCGCATCAGCATCCGCACGAGCAACGCGCGCGACGCTTTCGGCAACTGCGCGAAATCCCGAAGGAACGCGTGCTCGCGCGCATCGAGCAGGTCGTCGTAACGCTCGCCGAGCCAGGCCAGCGCGCGTTCGAAATTGGTCAGGTAGTAAAACGCCGGGGGCGTCGGCGATGCAGGCGTCACGGGGATCGATCACTGTACGTTTGTACAGGTCGGAATCATATCAAATGTGACGAAAAATGCCGCATGCCGCGCCGCGCACGGCTGCCCCCGCCGGTCCGGTTCAGAACTGGTAATTCACCGACATGTCGAACACGCCGTTCGTCGACTGCTGCGTGACCGGGCTGCGCCGTGCGCGGCCGACGAGCTGTTCGATCGCGCCGTCCATCGTCACGAACCAGTGCTTGTCGATGAACCAGACCATCGTCACGCCCGCGCCGAACGACTTCATCCCCGCGCCCGACGAATAGGCCGGCAGCCCCGAACGGGCGGACGCCCCCGCGTTCACGCCGAACCAGCTGTTCATGTAGCGCGAATCGGCGAACGACACCGTCGGCCCGGCGAACCAGAAGAAGTGTTCGTTACTGCCCGGCATCGGCATGTACGCAGAGAAATCGCCGACCCAGCCGTTCGAGCCGCCGATGCTGCGCCGGACATCCGCGCGCAGCACGAGCGGAAATTCCTTCGAGATCACGTAATCGGCCGCGAGCTTCATCACCGGCGCCGCGTTGATGTTGTCGAGCCCGTTCAGGTGGTCGAGGTCGTCGGCCGAGCGGCGCCCGAGGTCATAGCCGACCGACAGGCTCACGCGCCAGTTGGGCCCGCGCAGCACGTTCGCGCCGAGCCCCTCGCCCGTCGACAGGAAGAACAGGTCGCGATAGCGCACGTCGACATTCGGGCCGCCCATCACGCGGTAGCGGTCGGAGCCCGCGTAGCGCGGCTGGAGCGTCATCGCCGCGCCGACGCTGACCTGCCACGTCGGGACCGTCGGACTGAACAGTTTCTGCAGCGGAACGCCCGCCGAGTATTGCCATTCGCCGAGCGGCGAAGGCGTCTGCGCCGACGCGTCGCGCGCACCCGCCGCTGCGAGCGCGGCGAAGGCCGACAGGCCGGACACGAACCGGCGAGCGCCGGGCGACAACAACGGGCGGGCAACGGTCATCAAGGCGGTCTCCGTCGGTTGCATGAAACGAACCTGAGGGAAAGCGCGTCGCATCCCGATCGGCTGCAACGGCAGGCAGCCGACGGCGCGAACGTAGCGTGCGCTGAATTGTGAACATCCTACGCGACGCGCGCGTAGCCGCAAAGCGCCCGTTGAGCACGGGCACTTTGCCGGTTTCCGGTACGAACGGGCGCAGGATTGCGGAATCAGAAACGCTCGACGTGATAGTCGCCGGCCAGCGCGGCCGGACTGCGCTTCGCCATCATGCGCGAGAAGCCGTCGGCGAGACGCCCGAGCGCGAGCTGCTTCTGGCTCGCGTCCCAGTGCGTGTAGGTGTCGTAGGCGGTGTCGTCGAACGACACGGTGACGGCGACCGGGCGCCCGCTCGCGCGAAAACCGATATGCAGCACGCCGCCCGGCAACTCCTCGATGTGATAGCGCAGCGAACGCGACTCGAAATAGCGGCCCAGCACCTGGGCGATCGCGCGCTTGTCGGGCGATTGCACGTGAATGTCCATGATGGTCCTCCTTTCAGTGATCGCGCGGCCGGCCGTGGTTGGCTGCGCCCGCCCGGCATTCGCATCGGCGGCGGCTGCGACGGCGGATCGCCTTGCGGCAGCCCCGGGGGCACGGGCGGATCGAACGGATCGTCGCGCTCGGGCAGCGCCGGGTCGGGATCGACGTCGGGCGTCGGCTCGGGTCGGTGCAGCATGGATCGCATGCTCATGTCACTCCTGCGCGGCGGCTCGCGCGTGTCGATTGGCGCGGCGAGCGCACGCAACCGATGTGCCTGCCCGGCGGCGCAACCGCGCACGCCGTCATGCGTCGTATGCCGCCATCACCAGCCACAAGGTGCGCCCTTCGGCGGCGAGCCGCACCGCGAGCGCGAACGGATCGGACGGCGCGCATCGCGCGACCAGCGCCCGCTGCGCGCTTTCCGGCCCCGCGTAGACGGTATGGTTCAGCTCGCGGACTTCGTCCTTCCCGTCGAACACGCGCCGCTCGGGCCGATGGATCCGCGATTCACGCTTCCACGTGTCGAACCGTTCGCGCACATCGCGGAAATCGCCGCCGCACACGTTCGCGTCGTAACGTATCCTTTTCCTGGGTTCAATCATCACGATGTCCTCTCGTCCACACCGGCGGCGGGCCGCCCGCATCTGCGCCCGTCCGGCCGCCCCGACGACTGCAAGCGTCATGCCGCCCCTGCCGCGCGGGCACGGCGCTTGCGGCCGTCGTACCCGTAAGGAGGTTCGATCATGACCGCATCCGCCCCCGGCAGCCGCAGCGCCGTGTCACCGGCTGCCGGCCCGCTCTCTCTGGCCGCGTCGCGCAAGCCGTCCGAAGACAAGACGGAGAAACGCATCGACGAAGGGCTCGAGGAGACATTCCCGGCCAGCGATCCGCCCGCCGTCGGCGGCGCGACCCGCATCGACCCCGGCAAGCCGTCCGGCGAACGCCACCGTCGCGCGCCCGACGCCCCGCCACCGCCCCGCGATCACGGCTGACGGCGGCACCCCGGCCCGCGATGCGCGGCAGCGTGGCGACGGGCCGGCACAACCGGAGTGAACTGATGAAACGCATTGAACGTGCATGGCACGAAGTCAGCGGCGCCGCGGGCGTCGCAGCGCTGGCCGCGATCGAGAGTGCGCTGGTCCTCGCCATCGTCGTGATGACGGGGGTCGGCCACTGAGCGCGGCAGGCGGCCCGGCCACGGCTGCCGCCGTGGAAGATGTACAACCCGGCTGGCAAATTTCTCCGTGGCACGGCCGCGCAGGTCCCGCGCCTGTCGATTGAACGCGGCACGCGTCCTGCTTCCGCATCGTCTCCCTCACGAAGGAGGCGTTCATGTATCGCGTCAATGAAATCATGTCGCGCGACGTAGTGTGCGTCGCGCCCACCGACACGATTCGCCATGCAGCCGAATTGATGCAGCGCTTCGACATCGGCGTGCTGCCGGTGTGCGACGGCAGCGGGCTCGTCGCGATCGTGACGGACCGCGACCTCGCGATACGCGCGCTGTCGCACGGGCATCCGCCCGATACCCCCGTGAAAGTGGTCGCATCGGCGCCGGTGCAGTGGTGCGTCGAGGATGACGGTGTCGGCGACGTGCAGCAGCGGATGGCCGACATACAGCTGCACCGGATGCCGGTGCTCGACGCCAACCACCAGATCGTCGGGATGGTGTCGCTCGGCGACATCGCGACGCGCGCGGGCGGCCCGGCACGCGACGAGCTGGCGAATACGCTCGAGGATGTGTCGCTGCCGCGCCGCCGCTGAGCGGCCATCCCAACCGCGCTGCCCGCGCGCCGTATGCGCCGCGCCGCTTCGACCAGGAGAAAAGCGATGACAACGGACAGACCGTCGCGCACGCAGGCGCGCATTGTCGGCGACCGCGGCCGTTCGGCCGGCGGGCCGGGGCCGGACGTAATGGCCGCCGGCACGCTGGAAAACGATCGCGTGCTGACGATCGACGGCGACGACATCGGCAAGGTCACGAACATCATGCTCGACATCCGCTCGGGCCGGATCGCGTACGCGGTCGTGTCGTCGGGCGGATTTGCCGGGATCGGCGACAAGCTGCTCGCGGTGCCGTGGAGCGTGCTGACGCTCGACGTCGAGCGCCGCTGCTTCGTGCTGCCCGTGCCGACCGAGCAGGTGCGCGACGCCCCGGGCTTCGAGAAGGACCGCTGGCCGACGATGGCCGATCCCGCGTGGGCCGAGGCGCTGCACGCGCATTACGGCGCGTCGCCGTACTGGCTGATCGAGGAAGGCGAAACGGCGCTCGACTCGCCGCCGTACGAGGCGTCGCCGGGCGGCCCCGAGAACGACACGCGGCGGCACTGATCGCGGATCAGTGCGCGGCCGCGATCGAACGCTCGAGCGCGCGCGCGGCGCCCAGATGCGTCTTCAGCGTCGGCAGCGTGTCGGCCGCGAACGCGCGAAGCTGCGGGTCGTGGCCGTTGCGCGCTTCGGCTTCGTAAAGCCTGATCGCCGCCTCGTGCGCGTTCGGTCCCGCCAGCGCGATGTACCCCTTGTCGAATGCGTCGCCATTCATGGTTCGCAGTGCCGTCAGCGCCGGATCGACCAGCATGCGCGTCTGCACGGGCAAGCCCTTTTGCGCGCCGAGCCGGCGCAATTCCGCGGCGACGCGAACGTGATCGTCGATCATCCGGCGCGCGAACGCCTTCACGTCCGGATTCGACGACCGATCGAGCGCGAGCTGGCTCGCCTGCAGTTCCGTCTTGCCGACGATGCCCGCCTTGTCGACGAATTCCGCGTCGATGCCGTTCGGCCGCCGCGTCATATCCGCCTCGTCGGCGGTCTCGCCGGGACGGACGACGCCCGGCGCGACACGAACGGACGATGCAGGCGGCGCCTGCGCATGCGCCGGCGTGCATGCCGACCCGCAGAACGCCGCGAGCACGCCCGATACCAGCAAGCAGGCGTTGCCGGCAAACGAGAGCCGCACGCTCAACGCCATGCGCCCGGCGCGCGCCGGCTTGCCGCCGGTGTCGTCGCGCCGCGTGTTGTTCGATCGCTTCATCGTGCCTCCCGGTGGGTGTTGCGGAGGCCGCCGTGCGTCAGCGGTGCCGTCCGGCGCCCGCCACGTCGACGATCACGCTGGCCAGCGTCGGCATGTCGACCGGCTTGCACAGATACGCGTCGAAGCCGGCAGCCATCACGCGGTTCCGGTCCGCCGTGCCCGCGTGCGCGGTCACCGCGACGACGGGCAGACGCCCGCTGCCGTTCTGCAAATGGCGGATGTGGTCGAGCAGCCAGAAGCCGTCGCCGTCCGGCATCGCGAGATCGGACAGCACGACGCTCGGGGGCTGCCGCGCCACCACGTCGAGCGCGTCGCGCCCCGATTGTGCGGTCGACACCTGGGCGCCGAGTGTTTCGAGCGCCGCCGCGAGACTCGCGCGCGACGTCGCGTCGTCGTCGACCACCAGCACGCGCTGGCCGTCGAGCGCGACCGCCGTCGACGCCCCGCTCGGCCGCAACGGCCGGCCGGTCAGATTGTCCGCGCCCCATTCCACCGGCAGCATGACCGTCACGGTCGTGCCGCGCCCGGCACCTTCGCTCGTGGCCGCAACCTCGCCGCCATGCAGCCGCGCGATGTTGCGCACGATCGACAGGCCGAGCCCGAGGCCGCGCTTCGGCGACGCGGACGCGCCTTCCGGCCGGTTGAACGTATCGAACAGATGCGGCAGGCGTTCCGCCGAAATGCCCTGCCCCGAATCGGCGACCGACAGCCGTACGCGCGCGCCGGCCCGGGTCAGCGACACCTTGATCTGGCCGCCCGGCGGCGTGAACTTGATCGCGTTCGACAGCAGGTTCGACAGCACCTGACGAATGCGCTCGCCGTCCGCGTAGATCACGCAGTTGGACATCGCGCACGCGGTCGACAGTTCGAGCCCGTTCGCCTCCGCGGTCGCGCCGAGCTCGCGCACCGCCTCGTTCACGACGCGCACCAGGTCGACGGGCGTGCGTTCGAGCCGCATCCGGCCCGTCGCGAGCGACGACGCGTCGAGCAGGTCGCCGACCATCCGCGACAGCGACCGCGCGCTACGATCGATCGCGTCGATCGCCTGGTGCGCGAAGCTCTGGCCCTCGGCGTTGCGCAGCACCTCGACCCAGCCGTAGATCACATTGAGCGGTGTGCGCAATTCATGCGACACGGTGGCCAGCAGTTCGTCCTTCAACCGGTTCGATTCGTCGGCCTGCACGCGCGCGTCGCGCGCACCGCGCAGCGAGCGCAGATAGCGCCGCTCGTCGCGGCGGCGTTCGCGCGCCTCGCGCAGCGTCATGGACAGGCCGGTGCAGTTGCCTTGCGCGTCGACGATCGGCGCTGCCGCGAAAGTCGCGCGAAACCGGCCGCCGTCGTGCCGCACGCACAGAACGTCGAGCGGGCCGGCGGGCACACGCGCGTTCGCGAACGAAGCGGGAACGGGATGCAGCCGCAGCCAGCGCGGCGCGATCAGCGTGGTGACGTCGTGTCCGATCACCGCCGCGACCTCCATGCCGAAGAGGCGCCGCGCCGCCGGGTTCCAGCTCGTGATCCGCCGTGCGGCGTCGACGCCGATGATCGCGTCGGGCGATGCTTCGACCACGCGGCGCAGCAGGATGTCGTCGAGTGCACGCGGCGCGGGCGCCGGTTCGCGGCTCGGCGTGCGTGCATCATCTCCTTCGGCATCGTCGTCGGCCCCGCGCAGCCGGTCGCTCGCGAGCAGCGGCTTGACGGCCAGCACGAGCATGCACTCGACGAAGCCGATCGCAACGAAGACGCCGGCCCGCATGAGCAGCGCAGGCAGCGACATGTCGCGCCACCACAACGCGCCGATCACGACCGCGCTCGCGGCGGTCGCCGCCAGACCGCCGCCGAACGAAGTCAGCCAGGCCGCAGCCGCGACACCGACGTACAAAGGCAGCGGCGCAAATGGTTCGCGCATGCCGACGACGTGAATCGCCCACGCCTGCAGCGCGGACGCCAGCCCGACGGCCAGCGCGACCCATGCGCCTTGCCGAAACAGCTCGCGGGTAAAAGTTCTCATCGTTTCCCTGCATCGCCTGCGACCGTCGCTCGAAGGCATGCCGCCGAGCGGACCCGGCGAGCCTATGAACGCCGCAATGCGCGTACCCGCCGCATCGCGCCCGGCGACTTCGCGGCAAGGTCAGGTGTGCGTGCCGTCGCGCCGCGTCGCTCAACGGCCTGCCGTGCTTGCGGGGAACGCGACGGCCGATATCTTTCAATTTCTCATTCGTCGGCTGTAAAAAAGCACCGGCGGCGGCATCGTGCCCCAGCGATCGCATATTTCTTCCGTCATCGCACCGGGCATTGGAAATTTCTAAATCGCGGCACCTTCCGTGCGGTTTCGCTGTCGATGATAGATATTGCAAAGAAGGGGATGCGCGGTGCCGATTTTCAAAACGGCCCGCTGACGCCTATGGCCGAATCCGCAAACCGTCCGAAGCAACGTGCCGACGCGCGCCGGCTGTCCGGCCGCTCCGCGGCGATGCGCACGCTGCTCGGCCGTATCGAGAAAATCGCTCCGACCCGCGCCAGCGTGATGATTGCCGGCGAAAGCGGGGTCGGCAAGGATATCGTCGCGCGGCGGCTGCACGACCTGAGCGCGCGACGCGACGGGCCGTTCGTCCCCGTCAACTGCGGCGCGATTCCGGCGGACATCGCCGAAGCGCAGTTGTTCGGCCACGAGAAAGGCAGCTTCACCGGCGCGATCGCGCAACGTGAAGGATTCTTCGAAGCCGCGTTCGGCGGCACGCTGCTGCTCGACGAGATCGCGGAGATGCCCGCGTCGCTGCAGGTGAAGCTGCTGCGGGCGCTCGAATCGAACACGATCGTGCGGGTCGGCGGCACCGAGTCGATTCCGCTCGACGTGCGCATCGTGTCGGCGACCCGCCACAATCCCGCCGAAGCCGTGCGCGACGGCCGGCTGCGCGAGGATCTGTTCTATCGTCTCGCCGCGTTCGCGCTGTACGTGCCGCCGCTGCGCCAGCGCAGCGGCGACGTCGAGGCGATCGCGCACGAGTTCGTCGATGTGCTCAACGTGCGGCACCACTCGCACAAGCGTCTGACCGACGCGGCGATCGCCGCGCTGCGCGCGTATTCGTGGCCCGGCAACGTGCGCGAATTGCACAACACGATCGAGCGCGCGTACATCCTCGCGGACGACGGCATCGACGTCGCGCTGCCGAAGCCGACGATGTTGCCCGACCATACATCGGACGATGCGATGGCGCTGCCGCTCGGCGCGACGCTGCACCACGCGCAGCAGCGTTTCATCGCGGCGACGCTGCAGCACTTCGACGGCAACAAGCCGCAAGCGGCGAAAGCGCTCGGCATCAGCCTGAAGACGCTCTACAACCGGCTGGCGCTGATGCGCGACGGCGGCAACGGCTGAGCATCGCCGAGGGCGTCGCGCGTGGCGCGCTCGACCTGCATCAACCGATGCAGGTCACGCGACCTTGAACTGCCCGACCGTCGTCGCGAGCGCGTTCGCCTGCGTCTGCAGCGCGGTCGCGGCCGCGGTCGACTGTTCGACGAGCGCCGCGTTCTGCTGCACCATTTCGTCGAGCTGCGTGACCGCGCGGTTCACTTCCTGGATGCCGCGCGTCTGCTCGTTCGCCGCGTGCGTGATCTCGGAGATGATCGTCGTCACGTTGGCGACGTTCGACACGATTTCGCGCATCGTGTCGCCGGCCTGACGCACCTGCCCCGACCCGGCCGACACGCTCGCCACCGTCGACTCGACCAGCACCTTCACCTCGCGCGCGGCCTGCGCGCTGCGTTGCGCGAGACTGCGCACTTCCTGCGCGACGACCGCGAAACCGCGCCCTTGCTCGCCGGCACGCGCGGCTTCCACGGCCGCGTTCAGCGCGAGGATGTTGGTCTGGAACGCGATCCCGTCGATCACGCCGATGATGTCGCCGATCCGGCCCGACGCTTCCTCGATCTTCCCCATCGTCGACACGACGTCCGATACGACCACGCCGCCGTGCGACGCGATCCGCGACGCCGCGGCCGCCCGTTCGTCGGCCTGGCCGGCGGCGGCCGCCGACTGGCCGACCGTCGCCGTGATCTCTTCCATCGATGCGGCCGTTTGCTCGAGGCTCGCCGCCGCCGATTCGGTCCGCGACGACAGGTCCTGGTTGCCCGCGGCGATTTCGTTCGCGGCCGTGCGCACCGATTCGCTCGCATCGCGAATCTGCCGCATCACGTCGTTCAGCTTGTCGACGAAGCTGTTGAACGAGCGCGCGATGTCGGCCACCTCGTCGCGGCCTTCGGCCGGCAGGCGCTGCGTCAGGTCGCCGGTGCCCGAGCCGATCGACGCCATCGCCTGGCGCACCTGCGACAGGCGGCGGAACGCGGTTGCCGTGATCGCGCCGACGATCAGCGACGCGACGCCGACGATCACCACCAGCGTGACCAGCGACGCGGTCAGCAGCGAGCGCATCCCTGCCGTCGCTTCCGATTTGTCGAGCAGGACCAGCGCGTACCAGTCGGTGCCGGGCACGGCCTGCGCGCGCACCAGCTTCGCATCGCCGCCCACCTGCACCTCGACCGGCGCGACGGCCGCGGCCAGCGACGCGGCGCTCACGGCGCCGAGGTCGGGCGACACGTCGGCGACCGGCTTCAGCGTGAGCTTCGCGTCCGGATGCGCGACGACGTGGCCGCTGCTGTCGATCAACATCCCGAAGCTCGCGGGCGTCGGGCGGATCGACTTCACGTTCGCGATCACGCTGTCCATCGCGACGTCGGCCGCGACGACGCCCTTCAGCGCGCCGTCGCGCAGGATCGGCACCGCGAACGTGACGACCAGGTTGCCGGTGCCGGCATCGACGTACGGCGGCGTGACGACCGGCTTGCCGGCCTGTGCGGCCTGCTTGTACCACGGGCGGCCGGTCGGGTCGTAGTCGGGCGGGATGCCGGTCGGGTCGGAGAAACGGAACACCTTGTCCGCGTAGCCCGCGTAGACGTTCGTGAAGCCGCCGGCCGCGGCCATCTGCTTGAACACCGGCAGCGGATCGGGCGACAGCGCGGCGTCCTGCAGCGACGCGATCATCCGGCTCCGGGTCGCGACCCAGTCGCCGATGCCGACCACGTGGCCGCTGGCGACGGATTTCAGGTTGCGGTCGATCGCATCGTCGTTGTACGCATGCGCGATGAAGTAATTGATCAGCGTGGTGGCGACGAGCGCGAATACGACGATGGCGACGCACGCTGCAAGAATGCGGGTGCGGATGGACGAGAACATGGCAACGACTCGGTAAGGGAGCGCGAACGCCCGGTGGACGGATTCACCGGGTAAACGGCATTCGCGCCGCTTACTTGAGCCTGTTGTGTCGATTCGATGAAACGTATGACGAAAAACGCCGACGGCCGCAGGGGCGTTGTCCGCAAGCTTGCGCGGGGTGGTTGCCTATGCGGCATGGCGCGTCGGCGGTGGTGGCGCCGGCCGCAGCCGGCCCCCCTTTCACAGACGGCGACTGGTATTCGTATCCGGCTCCCGGTTCGGCGTACTGGCTGGCGTGTCGCGCTCGAGGTCGTCCTGTCTGCGCATGCGTTCGCGCAAGTGGCGGATCGCGAACACGTGAATGTAGTCGTGCACGCGCGCATCGGACGACAACGCACGCACTTCGTCGTCGAGCATCGTGCGCAACTGGTCGTCGCCGATCGCGCGCGCTTCGGCGACGGCCTTCAAAGCATCAAGCATATTGTCCTGTGACATCGACGGGCTCCTGGCGGTCGAGGAACGAAAGGAAAAGACGACTTACCGGAAGATTAGATTAGAGACTGGATAGCCGCCCGGCGTGCGATGCGCCGAAGCGTGTTTGCGCGCGATCAACGGCACGTTGCGTGCCGCCGCGCCGATCCGTCGCTGGATCGGCCCGTGCGCAGGATTCGCGGCGCGCGTGGCCCGCGAACGACTGGAAGGATTGTCCACGCCTCCCCGAGGCGCGGCATCGCCGATCGCGCGGACGACGAACCGTCGCGCGACGGCGATGCACTCGGAAACTTAGACCGTCCGAAATCCTGCGTCAAGCGACGCTCGCCAGCTGTGATTCGTCTGTTCGAATGCACCGGATCGGGGCGCCGCACATCGCGTGCCGGCCGTTCTTGTCAGCGGATTCCGATACCTCGCACGCAATGCCTGACAGCGACTTCAGCGCGCGCCGATTGGCAGCGCGGCCTGCGCGGCGGATACTGACGTCATGAACGAAGCGTTCATACCCGGTCATCGCTCAGCCGGCCATCGAGCCGGCACGCGGGGTCGGGCGCAGGAGACCATCATGGCCCATCGCAACTTCCCGGCGCGGGACGGACAGCGGCGCACGCGCATGCTGTCCGCGCATTCCGTGCCGGTCGCAATCCGCCCGCCCGACGATCTCGACGCGTTACTCGCGCTCGCGCGCGAATCGGGCTTGCTCGTCACGCTCGACGGGCAGATCGGCCGCGAGAAATACCAGAGCGTCATGGGATCGGTGCTCGCGCTGCAGCGCTTCGCCGCCGCCCTTTGCGCGCGGGCCCGTGCCGACGCACCGGTCGTCGTCAGGCCGCGCCGCAAGGCGCGCCCCGGCTGGCCACGGCTGCGCAATCGCACGCCGGGCGGACGAGGACGGCTGCATGGCGCGCGTCGGCGCGCACGCGGATGCCGCGGCGCCCGTAGTCGGCACGACCTGCGAGCGCCTCGCATCGCGTAAAGGCCGAACGCAGCCGACGCGGCACGAGGCCGCGCGATGGTTGCGAAGGCTGCCACGCCAATCGGCGGCGACCGCCGCGCGTCGACCGCGCGACGGCACATCGCGTGCCGCCACACGCCGTTCCGCACGGCGACATCGACCCAAAAATACCTGCGAGGAAAGTAGTCTGCACGGGGCCAGGAAGCGGACGGGGTGAAAATCACCCCGTCCGTCATTCCAAGGCAGCCGTCGGCTGCCTACCCTCGCGCCAGAGAGTTCGTGATCGGCTGATGCGCCACGCGCTGCGTGGCACGGCGCCGGAAATCGGTTGAAGCGGGCGCAACCGCGTCGGATATGCGCCCGTTCGCGCGGTTCTGGACCCGACGTATCGAATCGTCGCGCCCCAAAACGGGACGACGGACGTTCTGTCACTATCTCATGCGAGGTGCACGGCGATTCTGATGCAGGTCAATGAAATGCCGCTTCACCACCGCCGCGTCGCGACGTTCACTCCGCGCCGCGCACGAGCAGCACCGGCACCTGCGCGAGATGCGCGATCCGGCGCGCCACGCTGCCGATCAGCCAGGCGGCAATGCCGCGCCGGCCATGCGTGCCGACCACCAGCAGTTCCGCATGCCAGTGCACCGCGTCGCGCATCAATGCATGGGCGACGTCGTCGCTGGTCGGACGGGTTTCGACGATGCCGCGCTTGGTCGGATTCCCCATTGCATGGAACAGCGGGCCGACCCGCGCCAGCGCATCCTCGCCCTCCGCGCGATACGCGTCCTCGAGCGCGCGCACCGGCACGAGATCCGTCAGACGAACCGCCCGATCGACGACATAGGCCGCATACAGCAGCGTCGTCGGCGCCGCGAAGCCGAGCCCGACGCGCACCGCATGCAGCGACGGCTCGCTGCCGTCCACGGCGAACATCAGGCGTTGCAGCGGTCCCTCCGACGGCCGCGTGTAGTCGGCGGGCACGATCAGCAGCGCGCAGCGTGCGCGCGAGGCCAGCGTGTCGGACACCGCGCCCTCGACGAGCCGCAACAGCCCATGGTGCGGATTGGCGCCGACCACGAGCACGTCGGCGCGCGACGCCGACGTATCGTTCGCGAGTGCATCGGCCACCGTGCCGCCCGTGACCGACGTATCGATGATCACCTGCTCGATCTCCGCGCCGCTCCCGGCGAACAGCGCCGCGATGCGCTCGAGCGTCGCCTGCGCCTCGCGCGTCATCTCCTCGCGCGCCGAGGTCAGCAGCGCGTCGACGCGCGGAATGTCGGGCAGCACGAGACGCGGATTGTCGATCGCGCAGACAATCCGTACCTGCATGCCGGGACGCAGCAGCGTGCGCAAGTAGCGCGCGGCGGCCAGCGATTCCGGCGTCAGGTCGACGGCCAGCGAAATTCGGGCGAGCGGCGGGATGGTCGGGCTGGATGGCATGGCGAAGATCTCCTGGCGGACGCGTCGTCGCGGACGACGACCGGAGCTTCGCGCGGGCGGCGGCGCGCGGCGGACGAACGGCCGACGCGGTCGCAGGGATCGGCGGACGGCCACGCGAAGCGCGGACAAGCGATTCAGACAGCATATGTCGTCCGGCCCGCACGTGCATGATCGTAATCAATGCCCGTGCGGGCCGCGATGCGCCGCGCAGCGACTTTTGCCCTGCCCGCTTACGACTTCGTCGACGCGGGCACGCCCGCGCGGTTCGCGTAGAACACCGCGTATGCGATGCCGAGCAGCACGATCCACGCCGGGCCGATCACGAGCGCGACACGCGTGTCCGGCGTGAATGCCATCAGCACGACGACCAGCGCGAGAAACCCGAGCGCGACGAACGAGCCGAGCGGATAGAACGGCACGCGGATCGGCAGGCGCGCGATCCTGTCGGCCGACAGCGTGCGGCGAAAGCGCATCTGCGCGATCAGGATCACGCACCACGTCCAGATCGCGCCGAACGTCGACACCGACGTCAGCCACGTGAACACCTGCTGCGGCGCCAGATAGTTGAGCAGCACGCCGATCAGCAGCAGCGCGACCGACACGGCGACGCCGTACACCGGCACGCCGTTGCGGTTCACGCGACCGAGGCTGGCCGGCGCCTGGCCCTGCTGCGCGAGGTTGTAGAGCATCCGCGCGGTGCTGAACAGGCCGCTGTTGCACGACGACAGCGCCGCGGTCAGCACGACGAAGTTGATGATGCCGGCGGCGGCCGGGATCCCAAGCCGCGAGAACGTCATCACGAACGGGCTGCCCTGCGTGCCGATCTGGTCCCACGGATAGAGCGACATGATCACGAACAGCGCGCCGATGTAGAAGATCAGCACGCGCCAGAATACCGAGTTCACCGCCTTCGTCAGCGACTTCTCCGGATTGCGCGCCTCGCCGGCCGTGAGGCCGAGCATCTCGACGCCGAGATACGCGAACATCACGATCGGCAGCGCGCCGATGACGCCGTCGATGCCGTTCGGCATGAAGCCGCCATGGGCCCACAGGTTCGAGATGCCCGTCGCGACGCCGCCGTTACCGATGCCGAATGCGATCATGAGGCCGCCGCCGACGATCATCAGCACGATCGTGACGATCTTGATCAGCGCGAACCAGAATTCGAATTCGCCGTACAGCTTGACCGCGATGAAGTTCACCGCGCCCATCGCCGTGAGCGCCGCGAGCGCCCAGATCCAATTCGGCACGCCCGGGAACCACATGTGCATGTAGACGCCGACTGCGGTGATCTCCGCCATGCAGGTGACGATCCACACGAACCAGTAGGTCCAGCCGGTCAGGTAGCCCGCGAGTGGGCCGAGGTAGTCGCGCGCATAGCGGCTGAACGCGCCGGCGACCGGATTGGAGATCGCCATTTCGCCGAGCGCGCGCATGATCAGGAAAATGGCGATTCCGCCCAGCAGGTAGGTCAGCAGGATGGCCGGGCCGGCTGTGCGGATCGCGGTGGCCGAGCCGAGGAACAGGCCGACGCCGATCGTCGCGCCGAGCGCCATCAGGTTGATGTGTCGCTCCTCCAGCCCGCGGTGCAGCTGGTCTTCTGGTTGTTTCAAGTCCGTCTCCTGGCAGCCGCGAACGGGCCGCCGTCATTGTGGATGTCAATGCGCGGCCGTTCATGCCGATACCGGCAAACCGAAAACGAAAAATCCCGCCAGCGTTTTCCGGATGAAAAACGTTGCGGATACTGCGTCACTCCGATTGGAATCGCCGCTGATTATCGGCATTTTCCGGAACAATCCGGAAAACGGATCGGGCCTTTCACGGAATACGCCCGTCTAGCCCGTGCGACGCGGCTGTGCGCGTGACGGGCAGCAACGGGATCAATCGCTTTCGGTGCGAACGAACGCGCGTCGAATGTGCGCAATCAAGCGCACGCAATATGCAGGCGGGATTATAAGAATAATCAGTGGTTTCTCGCCAGCCGATTTTAGCGGGAATGCGAAGCGTGAAAGCGGAGGTGAAATCGGGATGTGCGCAGAATCCCGCGCACGATTTATTTCGACAACGTCGCCCGCACCGTATATTCGCCTGCGAGCGCCGCATGTTCCGGCCGCACGAAATACCGCGATGAATCGAGATCGGCCGGCAGCGGCTCGACCGGATAGCCGTGCTTTTCCCACGCATCGAGGCCGCCCTTCAGCGCGCGGATGTTGTGGATCATCTTCTTGCGTTGCATCTTCGCGATCAGACGCTTCGCCGTGGCCTCGTTCGGGCACACGCAATACACGACGATCGGCCGCTTCAGCAGCTCAGGATCCAGCAGGTCCGGCGAATCGAGATCGACCGGCACCGCACCGGCGATCCGGTACGGCTCGCGTTCGCGAATCGCGCGCGGTCGCGCATCGAAGATCAGCGGCGGCTCGCTCGACGTCATCATTTCGACGAGCTGCGGCGGGGAGATGCGCACCTGCGCGAGGTAGCGGCGGAACTGCACGCGGCGCACCCAGCGGTACAGCAGGAACGTGATGAAGATCGCGAGGAACGCATCGAGGATCGTGCCGCCGCTCGCGCGCACCCACAGCACGAACTGCACGATCTGGTCATGCACGGCCGCGCCGCCGACGAGCCAGAACGCAGCCCACAGCGACGCGCCGGCCAGATCCCAGAACAGGAAAACGCCGATGCCGATCGCGGTCGTGCCGAGCAGCGGCGCCGACACGAGGCCGAGGCCCGGCAGGAATTTGGAGAGGACGAGCAGCGGCGCGCCGTATCTTTCGAATACGTTACGCGCGAAACGCAGCGTCGTATCGAGCGACAGCGAGAATCGCACGAGCCCGTTCAGCAAGCGCCGGCCGCGCGTGCGGCCCATGAAGAACCACAGCGAATCGGCAAGCATCGTCGCACCGATCGCCGCCGCGAACATGCTCGTCCAGGACGCCTGCCCCATCGCCGCCATCGTACCGCCGAGAATCAGCATCGGCACGGCCGGCACCGGCACGCCGAGCTGCGTGATCAGTACGCTCGCGAACACGGCCCACGGGCCGAGCGACGAGGGAATCGCAATGGGAAAGTGCCACACGGCGGCGCTCCTGGAAGACATGCTGACCGTGCGACGGAGGCGGCCGTCGATACGGCTGGCAGCGATCGCCGCGGCACGTCCGCGGCCGATCCCGCACCATCGTGCATTCTAAACGGGTTTGGCCGGGACCGCGCGCAGCGGCTACCGTTGGAGGCGGCCGCCGCGCTCACGCGTCGGGGCGCTGCGCGAGCGCCGCGACGTATTCCGCGTACTCGGGGAACGCGGCGGCCAGCGCCGTCGCGTCCGCAAGCTCGAATTCAGCGAACTCGAACCCCGGCGCGACCGTGCAGCCGACGAGCGCGACATGCTCCGGCGACGCGCAGCGCGCACCGAACCAGCGCCCGGCCGGCACGACCGCCTGGAATACGGTGCCGGGGTGCGTGAGCGGGTTGCCGAGCCGGTGGATCGTCAGGCCGTCGTGCTCGTCGAGCACCCACACTTCGAGCGGATCGCCCGCGTAGAAATGCCAGACCTCGTCGGAACGGATCCGGTGCCACGACGAATACGCGCCGTCGCACAACAGGTAGTAGATCGCGGTCGACGCCGCGCGCGGCGCGCCGTCGGCCGGACGCACGACCGTGTCGGCCGCGCGGTAGGTTTCCCGGAAATAGCCGCCCTCGGGGTGCGGTTGCAGATCGAACTGGTGAATCAGGTCGGCGGCGGAGATCGGCATGGCGGATGACGTCGGTGAAGGAATGAACCGGGCACGCGGCACACGGCCCGGCCGTTCGTGAATCCCGTCGGCCGACGTCGCGTGCCGCTGCGTCGATCGCCGCGACCATGCACGCGGCGACTGAATCGCGCGCGAATCGCGGCGCGCGACGATGAAGCGAACACCGGCCGATGCTGCCAGAAGTGCGGGCCGCGATGCAACCCGCGCCACGCGGTCACACCGCAGCGATGTCGCGACGCCAGATATCCGCCGCGCGTCGATCGATGCCGCGGACGCACCGCCGCACCCGCCATCGCACCGCCATCCGCGCGGCGGCCGCCTGCCCGCCGCTCACGGCGCGACGCCGCACCGCCCCGTCACGCGGATGCCGCCGCGGCCGGCTCGTCGTGGCGCACCAGCAGCACGGGCCGGTCGGCCGCCCGCAGCAGCGATTCCGCGACGCTGCCGAGCAGCAGCCGGCGCAGGCCGTGCCGCCCGCTCGTGCCCATCACGATCAGATCGGCGCCGGCCTCGGCCGCCGTGCGCATCAGCACCGCGGCGATGTCCTCGCCGTACGCGTCGAGCGCGCGCACGGTGCCCGGCACGTTCCGCTGCGCGAGCGCCGCCTTCGCATCGTCGAGCACGGGCGTCGCCGCATCGGTTGCCGCCGCGTCGCCGTCGTGTTCGGCCGCGAAGCCCGCATCGACGTCGACGAGCTGCGGCCGGTGCTCGACGACATACGCGCACGTGACCTCGCCGCCGGACGCCGCCGCGATCCTGATCGCTTCGTTCAGCGCGAGACGCGCACTCGGGCTGCCATCGAGCCCGACGAAAATCCGCTTGTACATGGTCCACCCTCCGACCGGGCGCGCGTCGCGCATCGTGCGCACGACGCCCCCGTCACCGCAAGCCGGCCCGATGCCGGCTCGCCTGCCGAACAGTCTGCCCCACGTGCCGACACGCCGGTTGACGCGTGTCAATCGCGGCCGGGACGCCCGCTGCACCGCCCGGCTATCTCATTTTTAGCTGACCCTATTACAAAAAACGCATAAAACGCGCACAATTTCATCTTGAAAATAAACGCCGCACGCGGCCGGTGCGATTTTTCCCGGTTATGCCGCGCCGCCCGAGTGCCACGGGCGGCCCCGACACCAGAATGGCCATCGAATGACCGCCAGTGGAACCCCGCCGCGTGACGCCCGAGGGCCCACGCGCTTCCAGATCATGTTACGCCAGCCGCTCGCGGCTGGCGTCGTTACGCTGTTCGCCGGCGCGGCGCTGTCGCTCGGCGTCGCGCTGCTCGTTCGCGAGCAGTGGCAAGGCGCCGTCCATACGCGCTTCGAGCGACGCACCACGCACGTGACGGCGATGCTGCGCCACGAGCTGCAAGCCGGCGTCGCCGTGCTCGAAAGCACGCGCGGCGCGTTCGCGCTCGCGCCGCAGATGACGCCCGAGCAATGGCGCCGCTACGCCGACACGCTCGAGCTCGACAGCGGGCGTTCGCCGATCCGGCAGTTCGGCTATGCGCCGCTGTCGCCCGCGGCGCGCAGCGCCCTCGCCGGCCACGCGCCGATGCCGGCCGGCCCGCTCGCGGTGGCGACGCTCGGCGCGCCCGTGTCGAGCTCGGCCGGCGTGCGCTTCGGCGCGCCGGATCGGGCCCCGCTCGCGCGCGCGCTGCGGACCGGCGATGTCGCACTCGGCATCCATTCGGCCGACGACGACACCTCCCGCGATGCGCGCACCCTCACGCTGTTCCTGCCCGCGACGGCGTCGCAGCGCACGACCGCCGCACCGGCCGGCGCCCATGAAACCGGCGCCGACGGCGTGCTGTTCGCGCAAGTGAGCCCGAATCGCCTGATCGAGCGCGCGCTCGACACGGAACGCGGGCTCGACCTGCGAATCAGCGCCGGCGACGATCCTCGGCCGATCGCGAGCGCCGAGACGACGACCGACGAGGCCTCCGCGTCGCCCGACCTGATGCGGCGCACCGACCAGCTGACTTTCGGCGGGACCGTGCTGACGCTCGCCTATTCCGCGGACGGCCGCCCGAGCGCAACCGGCGCGCAGCGCGCGGCGGGCACGGTGCTCGCGGCGGGGCTGATCGCATCGTTCGCGTTCGCGGCACTCGTCCATGCGCTGCTGCGCGGCCGCGCCGGCACCGCCGATACGGGCGCCAGCAGCCGCGGCATCCTGAACGAGGCGCGGATGATGGGCATCATCCGTTCGTCGATGGAAGCGATCATCACGATCGACGAGAAGCAGACGGTCGTGATCTTCAACCCGATGGCCGAGCAGGTATTCGGCGTGTCGGCGATGGAGGCGATCGGCGCGCCGCTGTCGCGCTTCATCCCCGAGCGGTTTCGTGCCGCGCATGCGAAGCACGTCGACCAGTTCGGCGTGACGGGCGTGTCCGAGCGGCAGATGGGCCGTCAGCGCGTGCTGTTCGGGCTGCGCGGCAACGGCGAGGAATTCCCGATCGAGGCGTCGATCTCGCAGATCCGAGACGCGTCGGGCAAGCTCTATACGGTGATGTTGCGCGACATCACCGAGCGGCAGCGCGCCGAGAATGCGCTGAAGCAGTCGCGCGAGGAACTGCGCGAACTGTCGGCGAACCTGCAGAACGTGCGCGAGGAGGAAAAGACCCGCATCGCGCGCGAACTGCACGACGACCTCGGGCAGCAGCTGACCGCGCTGAAGATGGATCTGTCGGTCATCGAGCAGCAACTGCGCGCGCCGACTCGTGCGCAACCCGACGACGACGTGCTGTCGCAACTGCAGGGCATGCGCCGGCTGATCGACGCGACCGTCGCGTCGGTGCGGCGCATCGCAGCCGACCTGCGCCCCGTGATGCTCGACGATCTCGGCCTCGTGCCCGCGATCGAGTGGCTGGCGAACGACTTCACGAACCGCTACGGCATCGACGTCGAACGCCGCATCGAAACGGGCGGGCTCACGTTCACCAGCACCGGGGCGACCACGCTGTTCCGGATCGTCCAGGAAGCGCTGACGAACGTCGCGCGCCATGCGGATGCGACGCGCGTCGCGCTGCGGCTCGACATCGAGGAAGGCTTCTGCGTGCTGCGCGTCGCGGACAACGGCCGCGGCGCGGCACCCGGCGGCGCCGCCCATGAGGACAAGTCGTTCGGCCTGATCGGCATTCGCGAACGCGCACACATGCTGGGCGGCAGCGTGACGATCGATACCGCGCTCGCGCGCGGCTTCTCGATCACGGTCGCGTTCCCGCTCGGCACCGTTCAACAGGAAACCACCCTCACATGATCAAGGTGCTCATCGCCGACGACCATACGCTCGTGCGCGACGGTCTGCGGCACATTCTCCAGAACGCCACCGCATTCGAAGTGGCCGGCGAAGCGTGCGACGGGCCGTCGACGATCGCGCTGATTCGTTCGACGCCCGCGCAGGTGCTGGTGCTCGACCTGTCGATGCCGGGCCGCAACGGCGTCGAGCTGATCAAGCAGATCAAGGACGAGAAGCCCGCGCTGCGCGTGCTCGTGCTGACCATGCATGCGGAGCAGCAATACGCGGTGCGCGCGTTCCGCGCCGGCGCGTCGGGCTACCTGACCAAGGAAAGCGCGAGCGCCGAACTGGTCGGCGCTGTGACCAAGGTTGCATCGGGCGGCGTCTACGTGAGTCTCGCGATGGCCGAGCAGTTCGCGCAGAGCCTGAACGAACCGGCCGAGACGCTGCCGCACCAGCGGCTGTCCGACCGCGAGTTCGACGTGTTCCGCCGGATCGCCGCCGGACAGACGCTGACCGAAATCGCACAGGCGCTGTGCGTGAGCGCGAAGACGGTCAGCACCTACAAGACCCGGATTCTCGAAAAGATGCAGATGCCGCACGAAGCGGCGCTGGTCCGCTACGCGATGCGGCACAAGCTGCTCGACGAAACGGACGACGTCTAGGCGCACCGTGCCGGCCGCGCGACGCGCGGGCCGGCTGGACGTTGCACGGCCTTACTTCCCCGGCACCGGACAGGCCAGGTCGCCTTCCTCGCAGGACAGATAACCCTTCAGCGTCTCGTTGCGCGTCCTGGTCAGATCGTCGAGGCAGGTCGACACGACCATCGGGTACACGCTGCCGCCTTCGGCGTTCGCGCTGGAGAAGCTGCATTCGGCGTCGCGGTAGGCGATCCACGCGCGCTGCGCGTTCACGAGTTTCTCCGCGAGCGGCTTCGCATCGCGCAGCCGTGCGGTGACGGCCTGGTAAGTGCGGTTCAGGTCCGCGTCGGATTTCTTGTACGCGCGATCGGCGCACGCCGTCATCGCCGCCTGATCCGTCGCGTCCGCACAATTCGCCTGCGCATGGGCAACGTTCGCCGTCAGCGCGAGCGCGCACAGCAGACCGGTCAAGACACGCATGGATGCTCCTGTTTGTTTTCGTTGAAGTCGTGGAACGTGATGCCGGGCTTGCCGCCGCGCCTCGGTGCGCGACCTCGCCGGCCGACGGGCGCGACTTCCGTCGCGGCCGCCGCAGCGTGGCAATGCCGACCGCGATGCTAGCGCACGCGCGATCGATTGTCAGCCCGCGTGACGCTTGCCGCGCACGCAAAAAAGCCTGCACTCGTCACGAGTGCAGGCTTTTCGGTACGGCTTTGCAGGCGGCCCGACGGCCGCGCGGCGAACGGCTTGCTCAGTGGCCGAAGTACACCGACGAACGATCGGCTGCTGCCGGCACGGTCACGCGCTGGCCCGACTGCGACGTCGCGACCGGGTTCGAGCCGTAGCCCGTTACGTCAGCCTGCGCACCGGTGTTCTGTGCCGCGGCGATCTTTGCCTGTGCGGCCTGGATGTTTTCCGGATAGTTCATCCAGTCGTTCGGGTTGTAGCCGGCCTTTTCGAGCTGGACCAGCTCGGCACGCACTTGCGCGCGCGTCAGCGGCTGCTGGTTCGATTGGGCGAACGAGACGATCGGTGCGGCCACCAGCGCGGCCAGTGCAACTGCCTTGATCAGCGATTTCATGATGCGTTACCTCCAGATTGTTTTGTCAGGCGCTTCGGACTCGGTAGTCGTTGCGCATGAATGGAAGTCTAGGAGGCCCGGCTATCAGGGTAAATACTTAAATCGCAAATTCACTGTTGACCGAATCCGTACAATTGCCGCGCATTCGGCTGAATCATCAGAGGATTATGGCCGGATCGGAACCCAATATGCGGCAGCATGCTGCGACGTTTGCCCGGTCAACGCATCAGCGGACCTGGTCCGCGTCCGTGGCGGCCATGGACAGGTCGAACAGCAACGCCTTGAGGCGAATCCGGTCGTCGGCAGCCGTTTCGTCGAACGCCGCGTGGTGAAGCGCCCAGCCCGGCACCGCCGGATCGGCATGCACCGCTCGCACCGTACCGTCGAGCGTGAGCAACGCGACATGGTCCCCATCCGTATACGGCAATTGCACGTGCAGCGGATCGCCGGCCGCCGCGAGCGCCCGGTCGAGCGCGATCGACAGCCCGTTCAGGCTGAGATCGCGAACGATCCCGATCCCCTCCGCCTGCACCGGCCCGCCCGCGCAGCGGGCCGCGATCCGTACCTGGACGCGCGGCTCGGCGCGCGTCCGCAGCCGGTCGACGAAGCCCGGCGGCGAAAGCACCATGAACGGCGCGGCCCCCGCTGCCTGCACCGCCTCGACCGTCGCACCGAAACGCGACACCGCCGACCGGCCGATCGCGACCGCCTCGACGTCGTCGCCGCGGGCAAAGTCGAGCACGACCGCCGGCTGCGGCTCGACGAACAGCGCACCCGATGCGCCGATCCCGATCAACCGGCAGCGCTGCAGCACGCGGGTCATGCCGACCCGTCGCCGGATGCCGATCGCGGCACCGGTCGATAGCCCCATTCGCATGGCCGCCGGCACGGTGTCGGATGCCGGCGCGGCGGGCTCGGCGTCATCGCGTCGGCGGACGGGCCGGAAATGATCGAACAGGAAAGCATGCTGCGCGGGATCGTGCAGCGTCGTGCCGGCGGGCAGCAGCGCGGCGCCGCCTGCATCGTAGAGATCGAAGCCGAGCGGGACGCCGGCGGAGACGTCGTCGCGCGCGAGCGCGACGTGATCGGTGATGAGCCGCATCGGAAAGGCGCGGAGCGACCGCGCGAGCTGTCGTGACAACGGTATTACGGCAGCATCGCGCGAAATCTGAACGTCTCGTTACTCCGAACCGCTGGTCGCGCCGGGTGAAACCGGCGCCGGGGCCGGGGCCGGCGACGGAGCCGGTACGGCCGAAGGTGCGGTCGGGGCGGAGCCGAGGCCCCCGCCGCCCGTGTTGCCCGCAGGCGTCGCGCTGCCTCCCGTCGCCGGCGGCTGCGCGGCCTGCGGTTGCGACGCGCCCGCCGACAACGCGGCGGCCGATGCCGCCACCTCGGACGCCGGAACCCACTCCTCGACGATGCCGCCGGATGCCGCCTCGGGCGCCGACGCAGCCGATGCGGCCGACGCCGCGGCGGCGTCCGCCTCCGGCTGCCGCTCGATACGCTGCGTCCTGACGGGCGCCGGCGCCTGCTTCGGCTCGGGCCCGAACCAGCCGTCGAACAGATCCGTCACGCGTTCCCGCACCGACGCGAACCAGCCTGGCGACGGCTCGGTATCGAATTTCAGCTTCGTGTCGACGATCCGGGCGCGTTGCGCGCGCTGGAAGAAATCGCCGACGATCGGCAGCGCGCTGTGCGCGCCTTGCCCCCAATAGTCGCTGCGCAGCGTCACGCGGCCGTCGTCGAAGCCGACCCACGCGCCGGCCACCAGCCCGGGCTGCATCAGGATGAACCAGCCGTCCGCGTTGTCCTGCGTGGTCCCGGTCTTGCCGGCCACGTCGCCGCGAATGCCGAAGCGCGTGCGGATGCTGCTGCCGGTGCCGCGCGTCACCACGTCGCGCATCACGCCGAGCAGCGTCTTGTCGGTCTCGGCGTCGAGCGCGCGCTCGGGCGGCGCCGGCGCGTACTCGGCGAGCACGTCGCCCTGGCGGTTCTCGATGCGCGTCACCATCTGCGGCTCGACGTACAGGCCGCCGTTCGCGATCGTCGCGTACGACGCGACCATCTCCTTCAGCGTCACCGGGCTCGTGCCGAGCGCGAGCGACGGCACGCGCTCGAGCGGGCTTTCGCGCACGCCCATGTCGCGCGCGAGCCGCGCCACCGCCGCCGGTCCGACCTTCTCCATCACCTGCGCGGTGATCCGGTTGCGCGACAGCGCGACCGCGTCGCGCAGCGTCATCGGCTTGCCCGACGGCGGCGCGTCGTCGTTCGGCCGCCAGATCTCGCCGCCCTTCAGCGGAATCTCGACCGCCTGGTCGATGAAGGTGTCGTCCGGCTTCATCCCGTTCGCGAACGCGACGCCATAGACGAACGGCTTGAAGGTCGAGCCCGGCTGACGCCGCGCCTGCGCGACGTGATCGAACGGCTCGTTCGTGAAGTCGCGGCTGCCGACCCACGCGCGAATCTGCCCGTCGCGCGGATCGATCGCGACGAAGCCGGCCTGCACGTCGGTCTTCGCCTTGCACAGCGCGCGCATGAAACCGCGGTCGGCGGCGAGTTGCTTCATCGCGACGGCATCGTTCTTGCCGGCATCCTGGGCGGCCTTGTACTCGGGCGACTCGCGCATGAAGGCGCGGAACACCTCGTTGTCGGTGCCGCAGCCGTCGCGGCCGCTCCACGCGTTGTTCGCGATGCCCTGCAACTGGTTCGCCTGCAGCGTCAGCGCCTGGGTCGCCATCTGCTGCAGCCGCGAATCGATCGTGGTGCGCACGATCAGCCCGTCCGAATAGATGTTGTAGTCGTTGCGATCGGCCCAGCCGATCAGCCATTTGCGCAGTTGCTGCGCGAAGTGCGGCGCGGGTCCCGGCGGTTCCTTCTGGCGCTCGAAATCGATGCGCAGCGGCCGCCGCTGCAACTGCGCGAACTGCGCCGGCGACAGCTTGCCGTACTTGACCATCTGGCCGAGCACCGTGTTGCGCCGCTGCAGCGCGCGCTCGGGGTTCAGCACCGGGTTGTAGTAGCTGTTGCCCTTCAGCATCCCGACGAGCGTCGCGCTGTCGAGCACGTCGAGCTCGTCGGCCGACTTGTCGAAATAGGTGCGCGCGGCCATCTCGACGCCGTACGCGTTGTACAGGAACGGCACCGTGTTCAGGTAGGTCTCGAGGATCTGGTCCTTGCTGTATACGGCCTCGATCTTCAGCGCGGTGATCGCCTCCTTCACCTTGCGCGTGAGCGTCGGCGCGCGGCCGATCTCGTCCGGATACAGGTTGCGTGCGAGCTGCTGCGTGATCGTCGAGCCGCCCTGGCGGCTGCCCGAGAACGTATGGAGCGCGGCCGACGCCGTGCGCTTCCAGTCGAGGCCGTGGTGCTCGTAGAAGCGATGATCCTCGGTCGCGATCAGCGCGTCGACCATGTGCGGCGAGATCTGCTTGAGCGACACCCATTCGCGGTTCGACGGCTTGAATTCCGCCAGCACCTTGCCGTCGGCGGACAGCACCTGCGCGGGCTGGTCGACGCGCGCCTTGCGAATGTCGCCGATGCCGGGCGTGAACGGAATCAGCGCCAGCACGTACAACACGAACAGCATCGGCACGGCGGCGGCCGCGCGCAGCACGCCGCGGCGCGTCGGATGACGGAGATGGTGCCAGGCACTGGCCAGGACACGCTTGACGGGCACGGCGGCAGCGGCCGCGACGGGTTGGGCGCGCGCGACCCATTTGGCACAGAGGTCACGCACTGACGACACGTTTCGGCGATTCACGCGGGTGGGGGATCTGCTGGAAAGGCTGCATCGTACCAAAACTCGCGCGGCCCACCGACCGGCGGCCGTCCCCGGCCCGTGCGGACAGTGCCGGATCGCGCATTTTTACAACAAAAAAGGCGCGCATCCCGCAACGGGACCGCGCGCCAAACCTGGTACAACCCGGGGGCCGTGCGCCGTCGTTCAGCGCACGAGAAAACCGTAGGTCAGCGGATCGCGCTCGTCGACGATCCAGTTCGCGAACCCGCAAATATGCGCGCTGCCCTCCACTTCCGGAATCACGGCCGGGATCTCGCCGACCGTCGTCTCGCGCAGCACGCGTCCCTTGAACACCGTGCCGACGATCGACTCGTTGACGAGCGTGTCGCCGGCCGCGAGCAGGCCGCGCTGGTACAACTGCGCGACGCGGCCGCCGGTGCCGGAGCCCGTCGGCGAGCGGTCGACCTCGCGATCCGCGAACACGCAGCAGTTCGCCTGCGTCGAATCCGGATGGCGCGGCGCGTTCGCGATGATCGTGCCGTAGATATGGTTGATTTCGGGGATCTCCGGATGCACGACCGGATATTTCGCGTTCGCGGCGGCCTTCACCTCGGCGCCGAAGCGGATCAGCTTTTCCACCGCCGCTTCGCGCACCGGCAGGTCGAACGGCGCGCCGTCGACGTAGAAATAGAACGCGCCGCCGTACGCGATGTCGCCGGTCACGGTACCGAACGACGGCGTGTCGACCGACACGTCGCGCTGCCAGATGAACGACGGCACGTTGACGAAGCGCACCGGCCCCGCGTGTTCGCCGTCCCATTTCACGAATGCCTCGATGAAGCCGCATGGCGCATCGATGCCGACGCGCGTCTCCGGCACGGTGCGCTGCACCCAGCCGAGCTCGACCGCGGCGGTCGACAGCGCGATGACGCCGTGTCCGCAATGGTCGCTGTAGCCTTCGTTGTGCACGAATATCACGCCGAAATCCGCGTTCGCCGACACCGGCTCGGTCAGGTAGCCGCCGTACATGTCGGCGTGGCCGCGCGGCTCGAACATCAGCGCCGTGCGGATCTCGTCGGCGTTCTCCTTGAGCCATGCGCGGCGCTGGACGATCGTGTCGCCGGGCAGGCGCGGCAGGCCGCTCGTGACGATGCGGAAGGCTTCGCCGCCGGTATGGACCTCGACGGTGGAAAGGGATCGGGAAATTTTCATGGAGGATCGAAGGCGTGAAGACGAAGGACGGCGCCGCGGCGCCGTCCGGTGACGGTTACTTCGCGTACGGCTCGGGCAGGCCGTTGCGGATCACGTAGACGGTGGTCGGCGCGCCTTTCAGGTCGCCGCGTTCGTCGAACGAATAGGTGCCCGCGACGCCCGCGTAGTTCGACTTCGCCAGTTGCGCGATCAGCTTCGCCTTGTCGGTGGTCGTGCCGGCCTTGACCATCGCGTCTGCGAGCAGCTTCATGCCGTCGTAGTAGTTGACGCCGTAGACCTGCGTGTCCGTGTGATAGGTGTCGTGGTATTTCTTCAGAAATTCGCGGCCGGCCGGCGTCTTCTCGAGCGCGACGCCGCCCTGCGCGCAGTAGACGATCGACGCGGCCTCGCCCGCGACCTTGCCCATGTCGGCCGAGCAGATGCCGTCGCCGCCGAGCAGCTTCGCGCGCAACCCGCGCTGCTTCATTTGCTTCGCCATCGGCGCGCCCTGCGCCGCATAACCGCCGAGGAAGATCACGTCGGGATTGCTGGCCTTGATCTTGGTGAGAATGCCGAGGAAATCGGTCGCCGACGAGTTCGTGTATTCCTGGTCGACGATCTTGATCCCGTTCGCCTTCGCGACGTTCATGAACTGCTCCGCAACGCCCTGCCCGTATGCGGTGCGATCGTCGATGACCGCGGCGGTTTTCGCGTTCAGCGTCTTCGCGGCGAAGGTCGCCATCGTGCCGCCGAGCTGTTCGTCGCTCGCGCCGATCCGGAAAATGTTCTTGAAGCCCTGCCGCGTGAGCGCCGGGTTCGACGCGACCGGCAGGATCGGCACGCCCGCGTTGCTGTACACGCGCGACGCCGGAATTGCGACGCCCGAGTTGTACGGCCCGAGCACCGCGACGACGCCCTTGTCGACCAGGTTCTGCGCGACCTGCACACCCGCCTTCGGGTCGGCCTGGTCGTCCTCGGACACCAGCTTGAACGTGACCGTCTTGCCGGCCACCTTCACGCCGGCCTTGTTGAGCTCGTCGACGGCGAGGCGCGCGCCGTTTTCATTGTCCTTGCCGTTCGCGGCCTGCGGGCCGGTCAGCGGTGCCGAATGGCCGATCATCACGACTTCCTGCGCGTACGCGGAAGTCAGCGCGCCGGCGGCAACGGCCACCGAGAGCGCGGTAACGAAGTGTCGCATGGTTGTCTCCTGATTGGTTTTGTGTGGAACCAATGTAGGACACAAGTGGTCCGCATGCAAGCAATTTCAAAATGATTTTTGCGCTTCTGGTCACTTTCAAGACCAGACTGACGTGATGCCCGTCATTTCGGCGTGATGTCGCGCCGCACACGAAGAATATGCTGTTCGACGTAGAAGGCGGCCGCATCGGCGTCGCCCGACACGATCGCCTCGTAGATCAGCCGGTGCTCGGACACGTAGAGCCGGATCCGGCCCGCGTCGTAGATGCCGTCGTCCTTCAGCCGCTTCCACAGCGGCTGGTCCATCGTCTTCGCAACTTCCTCGGCGATCTTCACGATCAGCGCGTCGCCGGTCATCAACGCGAGCTGCCGATGGAACAGCCGGTCGCTCTCGTTCCACAGCGCCCGCTGCTGCGGATCGTCGATGTCGGCGATGGTTTCCATCTGCGCGAGATAGCCTTCGGCGACGGGGTCGGCGCGCCCGTGCGCGGCGGCGAGGCGCGCGATCGCCGGCTCGAGGATGAGCCGCACGTCGAGCGTCGACGTCGGGCTGAAGTCGGCGTCGGGCACGCCGTGCACGTCGCCGCGCTGCGCGAGCACGTCGAGCGGCGCCGACACGACGTAGGTGCCCGAATTGCGCTTCGTGAACACCAGCCCTTCGTTCTGCAGCGCGCCGAGCGCCTCGCGCACGGCCGGCCTGCCGACCTGGAACAGCGCCGCGAGTTCGCGCTCCGACGGCAGCCTCGAATCGGCCGCATAGCGCCCCGCGCGGATCTCGTCGCGGATCTTCTCGGCGACCTGTTCGTAGATCTGCAACGGCCGGAAACCGGCTTCGAGCGATTCGGGACGTGCGGACATCATCTTGGGCTCCTGCCCGGTCGGGTGGTGGACGGGGAAACGGGTTCGCACTATACCGGAGCGATACCGGCGCCGGTGTGCGCGACGCCCATCTGGACGGATATTAGAACCAAAATCGACCGTCTGCTGGCTTTTCCGGCTTGCCTGTCGGCACGCAACTGGTATAGATTCGATCCAGAATGACTGCCGTCTCGATATTCGGCAGCCTCCGGGGCGAGCGCGCCATGCGCACGTCGTCCCCGCCCACCGACACAACACCGACCGACACGATGACCGCTCTCTCCCGGATTCCCGCGTTCGACGCCGCCGAAACGGCCGCGCTGCTCGACTACCCCGCGCTGCTCGCCACGCTCGCACACACCGTCGCCGAATACGCGGCGGGCGAGATCGTCAGCCCCGAACGCCTGGTCGTGCCGCTGCAGGCGGGCGGCGTGATGCTGTCGATGCCGTCGAGCGCACGCGACCTCGCGAGCCACAAGCTCGTGAACGTGTGCCCCGGCAACGGCGCGCGCGGACTGCCGACGATCCTCGGCCAGGTGAGCGCATACGACGCGACGACGGGCGCGCTGCGCTTCGTGCTCGACGGCCCAACGGTCACCGGACGCCGCACGGCAGCCATTACCGCGCTCGGCATCCAGGCGCTGCACGGCGCCGCGCCGCGCGACATCCTGCTGATCGGCACCGGCAAGCAGGCGGCCAATCACGCGGAAGCGCTCGCGGCGATCTTCCCGGACGCGCGTCTGCACGTGCGTGGCTCGCGCGCCGACAGCGCGGCCGCGTTCTGCGCCGCGCACCGCGCGCAGGCGCCGCAGCTCGTGCCGCTCGACGGCGACGCGATTCCCGATGCGATCGACGTCGTCGTCACGCTGACGACGAGCCGCACGCCCGTCTATCGCGAAGCGGCGCGCGAAGGCCGTCTCGTGGTCGGCGTCGGCGCGTTCACCGCGGATGCCGCCGAGATCGACGCCGACACCGTGCGCCACAGCCGGCTCGTCGTCGACGACCCGGCCGGCGCGCGCCACGAGGCCGGCGACCTGATCGTCGCGCAAGTCGACTGGCGGCAGGTCGCGTCGCTCGCCGACGTGCTGCGCGGCGCGTTCGAGCGCAGCGGGCCGCTGCTGTTCAAAACGGTCGGCTGCGCCGCGTGGGATCTGGCCGCGTGCCGCACGGCCCGCGACGCGCTGGACGCGCGCGCGGCCGGCTGATTCCGCGGCGGCGGCCCCCGGATTCGCCCCCCCTGAGCGAGCCCCACCCGGTGTCGCCCGCACACGGCCTCGCCACTTTCCCGTACGCGTTGTAGGAAACGCCCTACAACGCGTCGCAGCGGCCTACACAAACTTCCAATTCGGCCGATTTCATTTTCGGCGGCGCAACACGATACTGCCGGCATGAATGCCAGCCTGTCGCCCGCCGTCGCACTCCGGGTGTTTCTCGTCGATCACGCCATTGCCGTCCGGCAACGGATCGCGCTGCTCGTCGGCGCGATCCGCGGCGTCGTGGTCGTCGGCGAGGCGGAAGACGGCGAGGACGCACTGACGCACATCCGCGGCAGCCACGCGGACGTCGTGATCGTCGACCTGCGGCTCGCTGACGGCAGCGGTCTCGACCTGATCGGGATGCTGTCGAAGGCTGCGCCGCGGATCGTCACGATCGTGCTGACGAACCACTCGGCGCCGGCATTCAGGGAGGCATGCGCGGCGGCGGGCGCCGACTATTTCTTCGACAAGACCGCCGAATTCGACGCCGCATGCCACGTCATCGAATCCCTGGTGCGCGCTCGTGCGCACCGCCCCTGACCGAGCCGGAGTGACTCATGTCCACAGCCACCGCCTGCGCCGCCGACCCATCCGTCGCGCCTCGGCCAACGATTCCGCTTCCCGCGATCTCACGTAACGACGGCGCGAAACATCCCGCCGCGCGCTGCTCGGCTTGCCTGATGCGCTCGCTGTGCCTGCCGCCGCACCTGACCGCCGCCGAATACGGCCGACTGGACGCGATCATCTGTTCGACGCGCCAGGTTCGCCAGGGCGACGCGCTGTTCCGAACCGACGATCCGTTTCACAGCATCTACGCCGTGCGCGCGGGCTCGTTCAAGACGGTGATGATGCATCGCGACGGCCGCGAGCACGTGACCGGCTTCCAGATCGCCGGCGAAACGCTCGGCATGGACGGCATCGGCGGCGGCCAGCACTGCTGCGACGCGATCGCGCTCGAGGACAGCGTCGTGTGCGTCATCCCGTTCGGCGCACTCGAGGCGGCGTGCCGCGAAATGAAGCCGATGCAGCATTTCCTCTACCAGATGCTGAGCAGCGAGATCGTCCGCGAGTCGAGCCAGATGCTGCTGCTCGGCACGATGTCGGCCGAGCAGCGCGTCGCGCATTTCCTGCTGAACCTGTCGTCGCGCTTCGAGGCGCGCGGCTATTCGGCATCGGAATTCAACCTGCGGATGACGCGCGAGGAGATCGGCTGCTATCTCGGCATGAAGCTCGAGACCGTCAGCCGGATGTTCTCGCGATTCCATCGGGATTCACTCGTCGAAACGCGCGGCAAGCGCGTGCGGATCATCGACGCACAGGCGCTCGCGCAGGTGTGACGCACGGCGCGTCGCGCATCATTGCGCGGTGGCGCCTGGCGTAGCCGCGTGCAGTGCGACCGCTTCGGATTCGCCCGCCTGCCATGCGGACAGTGTCTGCTCGGCCCGCGTGAACACGCGGCCAAGCACGTCGACCAGGTCGTCGCCGGTGCTGCACGGCAGCGATACCGGCGAGCGGCCGCGCGTGGTCAGTTCGAGCCGCACGTCATAGGCCAGGCCGCCGTCCATGCGCGGGCGCGATTCGATCACCAGACGGCAATCCTCCAGCCGTGCGCGGAATCGTTCCAGCCGCACCAACTGCACCCCCGCTTCTGCTTCCAGCGCGGCGGAACCCGCGAATCCGACGCAGACGATCTGCATGCCCACGCCCATGGCGCTCCTCCTGACGGGGTCGCCGCTCGTCGGCGGCGTTGCCTGTTCCTGTGTCTCCGTGCCTCGGTGTCCCGCGCGCGGCACGATCCTGCTTCACGCCGCGCGATGATGGCCGCGGCGATTACTGCCCTGGCAGCGTTGCATTCGCGCCGCCATCGGCACGATGCGGTTCATACGTTGAATGTCTGCGACGCCTTCATTTCGATCCATGTCATCCCGGCCCGCAACCCTTCGATCGCCGCCTCGTGCTCGGTCGGGTACGCATGACTGTGCTCGAACGTGTGGTGAAAGCGCGCCGGCCCGTTGCCGTGCTCGACCGTCACGCGGCACCGGAATTCGCCGGATTCGCACTGCCGCGTCTCGATCTCGACCGACCAGTCGCGCTCATGAATCGTGCCTTGCAGTGTCATGCATCCTCCTGCGAAATCAGTCATCCATCCGGAAGTGACCGCTGTGCAGCAACACCGGCCGGCCGCCGATTTCGTCGAGCATCCGTCGTGCCATCGCCTCGATCGCCGACCGGTGCGCTTCGAACGCATGCAGCAAATCCCGTTCGAGCAGCGACGGCGCGCCGAAATGGTCTTCCAGCGCTTCAGCCGTGATCGCGCACTGCACGCAGCGGCCGTCGACCAGCGCCGAAAACGCCACGACCAGATCGCGTGCGCAATATTCGGGCGGTTCCGGTGGAAAGGCTATCTGCATCTGTCCGCCTGTCATCGTCGGGACGATTCATGACGTGAGCATAACGGCCCACGCCGCCGCACGCTTGACCCACGTCAACCGGCTCGCTGCGCCGCACGAGGCGGCTCACCGTCGCGCCGCCCGACAGGGTTCAGCCCGCATCCGTGTCGAGCGCCGCGCCGCGCTCCGCGAGCAATTCGCGCAGCACGCTGCGATGGCAGCGGCGCTCGTCCTCGCAGTAGCAGCCGATCGAAAACGCGCTCGTCGCCGACAGCGCGGCGAGCAGGTCCAGCACCTTCGACGCGTCGCCATGCGCCATCTCCGCGCGGAAGTGGCGCGTGAACGCGCGCCATTCGGCGTCGGTTTCGGCGGCCTGCGCCTGCGCGACCAGCTCAGGGCTCGGCGACAGCGTCGGCAGCCACACATCATAGTAGTCGCGCGATGCGAATTCCGCCTTCGGTACGCCGCGCGGCGGTCGCCGCACCGTGCCGATCCTCAGGCCCTCGCCGGCCGCGCGCGGCGTGCCGAGCCGTACGATTCGAATAGCCATGCCGCTCCTTGATCATGCGTTCGATCCGCCATCGTACCGCCGCGCCGCGGCCGCGCAAGAAAAAACCGGCTGTCTCCGCGACGGAAACAGCCGGTTTCGGCGATGCGATCGGGCGCCCGCGGGCGCGCCGTCAGACGCCGCTCTTCAGCACCTTGCCGATCGCGTCCGCGACGATGCCGACGTTCGAATCGTTCAGCCCCGCGACGCACATGCGCCCCGAGCGCAGGATGTACACGCCGTGCACTTCGCGCAGCGCTTCGACCTGCGATTCGGTCAGGCCCGTGTACGTGAACATCCCGCGCTGTTTCACGTAACGCGTCAGCGCTTCGCCGCCGACGTGGTCGCGCAGGCCGTCGTGGATCGACTGGCGCATCCGCGCGATGCGGCGGCACATCGCGGCGAGCTCTTCTTCCCACTGCTTGCGCAACGCGGGCGTGTTGAGCACGGTCGCCACGACCTTCGCGCCATAGGTTTGCGGATTGCTGTAGTTCGAGCGCACCGCGCCGGCCAGCTGGCCCAGCACGCGCTCGGCCGCGGCCGCATCCTCGCAGACGACGCTCAGGCCGCCGACGCGCTCGCCGTACAGCGAAAAGTTCTTCGAGAACGAGTTCGCGACGAGCGTCGGCACGCCGCGGCGCGCCAGTTCGCGCACCGCGAACGCGTCCGCGTCGAGGCCCGCGCCGAAGCCCTGATACGCCATGTCGACGAACGGCAGCAGCCCGCGCGCCTCGATCACGTCGATCAGCTTCTCCCACTGGCCTTCGTCGAGATCGACACCGGTCGGGTTATGGCAGCACGCGTGCAGCAACACGATGCTGCGCGCCGGCAGCGCGTCGATCGCCGCGAGCATCGCGTCGAACTTCAGGCCGCCCGTCGCTTCGTCGTAGTACGGGTACGTGTTCACCGTGAAGCCCGCACGCTCGAAGATGAAGCGGTGGTTTTCCCAGCTCGGATCGCTGAGCCACACCTGCGCGTCCGGGAAGTAGCGCTTCAGGAAATCGGCGCCCACCTTCAGCGCGCCCGAGCCGCCGAGCGTCTGCACGGTCGCGATGCGGCCGGCCGCACGCGCCGGGTGATCGGCGCCGAACACGAGCGCCTGCACGGCGTCGCGATACGCGGCAAGGCCGACCATCGGCAGATAAGGCTTCGGGCCGAGGTCGCGCTGCAGCGCGGTTTCGGCTTCGCGCACGGCACCCATCACGGGAATCCGGCCTTCGGCATCGAAATAAATGCCGATGCTCAGGTTGACCTTCTGATCGCGCGGATCTTTCTGGAAGTTCTCGTTGAGCGTCAGGATCGGATCGCCCGGGTACGCGTCGATGTGTTCGAACATGGCTATGTCGGTCTCGTTTGGAAGAATGGTCGTGATGCCCGTGTCAGCCGGCGGACGCGCCGTCGCGGATCGCGTAGCCCGCATTCTTCTGCCGGAAGCGATACCCGATCGCGAGCACCGCGAGCCATACGGGGATCAGGTACACCGACAGGCGGAGATCCGGCGTCAGGTACATCACGACGAGAATGCCGGCCATGAACGCCAGGCACAGGTAATTCGTGAAAGGATAGCCCAGACTGCGGAAGGAAGTCTGCTCTCCGGCGATGCGCTTGGCCTGGCGGAACTTCAGGTGGATCAGCGTGATCATCGCCCAGTTGATGATCAGCGCCGACACGACGAGGCCCATCAGCACCTCGAACGCCTTGCCCGGCATGAAGTAGTTGACCAGCACGCACGCGCCGGTCGCGAGCGCCGACGCGCCGAGCGCGGCGAGCGGGATGCCGCGCTTGTTCACCGAGCACAGCACCTTGGGCGCGTTGCCCTGCTTCGCGAGGCCGAACAGCATCCGGCTGTTGCTGTACACGCCGCTGTTGTAGACCGACAGCGCGGCCGTCAGCACGACCACGTTCAGCACGTTGGCGACCACGTTGCTGCTCAGCGCGTGGAAGATCAGCACGAACGGGCTGCCGCCGGTGACGACCTTTTCCCACGGATACAGCGACAGCAGCACCGCCAGCGCGCCGATGTAGAAAATCAGGATGCGGTAGATCACCTGGTTGGTCGCGCGCGGAATGCTGTGCTTCGGATCGTCGGCCTCGGCCGCGGTGATGCCGATCAGCTCCAGCCCGCCGAACGAGAACATGATCGCCGCCATCGACATCACGAGCCCCGACACGCCGTTCGGGAAAAAGCCGCCGTGCTGCCACAGGTTTGCGATGCTCGCTTCGGGACCCGCATGGCCGCTCGCGAGCAGCCAGCCGCCGAAGCCGATCATCCCGACGATCGCGGCGACCTTGATGATCGAGAACCAGAATTCGGTCTCGCCGTACGATTTCACGCTCGCCAGGTTCAGGAGGTTGATCGCGACGAAGAACACCAGCGCCGACACCCAGGTCGGCACGCCGGGCCACCAGTACTGCACGTAGATCCCGACGGCCGACAGCTCGGCCATGCTGACGAGGATGTACAGCACCCAGTAGTTCCAGCCGGACAGGAAGCCGGTGAAGTGGCCGACGTACTTGTCGGCGAAGTAGCTGAACGAGCCGGCGACCGGCTCGTCGACGACCATCTCGCCGAGCTGGCGCATGATGAAGAACGCGACGACGCCGGCCACCGCGTAGCCGAGCAGCACGGACGGGCCGGCCATCTTGATCGTCTGCGCGATGCCGAGGAACAGACCCGTGCCGAGCGCGCCGCCGAGCGCGATCAGCTGGATGTGCCGGTTCTTCAGCCCCCGCTTCAGGCCGTCCTTCTCGTTTCCAGAAACCATGTCTTCTCCATTCTGCCCGCCTCCGCCGGAAGCGGTGCGGCGCGCCTCGGTGTGCCGGGCGCTGTTTTGCTGTGCCGGCGGCCGTTCGTGGAGCCGCCGGGTTGGGGGACTGCAATCTTCGCGCGGCGACACCCGTTTCCGGTCGGCAGGCCCGCCAGACCGGCCGCCGACCGTCGCCCTCGCCCGCATTGCTGTGGGCGCACACGAAAATCCGGCGTCAGTTTAGCGTCGCGGCGGCGAAATCGGGTTGCGTAACCCGCTCATGCAAACCCTACATTATGAGATAAGATTGCATCCGGGAGACAGATGAGGAAACAAAAATGCCTGAACCGGTTCTCGATCGCATCGATCGCCACTTGCTGTCGGTGCTGCAGGAGAACGGCCGCGCGTCGAACCTCGACTTGGCGAAGGCCGTCGGCCTGTCGCCCGCGCAGACGCTGCGACGCCACCGGCGGCTGGAGGAAATCGGCGCGATCCGCCGTTACGAAACCCGTCTGTGCCCCGACACGCTCGGATTCGGCGTCACCGCGTTCGTGCACGTGACGATGGAGCGCGGGCATATCCGCGACCTGTCGAAGTTCCAGAAGCTCGTGTCGGATCTCGCGCAGATCCAGGAATGTTTCTCGGTGACGGGCGATATCGACTACGTGCTGAAGGTCGTCGCGCACGACCTGAAGGGGTTGTCCACGTTCCTGCTCGAAACGCTGATGCGGATTCCCGGCGTGAGCGGCGTGCATTCCAGCGTGTGCCTCGACGAGATCAAGTGCACGAGCGCGATGCCGGTGGAAAGCTGACACGGCGCCGCGCGACCGCCCGGTCGACGCAATGCCCGGCCGCCGCGCTCAGCGCACCGCCTCGAACGCGCTGATCAGCAGCGCGCCGCCCGCGATCACCATGCATCCCGTCGCGCGACGCGGCGTCAGCCGCTCGCCGAGATACACGCGGGCGATCAACGCCGCGAACACCACGCTCGTTTCGCGCAGCGCCGACACCGGGCCCATCGGCGCGCGATCCATCGCCCAGATCACGATCGCGTACGCAAGCGCCGCGAAGACACCGCCGCATGCGGCCTTCGCCGTTTCGCCGACATCCCGCGCGAGCCGCAGCGGCCCCGCGCGCAGCCGGTAGTACGCGGCCATCAGCAACCCCGTCAGCACGAACATCCACGCCGTATAGCCGACCGTACTGCCGCTTTCGCGCACGCCGATCCCGTCGACCACGCTGTACGCGGCGATCGATACGCCGGTGGCGAACGCGGTCGGCAACACCTGCGTCATCCGGTGCCGCGCGCCGCGGCCCCGCTCCAGCCCGATCGCCATGATGCCCGCGCAGATCAGCACGAGCCCGCATTGCGCGCCCGCGTTCAGGCGCTCGCCCGCGAACGCCGCCGCGCCGAGCGTGACGAGCAGCGGCGCGGTGCCGCGCGCGACCGGATACGCGACGGTCAGGTCGCCGTGCTCGTAAGCGCGCACCAGCAGCAGCGTATAGACGACGTGGATCACCGCCGACGCGACGACGCAAACCCAGCTCGCGGGCGTGATCGGCGCGGCGGCCGGCAGGAACAGCAGCGCGAACAGCCCGATCGCGATCTGCAGCACCGTGGCCGAGCGCAGCCGGTCGCCGCTGCTGCGCACGAGCGCATTCCACGCCGCATGCAGGAAGGCGGCGCACAGGACGGCAAACAGAACGGGGATCGGCACGCTGAACACTCGCTGACGGCCGGCAACGCGAAATCGTCGCCGCGAGCCAACCATCGTATGAATGCGTCACCCGCTTGTCAAAAAGGAACGCGGCCCGGCATCCCGGACGAACCGGCCCGCCGTGCGCCGTCGCCCGCCCCGCGCGACATCCGCGGCCATGGCCGTGCCGATCGCCGAATGTGTCGCCCGGGTTGCATCCGCTCCGTCCCTTTCCGCTTTCTTTCGCGCCGCGTCGCGCCGTAATGAAACCGATACCGCGGCGCAACCGGCGCGAAACCGCTCCGCCCCCATATCTTCATACCGAACTGTTCCAATGCCGGTGCTCTATCGCGAGCTCCGCGCCGAACCGACACGGCAACGAGGCCGCGCTCCACCATCGAAAACCTACCTGGAGTTTCCCGATGTTCCGTCAAGCCTTGCTCGTCACCGCGTGCGCCGGCGCGGCGCTTGCGCTGTTCGCCTGCGGCGGCAGCGACGATCCCTCGTCGACGCCCGCCGTGTCGTCGCAGGATGCGCTGCAGACCGCCACGCCGATCAAGCACGTCGTCGTGATCTACGGCGAGAACGTGTCGTTCGACCACTACTTCGGCACCTACCCGAACGCGTCGAACCCGTCCGGCGAACCGGCGTTCACCGCGAAGCCCGGCACGCCGACGGTCAACGGGCTGACGGGCACGCTGCTCACCGCGAACCCGAACTTCACGAACACGGCCAACGGCACCGATGCCGCGAACCCGTTCCGCCTCGACCGCACGCAAGCCGCGACCGCCGACCAGAACCACGCGTACACGGCCGAGCAGCAGGCCGAGGACAACGGCCTCGCCGACCTGTTCCCGAAATACACGGGCAAGGGCTCGTCCGGCGGCGCCGGCGCGTTCGGCACGAAGGGCCAGGTGATGGGCTACTTCGACGGCAACACCGTGACCGCGCTGTGGAACTACGCGCAGCGCTTCGCGATGAGCGACAACGCGTATACGACGGTCTACGGCCCGTCGACGCCGGGCGCGCTGAACGTCGTGTCGGGCCAAACCAACGGGATGCAGATCGTCAAGACGTCGAAGCAGCCGTCGACGCTCGCCGCCACGTCGTACTACATCAACGACGGCCAGGGCGGCTTCACGATGATCAACGACGTCGACCCCGGCTACGACGTGTGCTCGAGCACGACCGACCAGGCGATGATGAGCGGCAAGAACATCGGCGACCTGCTGAACGCCGCGAAGATCACGTGGGGCGGCTTCATGGGCGGCTTCAACCTGTCGACGACCAACAGCAACGGCACGACCGGCTGTAGCCGCAGCACCGTCGCCACCGCCGTGAACGCCGCGACGGCCGACTACATCCCGCACCACAACTGGTTCCAGTACTACGCGTCGACCGCCAACCCGCAGCACACGCGGCCGAGCGCGGTCGCGGCGATCGGTTCGAGCTTCGAAGCCGACGGCAAGACGGCCGAACCGGCGAACCACCAGTACGACAGCGACGACTTCTTCGCGGCCGTGAAGGCCGGCAACTTCCCGTCGGTCAGCTTCCTGAAGGCACCGGCCGCGCAGGACGCGCACGCGGGCTATTCGGATCCACTCGACGAGCAGGCGTTCGTGACGAAGGTCGTCAACTTCCTGCAACAGCAGCCGGACTGGCAGAACACGGCCGTGATCGTCACCTACGACGACTCGGACGGCTGGTACGACCACGCATACACGGCGCCGACGCATTCGTCGTCCGACGCGATCGACCAGTTGAACGGCAACGGCGTGTGCGGCTCGGGCGGCACCACCGGCGTGAACGGCGGCACGGTGAACGGCCGATGCGGTCCGGGTGTGCGCATCCCGCTCGTCGTGATCTCGCCGTACGCGAAGCAGAACTACGTCGACCACACGATGCTCGACCAGGCATCCGTCGTGCGCTTCATCGAGGACAACTGGCTCGGCGGCCAGCGCATCGGCGGCGGTTCGTTCGATGCGACGGCAGGCGACCTGCGCGGGCTGTTCGACTTCTCGTCGAAGCCGAATACGGCGCCGCTGTATCTCGATCCGACGCAAGGCACCGTGCTGAGCGCGGCGCCGTCGATCTGACCGGCCTCGCGTAACGGGCAGCAGCAGGCCGGCGCATCGTGCGCCGGCCGTTTCCGTTTGACGCGCCGCTGTGACGCGGCGCCCGACTTTCGACCGACAGCATGACCGCTCGTCCCGCGTTCCCGTCTCCCGACGCATCCGGCGCCGCCGCGCCGCGCTCCCCTGCCCGCGCGGTGCGCCGCGCGGCGTTCGCGCTCGGCGCGGCCGTACTCGGCTACGGCGCATTCGCGATCGCGTTTCCGGCCCGCACGCCGGCGGCGATCGGCGACGTCGTCGCCGACTGGACGGGCGCGAATCCGCATCCGGTCGTGTTGCAGCGCCCGGCCGCGCAGCCGCTCTCTGCCGTCGCGCAGCTCGGGCGTGCGCTGTTCGCCGATCCGTCGCTGTCGGCATCCGGCAAGCAGTCGTGCGCGTCGTGCCACAGCCCCGACCATGCGTACGGGCCGCCGAACGGGCTCGACGTGCAGCCGGGCGGCCTCGCGATGACACAGCAGGGCTACCGCCCGCCGCCGTCGCTGATGTATCTGTATCGCCAGCCGAACTTCAGCATCGGCCCCGATGCGGGCGAAAACGACGCCGCGCCGAGCGTCGCGCAGCAGGCTGCATCGGCGGCCGGGGTCGTCAAGGCGCAAAAGGTGGCCGGCGCGTCGGCCGCGCCGCAGCTCGTGCCGCAGGGCGGGATGTTCTGGGACGGCCGCGCCGATACGCTGCAGCAGCAGGCGTTCGGGCCGCTGCTGAACCCGGTCGAGATGGCGAATGCGGGCATCGACGATGTCGCGCGCAAACTCGCGCAGTCGTCGCATCGCGCGCAGTTCGAGCAGCTGTTCGGCGCGCGCGTGTTCTCCAGCCCGCGGCTTCTGGTGTCGGAGGCGATGTTCGCGATCGCGCGCTATCAGGTCGAGGATCCGTCGTTTCATCCGTACGACAGCAAGTACGACCGCTGGCTCGAAGGCCGTGCGCGCTTGACTCAGGCCGAATTGCGCGGGCTGCGGCTCTTCAACGATCCGGACAAGGCGAATTGCGCGGGCTGCCACTTGTCGAAGCCCGGCAAGGACGGCTTGCCGCCGATGTTTACCGACTACCAGTACGAAGCGCTCGGCGCGCCGCGCAACATGGCGCTCGCGCAGAACCGCAACCCGGCGTTCCACGATCTCGGTGTGTGCGGGCCGTTCCGCGAGGATCTCAAGGACCAGACGCAGTACTGCGCGATGTTCCTGACGCCGACGCTGCGCAACGCGGCGACGCGCCACGTGTTCTTCCACAACGGCGTGTTCCACACGCTCGACCAGGTGATGGCGTTCTACAACGAGCGCAGCATCTCGCCGCAAAAGTTCTATTCGCGCGGCGCGGACGGCAAGGTCGACGAATACGACGACATTCCGCCGAAGTACCGCGCGAACGTCGACGTGACCGATGCGCCGTTCGACCGCAAACCCGGTGACAAGCCCGCGATGACCGCGCAGGACATCAAGGATATCGAAGCGTTTCTCGGCACGCTGACCGACGCGCCGGCACGCTGAGCATCGGCGGGCCGCCGCGCGTCGTCAGCGGCGCGCGCGGATGCAGAGGAACGCCGGAGCCAGCGACAGCTCCGCATGGAGCCGCTCCGACACGGCCTTCATCGCCGGCAGCGGCTTCGGTTCGACGAACCGGTCGAGCCGCCAGTCGGCGTCGGCGAGCGCGTTCAGGATGTCGGCAAGCGGCCGGCGCCGGGCGCCTGCGCGGAAGCCGGGAAACGGCAAGGACGGCGTGCGCCGGCTACCGCGCCGCCGTCGCCGGCGTGCCGATGGTTGCGGCGGCATCCATCCGCCGCTCCGCCAGTTGCTGCGCGAATCGATACGCAACGAGCGAGCCGGCCACGGCGAGCAGCATCGGCACCAGGCTGTCGTGATTCACACGCGTGAACTCGAGCAGCAGCACGACGGCCGTGATCGGCATCTGCATCGACGCGGCAAGGAACGCGGTCGCGCCGATCAGCGCGCATCCGCCGATCGACGCGCCCGGCCACGCGAGACTCCACACCCCGCCGAGCACGACGCCCAGCAGCGCACCGTTCGCGAGTCCCGGCGTCAGGAGCCCGCCCTCCGCCCCCGCGCGCAGGCTGCCCGCCTCGATCAGCACCTTCAGCACGAGCAGCGTCGCCGCGACGCCGATCGTCAGCGTGCCGTCGAAGCCCAGCGAAGCCGGCCCCTTGCCATTGCCGAGCAGCTGCGGAAACCACATCGCGAGCACGCCGATGACCGCGAAGTTGACCAGCGCGATCACGGGGAGCAGGCGACCCTTCGGCGCATCCGCCCGCGCGCGAGTCGTGAGCCGCACGAAGCCGTAGGCGGCAAAACCGAACAGCGGCCCGCAGACGATCGACCACGCGACCAGCGGCGCGCTCAGCGCGAACGCAGGCACCGTGTACTGATGTTCGTTGCCGAGCCCGATCCATGCGACGGCCGCCGCGATCGCCGACGTGACGACGGCCACCGCCAGCGCGCGCAGTTCGAACGTGCCGAGCAGCACTTCGAGCACGAACACGGCACCGCCGAGCGGCACGTTGTAGACGGCCGCGAGGCCGGCGCCCGCGCCGCACGCGACCATCAGCCGGCAATCGGCGGGCGTGAGCCCCGCGCGATGCGCGAGCCGCCCGGCCAGCAGCGAGCCGATCTCGCGCGGTGCGACTTCGCGGCCGAGCGGCGAACCGAGCGCGACGGTGACGATCTGGAGCAGCGCATGCACCGTCGTGCTGACGAACGGCATCCGCGGATCGGCGGCGCGAACGGCCCGGCGGATGCTGACGAGCGGTTGGCCGAACCGGTAAAGCGCCCACCAGCCGCCGCCCGCGACGAGCCCGCAGACGACGAGCACCGCGAGCCGGCGCAGCGGCTCGACGCCGGTCACGCCCGTGAGGAAGCTCTCGGTCCCGACGACGTGCGCCAGGCTGTAGCCGTAGGCCACATGCTGGATCGCGTGCAGCAGCAGCGCGAGCAGCATAGCGCCGACACCCGCGCCGACGCCGGTCAGGACCGTGACGGCAGCCATCCGCGCGAACGGGCTGGCCGACGGCGAAGACGAAGCGGGAGCGGACGGGAGATCGAGGCGCATGAGGTCGGCGAACGAGAATCGACAAAACGGCGCGCACCATGCACGCCGCCGTCAGGACGGAATCGTAGGCTTCGGCCTCTCATGAGACAAACGTATTTTTCTGATCAACTCATGCATTTTCCGAATGCCCGAGCGGCGGCGACCCATGGCGGTGCGCGCCGCCGCCACCCCGATCGCACTACTCCGGATACGTGATGCGCTCCGGCTCCCGCCGCATGATCACTTTCCCGTGGCGCACCGACAGCGTGGCCTTCGCCTGCCGGCGCACGGCTTCGTAGTCGCTGTCCGCGTCGAGCACGACCAGATTCGCCGGCCGTCCGACCGCGATGCCGTAGCCGTCGCCGAGATGCATCGTCGTCGCGCCGTGATCGGTCACGAAGTCGAGGCAGCGCTGCAGGTCCTGGTAGCCCATCATGTGGCAGATGTGCAGCCCGGCGTCGAGCACGCGCAGGATGTTGCCGTTGCCGAGCGGATACCACGGATCCTTGATCGAATCCTGTCCGAAACACACGTTCAGGCCCGCGCGGTCGAGTTCCGCGACGCGCGTGACGCCCCGCCGCTTCGGAAACGTGTCGAAGCGCCCCTGCAAATGGATGCTCTCGGTCGGGCACGACACGAAGTTCAGGCCCGCGCGCTTGAGCAGCCGGAACAGCTTCGAGCAATACGCGTTGTCGTACGAACCCATCGCGGTCGTGTGGCTCGCCGTCACGCGCGTGCCCATCCCGCGCACGCGCGCTTCTTCCGCGAGCACTTCCAGAAAGCGCGACTGCGGATCGTCGGTCTCGTCGCAGTGCACGTCGACGAGGCAGCCGGTGCGCTCGGCCAGTTCCATCAGGAAGCGGATCGAGCTGACGCCCTGCTCGCGCGTGTTCTCGAAATGCGGAATGCCGCCGACGACGTCCGCGCCCAGCTCGATCGCCTGCTCCATCAGCGCGCGGCCGCCGTCGAACGACTCGATGCCTTCCTGCGGAAACGCGACGATCTGCAGGTCGATCAGCCCGCGCGCCTCGTCCTTCACTTCGAGCATCGCCTTCAGCGCGGCCAGCGTCGGATCGGTGACGTCGACATGGGTGCGCACGTGCTGGATGCCGTGATCGCGCAGCATGCCGATCGCCGCATGCGCGCGCGTCTTCGTGTCCGCATGCGTGATCGTCGCCTTGCGCTCGGACCAGCGCTCGATTCCCTCGAACAGCGTGCCGCTCATGTTCCAGGCCGGCTCGCCGGCCGTGAGCACCGCGTCGAGATGGATGTGCGGTTCGACGAGCGGAGCAATCGCGAGCCGGCCGCCCGCATCGACATCGCCGGCGCCGACGGCGGCCACCGGCGCGGCTTGCGCGTCGAGCCGCGCGATCCTGTCGCCGTCGATGCCGATCGTGAACAGCCCGTCGCGACCGCGCAGGCGTGCATTGAAGAGGTTCATGTGGGTCCAGGCGTCATGCGGCGCCAGCGCGCCGCGTGGTGGGGAAAACCGGCTCCGGCGATGCGTGCCGCGCTTAGTTGAAATCCTCGATCGTCAGGCCGGTGGCCGCGCGCATCTCGTCGTTCGTCACGTCGCGCACGTGCTTGCCGAACGTCCACACATGCCGGCCGGGATCGCGCGCGCGATACATGCGATCGCCGTAGAACTGGTCGGCCGGCGCCTGCAGGATCTCCGCGCCGGCCGCACGCGCGCGCTCGCAGTGCGCGTCGATGTCCGCGTCGTCGGGAAGGTGCACGTGGACGTGCTGCGTGTTGCGATCGCCGATGTCTTCCGGCGACGCGATGAAGTCGGCCCATGCGCCGCCGATCATGACGAGACCGTCGCCGAACTTCATTTCGGCATGCGCGATGTCGCCTTCCGGCGTGGTGACGACGATCGAGCGCTCGAAGCCGAATGCGCGTTCGAGCCATGCCAGCGCGGCTTTCGGGTTGCGGTAGCACAGCGCGGAACTGAACGACGGACGGCGAGGCGTGGTCATCGGATGTCTCCGGATCTCGGCATGGGTCCGCCCATTCTCCACGCGCGCGGCGCGGCAATCAACTCCCGGACCGATGACGCACGTGTTGTCAATGCGCGACACGGCGAACGCCGCTGGCCCGCATCTCGCGTCGCGGCGTCGACGAAAACTCACGCCATCCGGCCTCCGCATCGATTTGTGAACGCCGTGTGACGCACTCTTGCGCAACTCGCAACGGTGCGCTCGCGCGCCGGCGGCCGCAATCGCGCGACCCCGCCCCTACACTGGCGCCGAACTTTGGTCACTCGTCCCACACGCAGGAGCAGTTACATGAACAAAACCCTGATTGCCGCCGCAGCCGCCACCGCGCTGTTCGCCCCGCTCGCGCATGCACAGAGCTCGGTCACGCTGTATGGCCTGATCGATGCCGGCATCGCGTACACGAACAACGCGGGCGGCGCATCTCTGTGGCGCATGACCAGCGGCACCGTCAACGGCAGCCGCTTCGGCCTGCGCGGCACGGAAGATCTCGGCGGCGGCGTGAAGGCGCTGTTCGTCCTCGAGAACGGCTTCAACGTCAACAACGGCGCGCTCGGCCAGGACGGCAAGCTGTTCGGCCGCCACGCGTACGTCGGCCTGACCAGCAGCGGCTACGGCACGCTGACGCTCGGCCGCCAGTACGACACGATGGTCGACTTCGTCGCGCCGCTGTCCGCGACGTCCGGCGACTTCGGCGATGCCGGCTTCGCGCACCCGTTCGACAACGACAACCTGAACCACTCGGTGCGCATCAACAACGCGGTGAAGTACACGAGCGACACGATCGCGGGCTTCAAGGTCGGCGCGCTGTACGGCTTCTCGAACTCGACGAACTTCGCCGGCAACCGTGCGTACAGCGTCGCGGCGAGCTACACGAACGGCCCGCTGAAGCTGGCCGGCGCTTACCTGCAGATGAACGGCACGAAGGGCTCGACGAGCGCGAGCCCGGGCGCGACGGACGTGGCCGAAGCGAAGAGCGTGAGCCAGGGCGGCTGGTCGGTGGGCGCGGACCGCATGCGCAGCTACGGCGGCGGCGTCAGCTACGTGTTCGGTCCGGCGACGGTCGGCTTCGTCTATACGCGTTCGCAGTACGACAACTCGGGCTCGTTCGGTTCCACCGGCCAGGTCGCGTTCAACAACTACGACGTGAACGTGCGCTACGCGGTGACGCCGGCCATCAGCCTCGGCGCCGCATACGTGTACACGGACGCCAGCGTGTCGAACCCGGACAGCAAGCACGGCACCGATCCGAAGTGGCACCAGGTCGACCTGCAGGCGGTGTACAAGCTGTCGCGCCGCACCGATCTGTACGCGGAAGCGATGTATCAGCACGCGTCGGGCCGCGGCTACCAGGCGTTCATCAACACGTCGGGCGGCGCATCGAGCACCGCGAACCAGATCGTCGGCACGATCGGCATGCGCACGCGCTTCTGAGTTCGGCGCCGCAGGACCGCACGTCGCCCGCCTGCCGCGAACCTGTCTTGACGGACGGGTTCGTGCAACGCGGGCGACATGCGTCAATGTTGTTCCATCTGGAAATCTGCTTGCCTGGAATCGGGGTTTTTGCGCCCGCGTGCGCTGCATAGACTGGCATCGATGGTTCGGATCACACATCGATCGCCGGACCGGCCTCACACCCCGCCTACAGGAGAACATCGTGAAATCGCTCGTCGTTACCGCCGCCGCTGCCGTCCTGCTTGCCGCACCGGCCCTGTCGTTCGCTCAGTCCGCCAAGTCGCCCGTCACGCGCGCGCAGGTGCTGCAGGAGCTCTACGACCTCGAATCGGTCGGCTACAACCCGTCGCTCGGCGACGCCGGCAACTATCCGGACGACATCATGGCCGCGCAGGAACGCCTGGCGGCAAAACGGCTCGCCGAACACAAGGCCGCGCATGCCGCATATGGCCCGGCCGGTGCGGGCGCAACCGAATCGGGCGTGGCCGTCAAGCCCGCGCTCTGAATGCATGACGCCACGTCGCGCCCACATGACACGTGTCCTGCGGGCGCGGCGGAGTTCGCGTGAACCGGTCCGTGACGACGGATGCGGCCGGACCGCGTGCCGTCGGGCACGCGGTCATCTCTTTACGTAGTCGCGTATTCGGCGTATTCGCCCTCAGGCGGCCTGCGGTTCCCGCTCGATCGCGTTCAGCATCTCGACGTCGTGCGCGATCATTCCCGGCACCTGCGCACGCAGCATCTCGACCCAGGTGCGCACCTTCGCGTCGACGAAGCGGCGCGACGGATACAGCGCATACACGTTCATTTTCTGCAGGATGTGACCGGGCAGCACACGCACGAGCGTGCCCTCCTGCAACGCGTCGATCGCCGCGTACAGCGGCAGCATGCCGATCCCGATGCCGTCGCGAATCGCGAGCGCGAGCGATTCCGCCGTGTTGGTCTGCACCGGCCCCGCGACATGGATCTGCTCGACGCCCTCGGCGCCTTCGAGCACCCATTCGTGGGTCGGAAACGCCGGCGTGCAGAGCGTCAGGCACGCATGCGCGCCGAGATCCTGCGGCCGCGCCGGCGTGCCATGACGCTTCACATACTCCGGCGACGCGCACAGGATGCTGAAGGTCGAACCGAGCAGATGCGATACGAGCTCCGAATCGGGCAGCGACGACGCGGTCACGACCGCCATGTCGCTCGTGCCGTCGAACAGGTCGGGCATGCGCTGCGACAGCGACAGCTCGATCGATACGTCCGGATATTGCGTGTGATAGCGCGTGAGCGCGGGCATCACGTAGTGATGGCCGACGCTCGCGAAGCTGTGCATGCGCAGCACGCCGGCCGGCCGCTCGTGCGCGCAGCTCGCCTCTTCCTCGGCGCGATCGACGTCGGCGAGGATCTGGCGGCAGCGCCGCAGATAACTTTCGCCGGCCGACGTCAGCGCGAGGCGGCGCGTCGAGCGATTCATCAGACGGGTGCGCAGGCGCGCCTCGAGTTCCGACACCGCGCGCGACATCGCGCCCGTCGTCGAATTCAGCGATTGCGCGGCCGCGGTGAAACTGCCCGTCTCGACGACGCGCGTAAACACCCGCATGTTTTGTAGGGTATCCATTCCTGTGAGCCACCTGTAGCGGAGCCGCTATTTTCCTCCAGCGGATGCGACAGATTGTTACGCGCCCTGCAACTATCGTTTCCCTGCAGCTGCGTTAATGCCCGCGCGCCGCACTCCTACAATCGGCGCCTCATCAGTCGAATGGACCCGTCCGGACGCGCCGCGACACCGCACGCGCCCCCTCTTTCTTCATGAAGCCACAACCTGCGATCGAGCGACCTTCCATCGAACCGGCACGATGGAGAACCTGGCTCGATCCGCTCGGCGGCGCCGCGCGCGACTGGGCCGCGAGCGACGGCCTGATCTGGCTGCATCTCGCCAAAACGGTGCTCGCCGCGCTGCTCGCGATGGGGATCGCGATGCGGCTCGAGATGTCGCAGCCGCGCACGGCGATGACGACCGTGTTCGTGCTGATGCAGCCGCTGTCGGGGATGGTGTTCGCGAAGAGTTTCTACCGCGTGCTCGGCACCGCGGCCGGCCTCGTCGGCGCGCTCGCGCTCGGCGGGCTGTTCGCGCAGCAGCCGGAGCTGTACATGGCCGGCATCACGCTGTGGATCGGCGGCTGCATCGCGCTCGCGGTCCGCAACCGCCATTTCCGCTGGTACGGGTTCGTGCTCGCCGGCTACACGGCCGCGCTGATCGGCCTGCCCGCGGTGATGACGCCGCAGACGCTGTTCCAGTCCGCGCTCACGCGCGCCGCGGAAGTCGCGCTCGGCATCGCGTGCTCCGGCGCGGTCAGCGCGTTGATTCTTCCCCTCAGCTCCGCGAAGGCGCTGATGCGCTCGCTGACCGCCCGTCATGTGAAGTTCGCGGCATTCGCGGCCGGCGCGCTGTCGGGCGATCTCGCACGCGGCGATTTCGAGCGGCGCTTCGCCGATTTCGTCGACGAGATCGTCGGCTTCGAGGCCAACCGCGCGTTCGCGTCGTTCGAGGATCCGCACATACGCGCGCGCAGCCGCCGGCTCGCGCGCCTGAACAGCGAGTTCATGAATGCATGCACGCGCCTGCATGCGCTGCACCAGCTCGTCAAACGCTTGCGCGCGAACCGGTCCGACGCGGTGCTCGACGCGCTCGCGCCGCACATCGATGCGCTCGCGCAGCGGGTGACCGCGTTGCGCGACGAGCGGCGGCGCGGGATCGCGTCGACCACCGGCGCGCTGCTCGAACTGCGCCGCTTTCACGGCGCGCTGCCGAAGGCCGCGCGCGCGTCGCGCCGCGAGATCGAGGATCACGCGGCCGGCGGCCTGCTCGACTTCGACACCGCGATCGAGCTGATGTATCGCTTCATCGGCGAGTATCTCGGCTATGCCGACACCAACGCGTCGCTCGATCGCGACGATCACGCGTTCGAACGCTCGGTCACGCACTACGCGGTGAAAACCAATGCGTTCTTCGTCGGCTTCACGTTCCTGCGCACGCTCGTCGCCGTCGGCGCGATGAGCGCGTTCTGGATCGCGTCCGAATGGCCGAGCGGCTCGCTCGCCGTCATCGCCACCGCGATCGCGTGCGCGCTGAGCTCGACGTCGCCGCGTGCGCCGAAGTTCGTCGCGCAGATGGGCGTCGGCGCGGCGTTCGCGACGGCCGTCGGCTATGTGTTCCTGTGCTACGTCTATCCGAACATCGACGGCTTTCCGCTGCTGTGCGCGGCGCTCGCGCCGGTGCTCGGCCTCGGCGCGTTTCTCGCGATGCGTCCGGGCCTGTCCGGCTACGGGATCGGCTTCGCGGTGTTCTTCTGCCTGCTCGCCGGCCCCGACAACGCGATCGCGTATACGCCCGAGGTGCTGATCAACAACGGTTTCGCCATCGTCGTCGCGATGCTCGCGTGCTCGATCGTGTTCGCCGTGGTGTTTCCGACCCACATGCCGTGGCTCACGTCGCGCATCGCGCACGACCTGCGCCGCCAGGTCACGCTCGCATGCGACGGCACGCGCGACGGCCTCGCCGCACGCTTCCAGTCGAGCACGCACGACCTGATGGCGCAGTTGCGCACGCTGCTCGTCAAGCGCACGCGGCAGCATCGCGACGCGCTGCGCTGGATGCTGTCGACGCTCGAGGTCGGCCATGCGGTGATCGACCTGCGCGACGAGCTGCACGGATTCTGCGAATCGAAACCGCCGCAGACGCTGCACTGGACCGCATCGATCGATGCGGTGCTGCGCGAGCTGCCGCGCTTCTTCGACGATCCGACGACGGGCCACCATGCGCGCACGCTGAAATCGGTGAATCTGGCGATCCGCGCCGCCCAGCACACGCTGCACGCGTGGTACGCGGTGGCCGACGAACGCCGCCGCATGCAGCGCATCGTCGGCTGCCTGCACTTCATCCGCAGCGCGCTGCTGGACAAGGACGCACCGTTCAATCGCCATCGTCACTGACCGTCGACGGCGATCGGCGGCGATCGATGCGCGCGCAACGTCATCCTTGTTCCGATTGGAAATAAGCTCTGCACCTGCGGTGATTAATCTCTAAGCAGTGCGAGCCTATAGTTTCCTCACTGCCAGCGAGACTGGCACTGACCCAGGAGAAACCCAAATGAAGCCGCTGCACCTCGCCCTCGTTGCCCTGTCGCTCACCGCCGCCGTCGCGCATGCCCAGCCCGCGCCGGTCGACGCCGCGCAGCAACCGGCGAATCGCGCCGAAGCCGTCCAGGCCGCGGGCCGCGTCGATCGTGCGCAATCGAAGCAGGAAGACCCGAACGCATGCGTCGGCCCCGTCAGCTTCTGCAACGTCTACTTCGGCAGCTGAGCATGACGCCGCGTCGCCACGGCCAGGCCCGCCGCGCACGCATCGCACGCATCGCATGCGCGCGCGCACGACGCGCCGGCCGATCGCCGCAACGACACTGTCCGCCACGCCGCTTCGATTGAAGCGGCGCATGCCGTTTCAGGCGCCGCGCCCCGGCCGCCACCCCACTTCGCGCAACGCATCCAGCAAACGCGCCTGCCCCAGCCCTTCGACCCGCGCGCCGCGCGATTCGACGTCGTTCCCCGCGACGAGCGCATTCACGATCGCTTCCTCCACCGCTTCCGCCGCCGCGACGAACAGCGCGGAGATGTGGTCGTTGTTCACCATCTTCACGGCCGTCGTCGGCACGCCCTTGCTGCCGTAGTTCGCGGCCGGCAGCCCGTCGTTGCCCGTCGCGAACGCCAGGAAGATGTCGCCGCTCGAATCCTCGGTGCCGCCGCCGACGCGGGCCAGCCCGACGCTCGCCCGCTGCGCGAGGCGCGTGCACTGATGCGGCAGCAGCGGCGCGTCGGTCGCGATCGTGACGACGATCGAACCCATCCCGGCCTCGCCTTGTGCATCGGGCGCGCGAAAAGGCGAATGCACGTGCCGCAACACCTCGCCGACCGGATAACCGGCCACGCGCAGCATCTCGCGCACGCCGTAGTTCGCCTGCACGAGCGCGCCGACGGTCCAGCCGCCCGCGTCGGCCGCGACCACGCGCGACGCGGTGCCGATGCCGCCCTTGAACTCGTGGCAGATCATCCCGGTGCCGCCGCCCACGCCGCCTTCGGCGACCGGCCCCGACCGCGCGGCGGCCAGCGCGCGCTGCACGTGCGCGGCGCTCACGTGCTGCCCCCAGATGTCGTTGAGCAGGCCGTCGTAGGTTTCCATTACGACCGGCATGCACCAGTACACGCGGCCGGCCGCCGCTTCGCGCTCGTTCGCGACCAGCGCATCGCGCACCGCGCCGACGCTGTGCGTGTTCGTATAGGCGATCGGGGTCGTCAGCAGGCCGGCTTCGCGGATCCATTCGAGCCCGGTCGCGTCGCCGTTGCCGTTCAGCACATGGACGCCCGCGAAGCACGGCGAATCGTGCGCGGCGCCCGCGCGCGGCTCGATGACTGTGACGCCGGTGCGGATCGACGCAGCGCCGTTCTCCACGTTCAGCGTGCAATGTCCGACCCGCACGCCCGGTACGTCCGTGATCGCGTTGAAGCGGCCCGGCGTGCCGAGTCCGATGCGGATGCCGAGATCCCTCGTGCGCATGATGCAATTCCTCCGTCTTTCGATGGTTCGGTGTTCGATATGGTCAGAGCGAGCGGAACGCATCGCTGTGGCGCGCCCAGACCGCATACATGACGAGCGCGGCCACCAGCAGCCCGCCGATGATGATCAGGTCGGTCGGCTTGGTCGCCGTCGCCAGTGTCGTGTAGAGCGTGTACGCGGCGCCCGCGACCGCGACGAGCGGCGTCACGGGCCACAGCGGCATCCGGTAGTGATGCTCGACGTCGCGCCGCACGAGGCGGCTCGCCAGCGCGGCCAGCCCGACGACGAGGTAGATCAGCAGCAGCAGGTCGACCGTGAACGCGGTCAGCTCGTCGAGGCTCGACACGAACACCAGCCCCGACGACGGCACCGCCAGCGCGAGCGTCGCGAGCCACGGCGACTCGAAGCGCGGATGGATCGTCGAGAACGCGCGGTTGCAGGTGCGCGACCAGAGCGCATGCCGCCCGCTGCTGTAAAGCAGGCGCCCCATCGTGATCACGATCGCGATGATCGCGTTGAACACCGACAGGAAGATCCCGCCGCTGACCACGCGCGACACCGCCGGGTTGCTCAGCGACCGCACGACATAGCCGATCGGGTCGGCGCTCTTCGTCAGCTCCGTCAGCGACGGCGCGCCGAGCACGATCGCGGTGAGCGGAATCAGCTCGACGACGAGGATCACCAGCAGCGAATAAATCACCGCCTTCGCGACGTTGCGGTTGCCGCCGCGCAGGTCTTCCGCGAGGTACGCGGCGGAGCCGAAGCCGTTGTAGCAGAAGATCGCCGTGCCGATCGCGGGCACGATCGCCGCGAGCGTGGCCGGCACCAGCGCATTGCCGCTCGCGACGACCGGCGCGATCAGCGCGTCGGCGCCGCGATGCGGGGAGCCGAAGCCCAACGCCGCGATCAGCATCAGCACGCCGATCTCGACGACGAGGAACGCGCCCGTGATCCACGCATTCGTCTTGATGTTCAGCATCCCGAGCACGTAACTGAGCAGGACGATCGTGAGCGCGACCGACTGGTTGCCGAAGTGCGTGCCGAGCGCGTTGTTCAGGTACGGCGCGGCGCCGCTCGCGAGCACGGCCGGGATGAACACGCTGACGGACAGCACCGTGATGAACGTCAGGTAGCCGGGCAGCGTGCCGAACACGCGCTTGGCCATCACGTATTCGCCGCCTGCGCTGCGATGCGCGGCACTGAGCTCCGCGTAGCAGAGCGCGAACGCGAGCGCGAGCACGCCGCCGAGCAGGAACGACAGCACCGCGCCGCTGCCGGCCTGCTGGATCGCGAACGGCGCGATCACGAAGATCGAGCTTGCGGGCGTCACGCCCGACACGGTGATCATCACCGCGTCGCGCACGCTGAGCGTCTGCGACAGCGCGCGCGGCGCGTCTTCCGTGGCAGGCGTCGCTTGCAGCGTGCCCGTCGATTCCGACATCATCGCCATTTCGTTCTCCTGTTGCTCCTACCCTGCACTTTTTTGAACACCCATACTCGGGCCCGATTGATTGCGTGGCAGTCTAGGAAGCCAAATTCAGGACCGCTATTCCCCCTTCGTGTTACACCCTTCGGTGGTGGTATGGATCGACTCTTCTCCGAAATCGCGATGCACCAGGCGCTTGGCCGCGCGATCGATCATCTGGGCCAGCCGCGCTTCTGGCGCTTCCTGGTGCTGCTGCTCAACGAAATGGTGCCGTTCGACAACGCGCTCGCGACCGCGATCGGCCGCGACGGCGTGCCGCTCGTGCTCGACGAATACGACACGGGCGGCTCCGACAGCGCGTCGCCGGTGCCGCTTTACCTCAATGGGTTATATCTGCTCGACCCGTTCCTGCAGGCCGCGCACGACGGGCTCGCCGACGGCTGCTACCGGCTCGAGGAAGTCGCGCCCGACCTGTTCCGGCAAAGCGAGTATTTCCTGAGCTACTTCCGCGATGCGGTCGGCGACGACGAAATCCAGATCCTGCTGCGACCGACCCCCGACTTGCTGCTGTCGTTGTCGCTCGGCGCGTCGGCGCGCTTCGACGTCGAGCCGCTCGGCAAGCTGACGGCCGCGATGCCGTGGGTGCTCGCGACGATCCGGCAGCACTGGCGGCTGGTGGGCGATGCCGCGCGCGCGACGCCCGACGACGATCTCGGCGCGCGCGTCGAGCAGGCGCTCGCGCGCTTCGGCGCGGGCGTGCTGACCGATCGCGAGATGTCGATCGCAAGAATGGTGCTGCGCGGCAATTCGTCGAAGGCGATCGCGGAACGGCTGGCGATTTCACCCGAGACGGTGAAGGTGCATCGGCGCCATCTTTACGCGAAGCTCGGGATTTCGTCGCAGCCGGAGCTGTTTTCGCGGTTCATTCAGGCGTTGGGGGAGGATGCGGCGGGCTGAGCGCAACGCCGCCGCGTCACGACGGGCCGACCGCCGCCGCCCGCCGTGTCGGCGCGATCGCCAGGTGCAGCGCGCGCCCGGGCCGCAGCGTCACGTTCAGCGTCGCGCGCGGCGCCGTCATGCCGGGCGGCACGGACAATTCATGGCGCTGCAGGATCATGGCCGCCACCACCGTCATTTCCGTCATCGCCAGATGCTGCCCGAGGCATACGCGCGGCCCCGTGCCGAACGGCATGTACGCGCCGCGCGGAATCGCCGGCGCGTCGTCGGCGAAGCGCTCGGGCCGGAATGCCTGCGGTTCCGGAAACCACCGCGCGTCGTGATGCATCAGCTGAATCGGCAGCATGAACAGCGTTCGCGCCGGAAACTGCCATGCGCCCAGCGCGACCGGCCGCGATGCGCGACGGCTGATCAGGATCGGTGCCGCCGGATACAGGCGCATCGTTTCCTCGAGCGTCTGCGTCAGATAGCGCAATGCTGCGCGCGTGTCGGCGGTCGGCGCGCGGCCGCCCAGCACGCGCACGACTTCGTCGCGCGCGGCGGCCTGCGCGGCCGGATTCGCGGCCATGTTCCACGCCCACCAGGTCAGCGTGGCCGCGGCCGTCTCGTGACCGGCCAGGAAGGTCGTCATGCACTCGTCGTGCACGGCTTGCAGCGGCCAGGCGCGCACGTCGGCGCGGTGCAGCCGCAACAGGCGCGACAGCAGATCGTCCGGCCAGCCGTGCTCCGGCATGTCGAGACGCGCATGCAGTTGGCGGTCGATCAATCCGTTCAGCACCGCCAGCGCCCTCGCCTTGCCGCGCTTCCACGGCATCCAGTCCGGCGCGCTGGCCGGCTGGTAGAACTCGGCGTTCGCGGCCGCGCTGACCGTGCGCACGGCGGCCTCGGCCACGCGCGCGTCCGCGCCGATCGCATTCGAGAACATCGTGCGCATGATCACGTCCATCGCAAGCGACGTCAGTGCACTTTCGATCGGCCAGTGCGCGTCGTGCGCGGGCCACTGCGCGAGCGCATGACCGGCCGTCGCGGCGATCGACGGCACGAAGGCCTGCACCGGTTTCGGCATGAAGTTCGGCTGCAGCGCGTGGCGCTTGTCGCGCCATGCGTCGCCCTCGGCAATCAGCACGCTGTGCCCGTGAACCTGCGAGAACACGCGGATGCCGCGCTCCCAGCGCACGAACGCATCGTGATGCGTGACCAGCAACGCGCGCACGAGCGCCGGATCGGTCACGACCACCGCATGTTCGGGCCACATGCGCAGGTGCACGACGTCGCCATGCGCGCGCTGCCAGCCCGCGAGCGCGCCGGGCAGGTCGCGCGACATCGCGCGCAGCAACCGCCACCCCGTCAGGCCGGCACGCGGCCCCGGCGGCCATACGCCGGGCGGGTGAAGCGCGGGCGCCGCATCGGCGGCGTCCGCATGAAACGGGCATCGGGAAGAGGATCGTGTGTTCATGCGCCGGATTGTCCGGATCGATGCGCCGCCGGTCTTGAACGCAAACGACATCGACACGTGCGGCGCCGGTCCCTATACTCCGGCGTCATGCCCTTCGGTCCGTCTCCGACATTGCCGCCGTGTCCCGATCCGCTCGCGCGTGCGCCGCGCGTGCTGTTCGACGGCCGGTCGCCGCCCACCCGGCTGTATCAGCCGCCGGCTGCGCTGCAAGGCGCGGTCGTCGCGATCATCACGCGCGACACGCGCGGCTTCACGTTGAGCGACGCGCAGCGGCTCACGCATTTCCCCGCGTCGCCGCTCGTCTGCCTGTCGTGGTATCGCGGCCTCGACGTCGGGCTCGTCCGGCGCACCGGCGACGGGCCCGTATGGCGGCCGTTCGGCGCATCGGCGACGCTGTCGGGCAGCCAGTCGATGCCGGTCGCGAGCTGGGCGCCGACGAGCGGACAAGGCGGCATCGTCTGCCTGCATGCCGATGCGGCACGCGCGCTGTTCGGCGTCGCGTTGCCGGCGATCCACGACACGTTCGTCGACGCGCATGCATGTCTCGACGACAGCTGGCGGCCGCTGCTCGATGCGCTCGCCGATGCCGAACACGACGACGACGCGCTGGCCGCGCTCGACCACCACCTCGCGCCGCGCTGGCATGCGCTGCGCGGCAGCGTGTCGCCGCTGTCGTCGCTGCGCGATGCGGGGCGCAGCTGGGTCGGGCGTCTCGCGTCGAAAGCGCGCGAATGGCGGTACACCCACAGCCCGCGTCAAGTCGAACGGCGCATCAAGTCGTACAGCGGTCGCTCGTTGCGCGACTGGCAAACGCTGGTGCGCACCGAAGGCGTGTTCTTCGCCGCGCGCGACCGGCAGGACGCCGGGCAGCCGGTCGACTGGGCCGCGCTCGCGCTGGACGAGGGATTCGCCGACCAGGCACACCTGAGCCGCGCGACGCGGCGCATCACGGGCTTCTCGCCGACCGAGTTCGTACGACGCTTCGCCGAGGACGAATCGTTCTGGATGTACCGCCTCTGGGTGTGACGGGGCGCGGCCCATCACGCGTCAGCCGCCCGATTCGATGAACCCGCCCTCGGGCGCCTGGTGCGGCACGTACCAGCCGAAATACACCTCGGCCTCGACGATCCGGCCATCGCGGACACGCAACCGCTCCGCATTCCGGAACCGCCTGCCGGCGGTCGTGTCGGCCTCGTACACCACGAACACGTATTCGCCGTGCACGGCGACGTCGACGAACTCGAAACCGGCGAGCATCGCGCTGTTCGGCCAGCAGCGCGCCAGATACGCGTCGCGGTCGAGCCGGTTGTCGAGCGGGCTCGTGAAATGGAAGTCCGGTGCGATCAGCGCTTCGATCGCGTCGCGGTCCTTGTCGACGTACGCGCGATAGCTGGCGCGCGCAACGTCACCGGGGTCGTCTGTCATCGTCGTTACCTCCGCGAAGGGCTGGGCCGACGCGACAGCCCGCGTCGCCCCGAGGCATCGATCAAACGCTTGCGGGCGGCACGGCCACGACCGCCCCCGCAGTCAGCGTTGCGCGCACGCCCGGCTCGATGCCATTCGCGAAAATCCGCACCGGGCGATCGGCGCGAGCGCCTGCGCGCGCCGATGCCGCGGTTGCCCGTTTCCGCACGCACGGGCATGATGTCCGCCAGCGTGCCGGCCGCGGCCGCCGGCTTCGGCGGTCGTCGGCGCCGCGATCGGCTTGCCGCCCATGCGCCGCCTCCGGCATCACCGAGCAATCCGCGTGCCGGCCCCGGCCGCCCACCTCACCGAGTCCATGTCACTACGCGCATTCCGAACGCTGGTCGCGATCGCCCGATACCGCACCTTCGCGCGCGCCGGCGAAGCGATCGGGCTCACGCAATCGGCCGTGAGCCTGCAGATCAAGACGCTCGAAAGCGAATACAACGTCCGGTTGTTCGACCGTTCGCGCCGCCAGCCGGTACTCACCGAAGCCGGCAACATTCTCGTCGCGCAGGCCGAGCAGGTGCTCGCGATGGTCGACCGGATTCCCGATGCACTCAGCGACGAAAAAAAGCTCGTCGGCCGCCTGCGGATCGGCGCGATCCAGACCGCGCTGTCCGGCCCGCTGCCCGACGCGCTGCTCGCGCTGCGCGCCGCGCACCCGTCGTTGCGCGTGCACGTATCGGCCGGCATGTCGGCCGAACTGGCGAACCGCGTCGCGGCCGGCGAACTCGACGCCGCGATCACGACGCGCCCCGTGCGCCCGCATCCGGCGGAGCTGACGTGGACCACGCTGTACGAAGACCGCTTCTGGCTGCTCGCGCCGCCGCAGTATGCGGAGCGCGACGCGGGCACGCTGCTCGAGGCGTTGCCGTTCATCCGCTTCGACGCGCAGGCGTGGGCCGGCCGGATGATCGCCGCCGAGTTGCGCCGCATCGGCGTGCGCGTACGCGAGGAGATGGTGCTCGACAGCGCGGAGACGATCGCGCGGATGGTCGCGCGCGGGCTTGGCGCGGCGATCGTCGCGCTCCCCGACTCGACGCTCGCGCGGCTGCCGCCCGTCACGCGCTTGCCGTTCGGCCAGCCGCAGATGGGCCGCGAGGTCGTGCTGCTCGAACATCAGTCACGGCCGGCCGAGCGTTTCGCGCGTGCGCTGGCCGCCGAAGTCACCGCGTCATCGATGAGAATTTCTCATTGAACGCCCGATAATTAACCATTATTCCTGCTGCATCCGCGTGTTAACTTGGGGGCATCGTCACTCTTTCGATTGCGTGCCGCCATGTTGCCCGCCGGATGGATTCCCGCTTCGTTCCGCCGCTCCTCGCGCCTGCCGTCCGGCCCGTGTCGCCTGAAGGCGCGTCGATGATCGGCCCGATCCTGCTCGCGCTCGCGCCGGTCGCGCTGCTGGTCGCGCTCGGCCATGGCCTCCGGCGCACGGGCTTCATCGGCGATGCGTTCTGGCCGCACGCCGAGCGGCTCTGCTACTACGTGCTGCTGCCCGCGCTGTTCGCGAACGGCCTCGCGAACGCGCGGCTGCAGGCACTGCCCGTCTTGCCGCTCGCGGCGGCGCTGGTCGGTTCGACCGTGCTCGTCGCGGCGCTTCTGCTGCTGGTCCGCCGCTTCGTTTCGGTCGACGGCGCCGGGTTCACATCGGTGTTCCAGGGCGCGGTGCGCTTCAACAACTATGTCGGCACCGCACTCGCCGCCGGACTCTTCGGCGCGCACGGAATCGCGCTCGCGGCCGTGTGCGTCGCGGCGATCGTGCCGACCGTGAACCTGATGTGCGTGCTGGTGTTCGCGCGCTACGGGGACACGCGGCTCGGCGCGTGGGCGCTCGTGCGCCAGATCCTGTCGAATCCGCTGGTCGTCGGGTGCGCGCTGGGGATCGCGATGCAGGTCGCCGGCATCGCGTTTCCGGCCGCCGTCGAACCGGCCGTGCGCGCGCTCGGCGCCGCCTCGATGCCGCTCGGCCTGCTGTGCGTGGGCGCGGCGCTGAAGTTCGACGCGGCGCGCGAGTGGATGCAGCCGATGTGCATCGCGTCGGCGTTCAAGTTCATGGCGATGCCGCTCGCCACGCTCGCGGCCGGCCGCCTGTTCGGGCTTGGCGATGCCGCGCTGACCATCGCGCTGCTGTTCCAGGCGCTGCCGACGTCGTCCTCGTCGTACATCATGGCCCGCCAGCTCGGCGGCGACGCGCCGCTGATGGCCGGCATCACCGCGTTCCAGACGATCGCCGCCGCGCTTGCGATGCCGGCCGTGCTGACGGCGCTCGCGTCGGCGCCGGTGTTTCGCTGACGGCCCGGCATCGCGGCGCGTCGCTATCCGTCGTGAAAGCGCGCCGCCGGGGCCCGTTCGACCCGCAAAGGTTCGGGGACGGATGCCGAATCCCGCCGCATGCGCGCAACCGCCGCGTCGTTGCGCGAGACACACGCATCGCCGATGCGCCCCCCGTTCTTCTCGCAGCCCCGCCAAAAACCGCCTATGGTGAATGAAGCGGGTCCGTGCCTCCGCCATTCGACTTCACGTCGCTCGCACCGGCGGCCACGGCGCCGCGTTCCGGCACCATTCCCCGCAGTCGCGCGCACGCCCGGCCATGCGTGCGGCTGCGCCGCCCACCGGACCACAAGGAGGTAATCATGAAAGCCGTGCTGCTCGTCAGCTCCGCCGTGCTCGCCATGGCGTCCGTTTCGGCCTCGGCTCAAGGCTCGATCACCAAGGTCGAAAACGGCGCGCTCGTCGCGGCGAACGGCATGACCGTTTACGCATTCGACAAGGACAAGCCCAACGCCGGCACCAGCGCCTGCACGGGCCAATGCGAATCGATCTGGCCGCCTTACAAGGCCAGCGCGACCGACGTCCCGGTCGGCCCCTACACGATCGTCAAGCGCGACGACGGCAGCCCGCAATGGGCCTACAAGGGCAAGCCGCTGTATTTCTTCGCGAAGGACATGAAACAGGGCGACCGCAACGGCGACAACTTCAAGAACATGTGGCACGTCGTCGCGCCGTAAGCGTGCCTTCCCCGTCTTCAGTGTCGGCACGGCCGCCGCAAGTGTGAAAAGGCCCGCCCCGGTCGTCGACCGGGGCGGGCCTGTGCGTCTTTACGCCGGCCGCATGGCGTCACGTCGCGGCCGGATCGCGCGTCAGCGGTTCGACGGGAAGCTGAACACCGTCCCTTCGCGCACGCCGGCCGACGGCCAGCGCTGCGTGATCGTCTTGCGCTTCGTGTAGAAGCGCACCGCATCGGGGCCGTACGCGTGCAGGTCGCCGAACAGCGAGCGCTTCCAGCCGCCGAACGAGTGGTACGCGACGGGCACCGGCAGCGGCACGTTGATGCCGACCATGCCGATCTGGATGTTGTCGCTGAAGTAGCGCGCCGCTTCGCCGTCGCGCGTGAACAGGCACGTGCCGTTGCCGTATTCGTGCGCGTCGATCAGCGCCATCGCCTCGTCGAGCGACTTCAGCCGGATCACGCCGAGCACCGGCCCGAAGATCTCGTGCTGATAGACCGGCATGCCGGGCTTCACGTTGTCGAACAGGCACGGGCCGAGGTAGTAGCCGCCGTCGTGGCCGTCGACCTTCACGCCGCGGCCGTCGACGACGAGCGTCGCGCCCGCTTCCACGCCCGCGTCAACGAAGCCCGTCACCTTCTCGAAATGCTGCTTCGTGACGAGCGGGCCCATGTCGACGCCCGCACCGTTGCCCGGGCCGACCTTCATCTTCGCGATCTCGGCCTTCAGGCCGTCGATCACCTTGTCGCCCGTTTCGTCGCCGATCGCGACGACCAGCGGAATCGCCATGCAGCGCTCGCCGCACGAGCCGTACGCGGCGCCCATCAGCGCGTTCACCGCGTTGCCGATGTCGGCGTCGGGCATCACGACCGCGAAGTTCTTCGCGCCGCCGAGCGCCTGCACGCGCTTGCCGTGCGCGCAGCCGGTCGCGTAGATGTATTCGGCGATCGGCGTCGAGCCGACGAAGCTCACCGCCTTCACGCGCGGGTCGGTCAGGATCGTGTCGACCGCTTCCTTGTCGCCGTTCACGACGTTCAGCACGCCCGGCGGCAGGCCGGCCTCGAGCGCCAGCTCGGCCATGCGCAGCGTCGACGACGGCGTGCGCTCCGACGGCTTCAGCACGAACGTGTTGCCGCACGCGACGGCCATCGGCCACATCCACAGCGGCACCATCACCGGGAAGTTGAACGGCGTGATGCCGGCCGCGACGCCGAGCGCCTGGAATTCGCTCCACGAATCGATCGCGGGGCCGACGTTCTTGCTGTGCTCGCCCTTCAGCAACTCGGGCACGTAGGTCGCGTATTCGACGTTCTCGATGCCGCGCTGCAATTCGCCCATCGCGTCGGCGAGCACCTTGCCGTGCTCGGCGGTGATCAGCGCGCACAGCTCGTCCGCATGCTCCTCGAGCAGCGTCTTGAAGCGGCTCATCACGCGCGCGCGCTTCAGCGGCGGCGTGCTGCGCCACGCCGGGAACGCGGCCTGCGCGGACGCGATCGCGGCTTCGACGGTCAGCTTGTCGGCGAGCGCGACGCTCTTGTGCGATTCGCCGGTGGCCGGGTCGAACACCGGCTGGACGCGGCTGCCGCCGTCGACGCGCTTGCCGTCGATCAGATGGCCGACGGTGGAGGTCACATTGCTGTCGTGTTTCATGTTTCTGGCTCTGTCTCGTGAATTCGGTTGTCGCGCGGCACGGGCCGCGCTCAGTTCACTTCGTTCAGCGCGTCGGACAGCGCGTTCACGAGGTTGTCGATCTCGCGCTTCTCCGAGATGAACGGCGGCGCGAGCTGGATCGTGTCGCCGCCGTAGCGCACGTAGAAACCCTTCGCCCAGCAGCGCATCGCGATCTCGTACGGGCGCCGCGCCGGCTCGCCCGGCAGCGCCGCGATCGTCAAGCCCGCCGCCAGCCCATAGTTGCGGATGTCCGTGATATGGCGCTGGCCCTTCAGCCCGTGCACCGCCGCCTCGAAATGCGGCGCGAGATCGCGCACGCGGGCCACCGCGTCTTCCTTCACCAGCAGGTCGAGCGCCGCGACGCCGGCCGCGCACGCGACCGGGTGCGCCGAATACGTGTAGCCGTGCGGGAACTCGAGCATGTATTCGGGGCCGCCCGCGGCCATGAACGTGTCGTAGATTTCCTTCGTCGCGATCACGCCGCCGAGCGGCTGCACGCCGTTGGTCACCTGTTTCGCGAAGTTCATGATGTCCGGCACCACGCCGAACGCATCGGCGCCCGTCATCGCGCCGGCACGGCCGAAGCCCGTGATGACTTCGTCGAAGATCAGCAGGATGTCGTGCGCGGTGCAGATGTCGCGCAGGCGCTTCAGATAGCCCTTCGGCGGCACGACCACGCCCGCCGAACCCGAGAACGGCTCGACGATCACGGCCGCGATGTTCGATGCGTCGTGCAGCGCGATCAGGTCGAGCAGGCGGTCGGCCAGATCGGCGCCGTACTCGGGCATGCCGCGCGAGAACCGGTTTTCGGCGAGCTGCGTGTGCGGCAGGAAGTCGGCGTCGATCCCCTGGCCGAACAGCTTGCGGTTCGGCCCGATCCCGCCGACCGAGATGCCGCCGAAGTTCACGCCGTGATAGCCCTTTTCGCGGCCGATCAGGCGCGTCTTCGTGCCCTTGCCCTTGGCGCGCCAGTACGCGCGGGCCATCTTCAGCGACGTGTCGGCCGCTTCCGAGCCCGACCCCGTGAAGAATACGTAGTCGAGGCCGGCCGGCGTCAGGTCCTTGATCTTGTTCGCGAGCTCGAACGACTTCGGATGACCGAACTGGAACGCCGGCGCGTAGTCGAGCTGCGCGACCTGGCGGCTCACGGCTTCCGTGATTTCCGTGCGGCCGTGACCGAGGCCCGTGCACCACAGGCCCGACAGGCCGTCGAAGATCTTGCGGCCTTCGCCATCCGTGAAATACGCGTCCTTGGCCGACACGATCATGCGCGGATCGGACTTGAACTGGCGGTTCGCCGTGAACGGCATCCAGTGGGCGTCGAGCCAGGCGGCGTCGGTTCGGAGGTTCGTCTCGTCCTGCTGGCTGGCGGTGATCGTGTCGGTCATGTCGGTCGGCGCGGCGCGCCCCTCCTTCTTGTGATGATGTTGCGCATTGTCGGGAGGCCAATTAGTCTCTTCAATATCGCAATATCAATGTTCACTTGCGCAACTATGCAAGCAAAGAAACCGAAGAGCCGCGCGCTGCTCGGGCAGCTCAGCGACATGGATCTGCGGCTGCTGCGGGTCTTCAAGGGCGTCGTGCAGTGCGGCGGGATGGCGGCGGCCGAACTCGAGCTGAATATCGGCATCTCGACGATCAGTCGGCACGTGAAGGATCTGGAAACGCGCCTCGGCCTCGTGCTGTGCCGGCGCGGCCGAGCGGGCTTCACGCTGACCGCAGAGGGGCAGACGGTATACGAGGAAACCTTGCGACTGCTCGCGTCGATGGAGGCATTTCGCAGCAGGATCGACGGCATTCACGACAAGATGGGCGGAGAACTGCACGTCGCCGTATTCGACAAGACCGCCACCAACCCGGACGCGCGGCTCGGCGACGCGATCCGCCAGTTCACGGACGAAGCGCCCGACGTCGCGCTGAACCTGCATGTCGCGTCGATCAACGAGGTCGAGCGCGGGATCATCGACGGCAGCTATCAGGTCGGGATCATCCCCGCGCACCGCAGCTCGGGCAGCCTCGTGTATTCGGAACTGTTCGACGAACGGATGCTGCTGTACTGCGGCCGCCAGCATCCGCTCTTTGACGCGCCGCACGGCAAGCTCACGTGGACAACGATCCGCAACCACGCGTTCGCCGGGCTCGGCTTCCATTCGCCGAACATGGAGCTGAGCCATCGAGCGAAGCTCACGCGCAGCGCGACGGCATCGGACCAGGAATCGATCGCGACGCTGATCCTGTCCGGCCGCTATCTCGGCTTCCTGCCCGACCATTACGCGGAGAGCTTCGAAAACAAGGGGCTGATGCAGCCGATCGCGCCGCACCGCTTCAACTATCGGTGCCGGTTCGTGAGCCTGCTGCGGCGCTCGCCGCGACCGACTCGGGCAGCGCTGCTGTTCCAGTCGTGCCTCGAAGCGGCACATGCGGTGGCATGGCCGGGCGACGACGGCAGCGACGCGTAGCCGCGTTCAGGTTTCGCGGGCGGCGCCGTCCGACCAGAGGTCGCGGCCCGATCCGGCTCTGCGATAATGCGCACTTCCCGTTTCCGCTCGCCTCCCGCCATGACGCAGCCGTCCGCCCCGCTCCCGACCGACCTGCCGCCGATTTCGTGCCTGCCCGGCGACGCGCTGCCATGGCTGCCGATGAGCGCCGACCTGCCGGGGCTCGCGATCAAGTATCTGCATATCAATGCGGCGGAAGACACGCTGACCGCGCTGCTGAAGATGCCGGCCGGCGGCACGCTGCCGCGCCATCGCCACGACGGCGAGGTCTTCGTCCATACGCTGCAGGGTGCGTGGCGCTACCGCGAATACGAGTGGATCGCGCAGGCCGGCTCGACGGTGCTCGAACCGGCCGGGTCGGTGCATACGCCGGAAACGCTCGGCGCGCCCGGCGACGACGTGATCACGCTCAACGTGATGCGCGGCGATCTGGTGCTGCTCGACGACGACGGCCGCGAGACCGCGCGCGAGAATTGCCGCGTCGCGCTGCTGCGCCAGCGCAAGCATGCGCGCACCGCGCCGCACGATGCGGCGCCGTTCGTCACGCGGTAATCACGCGGTAATCGCGCGGTAATCGCGCGGCAAGACGGGCGACATCGTCGCGTCACGATCCGCACGGCGCATGCACTCGCCAACACGCGCATGAATGACCGCCGGCGCACTTCGTCACCCAAGCCGCCCCCGGTGGCATTAGCGAAAACGCCGGAAAAATCGGCGAATATCGTCGGCCAGCAGTTCCGGCTCCTCCATCGCGGCGAAATGGCCGCCGCTCGGCATGTCGGTCCACTGCACGACGTCGAACACCCGTTCGACCCAACTGCGCGGCGGACAACTGATTTCCTTCGGAAAGCGCGCAAACGCGACGGGCGCCGCCACGCGCTGCCCGGCCGCGAAGCGCATCGGCTGCAGCCGGTTTTCCCAATACATCTGCATCGACGAGCCGATGCAGCCGGTAAACCAGTAGAGCGAGATACCGGTCAGCAGCGTGTCGTGCGAAAACCGTTTTGCGACGTCGCCATCGCAATCGCTCCACGTGCGGAATTTCTCGGCGATCCATGCGGCCAGCCCGGCCGGCGAATCGTTGAGCGCGACGGCCAGCGTCTGCGGCTTCGTCATGTGCACGTGCGCGTATCCGCCCTCCAGCGCGACCCACTCTCCGCGCTGCGTCACGAAGGCGCGTTCGTCTTCGGTCAGCGGGGAAGCCGCGTCGGTCGGCGGCTCGTAGTTGCCGGGCAGATAGTTCAGATGGATGCCGCTCACCACGTCGGCATGTCGCGCGCCGAGCGCAATCGACACGCCCGCGCCGAGATCGCCGCCTTGCGCGCCGAAGCGACGATATCCGAGCCCGGACATCAACGTCGCCCAGCGGTCGGCGACCTGAAATGCCGACATGCCGGGTGCCGCGGGCGAGAACGCGAAGCCGGGAAGCGACGGCGCGACCATCGAACGCGTCGTGCGGATCGCCGCCGAACGCGGCCGGATCGCACAGGCGATCGATCAGCGCGTCGAATTCGAGTACGGAGCCCGGCCAGCCGTGCGTGATGACGAGCGGATACGGCTTCGGCCCCGCCCCACGCCGATGGATGAAATGCACACGCTGCCCGCCTGCGTCCGCGACGAACTGCGGCTGCCGATTCAGCGCACGCTCCGCCGCCCGCCAGTCGAAGCGCTCGCGCCAGTACGCAACCAGTTCGTGCAGCCACGCGCCATCCACACCCTGCTGCCACGGCGCGGCCGGTGTCAGCACCGGTGCGCGCGTGTCGCGCAGGCGCCGACGCAGGTCATCGAGCGCGTGATCGGGAATCGCAATGCTGAACGGGGCGGCGTGCATGGTGTCTCCTCGCGAGGAATGCCGGAGATTCTGCGCGATTTTTCCGACCCGCGCTGGCGGCGCGCCCGCGCGCGTCAGCCCGATTCGCGCGTGTCCGCCCGCGCGTCGCGCCGCACGGCCTGCGGCGGCACGCCGAAGCCGCGCACGAACGCATCGCGCAGGTGGCGCCGGTCGCGGAAACCGTTCTCCTTCGCGATCACATCGAGCGAATGCCGGCTCTGCTCGATCATCAGCCGCGCGGCTTCCAGCCGCAGCCGCTCGATCGCCTTCGCCGGCGACTGCCCGGTTTCGAGCGTAAACACGCGGCTGAACTGGCGCGGACTCAGGTGGACGGCCTCGGCCAGTTCCTCGACGGTCAGCGCGCGGCCGAGATTCCGCCGCGCATAGTTGAGCGCGTTCTGGATCCGGTCCGATTTCGGCGCGAGGTCCAGCATTTCCGAATGCTGCGACTGCCCGCCCGCACGGCGCTGGTGCATCACGAGCTTGTGCGCGACCGAGCGCGCGGTGTCCGCGCCGAGATCCTTCTCCACCATCGCGAGCGCCAGGTCGAGGCCGGCCGTCATCCCGGCGGACGTCCAGATCGGGCCGTCGACGATGTAGATCCGGTCCTCCTCGACACGAATGTCCGGAAACTGCTGCTGCATGCCGCGTCCGTACGCCCAGTGCGTCGTCGCGCGGCGCTGCGCGAGCAGCCCGGCCTCGGCGAGCACGAACGCGCCCGTGCAGATGCCGGCGATCCGCCGCGCGCGCGCGTTCGCGCGCCGCAGGAACGCGACGACGCCGGCCGGCGCCGGCGACGCGAGCGGATCGTTGACGCCCGCGACGATCCACGTATCGACGTCGATCCGCCCGCGCAGCGCGCGCGTCGCGACCGGCAATCCGAGCGACGAACGCACGTCGCCGCCGTCGACCGAATAGTTGTCCATCACGTAGAACGGCTCGCCCGCGACCATGTTCGCGTACTCGAACACCGATTGCGCGGCGAGCGCCATGATCTGGAAGCCGTCGCTGATCAGAAAACCGATGCGGTGCATGCGTATCTCCAGTAGCGGGGCATGATCGTCACGACCAACCCGATGGCCGAAATCATACCCATCTACGTCATTTGTGTCGCCGCGATTCGAGGCCAGAATGCCTTCACGCACTCCCCCTTTCCTCGACATGGAGCGACATCATGACTGAAGCACATCGCGGTACCGCCGTCATTACCGGCGCATCGTCCGGCATCGGCGCGATCTATGCGGACCGCCTCGCGCGCCGCGGCTACGACCTGATCCTAGTCGCGCGCAACCGCGACCGGCTGGCCACGCTCGCCGAGCGCATCACGAACGACACGCAGCGCAGCGTCGAGATCGTCGGCGCGGACCTCAACGACCGCGCGGCGCTCGCCGCCGTCGAGGCGAAGCTGAAGCAGGACGCGAGCATCACGCTGCTCGTCAACAACGCGGGCGTCGGCACGCACGCGCCGCTGCTCGACAGCGACGTCGACGCGATGACGCGGATGATCGACCTGAACGTGACCGCGCTCACGCGCCTGACCTATGCCGCCGTGCCCGGCTTCGTCGCACGCGGCCGCGGCGCCGTGATCAACATCTCGTCGATCGTCGCGCTGTCGCCGGAAACGCTCAACGGCGTCTACGGCGGCAGCAAGGCATTCGTGCTCGCGTTCAGCCAGTCGCTGCACCACGAACTCGCGGAACAAGGCGTGCAGGTGCAGGCCGTGCTGCCCGGCGCGACGGCGACCGAGTTCTGGCAAACCGGCGGCCTGCCGCTCGAACACCTGCCGAAGGAGATCGTGATGTCGGCGTCCGACCTCGTCGACGCGGCGCTGGTCGGCTTCGATCGCGGCGAACTCGTGACGATTCCGTCGCTGCACGCGGCCGGCGAATGGGATGCGTACGAGGCCGCGCGCCGCACGATGGCGCCGCACCTGTCGACGGATTCGCCGGCGCCGCGCTATGCGGTTGCGCGCTAGTCGCGCAGTACCCGCGTCGCGCCCGTGCTGTCCGGGCGCGACGCTTCCGAATCGAAGCGCGTCGACGGCGCTTGCGTCACCGCAGCCGTCGACGCCGCGACGCATTCCGGACCCTCGGCACGGCCGGCGCGTTCGTCACTTTCGCCTAAGCCGGCACGCAGCGCGTGGCGGCGTCCGACGGAACGCTGCCCGCCACGCTGCTTGCCGTGCACTTCCCGCCGCGTGTCGAGCGCGCCTCGGCGCCCGACCGCCGATTCATCACACCCGATGCGGGTGGGCTCCCGCTCGCCGCGCCGCACGTCGTCGCGGCCTGCGAACTGATTGCGGCCGACGGCAGTGACGCTCGCGCTTGCGGTCCGGGCGCCGCCGCGATCACGATCAGCGCCCGGCCGCGGTTTCAAGCCCGCTGCGCGGGTTCGCCCTTCACGCCGAGCATCAGCGCGGCGCCGCTCAGCGCGAGCAGCGCGGCCAGCAGATACACGGCGAGATCCATGCTGCCGGTGCGCGTGCGGATCAGCCCGATCACCCACGGGCTGACGATGCCACTCGTGATCCCGATGCTGCTGATCAGCGCGATCCCGGCCGCGGCCGCGTTGCCCGACAGATAGCGGGTCGGCACGGCCCAGAAGATCGGCAGCGCGGCGAAGATCAGCGTCGCCGCGATCGACAGACACGCGAGCATCGCCGCGAAGCTGTGCAGGTGCAGCGTCAGCGCCGCGAGTGCGAGCCCGCCGCCGATCGTGCAGCACGCGAAGTGCTTGCGGCGCTCGCCGGTGCGGTCCGAGCGGCGCGCGATCAGGATCAGCCCCACCGCGCCGACCGCGTTCGGCACGACCGTGTAGAGGCTCACGGCCACGACGTCGGTCACGCCGAAATCGCGGATCATCAGCGGCATCCAGAAATTGAGCGTCAGCGACGCGCAGGTCAGCGAGAAGTAGATGAACGCGAACAGATAGACGCGCGGGTTCGCGAGCGCGGCCATCAGGCTGCGTGTGTCGTGCGCGCCATGCGCACGGCCGTCGCCGCACAGCGCGGCGACGCGCGCCTTTTCGTCGGACGTGAGCCACGCGGCGTCCTGCGGCCGGTCGACCAGATACGCGAACGCGAAGCACGCGAGCACGATCGCCGGCGCACCTTCGATCGCGAACATCCATTGCCAGCCGTGCAGCCCGAGCACGCCGCTCATGTCGCGCATGATCCAGCCCGACATCAGGCCGCCGAGCACGCCGGCCACCGCGACGCCCGCGAAGAACACCGAGATCGCCGCCGCACGGCGGTTCGCCGGAAACCAGTAGGTCAGGTACAGCACGATGCCGGGAAAGAAGCCGGCCTCGAACACGCCGAGCAGAAAGCGCAGCACGTAGAAATGCGACGGCTGCGACACGAACATCATCCCGGTCGACGCGACGCCCCACAACAGCATGATCCGCGTGAACGTGCGGCGCGCGCCGAAGCGCGCGAGCAGCAGGTTGCTCGGCACCTCGCAGAACACGTAGCCGACGTAGAACACCGCGGCGCCGAGGCCGTACATCGCATCGCTGAAGCCGAGGTCGTGCTTCATCTGCAACTGCGCGAAGCCGATGTTGATGCGGTCGAGAAACGACACGACGTAGCAGAGGAACAGGAACGGCACGATCCGCCATGCGATCTTGCGGAACAGCAGCGCGTCGCCGGCGTCCGACGCCGGTGTGGATTCATATGCGGAAGCCGACGCCGCAACACTCGCGTGCGCGATCGTCGCTTCGGCGGGAAGCGATTGGGGCATGTCTCTCTCCAAACGGGCCGCGCGATTCGAGCGCGCAGCAGTCTCCGAGGGCGTACGTGCGCCCTGCTTTCTTGTGAGACCGGAAGCCGGCGCCCCGACCCGCGGCCCAATGCCGCCGTCGTTCAGGCGCCGTCAGAAAAACGGCGGGACGCCCGCCTGGACGCCGCGCCGCGGTGAGCCGCTCAGTCCTGCAGCGCGTCCCACATTTCCTTGTCGCGCTGCGCGGTCCAGATGCGCGGATGCGTGATGCCGCTCGCCTCGTCGAAGGCGCGCGACACGTCGAACGGCAGACAGTGCTCGTAGATGAACACGTGGCCGAACTTCGGATCCATCGCTTCGCGCGTGAGCGCCATCGACGCCTTCAGGTCGAGCTTGCGTTCGACGGCCTTGCGGCCCTGCGCGAGCAGCGTCGTCACGAAATCCTTCGTGTAGTCGAGGCCCTTGTCGACCTCGGCCGGATTCAGCAACGCGGGGCCGCGGCCCGGCACGAGCTTTTCCGCGCCGAGCGCGCGCAGCGCCTCGAGCGTGGCCGGCCATTGTTCGAGCTGCGCGTCGCCGCAATAGCAGGCCGCGTCGTATTCGACCAGGTCGCCGGAGAACAGCACCTTCTGCGACGGCAGCCAGACGATCGTGTCGCCCTTCGTGTGGCCCGAGCCGACGTGCATGATCTTCACTTCGAGCTTGCCGAGGAACAGCGTGATCTCGCGCTCGAACACGAGCGTCGGCCAGGTCAGCCCCGGCACCGTCTCGACGCCCGCGAACAGGCGCGGGAAGCGCTCGATCTCCGACTTCATGTCGGCCTCGCCGCGCTCGACGATCATCTCGTACGTGCCGCGGCTCGCGATCACGTGCTGCGCGCCTTCGGCGAAATACGCGGACGCGCCGAGCACGCGCACCGCGTGGTAATGCGACAGCACGACGTGCTTGATCGGCTTGTCGGTCACGCTGCGGATCTTCGCGATCAGGTCCTGCGCCATCGCGGGCGTCGCGGTCGTGTCGACGATCAGCACGCTGTCGTCGCCGATGATCACGCCCGAGTTCGGGTCGCCTTCGGCGGTGTACGCGTACGCGTTCTCGGACAGCTGCGTCCAGGTGACTTTCTTCTCTTCCAGATCGGCTTGGGAGGCGAATGCTTTGGCCATGTTGCGTTCCGTGGCTGCGAGCCATGTGTTGAGGGGAGTGAGCGGATCATCTGCCTGCGTCGATTATTTGTCAATGACAAATACGCTTGCTATTGTCTAATTCGGGTAAACCTGCGGGCTGGCGCGTCAAATGGCGTCGGATACCATGCGAGGTTTCGTCAACGGAAGAATCATCGCGTGCAGAACCACGAAGTCAGCGCGGACGACGCGCCGCCCAAGGCGCAGCGCGGAATCCAGAGCGTCGAGGTCGGCGGCCGGCTGCTCGACGCGCTCGCGCGCCGGCGCAAGCCGCTCGGGCTGTCGGAGCTGGCGGCCGCGGCCGAGCTGTCGACCGCGCAGGCGCACACCTATCTCGTCAGCCTGACGCGGCTCGCGCTCGTGAAACGCGACGCGCTCACGGGCAACTACGAGCCGGGGCCGCTGTCGCTGCGGCTCGGGCTGATGTCGATCGAACGCCAGCCGGCCTATCGCGCGGCGCTGCCGCACGCGGCGCGGCTCGCGGAAGCGGTCGGCCTGAGCGTGGCGCTGTCGGTGCCGGGCGTGCTCGGGCCCACGATCGTGCGCATCGAGCACGGCGGCTATCCGCTGCACGTGAACCTGCACGTCGGATCGGTGATGTCGCTCGACACGACGGCGACCGGCCGCGTGTTCCGCGCATTCGGCGACCCCGCGCAGCTCGACGCGATGGCGGCCAGCCAGGCCGGCGCCGGCGACACGCTCGCCGGCGCGGAAGGCGTGCAGCCCACGTCCGACGCCGGCGCGTGGCAGGCCGAACTCGACGCGATCCGCGCGCGCGGGATCGAGCGCGGCGTGGACCGGCCGAGTCCCGGCGTCAGCGCGATGTGCGTGCCGGTGCTGGACGCGGACGGACACCTGCAACTCGCGTTGACGGTGATCGGCTCGACCGGATCGATCGATGTCGGCTGGGACGGTCCGATCGCCGCGGCGCTGCGCGATGCGGCGCGGCAAGCCACCGCGTCGCTCGGCGCGAGACGCGATGCCCCGCCGGTCGCGCCGGGCATGCCCCCGGCCACGCAGCGCATGCCGCCCGCGCTCGCCGACGATACGAAAGCGCAGCGCGGCATCAACGCGCTCGACAGCACGGGCGAACTGCTGCTGGCGCTCGTGTCGGCGGGCCGTGCGCTGCCGCTGCGCGATCTCGCGGCGGCGGCCGGCATGCCGGCCGCGAAGGCGTTTCCGCATCTGGTGAGCCTGCAGAAGATCGGCCTGCTGAGCCGCGACGACGCCGGCTGCTTCGGCGGCGGGCCGCTCGCCCAGGCGCTCGGCCTGATCGCGATGCAGCGCGTGTCGCCGACGCGCGATGCGGAAACCGAGATCGTCGCGCTGGCGGCCGCGACCGACATGAGCGTGGCCGCCGCGACGCTCGGGCCGCTCGGGCCAACCGTGATCCGCCTCGAGGAATCCGCGCGGCCGCAGCACGTGAGCCTGCAGGTCGGCACCGTGATGTCGCTCGTGAATACCGCGATCGGAAGGATCTTCGCGGCGGGCATGTCCGACGACGTGCTGACCGGCCTGCTGGCCGACGAGCCGGTGCGCCTCGCCGGCCGCGCGACGCAGGTCGACGACGCGTTCCGCGCGCGGCTCGCGACGATCCGCGCGGACGCGCTCGATTTCGCGTTCGATGCGCCGGTGCCGGGCATCGGGACGATCGCCGCGCCCGTGTTCGATCACACCGGCAGCATCCGGCTCGTGATCGCGATCATCGGCTCGTCGCGCGGCTTCCCGCGCGGGCCGGACAGCGAACTCGCGCATGCGCTGCGCGCCGCGACGCGCCGCCTGTCGTGGCGCTTCGGATGGATCGGCGGGTAAGCGCCGCCCCGCCGCCGCGCCCTTTCTCCGCGCCTGATTTCCCCTTCCGTCCGTCAATGCAAGGCCGTGCTCGCCACGGCCTCGTCACGCCCGTCCGCCACGCGGAAAGCAAGTGCAATTCATGTTGTGCAGCAGCAACAGAAATTGTCAGTAATTCTCATATAACGAAATCGCATTTCACAAGGCGGTGACGTTCCTCTATGATTAGGGTTATCCCTAACTCGCCACCTACATGGGGCTTCGTCATGCAAACGTCTAATGTCTCCGATCGTTCCACCCAATCCGCTGGCTGGCTCGCACGTGTTGGCGAGCTGCTTGCAGAAGCATGGGCACTGCACCTCGAGAACTGCGAAGTCATCGCTGAAGCGCACGCACGCCTGCCGCGCTGAGCGCAGCGTCACATCATCCGTCTGACCCGCCTGCCGGGACGCGCGCCGTAAGGCCGCCGCGCCCGGCATCGGCGTGGCAGATGAACGCCGCAAAAGCCGACGGAAGATTCATCCGTTTTCCCGCCCCGCAGGCATTTCCCGCCTGTTTCCGGCTCCGGGCCGCGCCCGTTCGACGCGACAGCCCGATTGCCGCTCCTCTTCGGCACACCCGCGAATCTCGTCGTCACGACGATCCGCGTGCCGTCTCCCCCTGTCGTCACACCTGAATCGACGGCACGTCTTTCATGCACCGCAGCGCGAACATCGAGCGGCTGTGGCGGATGCTCGAAATCCTGTACAGCTTCTCGCGCAAGAAGCGCTCGTAGCCGGCCGTGCCGTCCACCGCGACCTTGATCCAGTAGTCGTATTCGCCCGACACGAGGTAGGCCTCGAGCACTTCGGGCAGCGCCGCGAGTTCGGCGCCGAAACGCGCAAGCGCGTCGTCCTCGTGGCGATCGAGCGTGACTTCGAGGATCACGATGTCCGCGTAGCCGAGCATGCGCTGGTTGACCAGGGCGACGTAGCCGTCGATGTAACCGTCGAGCTCGAGTTGCCGCGTGCGGTTCCAGCATGCGGTGGTCGACATGCCGATCTGCTCGGCCAGTTCGGCATTCGACAGACGCGCATTTTTTTGCAGTGCACCGAGGATCTTGCGGTCCTGGTTGTCGAGGATTTTGGGCGTGCGTTCGCGGGTAGCCATGATGGGAAGAATCTTCTACTGAAAATCGGCATTCTATCTGAACAGGATTCCGGTTTCGGGTGCGTTTTGCTGGAAAACAGGAAGCATTTTAACCGGCCCGCTTGATACATTTTCTCCATGCCTGTTGTCCGGCACGCTCCCCGCGACAACCCCCTCGCGCCGGGACGCCCGGCCGCAATCACGAGTTGCGGCGCCGGACACGCAGGCATGCAGTGTCCCGCCTCCCGCGCGCCTATCCGGCTGCACGGGCCGGCGCCTGATCCATCGTTTTTCGCACATCCCGTCATGTCGTTCAGGCTTTATCTGTCGTTCCTCGCTGCGTCCGCCGTCCTCATCTACGCCCCCGGCCCCGTCAACCTCCTCACGATGAACCAGGCATTGCGCACCGGCTGGCGCCGTGCGCTGCCGTGCGTATGGGGCGGCACGCTCGCCGTGCTGCTGCAGCTCGCGCTGACCGCGCTGTGCCTGAATTCGCTGGTCCGTCTCGACGAGCACGCGCTGAACGTGCTGCGCTGGGCCGGCGCCGCCTACCTCGTGTGGCTCGGCTGCAAGCAATGGCTCGGCCGCGCGCCGATCGCCGCGCCCACCGCGTCGGCCCAGCCCGGCAGCACCACACCCGACGACAGCGAACGCGCGCTGTTCTGGCGCGGCGTCGCCACCTCCGGCCTGAATCCGAAGACCCTGCTGTTCTTTCCGTCGTTCTTTCCGCAGTTCATCGTTCCGAGCGCGGACTGGAGCCTGAACGCGCAGTTCCTGCTGCTCGCGACGTCCTTCGCGCTGCTGTTCGCCGGCGGCGTCGCGTCGATGGCGCTCTTCTCGCACCGGCTGAGCCGTGCGCTGCAGCGTCCGGCGCGGATGCGCGCGATGAATCGCGTGACGGGCGGGCTGCTGGTCGGCATGGGCGCGATCATGGCCGGCTGGAACTGAGACCGGGCGGCCTCACGCGCGGGTGCCGGGGCCCCCTCGTGCCCCGCGAAAAAGCAGCCGATCGCCGAATGCTTTAGGGTAGCGGCTGGTTCGTTGGACATGCCCGGCTCGCCCGGGCGATTGCATGAAGCACGTCACTACCCGCCTGCGGCGCCTGTTCGCGCCGATCGGCCTGCACTGGTATCTCGCTCTCCTCCTCGCGCTCGATGCACTGATGGTGCTGCGCCCCGTCGTCGCCCATGCGAAGCTCGGCGCGCATCATGCGTGGCTCACCGATGCGCTGAACCTCGTCGACAATGCCGGCCTCGTCGTGCTGCCGCAGGTCGTCGTCGCGGCCGGCCTCGCGACGATGGCCATCGGCATCGTGCTGCGTGCCCGCGTCGCGTGGGTGCTGTCGATCCTGCTGCTGGTCGCGGCCGCCGCGATCAGCATCCTCGGCGGCTACCGCAGCAACGCGGTATTCGTGTACACGGCCGTCCTCGCCGTCACGCTGGTCTACTACTGGCGCCATTTCGACCGCGCGAGCGTCGCCGCGAGCAGCCTGTTCGCGCTGCTCAGCATCGTGTCGCTGCTGATCTACGCAACCTTCGGCGTGCTGTATCTCGGCGACGAATTCACGCCGCCGGTCCACGACCTCGCCACGGCCGTCTACTTCTCGATCGTGTCGATGTCGACGGTCGGCTACGGCGACATCGTGCCGCACGCACCCACCGCGCGCCTGTTCACCGCGTCGGTGATCGTGCTCGGCATCACGGTGTTCGCGACGTCGATCAGCGCGGTCATCGGGCCGGTGATCGGCGGCAGCCTGAAACGGATCGTCAAGGGAGGCATTTCGAACGTGATCCGCAAGCATCATTTCCTGATCGTCGGCGCGACGCCCGTCGCGCATGCAGTGCACGACGGGCTGCGCAAGCGCGGCTACGCCGTGACCGTCATCGTGCCGGCCGGCGTCGAGCACAACTATGCGGGCGCGACCGACCTGATCGTCGGCGACGCCACCGACCACGCGGTGCTGGAAAGCGCCGGCGCGGCCACGGCCCGCGCGGTGCTCGCGCTGCGCTCCGACGATGCCGAGAACGCGTTCATCATCCTCGCGATCCGCGAGATCGCGTCGACGGTGCGTACCGTCGCGCTCGTGAACCAGCAACGCAACCTCGAGCGGCTGCGCCTGCTGAAGCCGGACATGGTGTTCTCGCCGCAGCAGCTCGCGGGCGAACTGCTCGCCAGCACGCTCAACGACGAACCGATCGACAAGTCGGTGATCTCGCACCTGCTGTTCGGCACCGACGCCGCCGCGTGACCGGTGCCGGCCGGCGTGCGGCCGGTACAATCGCGCGATGTCCGAATTGCTCACTTACGGCGGCCTGTTCGCCGTGTCGATGGTCGCCGCGACCCTGCTGCCGCTCCAGTCCGAAGCCGTGCTCGCCGGCCTGCTGCTCGCCGGGCGCGAGCCCGTGTGGGCGCTGGTGCTGGTCGCGAGCGTCGGCAACGTCGCGGGCTCGGCGGTCAACTGGGCGCTCGGCCGCGGCATCGAGCACTTCCGCGACCGCCGCTGGTTCCCGGTCAAGCCGGCCGCGCTCGCGCGCGCCGAGCGCTGGTATGCGCGGTACGGCCGCTGGTCGCTGCTGCTGAGCTGGGCGCCGGTGGTCGGCGATCCGCTGACGATGATCGCCGGCGTGCTGCGCGAGCCGCTGCCGACCTTCCTCGCGATCGTCACGATCGCGAAGGTCGGGCGGTATCTGGCCGTCGCATGGCTCGTGATGCACTGACGCCGCCCGCCCGGGTGGGGCCAACCTGCTCGCCCCTTGCGGCTTCGCACCGCTAAAGAATTCGCCGAACCTGCCGTATTCCTTACGGTATGCGGTGGCGCGTGCGTTCCGCCTCTCTCCCTCTCCACTCAGGATTCGTATGAGATTGACCCAACTGGGCCGGGCGAGCGTCGGCGCGCGCCTGGCCGCGCTGGCATGCGTGCTGGTCGCGCTGCTGTTTACCGCCTTCGCATGGGCGCTCGCCCATTTCGCCGGCCAGCAACTCGCCGACGAGGCCCATGCGCGCATCGCGGACAAGGAGCAGTCGATCCGCGCGATGGTCGAGATGTTCGACAAGGCGCTGTCCGCCGAAGCCACCCGCTCGATGGCGCTGTTCGCCAGTTTCCTGCCGGCCGATTTCGCGCTCGACCCGGCCCGCACCGTCGACATCGGCGGCGTCGCCGCGCCGACTTTGTCCGCGGGCGGCCAGCCGCTCGACCTCGATTACGCAATTCCCGACCAGTTCCTGAAGAAAAGCGGCGCGATCGCGACGATCTTCGCGCGCGACGGCGACGATTTCGTCCGCATCACGACGTCGCTGAAGAAGCAGGACGGCACGCGCGCGGTCGGCACGCGCCTCGATCGCGCGGGCCCCGCCTACGCGCCGCTCGTCGCCGGACGCAGCTATACGGGCCTCGCGAAACTGTTCGGCCGGCCGTACATCACGCAATACAAGCCGGTCACCGACGCGACGGGCCGCGTGATCGGCGCGCTGTTCGTCGGCCTCGACGTCGGTGCCGAGCTGCAAGTCGTGCAGGACGGCATCCGGGCGCTGAAGATCGGTGAAAACGGCTATTACTTCGTGCTCGACGCGTCGCCGGGTGCATCGCGCGGCACCTTCGTCGTTCATCCCGACGCGGCCGGCCAGCGCGCGGACGACGCGCGCGCGCCGTACACGCAGATGCTCGCCGCCGGCCAGGGCCGGCTCGCTTACACGTCGGCCGATCCGGCCGCGCACGACACCGGGCCCACCGCCAAATTCGTGTCGTTCACGACGATTCCGCAGTGGCAATGGCTGGTCGGCGGCATCGCGCTCGACGACGAACTGCTCGCGAGCATGCGCACCGTCCGCAACCGTTTCCTGATGATCGGGGCCGTGCTCGTCGCGGCGTTCGCGGCGTTGTTCCTCGTCGTCGTGCGACGCGTGGTGAGCCGGCCGCTCGATGCGGCGGCGCGTGCGTCGGAACGCTTCGCGGCCGGCGACCTCAGCATCCGCATCCGCGACGGCGCCGCCGCGCGCGGCGCGGCGGGCAACGACGAGATCGGCCGGCTCGTGCAGGCGGTCGACGGAATCGGCGATGGTCTCGCGCGGATCGTCGCGCAGGTGCGCAGCGGCTCGTCCGACATCGCGCGCGGCACGGTCGGCATCGCGACCGGCAGCGGGGACATCGCCGCGCGGATCGCGACGCAGGCGAGCAGCGTCGAACAAACGGCAGCCAGCATGGAGCAGATCACGGCCGCCGTGCAGCAGAACGCCGAACATGCGGCGCAGGCGAACGCGCTGGTCGCCGACGCATCGGCCGCCGCGACCGACGGCGACACGGCGGTGCAACGCGTGGTCGCGACGATGGACGACATCGGCCGTGCGACGCGCCGGATCGCCGAAATCACCGGCACGATCGAAGGCATCGCATTCCAGACCAATATCCTGGCGCTGAACGCTGCCGTCGAGGCCGCGCGCGCGGGCGAGCACGGCAGGGGCTTCGCGGTGGTCGCGGCCGAAGTGCGCGCGCTCGCGCAGCGCAGCGCGGCCGCGGTCAAGGAAATCGACGCGCTGAGCGCCGAATCGTCGACGACCGTCGAACAAGGCTATCGGATCGCGGACGCCGCGCGCGGCACGATGCGCGACATCGTCCAGCGCGTCGACCAGGTCAGCACGCTGATCGGCGAGATCAGCGCCGCGTCGCGCGAGCAATCGACCGGCATCGAGCAGGTGAACCAGGCCATCACGCAGATCGGCGAGGCGACGCAGCAGAACGCGACGCTGATCTCGGATGCCGAACGCGCGGCCGTCGCGTTGCGCGACCAGGCCGCGCAATTGTCGGAAGCCGTCAGCGTGTTCCGGCTGGCCCGCGACGCGTGACGCACGACGAACGACCGGGCAACCGCCCGGTCGCGTCGATTACTTCTTGTCCCCCGCCAGGTCGATCGCCTTGTCCGACCCGACCGCGTTGCGCAGCTGGAATTTCTGGATCTTGCCGGTCGACGTCTTCGGCAGCTCGCCGAAGCGCACGACCTTCGGCACCTTGAAACCCGCGAGCAACTGCCGGCAGTGCGCGATGATTTCCTCCTCGGTCGCGCTCATGCCGTTGCGCAGCTCGACGAACGCGCACGGCACCTCGCCCCATTTCGGGTCGGGCATCGCGACCACCGCGGCGACCTCGACGGCCGGATGCCGGTACAGCGCATCCTCGACCTCGATGCTCGAGATGTTCTCGCCGCCGGAAATGATGATGTCCTTGCGGCGATCCTTGATGCGGATATAGCCGTCCGGCGTCAGCACGCCGAGATCGCCCGTATGGAACCAGCCGCCGTGGAATGCCTCGTCCGTCGCGTGCGGATTCTTCAGGTAGCCCTTCATGCAGATGTTGCCGCGGAACATGATCTCGCCGAGCGTCTCGCCGTCGGCCGGCACCGGCGCCATCGTGTCCGGGTCGAGCACCGTCGCGCCCGCTTCCAGGTGATAGCGCACGCCCTGCCGCGCATTGAGCCGCGCGCGCTCGTCGTCGGGCAGTTCGTCCCAGTGCGCCTGCTTCGCGCATACGGTCGCCGGGCCGTAGACCTCGGTCAGTCCGTACACGTGCAGCAGGTCGAAGCCGATCTCCTTCATCTTCGCGATCACGGCCGGCGCGGGCGCGGCACCGGCGACCATCGCGTGCACCGTATGATCGATGCCCGCGCGGAACTCGGCCGGCGCATTCGCGATCGCGCTCTGCACGATCGGCGCGCCGCAGTAATGCGTGATGCGTTCGCGGCGGATCAGGTCGAACACCGTCTTCGCGTCGAACTTGCGCAGGCAGACGTTCACGCCCGCGCGCGCCGCGACGGCCCACGGGAAGCACCAGCCGTTGCAGTGGAACATCGGCAGCGTCCACAGATACACGGCGTGCTTCGGCATGTCCCATTCGAGGATGTTGCTGATCGCCGCGAGATACGCGCCGCGATGGTGATAGACGACGCCCTTCGGGTCGCCGGTCGTGCCGGACGTGTAGTTCAGCGCGATCGCCTCCCACTCGTCGGCGGGCAGTGTCCACGCGTAGTCCGGGTCGCCGCCCGCGACGAACGCCTCGTAGTCGGTCGCGCCCGCGAAGCGCGCGGGGTCGGCCGGCATCGCGTCGGCGACGCTGACGATCTTCAGGCCCGGCACTTCGAGCGCCGCGCGATGCGCGAGCTCCGCGTATTCGGTATCGACGATCAGCACCTTCGCTTCGCCGTGACGCAGCATGAACAGCACCGACGAAATGTCGAGCCGCGTATTGATCGTGTTGAGCACGGCGCCGGCCATGGGCACGCCGAAGTGCGCCTCGACCATCGCGGGGATGTTCGGCAGCAGCGCCGCGACCGTCTCGCCGCGCGCGACGCCGGCCCGCGCGAGCGCGCTCGCGAGCTGCTTCGCGCGCTTGTAGGTCTCGCCCCAAGTGCGCCGCACGTCGCCGTGCACGATCGCGAGGCGCTCGCCGTAGACTTCGGCCGCGCGGACCAGAAAGTCGATCGGCGTGAGCGGCACGTAGTTGGCGTCGCGGCGGCCGAGTCCGGCCTCGAACATCTGCGTCATGATCCTGTCTCCCGTTTTCTGCCGGCCGGCGTGCAGGCACCCCGATCGGTTTTGATGTGGTTCAATTGCCGATAGCCTAACGGGCGCTATTGTGAGCCGTCTGTCATCGAAACGACAGAGTGCCCGATGAACGCTGCGCGTTATCCCTATCCTCGCAAACCCGCACCCATGCACGACCACTCCGTTGCGCCGCCCGACGCGGCCGCTACGCCGGATCACTCGCCGGCCAACCCGCCGCCCGAACCGGGCCCGTTGCCCGCCCTGTCCGCGCTGTTCGGCCAGTGCGCGTGGTTCCGCGCGCTGGCGCCGGAACACCAGGCGCTCGTGCTCGCGCAGTCCCATGCGGAACGGCACGAAGCCGGCGACGTGATCGCGCAGCGGCTCGCGCCGTCCGAATACTGGATCGGCGTGCATCGCGGATTGCTGAAGCTGGCGATCTTCAACGCGTCGGGCCGCGGCTGCACGTTTTCCGGCGTGCCGTCGGGCGGCTGGTTCGGCGAAGGCAGCGTGATCAAGCGCGAGCTGCGCAAGTACGAAGTCGTCGCCGTCCAGCGCTCGATCGTGCTGTTCGTCCCGGTCGACACGTTCCATGCGCTGCTCGACACGAGCTTGCCGTTCACGCGCTTCGTGATCCATCAGTTGAACAACCGGATGGGCGAATTCATCGCGTCGATCCAGAACAGCCGGCTGCTCGATGTCGACGCGCGCGTCGCGCAGGCGCTCGCGCAGCTGTTCAACCCCGCGCTGTACCCGGACACCGGCCCGTCGCTCGCGATCTCGCAGGAGGAACTGGGGATGCTCGTCGGCGTGTCGCGGCAGCGGATCAACCAGGCGTTGCAGCAGCTCGAGAAACTCGGTGTGCTGCGGCTCGCGTACAACCAGATCGAGGTCGTCGATCTGGCCGCGCTCGCGCGGGTCGGGATGGAACAGATCTGAGCGACATCCGATGCGCGGAACCGCCACCGATGCGGCGTGCGCGTGCGGTCCGGCGGCGGTCTCCGCGCGCCTGCGTCCGCGCACGTTTCATCCGATGAATCGACCTTGCGCCGCCCCGCCCCAACCTGACAATTCCGCCAGTTTCGCGCCAGTGACCCGTTCCGCCCCGACGCCTATCATTCGGGTTCCCTTCACCGACGCCTGATCACCGCCTGTCCCGCTGCCTCCATGTGGATCGTCAATCTCGCGCTCAGGCGCCCCTACACGTTCATCGTGATGGCCATCATGATCGTGCTGGCCACCCCGCTTGCGCTGATGCGCACGCCTGTCGACGTCCTGCCGGCGGTCAACATTCCCGTCATCAGCGTGATCTGGAATTACACCGGCTTCTCCGCGAAGGAGATGACCAACCGGATCACGGCCGTCCATGAACGGATCCTGACGACGACCGTCAACAACATCCAGCACATCGAGTCGACCTCGCTGCCCGGCATCGCGGTCGTGAAGGTGTTCCTGCAGCCCGGCGCGAACGTGCAGACCGCGATCGCGCAGACGGTGTCGTCCGCGCAGGCGATCGTGCGGCAGATGCCGCAGGGCGCGACGCCGCCGCTCGTGATCACCTATTCCGCGTCGAGCATCCCGGTGATCCAGCTGGGGCTGTCCAGCAAGACGCTCAGCGAACAGTCGCTCGCCGACATCGCGCTCAACTTCCTGCGCCCGCAACTGATCACGATCCCGGGCGCGCAGATCCCGTTTCCGTACGGCGGCCGCACGCGCGTGGTCGCGATCGACCTCGACCCGCAGGCGCTGCTCGCGAAGGGCCTCACGCCCGCCGACATCGTCAACGCGGTCAACGCGCAGAACCTCGTGCTGCCGACCGGCACCGCGAAGATGGGTCAGACCGAATACCGGATCGACACGAACGCATCGGCCGACACGGTCGCCGACATCAACGGCCTGCCGGTGCAGACCGTCAACGGCGCGACGACCTACCTGCGCGAAGTCGCGTCGGTGCGCGACGGCTTCGCGCCGCAGACCAACGTCGTGCGCCAGAACGGCCAGCGCGGCGTGCTGATGTCGATCCTGAAGACCGGCGACGCGTCGACGCTGAAGGTCGTGTCGGACCTGAAGGCGCTGCTGCCGAAGGTGATCCCGACGCTGCCCGAAGGGCTCACGATCACGCCGCTGTTCGACCAGTCGGTGTTCGTCAACGCCGCCGTGCAGGGCGTGATCCACGAGGCGCTGATCGCCGCCGTGCTGACCGCGATGATGATCCTGCTGTTCCTCGGCAACTGGCGCAGCACGCTGATCATCGCGATCTCGATTCCGCTGTCGATCTTCACATCGCTGATCGCGCTGGCCGCGCTCGGCGAGACCATCAACATCATGACGCTCGGCGGGCTCGCGCTCGCGGTGGGGATCCTGGTCGACGACGCAACCGTCACCATCGAGAACATCGAGCGGCACCTGCATCTCGGCACCAACCTGCACGACGCGATTCTCGAAGGCGCGGGCGAGATCGCGGTGCCTGCGTTCGTGTCGACGCTGTGCATCTGCATCGTGTTCGTGCCGATGTTCTTCCTGACGGGCGTCGCGCGCTTCCTGTTCGTGCCGCTCGCCGAAGCGGTGGTGTTCGCGATGCTCGCGTCGTACGTGCTGTCGCGCACGCTCGTGCCGACGCTGGCGATGCTGCTGTTCCGCCCGCAGCAGGCCGGCACCGGCCCCGAGCACGCGACGTCGCGTTTCGCGCGGCTCCATCACGCGTTCAACGCCGCGTTCGAGCGGCTGCGCGCGTGGTACATCGTGCTGCTCAGCATCCTGCTGGTGCGCCGCCGCTTCTACGCGACGTGCTTCCTCGGCTTCTGCGTGCTGTCGACCGGCCTCGTGTTCGTGCTCGGCCGCGATTTCTTCCCGAACGCCGATTCCGGCAACATCCGGCTGCACATGCGCGCACCGACCGGCTACCGGATCGAGGAAACCGCGCGCCTCGCCGATCAGGTCGAGCGCGTGATCCGCGAAGTCGTGCCGCCCGACGAACTCGGCGCGATCGTCGACAACCTCGGGCTGCCGGTGAGCGGCATCAACCTGTCGTACAGCAACAGCGGCACGATCGGCACGCTCGACGGCGAACTGATGATCGCGCTGAAGCCGGGCCACCGCTCGACCCAGCACTACGTGCAGACGCTGCGCGCGCTGCTGCCGCAACGGTTCCCCGGCGTCGAGTTCTTCTTCCAGCCGTCGGACATCATCACGCAGATCCTCAACTTCGGTCAGCCGGCCGCGATCGACGTGCAGGTGCTCGGCAACGATCTCGCGAGTAACATGGCTATCGCGAGCAGCCTGATGAAAAAGATCAGGCAAATCCCCGGCACCGTCGATGTGCACGTCCTGCAGCGCAACGACGAACCGACCCTGGTGGCCGACATGGACCGTACGCGCATGCAGCAGCTCAGCCTCTCCGCGCAGAACGTCGCGCAGAACATGCTGATCTCGCTGTCCGGCAGTTCCCAGACGACCCCGTCGTTCTGGATCAACCCGCGCACCGGCGTCCAGTACCCGCTGCAGATCCAGACCCCGCAATACGACATCGCGTCGATCGACGACCTGCTCGGCACGCCGATTTCCGCGAGCGGGCGCACGGGCATGCCGCTGCAGCTGCTCGGCAACCTCGTGCAGATCCATCCCGTCTCGAACCCGGCCGTGATCACGCATTACAACATCCGCCCGGCGATCGACCTGTACGTGAGCGTCGAGGGCCGCGACCTCGGCTCGGTCGCGGGCGCGATCGACCGGATCGTGTCCGACGCGCGCGCGACGCTGCCGCGCGGCACCGACCTCACGGTGCGCGGCCAGGTCGAGACGATGCGCACGTCGTACATCGGTCTCGGCGCGGGCGTCGCGATGGCGATCGTGCTCGTCTACCTGCTGATCGTCGTGAACTTCCAGTCGTGGCTCGATCCGCTGATCATCATCAGCGCGATGCCGGCCGCGCTCGCCGGCATCGCATGGATGCTGTTCATCACCGGCACGCACCTGAGCGTGCCCGCGCTGACGGGCGCGATCATGACGGTGGGCGTCGCGACCGCGAACAGCATCCTGGTCGTGTCGTTCGCACGCCAGCGCCTCGCCGCCGGCGCGCCGCCGCTCACGGCCGCGCTCGAGGCCGGCGCGACGCGGATCCGCCCGGTGCTGATGACGGCGCTCGCGATGATCATCGGGATGGTGCCGATGGCGCTCGGTCTCGGCGAAGGCGCCGAGCAGAACGCGCCGCTCGGCCGCGCGGTGATCGGCGGCCTGCTGTTCGCCACCGTTTCGACGCTGCTGTTCGTGCCGCTCGTGTTCGGCGGCGTGCATTCGCGGCTGGCCCGCCGGCGCGCGCGCCAGGCCGGACACTGATTTTCGCCCCTAGCCTTTAGACCCGGTCAATTCATGGAAGAGAAACATCACAGCTCCGTCGGCATCCAGGTGGACGAACACGGCATGCACCTGCCGACGCGCACGTCGGTGTCGCGGCGCGGGCGGGTCGTGCTGATCGTGGTCGGCGTGCTGCTGGCCGCGGGCGCCGCGCGCACGATCGTCGTCAACGTGCTGAATCGCAACCGGCTCGACGCGGTGGCCGAGCAGAACACGCGCCAGTACGTGAACGTCGTGCATCCGGTCGATGCGGCCACGGGCGGCAAGCTGACGCTGCCCGGCTCGCTGCGCGGCTTCGTCGAGGCGCCGATCTATGCGCGCGCGAGCGGCTACGTGCTGCGCTGGCAGGCCGACATCGGCGCGCACGTGAAGCAGGGGCAACTGCTCGCCGAGCTCGACACGCCCGAGCTCAACCAGGAACTCGCGCAGGCCACCGCGCAGCGTCAGCAGGCGCAGGCCGCGCTCGCGCTCGCGAAGACGTCGTTCGACCGCGCGCAGCAGCTGCGCCAGCGCGATGCGGTGTCGCAGCAGGAACTCGACGACCGGCAAGGCGCGTTCAACCAGGGCAGCGCGAACCTCGCCGCGGCCGACGCGAACATGCGCCGGCTCACCGAACTGAAGGGCTTCCAGCGCATCGTCGCGCCGATCGACGGGATCGTCACGCAGCGCAACGTCGACGTCGGCGACCTCGTCAATTCCGGCAACGCGGGCCGCTCGCTGTTCACGGTCGTGCAGGCCGACCAGTTGCGCCTGTACGTGCAGGTGCCGCAGGCGTACGCGCAGCAGGTGAAGGTCGGCCAGCACGTGAGCGTCGCGCAGGCCGAGCTGCCCGGCCAGACCTTCGACGGCACGATCACGCGCACGTCCCAGGCGATCGACGTCGCGACGCGCTCGCTGCAGATCGAGATCACGCTGCCGAACCCGGACGGACGGCTGCTCCCCGGCTCGTATGTGCAGGCGACGCTGCCGATGACACCGGTCGGCCGCCTGCAGATTCCGGCCAACACGCTGCTGTTCCGCGCCGAAGGGCCGACCGTCGCAGCCGTCGACGCGAACGGCCAGGTGCGCCTGAAGGCGGTGACGATCGCGCGCACGATCGGCCAGACGCTCGAAGTCGACGGCCCGCTCACGCCGAACGACCGCCTCGTCGCGAACCCGAGCGATGCGCTCGCGAACGGCGACACCGTCATCGTGCAGGCGCCGCCGGCCGTGAAGCCGGCGTCCGCCGCCGCGGGAGCGAAGTCGTGAGCGCGAGGTGCACCCGCCTGCGCCCCGCCGCGGTCCTGGCCGCCATTGCGGTCGTGGCCCTTGCCGGCTGCACGGTCGGCCCCGACTACCGGCGCCCCGCCGTCGAGACGCCGGCCGCGTGGCGGCTCGACCCGGCCGACGCGTACTGGCACCCGGCCGCGCCCGCCCGTGCGCCGCTCGATCCGGCCTGGTGGACCGCCTTCGGCGACGCGCGGCTGGACACGCTTGAAGCCGACGCGTTGCGCAACAACCAGAACCTGAAGGCCGTCGCCGCACGCTACGACCAGGCGAAGGCGACGCTCGCGTCGGTCGCGTCCGCGCAGTATCCGGCCGTCGGCCTGAACGCGAGCGGCCAGCGCTTCAAGATCTCCGCCGACCGGCCGCAGACCAACTACGCGACGCGCAGCATGTCGACCGTGCAGAACGACATCCAGGTCGCCGCAAGCGTCAGCTACGAACTCGACCTGTTCGGCCGCGTGCGGCGCAGCGTCGAATCCGCGCAGGCCAGCTCCGAGCAGGCGCGCGACGATTTCGCGAACGCGCGCCTCGTGCTGACCGCCGATCTCGCGTCGAGCTATTTCGCGCTGCGCGAGCTCGACAGCGAGATCGACGTCGTCAAGCGCTCGATCGACCTGCAGCAGAAGGCGCTCGACTACGTGAGCGCGCGCCACGACCTCGGCGCGGTGTCCGGCCTGGACCTGCTGCAACAACGCGCGCAGCTCGACGCGACGCGCACGCAGGCGCAGCTGCTGATCCAGCAGCGCGCGCAGGTCGAGACCGCGATCGCGACGCTGGTCGGCACGCCGGCCCCCGAATTCTCGCTGCCGCCGCGCGTGGTGCCGATCAACGCGCCCGCGCTGCCGACCGGGATGCCGAGCGACCTGCTGCAGCGGCGCCCGGACGTCGCGTCGGCCGAGCGCGCGATGGCCGCCGCGAACGCGCAGATCGGCGTCGCGCGCGCCGCGTACTTCCCGCGCATCGCGCTGTCGCCGGACATCGGCTGGGACGCGACGCGCTTCTCCGGGCTGTTCACCGTGCCGGCGCTGCTGTGGTCGATCGGCGCGTCGATCAGCCAGCCGCTGTTCGAAGGCGGCAAGCTGAAGGCCGGCGTCGATTTCGCGCAGGCCGGCTACGTGGCCGCGCAGGCCAGTTACCGGCAGACCGTGCTCACCGCGTTCCAGGAGGTGCAGAATGCGGTGACGGGCCTGGCGGTGCTGGCCGAAGCCGCGCAGCAGGCGTCGGCGGCCGTCGACGACGCGCGCAAGCTCGTGTCGCTCGCGCAGGACCGTTATGCCGGCGGCCTCACGCCGTTCATCGACGTGCTGACGGCCCAGCAGCAGTTGCTGACGAGCGAGCGCCAGGCCGTGCAGATCCAGGGTCAGCGTGCGGCGCTCGTCGTGTTTCTCGCGAAGGCGCTCGGCGGCGGCTGGGACGGCGGCGCGACAGGCGGCGCCACGCCGACCGACGTCGCGGCGGCAACCCTCCGGCCCGCCGCGAGCGTCGGCCCCTAACCCGGTTACAAGGACACACCCATGAAGGTCCTGATCGTCGAAGACGAACCGAAAGTCGTCGAATACCTGAAGAGCGGCCTGACCGAGGAAGGCTGGGTCGTCGATACCGCGCTGGACGGCGAGGACGGCGCGTGGAAGGCCGTCGAATTCGAATACGACGTGGTCGTGCTCGACGTGATGCTGCCGAAGCTCGACGGCTTCGGCGTGCTGCGCGCATTGCGCGCGCAGAAGCAGACGCCCGTGATCATGCTGACCGCGCGCGACCGCGTCGACGACCGCGTGCGCGGGCTGCGCGGCGGCGCCGACGACTATCTGACCAAACCCTTCTCGTTCCTCGAACTGATCGAGCGGCTGCGCGCGCTTACGCGCCGCGCGCGCGTGCAGGAATCGACGTTGATCTCGATCGGCGACCTGCGCGTCGACCTGATCGGCCGGCGCGCGTCCCGCGACGGCACGCGCCTCGACCTGACCGCTCAGGAATTCCAGCTGCTCGGCGTGCTCGCGCGGCGCAGCGGCGAGGTGCTGTCGAAGACGACGATCGCCGAACTCGTGTGGGACGTGAACTTCGACAGCAACGCGAACGTCGTCGAGACGGCGATCAAGCGCCTGCGCGCCAAGCTCGACGGCCCGTTCGCGGAGAAGCTGCTGCACACGATCCGCGGCATGGGCTACGTGCTCGAAGCGCGCGAGGACGCCGACAGCGAGAGGCACGCATGAAACGCTCGATCACCCTGCGTCTGTCGGCGATGTTCGGCATCGTGTCGCTGCTTGTGTTCACGCTGGTCGGCTGCGGGCTGTTCGTGATGATGGAGCGCCAGCTGTTTGCCGAACTGCGCGCGACGATCGACACGCGCGCGAAGGTCGCGCAGATGATCGTGTCGCACGCGACCACCGCCGCGCGCGGCCGCCTGATGCAGGAAAAGCTCGCCGATCTCGAACCGCCCGACGGGTCGACGCGTTACCAGATCGACAGCCCCGACGCCAACTTCCGCTTCGGTCATCCGGTCGACGGCGTGCCCGTCGGCAAGCCGTTCGGTGCGTTCCAGCAATACGCGCTCAACCACAGCAGCTACGACGTGATGACGAAGACCGTCCCGATCGCGGGCAGCGGCGAGCGCCCCGACCTGAAGCTGATCGTCGCGTCGTCGTGCGAGCGCACGCAGCGGATGCTGCGCCGTTTCGTATGGACGCTCGCCGCGCTGATCGCGATCGCCACCGTCGTCACGCTGCTGCTGAGCCGCGCGGTCGCGCGCTTCGGGCTCGCGCCGCTCGAACGGCTGTCGCAGGACGCGGCGGCGATCAATGCCACCGACCGCCGCCAGCGGCTGCACACCGACGCGTTGCCGACCGAGCTGCGCGATCTGGCCGCGTCGTTCAACGGCGCGCTCGAGCGCATCCAGCAGACCTACGCGCGGCTCGAGGCCTTCAACGCGGACGTCGCGCACGAGCTGCGCACGCCGATCAGCATTTTGATCGGCCAGACCCAGGTCGCGCTGACGAGCCGCGACCGCTCGGTCGACCGGATGCGCCAGACGCTGCAGTCGAACCTCGAGGAGTTCGAGCGTCTGCGCGTGATCATCAACGACATGCTGTTCCTGTCGCGCAGCGATCGCGGCGAGCGCGCGACCGACCTGAAGCACGTGTCGCTCGCCGACGAAGTGCGGCGCATGCTCGACTTCCTCGAGATTCCGCTGGACGAGGCGCAGTTGCGCGCCGAACTGCACGGCGATGCGCGCGCGGCCGTCGACCCGTCGCTGTTCCGCCGCGCGATGACCAACCTGCTGATCAACGCGATCCAGCATTCGGCGCCCGGGGCGACGCTGAACGTGACGATCACGCCGCGCGACACGCTCGTCGACGTGTCGGTCGCCAACCCCGGCGAGCCGATCGACCCCGTGCAGCGCTCGCACGTGTTCGAGCGCTTCTACCGGCTCGAGGAAGCGCGCGCGAACAGCAAGGAGAACCACGGGCTCGGGCTATCGATCGTCAAGGCCGTCGCGGAAATGCACGGCGGCAGCGTGTTCGTCGCGTGCTCGGGCGGCGTCAATACGTTCGGCTTCTCGGTGTCGACGCAGGCGTGCAGCGTCGGCCCGATACGCTCAGCCGAGGCCGCCGACGCGGGCGACCCGCACGCGCTGCGACCGACGCACGCGCCGCGCGCGATGCACTGACGGCACCGCGCCGCCCAGGGCAGTTTTCTTCAATACGGACACGCGCGGCTTCTTTAGTCTCGATGCGACTTTCACATTCGCATGGAGACACATGATGAGCATGCTGGTTTCGATGGCCGCGTTCGCGCTGGCGTCGTCGATCACGCCCGGTCCCGTCAATATCGTCGCGCTCGGCGCGGGCGCGCGCCACGGCCTCGGCGCGAGCCTGCGCTATGCGGCCGGCGCGACGCTCGGCTTCGTCGCGCTGTTTCTGCTGATCGGCCTCGGGCTGCACGCGGCGCTCGCGCGCTGGCCAATGCTGACCACGGCCACCCAATGGTCGGGGATCGCGTTCCTGCTTTACCTCGCGCTGCGGCTGGCGCTCGACGACGGCCGGCTGTCGACCGATCCGGCCGATCCGGACGCGCCAAACGTCGCCGGCCCGTCGGCGGCGGCCGGCGCGGCGATGCAATGGCTGAATCCGAAGGCGTGGCTTGCATGCGTGGCCGCGATGGGCGCGTATGCGGCCGATGGCGGTCGCGCGCAGGTGTGGCAATTCGCGGCGCTGTATCTGGTGATCTGCTTCGCGTCGATCTCGTGCTGGGGGTATGCGGGTGCGTCGCTGCGGCACTGGCTCACGAACGCGCGGCGGATGCGGCTGTTCAACCGCGCGATGGCGCTGCTGCTCGCGGGCAGCGCGCTTTATCTGCTCGACGTCTAGCGGCGTCGCTTCGAACGGGTGTTGCTGCGGGCGGCGGGCAGCGAGCCGTCGCCGGCCGCTGCGGCGCCGCCATCGTGCCGGCCCTTCCCCCGCTCAGTTCGCGGCGCTTCGATATTGGCCCGGCGTGGCGGCCGCGATGCGCCGGAACGCGCGCTGGAAATGCGCCTGGTCCGCAAAGCCCGCATCGAGCGCGACCTCGGCGATCGGCCGGCCGCGGCGCAGTTCCGCGCGGCCGTACTGCACGCGACGGTCGACCAGGAACGCATGTGGCGTCATCCCGTAGCGGGCGTTGAACGCGCGGATCAGGTAGGACGGCGACAGGTCGGCGGCCGCGCAGATCGCATCGAGCGTGACGGCCTGACGGCAATGCGCGGCGATGTAGTCGGCCGCGCGCGCGAGCTTCACGTTGTCGGTCCCGCGCCGCGTGTCGACGGGCAGCTCGCGATCGAGCGTGCCGTGCAGCCGCGTGAAGAATTCGACGGCCGCACTTTCCTTGCCGAGCGGATCGACGCCGGGTGCCACGAGCGTGCGGTAAAAGCCGCCGAACTGCGCGAACAGGTCGCGCCGCTCCGTCAACTTCGGCGAAAAGCCGTGAAAATCGCTGTTCGGGTCGCGTCCGAGCGCATGCTGCAGCCGCGCGAGCCAAGGCACGTCGACATAGACCATCCGGTACGCCCACGCGTCGGGGCCATACGGATTGCACGCATGCACCTGCTCCGGATCGATGATCACGAGCACGCCGCGCCCGACGTGTTCCTTCGTCGCGCCGTTCAGGTAAGTGCTCGTGCCGCCGACGATCGCGCCGAGCGAAAACGTGTCGTGCGTGTGCTTCGCGTAGCAGATCGTCCGGCCGTCGTCGACGGTGCGCGCCTCGATGAACGGCAGCGCGGCGTCGCGCCAGAACGGCGATGGCACGACGAGGGGGGTGGCGGAACGGCTCACGCGACGGGCTCCCGGATCGGATGGCGAACGCACACCGTACAAGACTGCGCGACGCGATGCAACCGCGAACCGACGCTTCGCGGCCGGATCGCCTAAGCTTTGATTTCGGCCGCCGCGGCAGACGCGGCGGGTTCCGTTTCCCTCTTCCAACCGGTACATTCATGCACATCGATCTGACAGGCAAAACCGCGGTCGTCACCGCTTCCACCGCCGGCATCGGGCTGGCGATCGCCGAAGGGCTCGCGCAGGCGGGCGCACGTGTCGTCGTCAACGGACGCAGCGACAAGTCGGTCGATGCCGCGCTCGCGCAGCTGCGCAGCGCGGTCCCCGGCGCGGACGTCGACGGCGTCGCCGCCGACCTGTCCGATGCCGCCGGCGTCGCGCGCGTCACGCAGCACACGCCGGAGGCCGACATCCTCGTGAACAACGCGGGCATCTACGGGCTGAAGGCGTTCTTCGACATCGACGACGACGAATGGGCCCATTACTTCCAGATGAACGTGATGTCCGGCGTGCGTCTCGCGCGGCACTACCTGAAGGGGATGCTCGCGCGCAACACGGGCCGCGTCGTATTCATTTCGTCGGAATCGGGCCTGAACATCCCGGTCGACATGATTCACTACGGGTTCACGAAAACCGCGCAGCTCGCGATCGCGCGCGGCCTCGCGAAACTCGCGGCCGGAACCAACGTGACCGTCAATTCGGTGCTGCCGGGGCCGACGATGTCGGAGGGCGTGCGCGCGTTGCTGAAGGAAACGGCCGACGCGACGGGCCGCAGCATCGACGACGTCGCAGTGGATTTCGTGCGCAGCGAGCGCGCGAGCTCGATCATCCAGCGGCCGGCAACGACGGAGGAAGTCGCGAATCTGGTCGTGTACGTCTGCTCGCCGCAGTCCTCGGCGACGACGGGCGCGGCGTTGCGCGTCGACGGCGGCGTGGTCGACACGATCGCGTGACGACTGCGTGACACGCGCGCGCGGCGCATGGCGGCCGCGCTATCGCGAAGCCGCCTTGTCCGACTGAAGCGTGCCCTTGCGGTCGGCGTCCATGCAGGTATCAAAGCCGTATTGCGTGACGGCCCCGGCCTTGTCGAACACGACGAAGTACGCCCGGTGATCGTTGCCGTGCTCGATGAAGTAGTTGTAGCAGACGCCGCTGCCGTTACGGACCATCCACACGCTGCGCGGGTTGCCGCCCGCGCGGACAACGTCGGCGCGCGTCGCGCCGTGCCGCGACGCGGCCCGCGCCAGCGGCGTGCGCGAATAGGAGAACGGCAGCCACGAGTCGAACCACGCGCAACCGTGCAGCATCAGGCAGCTGGCGGCCAGCGACAGCGTCGCTGCGGGACGGGACATCGGAATCAATCGCATGCTTGGAAAAATCTGCCGCGCCATGCCGGCGTGATCGAAAGCCCCATGCTACTAGACCTTTGGGTCCGGATCGAAAAGAAATGTAGAGACTTGTGTCCGACGCCGCGCTCGGCGCGGCCCGGCGCGCGCCCGATCGTCGCGAACCGTGACGGCGCCGCGCGGGCTCGCACACGCGTCGATGCCGTTGCGCCGATGGCCCGGATCGGCACAACGAGCCTCGCCGTCACGCGACCCACTCGGCCCACAGCATCGTCAGCACCGTCATCAGCGCCGGGCCGACGAACAGTCCGATCAGGCCGAACGTCTCGGCGCCGCCGAGGATGCCGAACAGCACGAGCAGGAACGGCAGGCGGGTCGAGCTGCCGATCAGCACCGGCCGCACGAAATGCTCGGCGACGAACACGACCACGAAGCCGAGCGCCAGCACCACGACGGCCCACGCGGTCGCACCCTGCACGAACAGCCAGAGCGCCGCGCCGCAGAACACGATCGGCGCGCAGAACGGCAGCATCGCGGCGACGGCCGTGACGAGGCCGAGCAGCGCCGCGTGCGGAACCCCCGCGAGCGCATACGCGACGCCGAGAATGGCGCCCTCGCCCAGCCCGACGACGACCAGCCCCGTCACCGTGCCGTACACGGCCGCGACCATCCGTTCGATCAGGTGCGCGCCGCCGCGGCCGAACGCACGCCGCGCGCCCTGCAGCAACGCACCCGACAACTTGTGCCCGGCGCGCATGATCACGAACAGCGTGACCAGCATGAAGCCGAATTCGAGCAGCGCATGCGCGAGCTTCGTGCCGAACTGCCGCCCGAACGCGATGAACTTCTCGCCGCTCGCGCCATGCATCGCGGTGCCCGCGTGCAGCGGATGACCGAGATTGGCCTGCCACCACTCGGTGACCTGCGCGGCACCGTACGGCAACCGGCCGACGACGTCCGGCAGCGGAATGCCGTTGTCCTGGATCGAGTGCAGCCAGATGCGCAGGTCATGCGCCTGCGAGATCGCCTGGCCCAGCGCGATGGCGACCGGCAGCACGACCAGCAGCGACACGCCCGCGGTGATCGCGGTCGCGATCAGGGTTGGCCGGTCGCGAAACCAGCTGTCCGATTCGAAGCGTTTCAGCAACGGCCACAACGCGATCGCGATCACGCAGGCCCACGCGATGGCGGGAAGAAAATCGCGGATGACCCACAGCGCGAGCACTAGCAGCGCCGCATACAGCACGGCGCGGGCGATCTGCTGGGCACGCGGCCGCGCGGCGGATTCCTGGGAAGGCGAGACATGTGCGCGCATGGCACCTCTGTCGAAATGAAAAAATGGCGGTTCGCGCGGCCCGAGGGCCGGTGCGAACCGCCATTCTATCCATCGATACCGCCACGGCACGCGGACGCGATGCCAAGCATTGTCAAATGCATGGCGCGAACGTCGCGCGGTGCGACGCGCGCTCAAGCCACCTTGTCGGCGACGCGATAGCGTTCGAGCCAGTGCGCGTACGGCGCAGGCAGCGTCCACGACGGACGCTCGACGCCGAGCTGCTTGGCCGCGTAGTACGGCCAGTGCGGATCGGCCAGATGCGCGCGGCCGACCATCACGAGGTCGAGCTGCTGTTCGGCGACGACGCGCTCGGCCAGTTGCGGCGTGTCGATCCCCCATGCGGACGACACCGGCAAGCCGGCCTCGCGGCGCACGCGTTCCGCGATCGGTGCGAGGAACGCCGGGCCCCACGGAATGCGCGCGTCGGGCGTCGAGAAGCCGACCGACACGCTCAGCATGTCGAGGCCTTCCTGCTTCATCCGCTGCGTGAGCGCGATGGATTCGGCGAGCGTTTCCTCATCGCGGCCGTCGTATTCGATCACGCCGAGACGCGCGGTCAGCGGCAGATGCTCCGGCCAGACCTGGCGGACGGCCTTCAGCGTGTCGACGAGGAAACGGCCGCGGTTTTCGGCGGAACCGCCGTACTCGTCGTCGCGCCGGTTCGAATGCACGGAGAAGAAGCTCTGGCCGAGATAGCCGTGCGCGAAGTGCAGTTCGAGCCATTCGAAGCCGAGGTCGCGGGCACGCTTCGCCGACGCGACGAAGTCGGCCTGCACGCGTGCGATGTCGTCGTGCGTCATCGCGCGCGGCGTCTTCGGCAAATGCGCGCCGAACGGCACGGCCGACGGTGCGATGGTCTGCCAGCCGCGCGGATCGCCGTCGGCGATGTGGTCGTCGCCTTCCCACGGACGGTTCGCGCTCGCCTTGCGGCCCGCATGCGCGATCTGGATGCCCGGCACCGCGCCGGCCGCCTTGATCGCCGCGACCGACGGCGCGAACGCCTCGGCCTGCGCATCGGTCCACAACCCGGCGCAGCCCGGTGTGATGCGGCCTTCCGGCGACACGGTCGTCGCCTCCGCGATCACGAGGCCCGCGCCGCCGCGCGCGATACCGGCCAGATGCACGTGATGCCAGTCGTTGACGACACCGTCTTCGGCGACGTACTGGCACATCGGCGGCACCGCGATGCGGTTGCGCAGCGTGACATCCTTGAGTTTGAACGGTTCGAACAGGGCAGACATCCACCACTCCTTTGCTTGGTTCTACGAAACGACTGGATGAGCCGTCGTGCGGTGCGCACGACGGAACGGTTCGGGCCGTCGCCGGGCCGGATGCGCCCGACGACGGAAACGGCCAGGTGCCGGTCATGCCGGCACCGCGCCGGCTTACTGACGGCCGAGCTTCGCGAGCAGCGCCTCGGCAGCAGGTTCCGACGACGCGGGGTTCTGCCCCGTGATCAGCAACCCGTCGGTGACGACATGCGGCGCCCAGTCGGCGCTGCGCTCAAACTGCGCGCCGTTGGTCTTCAGCATGTCCTCGACGAGGAACGGCACCACTTCCGTCAACTCGACGGCCGCTTCCTCGCTGTTGGTGAAACCCGTCGCACGCTTGCCGCGCACGACCGATTCGCCGGTCTTCGGATCCTTCACGTGGCGCAGCACGCCCGGCGCGTGGCACACGGCCGCGACCGGCTTGCCCGCCGCCAGCGCGCGCTCGATCAGGCCGATCGAGTGCAGGTCCTCGGCGAGATCCCACAGCGGGCCGTGCCCGCCCGGATAGAACACCGCGTCGTAATCGTCGACCGACACGTCGGCCAGCTTGCGCGTGGCCGCGAGCGCGGCCTTGGCCGCCGGATCGGCGTCGAAGCGGCGCGTGGCGTCGGTCTGCGCGGCCGGATCGCTGCTTTTCGGGTCGAGCGGCGGCTGGCCGCCCTTCGGCGATGCGAGCGTCAGCTCGATACCCGCATCCGTGAACGCGTAGTACGGCGCGGCCAGTTCCTCGAGCCAGAAGCCGGTCTTCTTGCCGGTGTCGCCGAGCGTGTCGTGCGAGGTCAGGACAACCAGAATCTTCATGATCGGACACTCCTTCGAAATGGGGGAACGGGGCCGCGTCGCGGCGGCAGCCCACGCGACGCACGCCGCGTGCCGGCGACGACGGCGCGCCTGCCGGTTAGGCCGCCGGCACGCGTCAACGTGCCGGCTCCGTGCCAAAAATATTGATCGGGCCTATTAGACCAGTCGTCTAGAATCGGCTCGAAAAAAAGACGGCATCTCCTGCACCACCAGCATCGCAGCGCGATATGGCATCTTCGCGTCCGTTGGCAGGAACGACGTCGCATTCATGAGGCTGGATGATAGCCCCGGATTAGACCGGTCGTCTAGAAACCTGGCATTCAGCCCTGCCGGCGTCATGGCTTTTGCGCCGGAGCGCGCCCCGCAACGTGCGTTGCCGATCGCGCCCCACGGGGGCGTGCCGCCGAAACGGCTAGCCGTGCACCGGCCCGTCCGTATCGCCTGCCTCGATCATCGGCATCTCGAGCCGATGGCCGCGCACGCCGTCGGCGAGCAGGCCCAGCATCAGGTCCGCCAGCGCACGCCCGGTCGCATGCCCGGTCGGCTGCACCACGGCCGTTACCCGATGCGGACACGCGACCTCCGGCGGCACCCCGTCATAGACGATGAGCGACATGTCCCGCCCCAGGCGCAAGCCGCTGTCGACCAGCGCCCGGAACGCGCCGCCCCCCGAAATGTTGTTGTCGACGAGCAGCGCAGTCGGCCGTTCGGCCTGTGCGAGCAGCGCCTGCGCGCCCTGCTGGCCGCCGTCGCGCGTAAACGGACACTCGACCAGCAGCGCCGGATCGGGTTCGATGCCGGCCTCGCGCAGCGCCGCGAGATAGCCGGCGCGGCGCTGCATCGCGAAATTCAGCGACAGCGGCGCACTGATCATCGCGATCCGCCGATGACCGAAGCCGATCAGGCGCCGCACCGCATCGCGCGCGCCCGCTTCGTTGTCGAAATCGAACCACGCGTAAGGCTCGGCGGTTTGCGTACGGCCATACGCGACATACGGAAACGCATTCGAGCGCAGGTACGCGAGGCGCGGGTCGTCGACCAGCGTGCGCGCGACGATCAGCCCGTCGACGAGCCGGCCGTCGACGAGCCGGCGATACGAGTCGAGTTCGGCGTTCGGCCGTGCGGCCGCGATGATGAAGTCGAGATTGCGCTCGCCAAGCCGCTCGGTGATGCCCGCAACGACTTCACCGAAGCGCGGGTCGCCCAGATCGCCGGCTCCGAACGGATACACGATGCCGATCGCATCGGCACGCCCCGTCGCCAGCCGCCGTGCGGTCGGATCCGCGACATAACCGAGTTCGCGCGCAGCCTTCATCACGCGCTCGCGGGTCGCCTCGCTCACATCGTCGTAGCCGTTCAGCGCCCGACTGACCGTCGTGCGCGACAGTCCGAGCGCATCCGACAGCGCCTTCAGATTTACCTTCACGTCGCTCCTCGCGTTGTGCATGCCATTCGTTCAATCCGCGTGCAGCGGCAATTATTTCCGAATGGTAGTTATTACCGTCAAATATTTATCTTTTGACGTCCAAACCGGTTTGAAATAGCATCCAAACCGGTTTGGATATCAACGCCACCTCAGCAGTTCCTTTTCACCGTCAACGGAAACAATGCCGACATGACTTACTTTCCTTTTTGCCGCGCGACCGCGGCCAAACGTTTGCTGTTCGCTGGCGCGGCACTGGCCGCCTTCGCGTCCGCGTCATCCGTCGCGCACGCGCAAAGCACCGGCGCCCCCACGCCCACGCCGCATACGCAGCAGGCCTACGATCCCGAAGGCAACTTCACGATGCGCTGGACCCGCGCGGACATCCGCCAGATCGTCGCGCAGTCGCACACGGCCGGCGCGGACAAGAACTCGCTGCCGCAGTCGCTGACGATGCCGGACATCCCGCAGGATTTCCCGCTGATCAACTCGAACGTGTGGGTCTGGGATACCTGGCCGCTGGCCGACCTGCGCGCGAACCAGCTCAGCTACAAGGGCTGGGAAGTGATCTTCTCGCTCACGGCCGATCCGCACGCCGGCTACACGTTCGACGATCGTCACGTCCATGCGCGCATCGGCTTCTTCTATCGCCGTGCCGGGATTCCCGCGTCGCAGCGTCCCGCGAACGGCGGCTGGACCTGGGGCGGCCACCTGTTCCCGGACGGCGCGAGCGTCAAGGTGTTCGGCACGTCGCCGATGACCAACAACGCCGAATGGTCGGGCTCCGCGCGCCTCACGCAGGGCGACAACGTCAGCCTCTACTACACCGCGACCTCGTTCAACCGTTCGGCCCCCGGCGGCGCGGACATCACGCCGCCGCAGGCGATCATCACGCGCGCCGACGGCCACATCCATGCCGACGACAAGCACGTGTGGTTCAGCGGCTTCGACGATCACAAGGCGCTGCTGCAACCGGACGGCAACTACTACCAGAGCGGCCAGCAGAACACGTATTTCTCGTTCCGCGATCCGTTCGTGTTCACCGACCCCGCGCACCCGGGCAAGACCTACATGGTGTTCGAAGGCAACACCGGCGGCCAGCGCGGCGCCCGGACCTGCACCGAGGCCGACCTCGGCTACGCGCCGAACGATCCGTACCGGGAAGACCTCAACGCCGTCATGAACTCGGGCGCAGTGTATCAAAAGGCCAACGTCGGCCTGGCGGTCGCGACGAACCCGCAACTGACCGAATGGAAGTTCCTGCCGCCGATCCTGTCGGCGAACTGCGTCGACGACCAGACCGAGCGCCCGCAGATCTATCTGAAGGACGGCAAGTACTACCTGTTCACGATCAGCCACCGCACGACGATGGCCGCGGGCGTCGACGGGCCGGACGGCGTCTACGGCTTCGTCGGCAACGGCATCCGCAGCGACTTCCTGCCGCTGAACGGCGGCAGCGGCCTCGTGCTCGGCAACCCGACCGACTTCTCCGCACCGGCCGGCGCGCCGTATTCGCAGGACCCGAACCAGAACCCGCGCGAATTCCAGTCGTATTCGCACTACGTGATGCCGGGCGGGCTCGTCGAGTCGTTCATCGATGCGATCGGCCCGCGTCGCGGCGGCACGCTCGCGCCGACGGTGAAAGTGAACATCAACGGCACGTCGACGGCGGTCGACCGCACGTACGGACGTAGCGGCCTCGGCGGTTACGGCGACATCTCGGCAAACCTGCCGGCGACGGGCGCCGACCACAACGGCGGCCCCGGCACCCGTCCGTAACGGGTCCGCTACGGACGCGGCGGGCATCGCCCGCCGGCGTCGAGGCGGCGCACATCGCGCGTGTCGCGTGCGTGCCGCCTCCCTCCTTCGCAGAATCGCGCATGCTGCCGTCGCAAGCGGCATGCGCCTCCTTTCCCGCTTCGCGCGCCGAAGCACGGAACCCCGCATGAGATCGACGTTTCTTCGCTTTCCCCGCCTGATTACCCGGCTGCTGCTCGCGTGTGCGGCAAGCGCGGCCTGCACGCACGCCGCCGCCGCCGCGCCCTGCGACGCACCGCCCGGGCACGGCACGCCGCAATGGCGGCCGGCCGTGCACTACACGCCGCAACGCAACTGGATGAACGATCCGAACGGCCTCGTCTACGAGAACGGCCGCTATCACCTGTTCTATCAGTACAACCCGCTCGGCCACGACTGGGGCAACATGTCGTGGGGCCATGCGACCAGCACCGACCTCGTCCACTGGCGCGAGCAGCCGGTCGCGATGCGCGCGAACGCGACGGAGGAAATCTTCTCCGGCTCGATCGTCGCCGACACGCACAACACGTCCGGCCTCGGCGCGCCGGGCGAGACGCCGCTGGTTGCGCTTTACACGAGCGTCTACAAGGACGGCTCGGGTCACGCACCGGGCACGCAGGCGCAATCGCTCGCGTACAGCCTCGACCACGGCGCGACCTGGCGGCCCTACGCGCACAACCCCGTGCTCACGCTCGATCCCGAATCGAAGCAGTTCCGCGACCCGAAAGTGTCGTGGTACGCGCCTGGCGGCTACTGGCTGATGACGACCGTCGTCGCGGACGCGCAGGTCGTGAAGCTCTATCGATCCGCCGACCTGATTCACTGGTCGTTCCTGAGCGACTTCACGCTGCCGGACGTGCCGCATGCGGGCGTGCTGTGGGAAATGCCCGACCTCGTGCCGCTGCCCGTCGACGACGATTCGCGACACGTCAAGTGGGTGATGATCGTCAACGTCAACCCGTGGTCGGTCGCCGGCGGCTCCGGCGCGATGTATTTCGTCGGCGACTTCGACGGTCGCACGTTCACGCCCGACCACGTCGCGCCGGCCGGTTCCGATCCCGCGCGATTCCGCTGGGTCGATCACGGCGCCGACTTTTACGCCGCCGGCACGTTCTCCGGCGCCCCGGGCGCGCGGCCTGTCGCGATCGCATGGATGAGCAACTGGGATTACGCGGCGAAAGTGCCGACGGCGCCCTGGCGCGGCGCGACGACGTTGCCGCGCGAGTTCGCGCTGAAGACGATCGGCGGCGAACCGACGCTCGTCGTGACGCCGGCCGCCGCGTTCGATGCGTGGGCCGACGGGCGGCCCGCCGTGCACGAAGGCAACCTGAACGTCGAGTCCGCCACCCGCGCGCTGTCGGACGCGACGCGCGGTGTCGTCCAGCGCATCACGGTGACGATCGCGCCGCGGCACGCGGCACGCGCGGGTCTGATCGTGCGAGGATCGGCGGATGGCTCGATCGGCACCCGGATCGTGTACGACACGGCGAAGCGCACGCTGACGCTCGACCGCTCGCGCGCCGGCTCGACGGATTTCGCCGGCACGTTCAGCCGCGAGCACATCGTCGATCTGCCGCTCGATCATGGGCAACTGCGGCTCGAAATCGTCGTCGATCGCGGGTCGGTCGAGGTGTTCGCGAACGGCGGCCGCGTCGCGCTGACGGATCTGATCTTTCCGCCGCTCGACGCGGACCGCGTCGCCGTGTTCGCCGAGCACGGCAGCGCGACGTTCTCGGGGCTTACGGTGACGCAACTCCACGGACGCGATCGGGCCGACGAGGTTCGCGACGCCTGTACATCGCGCTAGCGATGCGATCGCCCGGCGGGGCTGCGCCGCCCGACGTCGCGTCGGGTCGTGCGGCCCCGCCGTCATCCGCTCAAAGCAAGCCCATCCCGCCCGACGCGATGATTTCCGCGCCGACGATGAACGCGGATTCCGGCGCGCTCAGATGCAGCACCGTCGACGCGATTTCGTCCGGCGTGCCGAACCGGCCGATCGGGACGAGCCGCTTGATCTTCTCGGCCGTCTCGTCGAGCGTGGCCGCGTCGAGCCCGAGCTTGCCGTACAGCGGCGTCTGGACCGGGCCGGGGCTCACCACGTTCACCCGCACGCCGTGCGGCAGCAGCTCCGTCGACAACGTCTTCGCGAACGAATTGACGGCCGCCTTGCTCGCCGCGTACAAGGACGAGCCCGGCATCCCGATATGCGCGTTGATCGAGCCGTTGATCACGATCGACGCGCCGCGGTTCAGCAGCGGCACGAGCGACTGGATCTGGAAATACGCGCCCTTCACGTTCGTGTCGAACACGAGGTCCCACAACGCCTCGTCGATATCCGCGAACGGCGCGAGTTTCGCGACGCCGGCGTTGACGAACACGGCGTCGAGTCGCGCGCCGGAGGCCGCGATCGCGTCCGCCAGCGCCCGCGCCGACGCGACGCTGCCGGCCTCGTTGCGGATCGCGAGCGCGCCGTCGCCGAGCGACGCGCGCGCGGCGGCGAGCGTCTGCTCGTCGCGACCGGTGATGATGACCCGCGCGCCTTCGGCCGCGAATGCCCGTGCGGCCGCCAGGCCGATGCCGCTGTTGCCGCCCGTGACGAGGACCGTTTTTCCTTCGAAGCGTTGCATGATGTTCTCCTGTGATCCGGTGAGTTGACCGTGAACACAGGATGCGCTCGGCGCCCGCCCTTGCCGTACGACCGGCGCGGCGGACACGTTCGAAATCTTCGAACGTGTTTGTCGGGACCTGTCCGTCCGTTGCACGGCTGACGCACTCAGCCCGTCACGTCGATCCCGGCGAGCAGGCGCTGCGCGAGCCGCGGTTCGCGCAGTTGCTCCAGCCACCATTGCAGCGCGCGGCCGTCGCGGTCGCCGCGCCACGCGACGTACAGCACGTTCGGCTCGCGCGGATCGGCCGTTTCCTTCTCGACGAGCTCGCCGCGCGCGAGCAGCGAAGCAACCCGCCGGCGCGGCACCCAGCCGACGCCGAGCCCGTCGCGCTGCGCGAGGATCTTGGCGCGCATCGACGGCACCGCGAGCACCGCCTGCCCGCCGAGCAGCCCGTACGCGCGGCCGACGGCCCGCCGCGACGAATCGGCGACGACGACCGCGCGATGCGCGCAAATCGCGTCGCGGGTCAGCCGCTCGCTTGCCGCGGCCAGCGGATGGCGCGGCGATACGGCGAACACCCATTCCATCGCGCCGAGCTCGAACCATTTGAAACCCGGAATCGCCGGCGGCTCGTTGGTCGCGCCGACGACCAGATCCGCGCGACCGTCGCGCAGCGCTTCCCAGGTGCCGCCGAGCACTTCGTGCGTGAAGCGCAGCGACACGCCCGAATCGAGCGCATCGAATGCGCGGACGACCGGCAGCAGCGTATCGAACTCCAGCACCTCGTCGCTGACGATCCACAGCCGGTCCTCCCAGCCGCTCGCGACCTGCCGCACGCGCTGCGTGAGCCGCGCGACGTCCAGCGCGAGGCGCGACGCCTCGTCGGTCAGCAACTGGCCGGCCGGCGTGAGCTGCAGCCGGTAGCCGCGCCGGTCGAACAGCAGCGCGTCGAAGCGCGTTTCGAGCTGCCGCGCCGCGTGCGAGATGGTCGACGGCGCCTTGCCGAGCCGCGCGGCCGCCCGCGACAGGCTGCCGGTGGCGCGGATCGCATCGAGCAGCGCGAGTTCGTCTTCGGACAGCATGGGGGCACTCCGGTCGGGGATTGTGATGGATCGTAAGGCACCGGCGGGCGGCGGTCCAATCGAATGGCGCCGTGCCGCTGCGTTCGGCGGATGCCGGGCCGGCCGTGAACTTCCGGTATGCTCATCGGCATCAAATTTCCTTATTCGAGGTAACCACTGCGATGGACATCGCGATCCGCATCGAAGGCCGTCACGACCTCACCGGGCAAATCTTTCGGCAGCTGCGCACCGCGATCGTCGACGGGCGGCTCGAAGGCGGCGCCCGGCTGCCGTCGACGCGCGACCTCGCCAGGCAGCTCGGCGTGTCGCGCAAGACGACGCTCGACGCGTTCGAGCGTCTCGTCGCCGAGGGCTTCCTGAACACGCGCGCGGGCGACGGCACGTTCGTCGCCGACGGCCTCGCGCGGGTGCCGCACGCGGCAGACTCGACGCCGTCGCTCGTCGAGGCCGCACGGCCCGTCCATGCCGTCGACGCACGCGCACTGTGGGACGAACTGCCCGACGCGCTCGCGATGCCCGCGCCGCAGGACACGCCCGCGTTCGACTTCCGCGGCGGCGTGACCGACAAGACGCTGTTCCCGTTCGACGCGTGGCGCCGCTGCCTGCATCACGCGTTGCGCCAGCAGGCGCGCGGCCCCGGCCAGTACCACGATCCGGCCGGCGATCCGCAGTTGCGCGGCGCGATCGCGCGCTACATCGCGTTCAGCCGCGCGGTCGCGTGCGGCTGGGACGACGTGCTCGTCACGCAAGGCGCGCAACAGGCGCTCGACCTGATCGCGCGCGTGGTCGTGCGGCCGGGCGATGTCGTCGCGGTCGAGAATCCCGGCTATCCGCCGGCGCGCGCGGCGTTCGCGTCGCTCGGCGCGACGGTGATCGGCGTGCCGGTCGATGCGCACGGCCTCATCATCGAGCGGCTGCCCGACGACGCGCGCCTCGTCTACGTGACACCATCGCACCAGTTCCCGCTCGGAATGCCGATGACGCTGGACCGGCGCGTCGCGCTGCTCGAATGGGCGCAGCGACGCCGCGCGGTGATCATCGAGGACGATTACGACGGTGAATTCCGCTTCGAAGGCCGGCCGGTGGAGTCGCTGAAGAGCCTCGACCGCACGGGCCTCGTCGCGTACGTCGGCACGTTCTCGAAGACGATCTTTCCCGAACTGCGGATCGGCTACGCGATTCCGCCACGCGCGCTGCGCGGCGCGCTCGCCAAGGCGAAGCAGATCGTCGACTGGCATACCTGCACGCTCACGCAGGCGGCGCTCGCGCGCTTCATGCACGAAGGCGATTTCGCGCGACACCTGCGGCGCGTGCAGAAGCACTACGACGCGCGCCGCAAGATGCTGCTCGCGCATTTGCGCGGCAACCTCGGGCCGTGGTTCGACCCGATCGTGCCGACCGCCGGCATCCACCTCGCCGCGCACCTGAAACCGGGGCTCGACGAAACCGCGCTGGTCCGCGCCGCCCGCGAGCACGACATCGGCCTGTACGGGATCTCGGCGTTCCACGTCGGCTCGGCGGCGCGCCCGGGGCTGCTGTTCGGCTATGGCGGGATCGACGCGCTGCGCATCGACGCCGCGCTCGCGAAACTGGCCGCGCTGCTGGACTCGGGCAACATCGGCGGTGCGACACTGGTTACCTGAATTTTCCCGGAATTGGCCATTCAAGCAGGCCAGTGCCACGCTTAAAGTGGGTCCTGTCGCGCCACCGTGCGCATCAACCGGAAAAAGGACCTGCCATGCAACCGCGCCTGAACTTCTATACCGCCAGCCCGAACGCCATCAAGGTGATGCGCAACGCCGAGGAATTCATCGCGAAAAGCTCGATCGAGAAGCCGCTCGCCGAACTGGTCCGGCTGCGCGCGTCGCAGATCAACGGCTGTGCGTTCTGCGTCGACATGCACACCACCGATGCGCGCAAGGGCGGCGAGACCGATCGCCGCCTGGCGGCGGTCGTCGTCTGGCGCGAAACGCCGTTCTTCACCGAGCGCGAACGCGCGGCGCTGGAGTGGACCGAAGCGCTGACGCTGATCGCCGACAACCACGTGCCGGATGCCGTCTGGGAAGCCGTGAAGCCGCACTTCAACGACACGGAGCTGTTCGAACTGTCGATGCTGATCGCGACGATCAACACGTGGAACCGCTTCGCGATCGCATTCCGCAAGATGCCCGAGTAAGGAGATGACGATCATGCGCTCCCGCTTCACGCTCCGCCGCGCGATGCTGTGCACGTCGCTCGCGCTCGTCGCCGCGCTGCCGGCCGCCGCCATTGCGCACGACGCCGGCGACAACGTGCGCGCGATCATGCAACAGGCCGTGCCCGAAGCGCCCGGCAAGTTCGCCGTCGTCGCGACCGTCGACTATGCGCCTGGTCAGGCATCCGAAGCACACAAACACCTCGGCTCGGTGTTCGCGGTCGTGTCGAAAGGCGAAGTGCTGTCGCAGGTGAACGACGGCCCGGTGCGCCGCTATCGCGCAGGCGAAGGCTGGTACGAGCCGCCCGGTTCGCGCCACCAGGTGTCGCGCAATGCGAGCGCGACCGAGCCCGCGCAACTCGTCGTGTTCGGGCTGACGGGCGAGCACCAGCCGCTGAAGTCGCCGATCGATCAGTGACGACGTTCGGGGTGCGTGCCGTGTCGGGCACGCACCCGTGACGCACGGCGTCCTCGCCAGCCTCGGGCGCTTCTCCCCCCGGTTCCCCGTGGTTTCCCCATTAGCCGCTTCCTACATTCCGCCACTGGCATACGCCCCGTCGTCACGCCGCCGCCCCGTTCGTCCGCACCGCCGTTCGATGCACGCCTGATCTCGATCAACGCGGGCGAAAACCCTTCCTTGAAATTAACTAACCCGTCAATTAGCGTCGTCTGCATGAACGCGAAATCCACCGTCGCCAGGCCGCGCGGGCGCCGCCCGTCGGTGGACGACTTCGACCTGCGCGACCACATGCTCGACGTCGCGATGCAGTTGTTCGCCGAGCGCGGCATCGCGGCGACGACCGTCGCGCAGATTGCCGCGGCCGCGGGCGTCACGTCGGCGATGGTCCATTACTACTTCACGAATCGCGAGCAGCTGCTCGACGCGATCGTCGAGGAGCGGCTTGCGCAGGTCATCGCGTTCGTGTGGCGGCCAACCGCCCCGCAGATCGAAAACGATCCGTTCGCGCTCGTCGCCGAACTCGTCGACCGGTTCTTCGACGTCACGCATCGCATGCCCTGGCTGCCGTCGATCTGGCTGCGCGAGATCGTCCACGAAGGCGGCCTGCTGCGCGAGCGGATGATCCGGCGCATTCCGCTCGAGCACGTCGGCCGCTTTGCCGAGCGCATCCGCGCCGCGCAGCAGGCCGGCACGCTGAACCCCGCGCTCGAACCCGCATTCCTGTTCCATTCGATCATCGCGCTCGTGATGCTGCCGCTCGCCACCGCGAAGCTGTGGCAAAGCGCGCGCGGCCTGCCGCCGGTCGATCGCGACGTGCTGCATCGCCACGTCCGCGCGCTGCTCGGTTCCGGCTTGCAGCCGCCCGCCGCCGTGCCGGATGCCGGCGCACATTCGCCCCGGAGGCCGTCGTGAACGTGTCCCGCCCGCCGCCGCTCGCCCTGGCCGCCGCCGCCGTCGCGCTGCTCGCCGGCTGCGGACGGCCGGCGAACGACGTGGCGACTTATCAAGGCTATGTCGAAGGCGAATTCGTGTACCTGTCGTCGTCGCAAGCGGGCACGCTGACGCAGTTGTCGGTCGAACGCGGCCAGGCCGTCGCGGCCGGCATGTCGGTGTTCTCGCTCGAAGCCGTCAACGAAACGGCCGCATTGCTGCAGGCGCAGCATCAGCTCGCGGCCGCACGCGCGCAACTTGCCGACCTGCAGACCGGCAAGCGTGCGCCGGAAGTCGCGGTCACGCGGGCCCAGCTCGCGCAGGCCACCGCACAGGCCGCGCGTGCCGCCGCGCAACGCGCGCGCGACGAGCGCCAGTACGCGGCCGGCGGTCTGTCGAAGCAGCAGCTCGACGATTCGCGCACGTCCGCGCAGACCACCGCCGCGCAGGTGCGCGAGTTGCAGAACCAGGTCGACGTCGCGCGCCTGCCGGGACGCGCGCAGCAGGTGGCCGCCCAGGCCGCGCAGGTCGATGCCGCGCAGGCGGCCGTCACCGAAGCACAATGGAAGCTCGACCAGAAGCGCGTCGCCGCGCCCGCCGCCGGGCGCGTGTACGACACGCTGTACCGCGTCGGCGAATGGGTGCAGGCCGGCAATCCGGTCGTGCAGATGCTGCCGCCGCAAAACCTGAAGGTGCGGTTCTTCGTGCCGGAAGCCGCCCTCGCATCGATCGCCCCGGGGCGCACCGTCGCGATCCGCTGCGACGGCTGCCCCGCCGACGTCCCCGCGCACGTCACCTACGTGTCGCGCGAGGCCGAATACACGCCGCCCGTGATCTACAGCAACGAGAGCCGGACCAAGCTCGTGTTCATGGTCGAAGCGCGCCCCGCCGTCGCCGACGCGCCGAAGCTGCACCCGGGCCAGCCCGTCGCCGTGAGGATGCGATGAACGCGCCCCCCGCTCCGTACGCGATCGACGTCGACCGCCTGAACAAACGCTTCGGCGACAAACACGTCGTGAAGGACGTGTCGTTGCGCGTCGCGCGCGGCGAGATTTTCGGCTTTCTCGGGCCGAACGGCAGCGGCAAGACGACGTCGATCCGCATGATGTGCGGCCTGCTCACGCCCGACTCGGGCAGCGGCACCTGCCTTGGCTACGACATCGTGCGCGACAGCACGCAGATCAAGCGGCGTGTCGGCTACATGACGCAGCGCTTCTCGTACTGGGAAGACCTGTCGATCCGCGAGAACCTGGATTTCGTCGCACGCGTGTACGGGATGCCCGATCGCCGGGCGGCCGTCTCGCGCGCGCTCGACGGGCTCGGCCTCGCGAGCCGCGCGGACCAGCTCACGGGCGCGCTGTCGGGCGGCTGGAAGCAGCGTCTCGCGCTCGCCGCGTGCATGCTGCACGAGCCGGAACTGCTGCTGCTCGACGAACCGACGGCCGGCGTCGATCCGGCCGCGCGCCGCGACTTCTGGGAAGAACTGCACCGGCTGGCCGCGCAAGGCATCTCGGTACTCGTCAGCACGCACTACATGGACGAAGCCGAACGCTGCCACAAGCTCGCATACATCGCATCCGGCGAACTGCTCGCGCAGGGCACGTCCGAGGAAATCGTCGCGTCGCAGCACCTGTCGACACGCTCGGTCACCGGCGGGCATCTGGCCGAACTGTCCGCGCGCCTGCGCACGATGCCGGGCGTCGACCAGACGGTCGTGTTCGGCTCGACGCTGCACGTGAGCGGCCGCGATCGCGCGCTGCTCGACGCAACGCTCGCGCAGGTCGCGTCGCAGGCCGACGCACAGACGGACGGTCGCGCACCGCTGCAGGTCGCGCCGATCGACACCGGGCTCGAAGACGTCTTCATCTACATGATGGGCCGCGCGTCCGGGCCGCCCGGCGGAGCGGCGACATGAACGCGTGGACGGGCCTGCGCGAATCGTTCTCGGTCGCGCGCTGGTGGAGCATCGTGCTGAAGGAATTCCTGCAGCTGCGCCGCGACCGCGTGACGTTCGCGATGATCGTCGGCGTGCCGATCATCCAGCTCGCGCTGTTCGGCTTCGCGATCAACACCGACCCGAAGCATCTGCCGACCGCGGTGATCGTCGCCGACTCGAGCCCGTTCGCGCGCAGCTTCATCGCCGCGATGCGCAATTCCGCGTACTTCGACATCGTCGCGACGCTGCCCGACGAATCGGCCGGCCGGCATGCGCTTGCCCGTGGCGACGTGCAGTTCGTGCTGAGCGTGCCGGCCGATTTCTCGAAGCGGCTGCTGCGCGGCGAGCGCCCGGCGCTGCTCGTCGAGGCGGACGCGACCGATCCCGTCGCGACCGCGTCGGCGATCGGCGCGCTGCCGGGCCTCGTGCAACCCCTCGCCGACAAGGACCTGACCGGCCCGCTCGCGCACCTGAACGGCCGCCCGGCCGCGTTCGACGTGGTGCTGCACCGCCTGTACAACCCCGAAGGCATCACGCAGTACAACGTCGTGCCGGGGCTGATGGGCGTGATCCTGACGATGACGATGGTGATGATGACGGGCCTCGCGATCACGCGCGAACGCGAGCGCGGCACGATGGAGAATCTGCTGGCGACGCCCGTGCGGCCGCTGGAGGTGATGACCGGCAAGATCGTCCCGTACGTGTTCATCGGGCTGATCCAGGTGTCGATCATCCTCGCCGCCGCGCGCTACGTGTTCGACGTGCCATTCGTCGGCGGCGTGTTCGCGATCTACCTGTCCGCGCTGCTGTTCATCGCGGCGAACCTCACGGTCGGCATCACGCTGTCGTCGCTCGCGCAGAACCAGCTGCAGGCGATGCAGCTCGCGGTGTTCTACTTCCTGCCGAACATCCTGCTGTCGGGCTTCATGTTTCCGTTCGCCGGGATGCCGCGGTGGGCGCAATTCATCGGCAACCTGCTGCCGCTCACCTACTTCAACCGCCTCGTGCGCGGCATCCTGCTCAAAGGCAACGGCTGGGCCGACCTGTGGCCGTCCGTGTGGCCGGTCGCGCTCTTCACGCTCGTCGTGATGGGCATCGCGCTGCGCTTCTACCGGCGCACGCTCGACTAGGGGCCGCGCGATGAAACCGGCTTCGCGTCACGCCTCCCACTCCGCCCGCGGCAGCGCATTGGCGGCCGTTGCGCTGCTCGTCGCCGGATGCGCGGTCGGGCCGGATTTCCACACGCCGGACGCGCCGGCCACGCAGCGTTACACACGCGACGAAGCGCCCGCGGCGACGGCGGCGGCCAGCGACGCGCAGACGTTCGCGCTGGCCGCGCACACGCTGCAACGCTGGTGGACGCGGTTCGATTCGGCGCCGCTGAACCGGCTCGTCGATACCGCGTGGCAAAACAGCCCGACGCTCGCCGAGGCCCGCGCACGGCTCGACGAAGCGCGACAGAACCATGCGGCGCAAGCCGGCGCGACGATGCTGCCGCGCGTCGACGCGAACCTGTCCGCCACGCGCCAGAAGGTCGACGTCGCCGCGTTCGGGCTGCCCGCCAACGTGCCGAATCCGGGGCCATTCACGCTGTACGACGCGTCGGTGAGCGTGTCGTACGTCCTCGACGTGTTCGGCGGCAACCGGCGCGCGCTCGAAGCGCTGCGCGCGCAGGTCGACTATCAGGCATACACGCTCGACGCCGCGCGCCTGACGCTCGCGGGCAACGTCGTCGCGACCGCGATCCTGCGCGCGTCGCTCGCGCAGCAGATCGCGCTCACACGTCAGCTCGTCGACGCGCAGGCGCGGCAGTTGCGCATCGTCGAAGCGCGCTTCGCGGCGGGCGGCGTATCACAGGCCGACGTGCATGCGCAGCGCACGCTGCTCGCGCAGACGCAGGCCTCGCTGCCGCCGCTCGCGGCCCGCTTCGCGCAGGCCGGCCACCGGCTCGCGATCCTGCTGGGCGCGCCGCCGTCCGACGCCGCATTGCCCGACCTCACGCTCGATGCGCTCGCGCTGCCGCACACGCTGCCGGTCGCGCTGCCGTCGACGCTCGCGCGCGAACGGCCCGACATCCGCGCGGCGGAGGCCGTGCTGCACCAGGCGAGCGCGAACGTCGGCGTGGCGACCGCGAACCTGTATCCGCGTTTTTCGATTTCGGCGGGGATCGGTTCGGAACGCACGCGCATCGCGGATATCGTGAGCGGGCTCAATGTCTGGAATGTCGGTCTCGGCCTGACGCAGCCGCTCTTTCACGGTGGCGAACTGCGCGCGAAAAAGCGCGCGGCCGAAGCCGCATACGACGCCGCGTTCGCAAGCTATCGGGAAACCGTGCTGCTGGCGCTCCAGCAGGTCGCCGACGCGATGCGCGCGGTCGAACACGATGCGGCGGAACTGGAGGCGCGAGACACGGCCGCACGGGAAGCGGCGGCAGGCAACGCGATTGCCGGCGACCGTTACGCGGCAGGCGGGATCAGCACGTTCGCGCTGCTCGACGCGCAGCGGCAGGCACTGCAGACCGCGCTCGACCGCACACGCGCGCAGGCCGACCGGCTTGCCGATACGGCGGCGCTGTTTCAGTCGCTGGCGGGGAACTGGTCGGACGATTCGAGCCGCTGACGATCGGGACGGCTTGGGCATACGCCGTCGGACGCTGCTCGGCCGACGACGGCACCCGCGCCACGCGTGCGGCGCGCACCCACGAAAAAAAACCGGCCCGAAGGCCGGTTTTTTCATACCGCATGCCGTGAGCGGCGCTCGCGCGCCGCGCGACATCAGAAGCGGTGGATCAGGCCGACGCCTGCAGCGATCTGGTTCTGCTTCGAACCCGCGCCCACGCCGTCGCCGATCGACGTCGTTGCGTTGACGATGCCGCCGGTCAGGCCGCTGATCGTGTTGCCGCTAGCGTGCTGGTACGCTTCAACCGCGTACAGGCCCGTGCGCTTCGACAGGCTGTAGTACTGCGACAGCGTGACCTGGTGGTACTTGGCCGCGCTCGAGACGCCGTTCGATTGGGTCGCACGCGTGTACGAGTAGCCTGCCGCGAAGTCCCACTGCGGCGCTGCCTTCCAGTGCAGCACTGCGCCCGCCGTGTTGAAGATCGCCGTATTGTGGAATGCCGACAGGTTGCCCGGGATGTACTGGACGTTCGAGTACGACACCGAGATGTCCCACGCCGGCGTGAACTGGTAACCGGCCGTCACGGCGACACGTTGCTGCGACTGTGCCGTCTTGTAGCCGCCGTTGATCGACGACACGGCCTGCTCGGCACCGTTGCCGTTCGAATCCAGACCGTTTTGCGCGGTCGAGTTCGCGCCCCACACGCCGCCGCCGAGCGTCGCGTTGTTGATGCGCTGATAGCCGACCGCGATGCCTGCCGGGCCGTTCAGGTACTGGATCGCCGCGCTCCAGGTCGAGCCGCGGTTGAAGCTGCCTGCCACGCCGCCGAGCGAGTACGAACCGCCGACCGTGAAGCCGTAGAACTTCGGCGACATGTAGACGAGCGAGTTGTTCGCGCGGTAGCTGGTGTCCAGCGAGTCGATATCGCCCGGGTGCGCGCCGTAGTAACCGGTCAGCCAGGTCGTCGGGCTATACGGCGACAGCAGCGTGTAGTACGCGGTGTACTGGCGGCCGGCCGTCAGCGTACCGTACGTCGGGTTGGTCAGACCCACCCACGCCTGACGCGTGAAGATGCCGTTCGCCCATTGCGACGAGCCGTTGTTCGCGTTGAAGCCGGCTTCCAACTGGAAAATCGCTTTCGTGCCGCCGCCGAGATCTTCGCTGCCCTTCAGGCCGAAGCGGCTGCCTGCCCAAATGCCGGTGGCCATCTGCACCTTCGAGTGACCGCCCGTGGTCGCGCCGACCGCCGACGAGTTGTTCTGCCAGGCGATGGCGTTGTCGACGATACCGTACAGGGTCACGCTGCTCTGGGCGTGGGCGGCGGTAGCGGCTGCGAGACCCACTGCCGTCATGGCGAAAGCGACGCGCTTTTTCATTGATTCTCCGTCCTCAAAGAATGATTTCTTTTCTGGTGTGGTTTTATGACTGACACATGTGCGAGTACATGCCGGTGCGATTCTGACGGATTACCAATCGTTTCCCAACATGTGCAGTCGGTCATCGTATGATCGACGCAACGCAGGGGTTCACCAAACGGTTACATAACACCTGAAAACGCTTACGCGGTGGGCCTTTCCGGCATTTCCCGGTGAAAACCCTAGCTTTACATTTTTACTGGTGCATCGCGACCGTCCAATGTCGTCAGACGCCTTCGGCAATAACCTTCTTACAAATGCGCGACCGCGGCGGCTGCCACGATTCAACGCCGCCGCGCAGGATCGCTGACATTCATGACACCCACGTTTCGGAAAGCGAAATCGTGAAAACGTTTCAGTGCGTGTGGGGAGAATCGGACGGAAGCGGCCCGGCGAATGCGGGCCGAGGGGCGATGCCCGCGCCTGTCGCGCCGGCATCGTTCAGCGAGAATCAGCGCGCGGACGGTTGCTCGATCCGCGCGTTCACCGCATCGACGAGCGCGTTCATGCGCGCACGGATCGCCGCGTTCGAGCCGACGAGCGCGAGCGACGACGCCATGATCCGGTAGATCCGCTTGCGCGGCACCTTCGCCGGCCTCGCCGGATCGAGCCACGCGTCATGGCCGGCCAGCCGTTCGAGCGTTTCGAGGCCGATCATGATCGGCCACAGACACGCGAGCCGCAGACGCACGAAACGGCGCGGAATCGCCAGCGTGTACCGGCACGCGTCGCGATACTGATCGAGCGCCACGCGCAGCAGGTCGACCAGCACGCCGCGCGCGCGCGCCGACGCATCGGGCGACATCAGGTCGGCGACGCCCACGCGGTGCGCGGCCAGCACGTCGTCCGGCAGGTAGCAGCGGCCGATCCGCAGGTCCTTCGCGCAGTCGCGCAGGATGTTGGTCATCTGCAGCGCCTTGCCGAAACGAATGCCCTTCTCGCGCATGTCCGCCAGGTCCCAGCCGCGCGCGGCCCGCGTGTGCGCGCCGGTCATGTCGGTCCAGAATTCGCCGACGCAGCCGGCGACCAGATACGTGTAGCGATCGAGCATGTCGCGGTCCGGCAACGACGCGACCTCTCCCGACTGTTCGTCGGGGAACGTGCGCAGGTCGAACTCCATCCCCGACGTCAGCGTCGCGACGACCTTGCGGATCGATGCGCGATCCGCCTCCGGCTGCGCGCGCAGCAGCGCGAGCATCGGCTGCATCGAGCCGAGCAGCACGTGCTCGTGCGAATCCGTCTGCATTCGCGTCACGTCCTCCAGCGCACGCGACAGCGCCGCGCCGTCGCCGAGCCGCTCGACCTCGTCGCGCAGGTCGGTCAGCAGCGCCGCGCGGCGATCGGGCGCGACGAGCGCCGTGTCGGCGATCGTGTCGGCCGCGCGCGCGAGCAGGTAGGCCAGGCCGACCGGGTCGCGCATGCCGTCGGGCAGCACGCGCAGCGTCAGGTAGAAGGAGCGGGAAACGTTCTTCAGCAGGTCGCCGAGCAGGTAGGCGGGATCGGTATGAGTCGTCATGGGTCGGTAAAAATCGGCCGGCGCGGGCCCCGGACGCACACGGGCGCCGGGCGCCCGCGCCGGCCCGCGAGTCGCCGCATCGTCGCGCGGGCGGGCGTCGGCCCGGCGCGGCGATGCAAAAGTCCCGCAAGTTTAGTGCATCCGGCGCGCCGGCTCCCGGCGACGGCCGGATCGCACCGCTCGCACGGGCGCGCAATCCGGCCGTCCCGTTCACCTTGCGCAGAAACACGAAAGAAAGGCGCGAGTAATACATATGTAATTATTCGATGCGACGATCGCGTCCCGTTCGATCCCGCGCGGCCCGCCGAGACAGGCTGCGCCGCCGGAACGACGCCCCTTTCACCGACTTCCGTTTCGAAGGTTCACCGACATGCTCTTCACGCGCCCGACCGCCCTGCGCTGCATCCCGTTCGCTTGTGCCGCCGCCCTCCTGCTCGCCGCCTGCGGCGGCGACGACGTGTCGGCATCCGATCCGACGCAGCCGATCTCCGCGAAGGTCCAGGTGGTCGGCCATCGCGGCGCGAGCGCGCTGCGCCCCGAACACACGCTCGCGTCGTACCGCAAGGCGATCGAGGACGGCGCGGACGTGATCGAGCCCGACCTCGTCTCGACGCGCGACGGCGTGCTCGTCGCGCGCCACGAGAATGAAATCTCCGGCACGACGAACGTGTCGACGCTGCCGCAGTTCGCGAGCCGCAAGGCGACCAAGACGATCGACGGCGCGCAGCTGACCGGCTGGTTCACCGAGGATTTCACGCTCGCCGAGTTGAAGACGCTGCGTGCCCGCGAGCGCATTCCGCAGGTCCGCCCGGCGAACACCGCGTACAACGACCAGTTCGAGATTCCGACCTTCGACGAGATCGTCGCGCTCGCGAAACAGATGTCCGCGCAGACCGGCCGCACGATTCATCTGTATCCGGAAACCAAGCACCCGACCTACTTCCAGTCGGTCGGCCTGCCGCTCGAGGACCGTCTCGTCGATGCGCTGCTGAAGGATCCGTACACGGCACGCACGGCGACCGTCTACATCCAGTCGTTCGAGGTCGCGAACCTGAAGACGATCCGCAACCGGATCAAGTCGAGCCAGCCGAACTGGAAGCTCGTGCAGTTGATGGACGAAGCCGGCCAGCGTCCGTACGACTTCGTGATGGCGAACGACAAGCGCACCTACGGCGACCTGTCGACGCGCGACGGCATGCGCGAGATCGCGTCCTATGCGAACGGTGTCGGCCCGTACAAGACGTCGATCATCGCCGTGGCCGCGGACGGCACGCTGCAGCAGCCGACGCCGTACGTGCGCTACGCGCACGAAGCCGGCCTCGTCGTGCATCCGTACACGTTCCGTCCGGAGAACAACTTCCTGCCCGCGTCGCTGAAGGACGGCGGCACGCCGGCCACGCGCAACACAGCGGGCTCGGTGCGCGAGATCCAGGCGTACCTGCGCGCGGGCATCGACGGCTTCTTCACCGACGATCCGGCCGTCGGCCGCACGGCCGTCGATACGTTCAAACGGTGAGCGTACCGAACGTGTCGGATGCGGCATGCGATGCGCCGCTGAACGCGCGGCAACCGGGCGCGGCGCAAGGCGTGCCGCACACCGGATGCCGCGCGGCGCTCAGATCACGCGGAAGTGGTGCGTGCCGTCCCGTTTCAGTTGGTCGACCAGCCCGTATTCCCAGTCGAGATACGCCTGCATCGCGGCGGCCGCGTTGTCCGTGCCTTCATACGGGCGCCGGTAGCGGTCGACGCGCGGCGACGCCAGATGCGTCTCGCCGTGCTCCAGCGGCAGCCCCGCGTCGATCCACGCGGCCGTGCCGCCGGTCAGCACCGAGATCGCCGCGGAAGCCGGCAGCAACGCGCGCGCGTCGTCCGCCGCGAACCGCGCGAGCAGGCTCGATCCGCACGTGAACACATAGCGCTTCGCCGGCGGAATCGCGGCGAGCGCGTCGCGCAACCGCGCGCGCACGACGAACCACGCGCCGGGAATATGCCGCTTCACGTAGTTCGCGCTGGTCGTCACGTCGACGATCGCGATCTCGCCCGCCCCCGCCTCCTTCAGCCAGCCCGCGAGCGTCGCGGGCGACACCTCGGCCACCTGCGGCGTCGCGGGCACGTCGCGCGGCGGCTGGCCGCGCTCGGTGAAGGCCGCCGTGCCGGCCGGCTCGATCACGCGCACGTCCCAACCCATCTGCGCGAGCCACGACGCGGTCATGTCCGCGCGCACGCCGTCGTCGTCGGCGAGCACGATGCGCGCGCCGCGCACGGCCGCGTGATGATCGGTCTCCTGGACGAGCTGGCCGCCCGGCGTGCCCAGGAAGCCTGGCAGATGGCCGGCCTCGTATTCCTCCGGCGTGCGCACGTCGAAGCGATACAGCGTGCGGCCCGGCTCGTCGAGCGCGGCGACGTCCGCGAGCGCGATGCGCGGCACGCCGGCGCGCTCGGCCACCGCGCGCGCGGCGCGCCGGGCTTCCTCGCGCTGCGCGGGTTCGACGTCGTCGGGAAAGCGTCGCGCGGCGCCGTGCTCGAGCGTCTGGCCCGCGAGCGTCCAGCCGATCGTGCCGTTGCGCAGTGCCGCGACCGGATTCGGCAGCCCTGCGTTCACGAGCGACTGCGTGCCGATGATGCTGCGCGTGCGGCCCGCGCAGTTCACCACGACCCGGGTCGCGGGGTTCGGCGCGAGCGCGCGCACGCGCAGCACGAGTTCCGCCCCCGGCACGCTCGTCGACGTCGGGATGTTCATCGTCTGATACTCGTCGAAGCGGCGCGCGTCGACGATCACGACGTCGGCCTTCTCGTCGATCAGCGCCTGCACTTCCTGCGCCGACAGCGACGGCGTATGGCGCTCGGCCTCGACCCATTCGCCGAACGACTTGCTCGGCACGTTCACGTCGATGAACAGCTCGCCGCCCGCGGCGAGCCAGCCCGCGAGACCGCCGTCGAGCAACCGCACGTCGGTATAGCCGAGCTGCGCGAGCTTCGCGGCCGCGCGCGGCGCGAGATCCTCGCCGTCGGCTTCGCCGAACACGACGATCGGCGTGTCGCGGCGCGGAATGCGCGTCCACGCGTCGAGTTCGAGCTTCGACAGCGGAAAATTCGCGGCCCAAAGCGGATGGCCCTGCGCGTATGGATCTTCCTCGCGCACGTCGATCAGCGCGAGCTCGTCGCGGGCCAGGAGGCGTGCGCGTACGTCCTGGTACGACGCGACGGGGAAACGGGAAGTGGAATCAACGGATTGCGTCACGATGTCTCTGTCGGATTCTGTTGAAGTCGGTGAAGAAAGCAAAGAAGCTCGGGGCTGCGGGCGTGTGCGCTTGCAACGGGTTGCCCGCGACTTGCGGCGTCACACGTTCGAATAGCCGGACACGAACGGCTTCACGGTGCCGTCGTCCAGGAACACCGCGCGCTCGACCTTGCCGATGTTCGCGCCGTACACGTGGATGCTGATCGACACCTGGTCGGCGAACGCGTTGGTCACGCGATGCACGTCGCCGATATGCGGCGACACGGCCTCGACGTCGCCCGGCTGCAGCCGCACCGCATCGCCCGACGGCACCGGCTTGCCGGTCGCGTCGAACCGGTACGGCTGCGAAAACTCGCCGCCGCGCAGCATGCCGATCAGCCCCCACACCGTGTGATTGTGGATCGGCGTCGTCTGGCCGGGCCCCCACACGAAGCTGACGACGGAGAACCGCTCGTCGGGATCGAGATGCAGCAGGTACTGGCGGTAGCGCTCGGGATCGGGCTGCGCGAATGCGTCGGGCAGCCAGTCGTCGTGCGCGACGAGCGCGGCAAGCAGCGCGCCGCCCTCGTCGAGAATGCGCGCCTCGTTCGCGCCGGACGCGAGCAGCGCGCCCAGCCCGTCGACGAACGGACGCAGCGGCGTCTGATGCAACGAAAGCGTACTCATCGGCTGCCTCCTCGAATATGATGCCGAATATGATGAATCGTCATGATGCACCCGAAATACCATGCAGAACAAACATGAAAATTAGCGATATCGACGCTTTTGCAGCGGTCGTCCGCTGCCAGACGCTGAGCCAGGCCGCGGCCGAGCTCGGGATGACGCAGCCGGCGATCACGCGGCGCGTGCAGAATCTCGAGGAAGCGCTCGGCGCGACGCTGCTCGACCGCAACACGAAACCGCCGCGTCCGACCGACATCGGCCTGCAGGTGTTCGAGCAGTGCCGCGCGATCCTGCGCGAGGTCGATGCGCTGCGCGAACTGACGGCCGGCCAGCGGCCGCCCGCCGGCGAATTCCGCGTCGGCCTCACGCAGGGCCTCGGCGAACTGATGCTGCCCGGCCTGATCGCGCGGATCGCCGGGCAATGGCCCGCACTCGCCACGCAGGTCACGACCGCCTGGGGCGGCATGCTCGTCGAGCGCGTCGCGCGCCGCGAACTCGATGCGGCGCTGGTGTTTCTGGCCCGCGAAATGGTGCTGCCGCCGCACGTCGAGGGCGAACGGCTGCTGGCCACCCGGCTCGTCGCGGTCGGCCGCAAGGGCGACTGGCCGCGCCGCAGCTATCGGCTCGCCGACTGCCAAGCGCGCGGCTGGGTGCTCAATCCCGACGGCTGCGGCTTTCGCGCGGGCCTGCGCCGCGCGCTCGACGCGCAAGGGCTGCCGATGCCCGTCACGCTCGACGTGTATGGACGCGACCTGCAATTGCAGAGCGTCGCGAACGGCTTCGGCATCGGGCTGATGCCGCTGCCGCTCGTCGAAGGCAGCCCGCTGCGCGACGCGGTCGAGATCGTGCCGCTCGCCGATTTCAAGCCGCAGATCGATCTGTGGCTGCTGCACCGGCAGGATGCCGCGCGCATCAAGGCGCCGCTCGCGGCCGTGGGCGCGCATGCGCGCGCGGCATTGGCGCTGCCCGCGGATGCCGCCGCGCACGACGAGGCCGCTTGACCGAGGCCGGCGACGCCGGCACCGCGCTGTCCCGTTTGCGCCGACCGTCGTGCGGTCCCGCTCACGCATCGCTTCGACCGGATGCCGGTGCGTCGCGCGATGTCCCACCCGTCTCCGCGTTCGCGGTTGCGTTCGCGCTTCGCGCCGCGGCGTCGAGCGCCGCACGCCCGGCGGCGACCGCGATCGCATCGTCCTGCGGCGTATGCACGCGGCTGCACAGCACGTCGCGATAATGACGTTCGAGCGGATTGTGGCGGCTCAGCCCGTGATTGCCCGACAGCTTCAACGCGTGCTCGACCGTGCGGATCGCCTGCTCCGTCACGGTTCGCTTGACGAGGCCGCTCGTCGTCACCGTCGGCGCGTCACCCGCATCGGTGCGCGCAATGTGCTCGTCGAGCAGCACGCGGTTCGTGTGCAACCACCCTTCGATCTCGCCGACGGCCTCCTGAATGCGCGGCAGCGTCGCGAGCGGGGCCCCGAGCCCGCTCGGCGCGCGCGTCGTCGCAAACGCGAGCAGCCAGTCGCGTGACGCGCGCGCCACCGCATCGTAGAGGCTGCCGAGCAGCGCGACCATCCACGCCTGTTGGTCAGCCTGCGCGTCGACATCCGCATGGCTCGCGGCCGATACGGCCCACGCATCGGGCGCGCGCACGTCCACCGCATGATCGGCGGGCAGCCGCACGTCGTCGAACACGACCTCGTGGCTGCCCGAGGCGCGCAGGCCCAGGTGATTCCAGCTTTCGATCACGCAGATGCCTGCGTCGTCTTCCACATCGCGCTCGCGCCGCACGAGGAATACGCCGACACGCGGCTCGGGTTCGTCGGTGCGTGCCCACACGGCGAGCCAGCGCAGCGCCGGAATGCCGGTGCTGTACAGCTTGTGGCCGGACAGCCGCCAGCCGTCGCCGTCGCGACGCGCGATCGTTTCGGGCAGGCCGCCGCGCGACGGCGACCCGAGCGCCGGTTCGACACGCAATGCGTTGATCAGCGCGCCTTCGGCGACCGCACTGTCGAACACCGCACGCCGCACGCGCGCGGGCCAGCGGTTGTCCGCACGGCCGAGCGCGCGATGCTGCAGATACGTCATCGTCAGCACCAGCGCGGTCGCGGGATCGGCGCGCGCGACGGCGGCCACGATGCGGCTCGCCTGCGCGAGCGTCGCGCCCGCGCCGCCATGCTCGCGCGGCACGACCTGCGCGATCAGCCCGGCGCGATGCAGCCGCGCGAAGTTCTCGTGAGGGAAGCGGCCGTCGACGTCGTTACGGGCGGCGTCGGCGGCGAGTTCGGGCGCGAGGCGCTCGAGCAGCGCCGCGACGCGCGCATCGTCGGCAGGCAGGTGGCGCAGCGACGACTGCTGCGGTAGCGGCGAGGAAGCGGCAAGGCTGGCGGACATCGGTACGGATTCCCTCGGTGACTGGGTAGCTGGCTAACGGATCGGCGCTCATGGCGAAGATCCATCGGCGGATGGCGCGGCGGCGCGTGAAGCCGGCGGCACCCGGTTGCGCACTCGCGCGCCGTGCCGGTTCGCGGACGTTTGCCGCGAATGCGTGCGCACGCATCGGCATTCGCACCGCGCCGCGCATCCCGAGCCGGTTCCCGACCAGCGCGAAAGCCTCGCCCGACACGCCCCCGACGGCCCTTTCGACGCCATCGCGAGCCCACAGCGTATGCGCAACGCACACGCGGCCAAACCATGCAAATCTGATATTCAAATCGGGATTGATTATTTCCGTTCCGCATGATCCCGGCGGTAATCTGCGCTCCATTCCCGCCCCCGCCGTCCGTTGCCGGCCGCGTGGGGCCGTCCTTGCATCGGAGACCCAGATGAGCGTCGAATTCATCGGCATGATCCAGAGCCAGAAGCAGTCGGAAATCCATCCACCTGCCGGCCCCGTCGTCGACCCCGGCTACGTGCGCGACTTCGCCCGCGCACATGAAACGGCCGGCTTCGACCGGATCCTCGTCCCGCACCATTCGACCGGCCCGTCCGCGACGCTGACGATCGCGTTCGCCGCCGCCGCGACCGAGCGCATTCACTTCATGCTCGCGCATCGGCCGGGTTTCACCGCGCCGACGCTCGCCGCGCGGCAGATCGCGACGCTCGATCAGTTCAGCCGCGGCCGGCTCGCCGTGCACTTCATCTCCGGCGGCTCGGACAGCGAGCAGCAACGCGACGGCGACTTCCTCGACCACGACGCACGCTACGCACGCACCGACGAATATCTCGGCATCCTGCGCCGCATCTGGACCGAAACGCAGCCGTTCGATCACGACGGCGCGCACTACCGCTTCACGCAGGGCTTTTCGGAAGTGAAGCCGTTCCAGCAGCCGCACGTGCCGATCTACTTCGGCGGCGCCTCGGAAGCGGCGCTGCAAGTCGCCGGCAAGCACGCGGACGTCTATGCGCTGTGGGGCGAATCGCTCGACCAGGTGCGCGACCTGACGACCCGCGTGCGCGCCGAAGCCGCGAAGCACGGCCGGCAGGTGCGCTTCTCCGTGTCGTTCCGGCCGATCCTCGCGGCGACCGAGGACGAAGCATGGGCGCGCGCGCACCGGATCCTCGACGAAACGCGCCGGCTGCGCGAAGCGGCCGGCCTCGGCAGCGGCGGCCCGCAGCAGAGCGAAGGCGCGCGACGCCTGCTCGCCGCGGCCGAACGCGGCTCGCGCGTCGACAAGCGGCTGTGGACCGAGATCGCGAAGCTCACCGGCGCACGCTCGAATTCGACCGCGCTGGTCGGCACGCCCGAACAGGTCGCCGACGCGCTGCTCGACTACTACGACCTCGGCGTGACGACGTTCCTGATCCGCGGCTTCGATCCGCTCGAAGATGCGATCGACTACGGTCGCGAACTGATTCCGCGCGTGCGCAGCGCCGTCGCCGCACGCGACGCGGCGCGCCGCGCGGCCTGACGCAAAGGGAGACGCCGACCATGTCCGCCGTCCTGGCTTCGTCATCGCCCGTGCGCACCGCGTCGGGCCTCGTCCTCGCCGACACGCCGCGCCAGCATTTCTGGTTCGATCCGCCCGCGCCGCGCGTCGACGTCGCCGCCGAGCGCCGCCACCGGCAGGAGCGGCTCGCGGCCGCGTTCCGCCTGTTCGCGCGCTTCGGGTTCGCGTCGGGCCTCGCCGGCCACATCACCGCGCGCGACCCCGAACTGCCCGACCACTTCTGGGTGAATCCGCTCGGCGTGCATTTCTCGCGGATCAAGGTATCGGACCTGCTGCTCGTCAACGCACGCGGCGAAACCGCGATCGGCAACCGGCCGCTGAACAAGGCCGCGTTCGCGATCCACGCGGCGATTCATGACGCGCATCCGCACATCGTCGCCGCCGCGCACACGCATTCGACCTACGGCAAGGCGTGGTCGACGCTCGGCCGCCCGCTCGATCCGCTGACACAGGACGCGTGCGTGTTCTACGAGGATCACGCGCTGTTCGACGACTTCACGGGCATGGTCGTCGACACGAGCGAAGGCGCGCGGATCGCGGACGCGCTCGCGAAGCCCGACGGCACCACGCACAAGGGCGTGATCCTGAAGAACCACGGCATCCTGACGGCCGGCCCGACGGTCGAGGCCGCCGCGTGGTGGTACATCGCGCTCGACAACGCCGCGCACACGCAGTTGCTGGCCGAAGCGGCCGGCACGCCACAACCGATCGATCACGCGACCGCGCGACACACGCACGGCCAGATCGGCGGCCCCGACGGCGCATTGCACGCGTTCGACAGCCTGTTCGCACGCGTCGTCGCCGACGAACCCGACCTGCTCGACTGAGCGCCCTGCCGCACGACCGGAACCGGAGACCACACGATGACCGAACCCACCGCACCCGCGCCGACCGGCGCCCATGACGACAAGCGCCGCCGGCTGCTGCGCGCGGCCGGCGCCGCCGCGCTCGCCGCGCCGGCGATCACGCTCGGCCGCAAAGCATGGTCCGCGCCGCCGCTGAAGAAGCTCACGTTCGCGTGGAACCAGAACGCGTTCTGCCTGACGCCGATCGTCGTCGCGCAGGAAAACGGCTTCTTCGAGAAGAACGGGCTGAAGGTCGAGCTGATCAACTACAGCGGATCAACCGACCAGTTGCTCGAATCGATCGCGACCGGCAAGGCCGACGCGGCGGTCGGGATGATTCACCGCTGGCTGAAGCCGCTCGAAGCCGGCTTCGACGTGAAGATCATCGGCAGCTCGCACGGCGGCTGCGTGCGGCTGCTCGGCGCGAAAACGGCCGGCGTGACGACGCTGCAGGCGCTGAAGGGCAAGACGGTCGGCGTCAGCGATCTCGCGGCGCCCGGCAAGCACTTCTTCTCGATCCTGCTCGCGAAGAACGGCATCGATCCCGAACGCGACATCACGTGGCGGCAGTATCCGGCCGATCTGCTCGGCGTCGCGGTCGACAAGGGCGAGATCCAGGCGATCGCCGACGGCGACCCGAATCTCTATCTGCTCGAAAAGCGCAGCAACGGCGCGTATACGGAACTTGCGACGAACCTGTCCGGCGAATACGCGCGCAAGGTGTGCTGCGTGATCGGCGCGCGCGGCGACCTCGTGCGCAACGACCGGCCGGCCGCCGCCGCGCTCGCGCGCTCGATCGTGCAGGCAACCGACTACACGCACGACAACCCGAACGAAGCCGCGAAGGCGTTCGCGAAGTATTCGCCGAAGATCAATCCGGAAGATCTGCGCAAGCTGTACGCGACGCTGACCTACACGCACCACCCGACCAACGTCGATCTGCAGCAGGAAATCGCGTTCTACGCGGACGATTTCCGCCGGATCAGCGTGCTGAAGAAGAGCACCGACCCGCAGCGCTTCGCGCAGCAGGTCTATGCGAACGTGCTGGGGTGACGCGATGTCGACGATCGAACACGCGGCCGCCGCGCGCACCGCATCCGCATCCGCAACCGCAACCGGCGGTACCGCCGCCGCGCCTGCCACGTCCCGCGCAGCATGCACGGCCTGCGACGCGACGCTCGCGGCCGAAGCCCGCCGTGCGCGTACCTGGCCGACCGGCGTCGTCGCGGCGCTCGCGTGGGCCGCGCTCGGCGCCGTGACTGACGTGTGGCCGAATCGCGTCGTCGGTTTCACCGACTGGGCGTACACCGACACGTTCGGCATCGCCGCGTGGGGGATCGCCGCGCTGCTGCTGGTCGCCGCGACGCTCGGCCATCGCGTGCCGTCCACGCGCGCGCGGCTTGCCCGCGTGCGCCCGGCCGGCCCGTGGCTCGTCGCACTGCCGCTCGTGCTTGCCGCGTGGGAAATCGTCACGGCCAAAACCGGCTGGCTGCCGACGCCGTTCTTCGCGCCGCCGCAGGCATTGATCGAGGTCTATGTCGACGACTGGCCGCGCCTCGCCGGCAGCGCCGGCAATACGCTGAAGCTGCTTTCGCTCGGGTTCGCGTACGGCGTCGCGGTCGGGTTCGCGGTCGGCGTATCGATCGGCTGGTCGCGCCGCATCGGCTACTGGGTGCATCCGGTGCTGCGCGTGCTCGGCCCCGTGCCGGCCACCGCGCTGCTGCCGCTCACGTTCTACTTTTTCCCGACGAGCTATTCGGCCGCCGCGTTCCTGATCGCGCTGTCGACCGGCTTCCCGGTCGCGGTGCTGACGTGGTCGGGCGTCGCGAGCGTGAACCGGCAGTACTACGACGTCGCGCGCACGCTCGGCGCGAACGCGCGCTTCCTGGTGCTGCGCGTCGCGATTCCCGCCGCGCTGCCGCACGTGTTCGTCGGCATCTTCATGGGGCTGAGCGCATCGTTCACGGTGCTCGTCGTCGCCGAGATGATGGGCGTCAAGTCGGGGCTCGGCTGGTACCTGAGCTGGGCGCAGGGCTGGGCATCGTACGTGAACATGTATGCGGCGCTGATCGTGATGGCGCTGCTGTTTTCCGGGCTGATCGCGCTGCTGTTCGCGGTGCGCGACCGCGTGCTCGCGTGGCAGAAAGGAACCGTCAAATGGTAAGCGCCGCCGTTCTCGAATCGTCCGTCTCCGCGGCGCCCGCCACGCCCGATGCCACGGCGCCACGCGGCGCGCGCATCGACATCCGCCGCGTGAGCCATGCGTTCGACGGCCCCGGCGGCCCGCTGCCGGTGCTCGACGACGTCACGCTGTCGGTCGCGGCCGGCGAATTCGTCGCGCTGCTCGGCCCGAGCGGCTGCGGAAAATCGACGCTGCTGCGGCTCGTCGCGGGCCTCGATGCCGCGCGACAAGGCCGAATCGCGCAGGACGGCGTGCCGATCGAGCGGCCCGATCCGTCGCGCATCGTCGTGTTCCAGGATCCGACGCTCTACCCGTGGCGCCGCGTGCGCGCGAACGTCGCGCTCGGCCTCGAGGCGCGCGGCGTGGCTCGCACCGCGCAACATCGTGTCGACGATGCGCTCGCGCGCGTCGGGCTGCAGGAATTCTCGAACGTGTTTCCGCATCAGTTGTCGGGCGGGATGGCGCAGCGTGTCGCGCTGGCGCGCGCGCTCGTCAACGATCCGCGCCTGCTGATTCTCGACGAGCCGCTCGGCAAGCTCGATTCGCTGACGCGGTTGACGATGCAGGCCGAGTTGACCGCGCTGTGGCAACGCGACGGCTTTTCCGCGCTGCTCGTCACGCACGATGTCGAGGAAGCGCTGTTTCTCGCGCAGCGCATGATCGTGTTCGGCCCGCGTCCCGCGCGGATCGTCGCGGAACTGCGCGTCGACCTGCCCTATCCACGCCATCGCGGCGATCCGCGTCTCGCCGAACTGCGCCACGAAGCGCTGCGGCATCTCGGACTCGATGCGAGCTGGTAGATGCCGAGTGCCGCTGGCAGCATGGCCCGCGCACGGCAAAGGCCGCGCCGATGAATGCACCGCCGTTCGCCGACTGGGCGCTGCTGGTCCTGCAACTGCTGTATCGCGCGCAGATCGCGTTCGCCCGCGCGCTGCATGCGGCGGGCCTGACCGGGGACGCCGACGGACAGGCCGCGTGGCCCTGGGCACACCGGATCGCGCTCGAAACGCTGCGCATCGATGCCGGGCTCACGCGACAGCTTGCGTTCGCTTGCGCGGCAACCGTGTTCGCCGTGGCGCTGGGCGGCATCGCGCTCGTTTCGCGCAAGTGGCGGGCGGCATCGGCGATCGCCGCACTGGCCGTCGCGTGGTTCGCGCCGTGGCCGCCGGCATCGCTGTGGCTCGCACCCGCGGTGCCGACCAGTTTCCAGCGCAATCCGGTGCCGCTTTCCGTCGCGGACGTGACGCGCGGCGCGCACCTGTATGCGCGGCATTGCGCGGCATGTCACGGCGCGGACGGTCGCGGCGAAGGGCCGCTCGCGGCAACGCTCGCGCACTGGCCACCGACCTTCGCGGGCGCGCTGCTCGCCCGCCGGCTCGACGGCGAACTGTACTGGCGCGTGCGACACGGTATGCACGACGCGCGCGGCGCGGCGTCGATGCCGGGCTTTGACGCGACGCTCGGCCCGGCCGACACGTGGGCCGTGCTTGCTTACCTGAAGGCGCTGTCGGCCGGCAGCGGCGCACGCGCGGAAGGTGCGTGGCCGGTGCCCGTTCCGCTGCCCGCGCTCGACGTGCGTTGCGGCAGCGCCGCGCCGCAACCGCTCGAGCGCTGGCGCGAGGGCCAGCGCGTGCGCATCGTTGCGCTCGCGCCGGGCAGCGCGCTGCCGACGGAGGATCCGCGCTGGCAGACGCTGCTCGTCACCGCCGACGACACGCCCGCGCCCACCGCAACCGGCCCGCGCGCGAACTGCGTCGCGTCGACGCCGGGTGCCTGGCAAGCGTTCGCGACGATCGCCGGCGTGCCGCCCGAGACGTTCGGCGGCACGCAATTGCTCGCCGACCGGCGCGGCTGGCTGCGCGCGCGCGCGTTGCCGGGCAGCGCGGGCTGGTCGGCCGACGATTTGTTGTGCCGCTCGGATGCGACCGCACGTCCGTCCGCCGCCCGCGCGAACGTCGATCCGCTGACCGCGCTGCTGCTGCGTGCGGACGCTGAACCCGTGCGCGACGTGCAGGCCGGGCTCCCGCATTGAATCCCTGAACCGTTTCCTCCGATCGACCGAACTTCACAATGAATCCGACCCGACGTCACTTTCTCGCGCAAGCGAGCGCCCTCGCCGCCGCCACCCTCGCCGTCGCGCCGACCGCGTTGCACGCGCAATCGGGCACGCGACCGCTGCTGCGTGCCGGCGACCAGAAAGGCGGGCTGCGCGCGCTGCTCGAAGCGGCCGGCGAACTGAACGGCCTCGCATACGACATCGCGTGGACCGAATTCCCGGCCGCCGCGCCGCTGGCCGAGGCGCTGAACGCGGCGGCCGTCGACTGCGGACCGATCGGCGACGCACCGGTGATCTTCGCGCTCGCATCGGGCGCGCGCATCAAGGTGATCGGCGCGAACCGCTCCGACCCGTACGGCACCGCCGTGCTCGTGCGGCCCGACGCGACGCTGAAGGACGCCGCCGACCTGAAAGGCAAGCGCATCGGCACCACGCGCGGCTCGATCGGCCATTTCGTCACGCTGAAAGCGCTCGACGCCGCAGGCCTGCCGCCCGACGCCGTATCGTTCCGCTTCCTGCCGCCGGCCGACACGATGCTTGCGCTCGCAACCGGTTCGATCGATGCGTGGGCGACGTGGGAACCCTATACCGCGCTCGCCGAAACGAGCGGCCGCGCGCGCGTGCTCGTCAACGGCCGCGGCCTGTGGTCGGGCCTCAGCTACGTCGCGGCGACCGACGCGGCGATCGCATCGAAGCGCGACGTGCTGCGCGACTTCCTGCAACGCGTCGTGCGCGCGCAGGCCTGGTCGTACCGGCACGTCGACGCGTATTCGGCGGCGCTCGCGCGCATCGTCGGCATCCCGCCGGCGGCCGCGAAGCTGCAGTTCGAGCGCCGCAACACGCGTTGGCAGCCGATCGACGCAACGGTGATCGCCGGGCAGCAACGCACGGCCGACTTCTACCTGAAGGCCGGGCTGCTGCGCCAGCCGCTCGACGTGCGCACGACCTTCGACCTCGGCTTTCCGCTGGCGTGACGCGACGCGCGGCGCGGCGTGATGGCCTGCAACCGCCCAAACGGCTTTCGCATGATCTGGCACAATCGCGATTCGACCATCCCGCCTTCAGCCAGCGTCATGCCAGCCATCTCCGAACTCTTCGTCTATCCGATCAAATCCTGCGCCGGCATCGCGCTGTCGCGTGCGCAACTGCTCGAAACGGGCCTCGCGTACGACCGCCACTGGCTGATCACCACCCCGGACGGGATGATGATCACGCAGCGCACGCACCCGCGCCTCGCGCTGATCCGCACCGCGCTCGAGCACGATGCGCTCGTGCTGAACGCGCCGGGCATGCCCGAGATCCGCACGCCGCTCGACGGCGATGCGACGCCCGCCACACCGAAGATGGCCGCGACCGTCTGGCGCGACACCGTCGACGCGATCGACACGGGCGCCGAGACGGCCGCGTGGCTCACCGAATTCCTCGGCGTGCCGTTGAAGCTTGCGCGCTTCGGCGCCGAGTCGCGCCGCGGCTGCAACCGCAAATGGACCGGCGACATCGACACGCACACGCAGTTCGCGGACGGCTATCCGCTGCTCGTGATCGGCCAGTCGTCGCTCGACGACCTGAACGCGAAGCTCGTCGCGAAAGGCGCGCCCGCAATTCCGATGAACCGCTTCCGCCCGAACATCGTCGTGTCGGATCTCGATGCGTACGAAGAAGATTTCGTCGAGCATCTCGACGCCGAAGGCGACACGCCCGTGCGGCTGCGCCTCGTGAAGCTGTGCACGCGCTGCCCGATGCCGACGATCGACCAGGTGACCGGCGCGCCAAACCCGGAATGGCCGCACGAGCCGACCGACACGATGCAAACCTATCGCGCGCATCCGAACTACGACGACGCGCTGACGTTCGGCATCAACGCGATCGTCGTCGAAGGCGCGGGCGCGTGGCTCGAGGTCGGGCAGTCGCTCGAAGCGGAGATCGGGTTCGGCGACTGAGCGGATCGGTCGAAACGGCGCGACGGCGTATCGCTTTCGCCGTCGCCATTCACCGCGATTGCGTCGAGCGCGGCCCGCCTTCTACTGCGCCGCCGGAACCGTCGGCAGCATCACCGTCACGACCAGCCCGCCGCCCGCCGCATCGGTCAGCGTCACGCTGCCTTGATGCACGCGCGCGATCTCCCGCACGATCGACAGCCCGAGCCCCGTGCCTTCGACCGTCTGCGTCTTGCTGCCGCGATGGAAGCGCTCGAACACCGCGTCCCGCTCGGCTGCCGGAATGCCCGGCCCGTTGTCGATCACGTCGAGCCGCGCATGTTCGCCGTCGCGCGACACGCGCACCGTGATCACCGCACGGTCGCCCGAATAACGGATCGCGTTGTCGATCAGGTTGCCGATCATTTCGCCGAGCAGATCCGGCTGACCGTGCACGTCGACGTCGGCCTCGTGCTCGAAGCCGAGATCGATGTCGCGCGCCCGCGCCACCGGCGACCAGTCGAGCGTCACGCTGCGCGCCAGCCGATGCAACGCGACCGGCTGGTGCGCGACCGCATGGCCGCTGTCCGAATCGAGCCGCGACAGCGACAGCAGCTGCTGGACGATCTTCGCGGCCTGCCGTACCGCACCGTTCACGCGCCGCAAATGCACGTTCACGCGCGGTTGCTCGTCCGGCCGCAAGGCCAGTTCGACGCCGGCCTGCACGGCGGCGAGCGGCGTCTTCAGCTGATGGGCCGCGTCCGCGAAGAAGCGCCGCCGCGCGACCTGCATCCGCTGCGTGCGGCCGATGTACTGGTTGATCGACTCGACCAGCGGCGCGAGTTCGCTCGGCATGCCGCCGGTGTCGAGCGGCGTCGGATCGCCGTCGGTACGCGCGGCGACCTTCGCGGACAGCCGGTTCAGCGGCCGCAGCCCGCGCCCGACGCCGAGCCACACGATCCCGAGTGCGAGCACGACGAGCAAGCCTTCCTGCAGCAGCGAGCCCATCAGGATTTCGCGCGCGAGCGCCTGGCGCCCCTCGATCGTTTCGCCGACCATCACCCATACGATGCGCGTCTGCGCGGTCGGCACGTCGTGCACCGGCACGCGCAACGCGGCCATGCGCAACTGCTCGCCGCGATAGACGACGTTGTAGTAGCGCGTGACGAACAGCGCGCCGTCGCCCGACGGCAGCGGCAGGTCCGGATAGCCGGTGATCGTGTGACCGTTGTCCTCGCGGATCAGGTAGTAGATCTTGCCGCCGTCGCCCGACTCGAACATCTCGAGCGCGAGATACGGCAGGTCGACCTCGATCTCACCGTTGTTGAGCCGCACGCCTTCGCGGATCGACTTCAGCGACGACGACAGCGTGCGATCGAACGCGACGTGCGCGGCGCTCATCGCGCGCTGGTACGTGAGCCACGAGTCGAGCGCGAGCAGCCCGAGCAGCGGCAGCAGCAGCCACAGCGCGACTTGCGTGCGCAGGTTCGGACGGCGAATCATCATGTCTGCCACCGGGCCGGTCCAAGCGCGGCATGCGCCCCCTCGGCGGGCAGCGGACGTGTCGATCCGGAATAGCGCTTCAGCGCATACGCCGGTCCCGTGCAAGGCTGGCGAGCGTGGGGTTGGTTCATCCGGCGGCCTTCGCTTCGAGCAGATAGCCGAGCCCCCGCAGCGTGACGATCGCGACGCCGGTGTTTTCCAGCTTCTTGCGCAGCCGGTACACGTAGATCTCGATCGCGTCCGCGTTGACCGATTCGTCGAGCCCGAAGATCTTCTCCGACAGCGTCTCCTTGTTGATCGCGCGCCCGTTGCGCAGAATCAGCACCTCCAGCACCGAGCGCTCGCGCGGCGTAAGCGGCAACGCTTCGCCGGCGAGGTGGAAGCTGCGATCGATACTGTCATACGAAAGCGGCCCGCATTCGACCCGCGAATGCTCGTGACCGAGGCTGCGCCGGATCAGCGCGCGGGCGCGCGCCTCCAGCTCGGTCAGTTCGAACGGCTTCGCCAGATAGTCGTCGGCGCCGAGATCGAGCCCCTTCACGCGGTCCTCGACCGAGCCGTGCGCGGTCAGGATCAGCACCGGCACCGGATTGCGGCGCGCGCGCAACCGTCGCAGCACCTCGAGCCCGTCGAGCTTCGGCAGCCCGAGATCGAGGATCACCAGCGCGTAGTCCTGGGTGCGCAGCACGTGATCCGCCGCCTCCCCGTCCGCCATGTGATCGACCGCGAAACGCGCGGCGCTCAGCGCGTCGTTCAGCGACTGCGCCAGGTTCGGGTTGTCTTCGACGAGCAGCACACGCATGGGGACCTCGGGAAATCCATGACACAAAGGACGCTATTGTGAACCGAAATGAAAGCAGGCTGAAAGTGCCTCGCAATTAACATCCGCGTCACTCGAACAACACACACGCTTCACTGGAGGAAGACATGCCGTTTGCACCGAAGCAGCTCGCCGCCGCGCTGGCGATCGTCCTGGGCACCACCGCCGGCGCCGCCGTCGCGCAGGTTCCGGCCGGATATCCGGGTAACTACCAAGGCGTCGTCGACGCCGCGAAGAAGGAAGGCAAGCTGATCGTCTACTCGACGACCGACACGGGCCTCGTGCGCCCGCTGATCAAGGACTTCGAAAGCCTGTACGGCGTGAAGGTCGAGTACAACGACATGAACAGCACCGAGCTCTACAACCGCTACATCAGCGAGAACGCGGCGAGCAGCACGAGCGCCGACGTGCTGTGGAGCTCGGCGATGGACCTGCAGGTCAAGCTCGTCAACGACGGCCTGATGGCGTCGTACGATTCGCCCGAAAGCGCGAACGTGCCGCAATGGGCGCAATACCAGAAGCAGGCGTACGGCACGACGTTCGAGCCGCTCGCGATCGTCTACAACAAGCGCCTGATCCCCGAGAACGAGGTGCCGAAGACGCGCGCCGACCTGATCAAGCTGCTCACGTCGCAACCCGACAAATTCAAAGGCAAGCTGACGACGTACGACGTCGAGAAATCCGGCGTCGGCTTCAACGCGCTGACGCAGGACGCGCACCTGAACGAGAAGGTCACGTGGGAGCTCGTGAAGGCGATCGGCGCGACCGGTCCGAAGCTGCAGTCGAGCACCGGCGCGATGATGGAGCGCATCTCGTCGGGCGAGAACCTGATCGGCTACAACATCATCGGCTCGTATGCGTACGCGAAGGCGAAGAAGGACAAGTCGATCGGCTACGTATTCCCGAAGGACTACACACAAGTCGTGAGCCGCCTGGCCACGATCTCGAAGAAGGCGAAGAACCCGAACGCCGCAAAGCTGTGGGTCGACTACCTGCTGTCGAAGCGCGGCCAGACGCTGATCGCGAACCAGGCGAACCTGTACGCGATTCGCACGGACGTGACCGGCGAAACGTCGGTCGCGAGCCTCACGAAGGAACTCGGCGATTCGCTGAAGCCGATCCCGATCGGCACCGGCCTGCTCGTCTATCTGGACCAGTCGAAGCGGCTCGCATTCCTCAAGCAATGGCAGCAGGCGATCAAGAGCTGATCCGCTGATCGGCTTCGGCCGACCGACGGCCGCCCGCCGCACGCCGCGCGGGCGGCCCCCTTCCCCTTACCGACTTCCTAGAGGCGGCCATCCGGATGGCCGCAGGGGCGAACTCATGCTTTCAACCAGCACACGCGGAGCGGCGCCGGCCGTTCCGCCCACCACCGGCCCGGGCGGCGCGATTCCCGCGCTGCAGGCCAGCAACCTGCAGCCGCTCGCCGGCATGCTGCGCTGGATCGTCGTCGCGGTGCTCACCGTCGCGGTCGCGCTGCCGCTCGGCTTCATCCTGTTCCAGAGCCTGCTGTCCGCGCCGTTCTTCGATGCGAACAAGACGCTCGGCATCGAAGGCTTCCGCTTCATCTTCACCGACCCGGACTTCTGGTCGGCCGTGAAGAACTCGTTCATCATCGCCGGCGGGATGCTGTTCATCTCGATCCCGCTCGGCGGCATTCTCGCGTTCCTGATGGTGCGCACCGACCTGCCCGGCCGCCGCTGGCTCGAACCGCTCCTGCTCACGCCCGTGTTCGTGTCGCCGATGGTGCTCGCGTTCGGCTACGTGGTCGCGGCCGGCCCGGTCGGCTTCTACTCGGTGTGGTTCAAGGAACTGTTCGGGGTGCAGAACGTGCCCTGGAATGTCTACTCGATCTTCGCGATCACGGTGATCGTCGGCCTCACGCACGTGCCACACGTGTACCTGTACTCGTCGGCCGCGCTGCGCAATCTCGGTTCGGACGTCGAGGAAGCCGCGCGCGTGACGGGCGCCCGCCCGTTCCGCGTCGCGCTCGACGTGAGCCTGCCGATGACCATGCCCGCACTGCTGTTCGCCGGCGTGCTCGTGTTCTTCCTCGGCTTCGAGGTGTTCGGTCTGCCGCTCGTGCTCGGCGATCCGGAAGGCCACCTCGTGCTCGCGACCTACCTGTACAAGCTGACCAACAAGCTCGGCGTGCCGTCGTATCACCTAATGGCCGCGGTCGCCGTGTGCATCGTCGCGATCACGTTCCCGCTCGTGCTGCTGCAGCGCCGTTTGCTGAAGACCGCGAACCGCTTTGTCACCGTGAAGGGCAAGGCCGGCCGCGCGACGGTGCTGCCGCTCGGCGTATGGCGCTGGGTCGCGCTCGCGATCGTCGCGCTATGGCTGATGCTGACGGTGATCGTGCCGATTTCCGGCATCGTGCTGCGCGCATTCGTGACCAACTGGGGCGAAGGCGTCGCGCTCGCCGAAGTGCTGACGCTGTCGAACTTCATCGAGCTGTTCGAGCAGGACAACCTCGTGCGCGCGATCGTCAACACGCTCGGCATCGGCGTGATCGGCGGCGCGCTCGCGATCGGCTTCTACTCGCTCGTCGCGTTCGCCGGCCACCGCCGGCACGACTGGGCGACGAAACTGCTCGATTACCTCGTGCTGCTGCCGCGCGCGGTGCCCGGCCTGCTCGCCGGTCTCGCGTTTCTGTGGATCTTCCTGTTCGTCCCGGGTCTGCGCGAGCTGAAGAACTCGATGTGGAGCATCTGGATCGCGTACACGGTCGTGTGGCTCGCATACGGGATGCGGCTGATTCAAAGCGCGCTGCTGCAGGTCGGCCCCGAACTCGAGGAAGCCGGCCGCAGCGTCGGCGCGACGCGCAGCCGCGTGTCGCTCGACGTGACGCTGCCGCTCGTGCGTTTCGGCCTGCTCGCCGCGTGGCTCCTGATCTTCATGATCTTCGAGCGCGAATACTCGACCGCCGTCTACCTGCTGTCGCCCGGCACCGAAGTGATCGGCGCGCTGCTCGTGTCGCTGTGGGCGACCGGCGCCGTCGACCAAGTGGCCGCGCTCTCTGTCATCAACATCGCGATGGTCGGCGCCGGTCTCGGCGTGGCCCTGCGCTTCGGAGTGAAACTTCATGGATAAGCTCATCGTCGACGACCTGCATCTCAGCTACGGCGCCAACCCGATCCTCAAGGGCGTGTCGTTCGAACTGAAGGCCGGTGAAGTCGTGTGCCTGCTCGGCGCATCGGGCAGCGGCAAGACCACGCTGCTGCGCGCGGTGGCCGGCCTCGAACAGCCGTCCGACGGGCGCATCCAGCTCGACGACCGCGTGTTCTTCGACGGCGCGCGGCACGTCGACCTGCCGGTCGAACAGCGTTCGCTCGGCCTCGTGTTCCAGTCGTACGCGCTGTGGCCGCACCGCACCGTGGCCGACAACGTCGGCTACGGGCTCAAGCTGCGCCGCGTCGCGCCGGCCGAACAGAAGCGCCGCGTGCAGATCGCGCTCGATCAGCTCGGCCTCGGCCATCTCGCCGAACGGTTTCCGCATCAGTTGTCGGGCGGCCAGCAGCAGCGTGTTGCGATCGCACGCGCGCTCGTCTACAACCCGCCCGTGATCCTGCTCGACGAGCCGCTGTCGAACCTCGACGCGAAGCTGCGCGAGGAAGCGCGTGCGTGGCTGCGCGAGCTGATCGTGTCGCTCGGGCTGTCGGCGCTCTGCGTGACGCACGACCAGACCGAAGCGATGGCGATGTCCGACCGCATCCTGCTGCTGCGCAACGGCCGCATCGAACAGGAAGGCACGCCGGCCGAGCTGTACGGCGCGCCGCGCTCGCTGTACACGGCCGAGTTCATGGGCAGCAACAACCGCATCGACGCACGCGTCGCGGCCGTCGACGGCGAACGCGTGACGCTCGCCGGCGACGGCTGGGAACTGCAGGCGCTGGCCCGCGACACGTTCGCACCGGGCCAGGACGCACAGGCCGTGATCCGTCTCGAACGCGTGCAGGTCGCCGACGGCCCGGGGGCGAACCGGCTGCAGGCCGATCTCGTCACGTCGATGTATCTCGGCGATCGCTGGGAATACCTGTTCCATTGCGGCGAGATGCGCCTGCGCGCGTTCGGCCACGTGCCGCGCGCGGCCGGCAAGCACTGGATCGAATTCCCGACCAACGACTGCTGGGCGTTCGCGAAAGCAGGCTGATCCGGGCGCGGCGTGCTCTGTGCGCCGCGCACGTCGAGCAAGGCAATGACAGACCGTCCGGCGAACGCTTTCCGGCGTTGGCCTCGGCCGCTTCACACCCGTTTCACCCAACCCACAATAAATCAGGAGACACCGTCAATGAAATTTCGTGCAGCAGTCCTCACCAGCTCGGCCGCCGCGGCCTGCATCGCCGCCCCCGTCGTGCACGCGCAGTCGTCGGTCACGATGTATGGGATCATGGATGCCGGCATCGAATACACGAACCATGCGGCGCCGGAGGGCGGCAGTTCCGTCAAGCTGAAGTCGGGCAACAAGAATACGTCGCGCTGGGGCCTGCGCGGCGTCGAGGATCTCGGCGGCGGGCTGAAGGCCGTGTTCCGCCTCGAAAGCGGAATCGACCTCGCGAACGGTGCGTTCGACGACGGCCCCGACTCGATCTTCGCGCGTCGCGCGACGGTCGGCCTGAAAGGCAAATGGGGCGAGCTGACGCTCGGCCGCAACTACACCGTCACGTACGACTACATGCTGCCGTTCGATCCGATGGGTTACGCGCAGAACTACTCGTGGGCGACATCGTCGATGGCGACGAGCGGCCGCAAGGACGGCATGTTCACGCGCTCGTCGAACGCGGTGCGCTACGACGGTGAGTTCAGCGGCGTGAAGTTCGGCGCGATGTACGGCTTCGGCAACGTGCCGGGCAGCGTGAAGACCAGCTCGAAATACGACTTCGCGCTCGGCTACGAGACCGGCCCGTTCGCGGCGGTGCTCACGTTCGACCGACAGAACGGCGCGGCCGACAGCGTCACGCCGGCCGATACCGTCAATTACATCCAGGGCATTCACGCGGGCTTGAGCTACGACTTCGGCGACCTGAAGACGATGGTCGGCTATCGCAACTACAAGCGCACGTTTCGCACTGCGGCGGCGAACCAGTTGAGCGACACGTACTGGGTCGGCGGATCGTACCAGTTCACGCCGACGTTCTCGCTGATCGCGGCCGTCTATCACCAGAACGTCAAGGGTGGCAGCGATGCCGATCCGACGTTGGTGTCGGTGCGCGCGAATTACGCGCTGTCGAAGCGCACGGTGCTCTACGCGGCCGGTGCGTTCGCGATCGCGAAGCATGACCAGAAGGTCGGCGTATCGCGCGATTTCGCCGGGTATGGCACCACGCAGGTCGGCGTGACGGCGGGGATTCAGCAGCGGTTCTGATCCGGTGCCCGGGCAGGCGGGCGGCGGTCGGCCGCCCACCTGCCGCGCAATGCCATGAGCAATGACCACGGGCAGCCGGCCGTTGCCGCGGGTGGCCCCGCGCCGTTCCAGGCATCGATCCGATCGCCGCTCAGTCGCTGCGCATCGTGAACACCGGCCGCACCGAGCTGTCCGCATCGCCCCAGTGTTCGGCGACCGCCGAAAGCGGCACGATACGCGTCTCGATCGCGAGACCCGCCGCTCGCGTCGCGCCGAACACACCGCGCACCGACGCCAGCAAACGCGGCAGCGACACGCTGCCGAGCCCGCTACCCATCAGTTCGATCGCGGTGGCGCGCAGTACGGCACCGGGCAACGCCACGTTCGCGCCGCCGATCGAGCCGATCTGCACGAAGCGCAGCCGGCGGCCGTCGGGCGTCGCCTTCGCGGCGGCAATCAGCAGCGCCTGCGCACTGGTGCCCCACAGATAATCGAGGACGACGTCCACGCCCGCCCGGAAATGCGGTTCGAGCGTCCGCGCCAGATGCGCATCATCCTGCTGCAGCGACACGATGGCGTCCGCGCCGGCATTCAGCAACGCGTCCAGCGCGGCCGCGTTGCGGCCCGTGGCGATCACCTTCGCCGCGCCGAGATGCTTCGCAATCCGTACGGCCAGCCGCCCGGACGTTCCCGTCGCGCCGCTGACGAGCACCGTCTCGCCCGCCACGAGCCGCGCGCGTTCGGTCAGCGCCGCCCACGAGGACATGCCCGGAATCGCGATCGCCGCGGCCGTGACGTCGTCGAGGTCGTCCGGCAATGGCACGCACAGCGCGTCGGGCACGATCGTGCACTCCGCCATTGCACCGAACGGCGCCGGCGCGCCGAAGAAGTACACACGCCGACCGTCATCGCCGTACCCGACACCATCCACGCCGGCGACGAACGGATAGCCCGTGCCGGCCGAATAATGCGTGCCTGCCGCGCGTCCCTGAGCGAGTCGGCTCAGCGCGGATGCGCTCACCTGGATCAGCCGATGGCCGGCCATTGCTCGCGGCGCGTCGAACGTCATGTAAGCGGGACGCTCGCCGAAGCCCGTCACGACTGCGGCCTTCATGTCGATTTCCTCGCATGGGCGGCTGCCGTCGCAGGCCGTGCGTCGATCCATGCGCGCAGCGCCGGGTCGCGCACCTCGAGCAGTTCGAACAAACCGATCGCGCGTAACGCGGGCAACGCGTCGACGAGATCGGCTTCGGCCGTTGCGCGCTCGGCGGGTGATGCGCCCGGGTCGGTCAGCACGCGCGCATTGACGAGGAACGCGCCCACGGTGCCCTTGCGGATCGTCGTTGCGCCGGCCTCGATCCGGTCGGCATGGTCGGGAAGTATCTGTTCGGCTCGCATGGCCTCTCACTCCGGTTGACGTCGATGCACGCAGTGTAGGCGTGCGATTTCGGCCAATCTCCGGTATAACGGCCAATCGATACCGATATCCGGCCATGTCCGATCCGCTCCTGCCCGCCCGATTCGTCACGTCCGACGACGGCCCGTTCGTCGTCGCCGCCGTCCTGTCCCAACGCGATCCGCGCGTGACGCCATCGCACGCGCATGCGCGCGGCCAGCTCGTGGGCGCGTCGAGCGGCTTGGTGACGATCGGCCTCGACGACCAGGACTGGGTCGTGCCGGCGATCCATGCGATCTGGATTCCGCCGCATTACCGGCATTCGCTGCGCTCGTTCGGGCCGATTTCCGGCTGGTCGGCGTTCGTCGCCGAAGCGCGCTGCGCGGCGCTGCCGCCGACGCCCCGCGCGATTCGCGCATCGCCGCTGCTGCGCGAAGCCGTGCTACGCGCGGCAAGCTGGGGCGATACCGCGTTGACGGCCGCGCAAACGCGAATCGCCGACGTGATTCTCGATGAAATCGCGGCATCGAAGGCCGAAGCGCTGGGGCTGGTGCGGCCGCGGGATCCGCGGCTCGTGAAGATCACGGATGCGCTCGCCGCGGATCTGGCGGACAACCGGCGGCTGGAGGAATGGGCCGAATGGGCCGGTATCGGCGCACGAACTATGAGCCGCCGCTTCGTTGCGGAAACCGGGCTGACGTTCGCGCAGTGGCGTCAGCAGGCCCGGCTGCTGCGGGCGCTCGAGAAAATCGCCGACGGCGTGCCGGTGACGACGATCGCGCTCGATCTCGGATACGACAACGTCAGCGCGTTCATCGACATGTTCCGGCGTGCGCTGGGGACGACGCCGGGAAGATACATGCACGCGGGCCCGCTCGCGGCGGAATAGACGCGGCCATCCTCGCGCACGGCCGCGCATGACGGCAAGCGAGCACTCGCCGGGCCGACGTCCGCTGCGCGCCGCCGCCTGGCTCAATACGTCCCTGCGCCCTCTTTCGCCGCGTCATTCTTCCCGTTGAACCGCGCCGCCAGCCGCTCCGCACTTCTCGCCAGCAGCGTCGTATCGACACCCACCGCGACAAACAGCGCACCGGCTTCGAGATACCGCCGCGCCGCGGCCTCGTCCGCGCTGAGAATGCCCGGTGCCTTCCCGGCCGCCTTGATCGCCCGGATCGCGCCGTCGATCGCCGCCTGCACGTCCGGATGCGCGGGATTGCCAAGATGTCCGAGGTCGGCCGCGAGATCGGCCGGCCCGATGAATACGCCGTCGACGCCGTCGATTCGCGCAATCGCGTCGATCGCATCGAGCCCGGCGCGCGTCTCGACCTGCACGAGCACCGCCATCTCGTCGTTCGCGCGATGCAGGTAGTCGCCGACCCGATTCCACCGCGACGCACGCGCCAATGCACTGCCGACGCCGCGAATGCCGTGCGGCGGATAACGCGTCGCGGCCACCGCCGCGCGCGCCTCGTCTGCGCTCTGCACCATCGGCACGAGCAGGGTCTGCGCGCCGAGATCGAGCACCTGCTTGATGATCACGGGATCGTTCCACGGCACGCGCACGACCGGATGCGACGGATACGGCGCGATCGCCTGCAACTGCGCGAGTATGGTCGGCACCGTGTTCGGCGCATGTTCGCCGTCGATCAGCAGCCAGTCGAAACCGGCACCCGCGACGACTTCGGCGCTGTACGGATTCGCGAGCCCGAGCCACAGTCCGACCTGCGCATCGCCGCGCGCGAGCGCGGCCTTGAAGACATTCGACGGAGTCAGCATCGTTCGCCACCTCACTCGAAATGACACTGGATCGTCCCGAGCGGACCGTAGTCGACGCTGAACGTATCGCCCGAACGTGCCGCGCACGGCCGCGTGAACGAACCGCCGAGCACGATCTGCCCCGGTTCCAGCGCGACTTCGAAGCGCGACAGCCGATTGGCGAGCCACGCGACGCCATTGGCCGGATGGTTCAACACGCCGGCCGCGACGCCCGTTTCCTCGACCACGCCGTTGCGCGACATGATCGCCGCGACCCAGCGCAAGTCGACGTCCTGCGGCCGCACCGGCCGCCCGCCGATCACGACGCCCGCGTTCGCCGCGTTGTCGGCGATCGTGTCGAACACCTTGCGCGGCCGCTTCGTATCGGGGTCGATCGACTGGCTGCGCGCATCGATGATCTCGAGCGCGGGCACCACATAGTCGACCGCGTCATACACGTCGAAGATCGTGCAGCTCGGGCCCGTGAGCCGCTTGCCGAGCACGAACGCGAGTTCGACTTCCACGCGCGGCACGATGAAGCGGCCGGTCGGAATCGTGCCGCCGTCGTCGAAGAACATGTCGTCGAGCAGCGCACCGTAATCGGGTTCGTCGATTTGCGACGTGTTCTGCATCGCCTTCGACGTGAGGCCGATCTTGTGCCCTTTCAGCGTGCGGCCTTCCGCGAGCTTGAGGGTCACCCACGCGCGCTGGATCGCATAGGCGTCGTCGATCGTGATGTCGGGATGGTCGAGCGAGATCTGGCGGATCTGCTTGCGCTCGCGCTCGGCGTCGTGCAGACGCTGCGCGAGCTGGTCGATGATGGCGGGTTCGAGCATGGTCGGATCGGGAATGGTGTTCAGCCGGCCCGCTTGTAGCGGGCGTGGATGTTGTTGTGCTTGTACGAACCGCTTTCGCTGAACTCGGTCAGCTCCATCGACAACGCGAGATAGCGTTTCGCGTACAGCTCGGCGAAATGCGCCTTGATCGCGTCGAACAACGCGTCGCACGCGGCCTTCTTCGTTTCGTCGCTGCGGCCCGAGCCGATCTTCAGCGTCACGTGGACGAACGCGTCGTCCCCGGTGCCGTCGGCGATGCAGTAGTCCTGCAGCTCGATCGCGCGCGAGCGGATGCCGCCCGTCGGAAACACGCCGCCCTGCGCGATCAGCGTCGCGTTGATCGTGCGCAGTAGCGCGGGAATGCGCGCGTCGTCGCGGATGTTCGCGGTGTACTCGACGACGATGTGTGGCATGGCAACGCTCCGGATAGGTGATGCGGCGCTCAGGCGAGCGGGAAGATCGCGTTGATCTGCCCGGTGCCCGAGCTCGCGAAATAGTCGGTGACGATCTCGACGGGCTTGTCGTAGCGATCCCAGCCGAGCAGGCCGAGCAGCATCGCCGTGTCGTGCATGCCGCCTTCGCCGTGGCAATGCGTGTTGTACTCCGGCAGCATCGCGCAGAAGGTCTTGAAGTCGCCCTGCTTCCACAGCTCGACCACGCGCAGGTCGACCTGCCTGAAGAATTCGCGGCTGATCTGGTGAATCGATTCCTCGGGGCTGCCGTTGTCGTTGAAGCGGTGCGACAACGAACCGCTCGCGAGGAACGCGACGTTCGAATCGCTCATTTCAATGGCCTCCAGCAGCGCCTCGCCGAAGCGCCGGCTTTCGTCGAGCGTGTGCCACATGCACCAGCCCGCGATCGACACGACCTTGAAGTGCTGGTCGCCGTTCATGTAGCGCATCGGCACGAGCGTGCCGTATTCGAGTTCGAGGCTGTCGATCTCGTGCGCGCGCGTCGCGATGCCGCGCACGCTGGCCGTCTCGGCGATCAGGCGGCCGAGCGCCGGGTTGCCCGGATACGCGTACGTCATGTCGCGGATGAAATGCGGCAGTTCGTTGCTGGTATACGTGCCTGCGAACCGCGCATTGCAGTTCACGTGATAGCCGGCGTTGACGAGCCAGTGCACGTCCGACACGACGATCGTATCGACGCCGAGCGCGCGGCAGCGCTCGCCGATCAACTGATGGCCGCGGATCGCCGCTTCGCGGCAGCCATGATGCCTGCCGGGCAACTCCGACAGGTACATCGACGGCACGTGCGTGATCTTGGCGGCGAGGGACAGTTTGCCCATCGTTAAGTCTCCGTATCGTTCTGGCGTTCTGACGGTGTTCCTGCGGCGAAACGATCCGCGCCCGTTACACGCCCCAGCGGGGAATGTGATGCGAACCCATCGAGATGCACACGTTCTTGATCTCCGCGAACACCTCGAAGCTGTATTCGCCGCCCTCGCGCCCGGCGCCCGACTCCTTCACGCCGCCGAACGGCTGGCGCAGGTCGCGCACGTTCTGGCTGTTCACGAACACCATCCCGGCCTCGATGCCGCGCGCGAGGCGATGCACCTTGCCGACGTCCTGCGTCCAGATATACGACGCGAGCCCGTAGGACGTGTCGTTCGCGAGCCGCAGCCCTTCTTCCTCGTCCTCGAACGGGATCAGGCACGCGACCGGCCCGAAGATTTCCTCTTGCGCGATGCGCATCCGGTTGTCGACGTCCGCGAACACGGTCGGGCGCACGAAGTTGCCGTTGCGCAGATGGTCGGCGAGACCGGCCGGCTTGTCCGCGCCGCCCGCCACCACGCGCGCGCCTTCCTGCTCGCCGATCCGGATATAGCCCGTCACCTTCTCCCAGTGCTGGCGCGTGATCATCGCGCCGAGCTGCGTCGCGGGATCGGTCGGATCGCCGACCACCAGGTTGTTCGCGCGGCGCGCGAATTCCTGCACGAAGCGATCGTAGATCGTGCGCTGCACGAAGATCCGCGAGCCCGCGGTACAACGCTCGCCGTTGATCGAGAAGATCGTGAACAGCGACGCGTCGAGCGCGCGGTCGAAATCGGCATCGTCGAAAATCAGCACCGGCGACTTGCCGCCAAGCTCCATCGAATACTTCTTCAGCCCCGCGCGTTCCATGATCCGCTTGCCCGTGACCGTGCCGCCCGTAAACGACACCGCGCGCACGTCCGGATGGCGCACCAGCGCGTCGCCGGCGGTCGCGCCGTAGCCCTGCACGACGTTCAGCACACCCGGCGGAATGCCGGCCTCGAGTGCGAGCCGGCCGAGCTGGTCGGCCGTCAGCGGCGACAGCTCCGACATCTTCAGCACGGCCGTGTTGCCGAGCGCGAGACACGGCGCCGTCTTCCACGTCGCGGTCATGAACGGCACGTTCCACGGCGACACCAGCGCGCACACGCCGACCGGCTGGTACAGCGTGTAGTTCAGCATCTGGTCGTCGACCGGATACGTGCGGCCGTTCATCTGCACGCACACTTCAGCGAAGAAGTTGAAGTTCTCGGACGCGCGCGGAATCAGCTGCTTGCTCGTCTGAGCGATCGGCAGGCCGGTGTCCTGCGTCTCGAGCGCGGCGAGCATCGGCACGTTCTTCTCGATCAGTTCGCCGAGCTTGCGCATCCGCTTCGCGCGCTCCTTGGCCGGGGTGTTCGCCCATTTCGGGAATGCTTCCTTCGCCGCACGCACGGCCGCGTCGACTTCGGCCTCGCCGGCGGACGCGACGTCGGTGATCACGTCGCCCGTCGCGGGGTTCAGCGTCGTGAACGTCTCTCGGCTTTCGACTTCGCGGCCGTCGATCCAGTGCTTGATGGTCATGTGCTCTCCTTGGGCGACGGGCTCAGCCGGCGCGATAGTAGTCAGCTTCGCCGACGATCGTGTTCACGAGCCGGCCGATCCCTTCGATTTCGGTCACCACCTCGTCGCCCGGCTTCGTGTCGGCCAGCCCTTCAGGCGTGCCGGTCAGGATCAGGTCGCCCGGCGAGAGCGTCATGAAACCGCTGATGTGCTCGATCAGCGCGGGTACGTCGAAGATCATGTCGCGCGTGCTGCCGCGCTGCGTCTCCCGGCCGTTCACCGTCGTGCGCAGCATGAGGCCGCCCGCATCGCCGATCTCGTCGCGGCTGACGAACCACGGCCCGAGCGGCGTGCAGGTGTCGCGGTTCTTCACGCGCAGGTTCGGGCGGTAGTAGTTTTCGAGGTAATCGCGGATCGCATAGTCGTTTGCGACCGTGTAGCCGGCAACGTAGTCGATTGCCCGCGTCCGGCTCACGTTGCGCGCCGGGCGGCCGATCACGACGGCCAGCTCGCACTCGTAATGCATGTGCGTCGCGTCCGCCGGGCGCACGGTGTGCGACCGATGGCCGATGAACGTGTTCGGCCCCTTCAGGAAAATCAGCGGCTCGCTCGGTGCCTTGAACGCGAGTTCCTTCGCGTGGTCCGCGTAGTTGAGGCCGAGCGCGAACGTCGTGCGCGGTGCGACGGGCGGCAGCCACGTCACCGCGTCCTCGGCGAGCACGCGCCCCGTGTCGAGGCGGATCGCGCCGTCGCCGGCCGGTTCGGCCGCATGCAGTGCGCCGTTGTAGATCACGCGCGCCGTCTTCATCGTGCTTCCTCCGCAATCAGCGTATGCCGCAACGTGCCGATACCGGCAGCGTCAATCTCGACCGTGCTGCCCGCGCGGGCACGCGGTGCGCCACCCGCGACGCCGAGCAGCAGCACGTCGCCCGCGTCGAACGACATGAACGCCGTCACGTCGGCGATCAGCTCGCGCACCGGGCGGATCAGCGTGGCGGTCGATGCGGACACCGCGGTGCGGCCGTCGATCCGTACCGTCAGGCCGATCGCGTCGATGTCGCCGAGCGCGGCCGCCGGCACGATCGCCGGGCCCAGCGGGCAGAAACCGTCGCGACATTTGAAGCGCACGGCCGGACGGTAGTAATCGGGATGCGGAACCGACACGTCGCTCGCGAGCGTGAAGCCATGCACGTAGTCGAGCGCCCGCGCGGCCGGCACGCGCGTCGCGCGCCGCGAGAACACGACGGCCACCGATGCGCCGATCTCCAGCGCATCGATGCCCGCCGGCACCACGACGGCCGCGCCGTCGGCTGCGTGCGTGTTGGCCGGTTTGATGTAAAGGATCGGTGCCTGCGGCGGACGGCCGTAAGGCGGCGCGTTCACGGCGTCGCCGAGCGCGTCGAGTGCGGCGCGCTCGTTGAGCAGCGCACCGTAGACGGTACCGATGGCGACCGGCAGCGGCGGCGCCGCGGCGGTCATGCAGGACAGCTCCATGCGTCATTCCCCTGCCGCGCGTCGCGGCGCATCGTCAATAGTTAACATCTTAAGTAAACAATCGAATGCCCGCAACCTCGATTACCCTGATACGCGAAATTCATCACCATCGGCTGTTAAGATTGATGCGTCCCCGTCCTCTGCACCTCTACCCACCCCGATGAACCGTACGCTCGACCATCGCAACCTGGCCATGCTGCTGCTCGAGGCCCGCGAAACGCTGATGGGCCTGTTCCGCCCCATTCTCAAGGAATTCGCGCTGACCGAACAGCAGTGGCGGATCATCCGCGTGCTCGACGGCGAGCCTTCGCACGCGCTCGAAGCGGGACAGATCGCGCGCCGCTGCTGCATCCTGAGCCCGAGCCTCACGGGCGTGCTGGAACGGATGGAGCGCGACGGCCTGATTACGCGCACGCGCGCGCAGGAAGATCAGCGTCGGCTGCTGGTGAGCCTGACGCCGCAAAGCAGGAAGCTGGTCACGGAAATCGGTCCGCGCATCGACGAGCAGTATCGTCAGCTTGAAGCGCGTTTCGGCCAGGACGGCCTGGACGACATCTACCGCGCGCTCGACCGGCTGATCGAACTCGGCAGCGCGTCGTAGGGCCTGCCGTCGCCGGACCGCCGCGAGCGGCGGCGAACCGGCCGCCGGGAATCGGCAGGCCCCGAATCGCGCGGGCGCTCAGTGCAGCGCGCCGCGCATCAGTTCTGTCACCGCGACGCCGCGCGACGTGCGCATGCACTCCTCGACGTAATCGATGAACGGCAGCGGCTCGAAATCGATTTCGTCGCGCACGCGGCGGTTGTCGAACACGCGATCGACCATCGCGAACTCCGCGCAACGCTGCAACGCGCGGCCGATCACGCGTTCGAGCGCCGGATCGGACCGCCCGAGCACGTCGCGCACCACGAGCGGCAGTTCGGCCGGCGCACAGGCCACGTAGCGGGGCGCGCCCGTCATGCCGGCCGCCTCGTCCATCGCGCGCACGATCTGCGCGACCTGCGGCGCCTCTTCGCCGGCCGACACGTGGTACACGTCGTGCATCAGCGTCGGCTTCACGGCCAGCAGCATCGTCGCGCGCGCGACGTCGTCGACCGACACGATGTCGATGCGCGTCATCGGCCGCGCGGTAAAGCGCCGCGCCGCGTGCGCCACGCGGAACATCCAGAACGAATTCGGTGCGGGCCGCGTGCCGAGCACCGTGTGGCCGACGACGTGCGACGGACGCACGACGACGAGCGGCAGCCCGAGCGCGCGCAGGCGCTGCTCCGTTTCCGCCTTCGCTTGCAGGTAGTCCGCCGCGAGCACCGCGCCGTGCAACCCGTCGCCGCCCTGCGCCGCGTCGCTCGCCGATGCGCCCGCCGTCGCCTCGTACACGATCCCGCCGCGGCCCGCGTGCGCATAGGCGGTGCCGACGTATACGAAACGCTGCAGTTGCGGCGCGTGCGCGAACCGTTCGGCAAAGCGCAGCGAATCGGCGATGTCGGCCTGCAGGTGCGAGCCGTCGGCCGGCGACGCATGGCCCGCGCAATGGATCACGTGCGTCGCGCCGGCGAGACGCGACGCGTCGGTGCCCTGCCACACGTCGCCGAGCGCACCGACGACCACGTTCGCGTCGCCGAGACGCGATGCCCAGTACGGCGCGAGCCCCGCGCGCAACGCCGCTTCACGCAAACGCGCGACCGCGTGGCCGCGATTCTCCGCACGCACGACACACACGATGCGCTCGAGCAACCCGGCGTTGACGAGCGCCGTCAGCACGGTACTGCCGATGAAGCCGGTGGCGCCGGTGAGCACCAGCCGTCCGACGTTGGCCGCCGCGACCGGTGCGCTGGCCGGCGACACGAGGCTCGTGCGCCAGTTGAGCGACAACGCGGTTTTCCAGATCAGCACGATAGTCTCCTTCGAAGAATCGGCCGGACGGCGCGGCCGCCCCGGATCGCGGAGCGGCGCGCGGCTGTCGGCCGGGCCGGGGCCGACGCTCGCCCCGGCAATCCCGATCGGGCTGCGGCCCGCGATCGCGTCGATCGCGTCTCTGGCACGAGGCGGCGGCGGCCCGCCGCGGACGGGCGTCCACGGCGCAGGATCGGAAAATCCAAGTGTGGGGCCTGATCGCCCGCAAGTCTGTCCTGAAAGTTTCGTGAAAGTGTGAGGATTTGTACGCGAATGTCGGAGTGTGTCGCGTCGGCCGGCGATCAAATCGTCGAAACGTTCGGGCGGGCAGCATTCGGGATGCGTCAGCGGCCGGACGGCCGATGCGCGCGGAGCCCTCGTTTCGGCGCGACACTTCGACGCGGCCGCTCACGGGGTCATCGCATGTCCGGGACACGCCTGGGTCCGATCGCGGTGCGCGGCTCATGCTGCGCTTGCGTTTGCGCGCGCCGTCACGATCGCGGCGGATCGTCAGACATCGTTTCATCGGGAAACGCCTATAGGCGCAATTCGGATTTATTGCGGATTATCACTTGCGTTTCACCGCAGTCTATCTAGACTGGTCAAACCAAAACGGTCGAATGTGTCATTTTCTTCAGGAGACGATCCAATGCGCCTCACTATTCGGATTAATGGCAGCGAGTCGGCAACCCGTCACTCCTTCGCGGTGCTCTGGGTCGATACCGACGAGGGGCTGTGGTCACGCGAGGCTCACCAGGGGATCGATCTTCCGAGCTGGGGCAAGGTTCGGGACGTGGAAGGCGCAATGGCCCTCTGCGCGGCCGACAGCGGGAAGGCCGTGTGCCAGTTGAAGGGGCTGTCGTTCAGCGCGACGCAGCGCGAACAAGGTCCCGCGGTGCTCGCCGGCGAGCACCCCGACGGTGCATGGCGTCTGCAAGCGGTCGATCGTTCCACGGCAGAGCCGGAATACCATGAATTTATTTCCGTCGCGCGATAGGTATTTTTGACGGCAATCCTCTGCGGTTTTCGGGTTTATTCCGGTTTCCGCGATATTCATTTCGATATTCATCAATAAGGCGCCTCTCTTCAAGGCGCCTTTTTATTTTCCGGTCCCTGAATTAATCGGGGCCGGGTTAATCGAACCGCGGCGACGGTAACGATCCGCCCCCTCCATTCCGGCTCCGTTGCGTCAGCACGTCAGGCCGCGCCGCCATTTCGCCCCGCTCCCACCTTTTCCCGACCGTGCCCGGGCGGAAACGCCAATCTTTTACGGGGCCGAAACACACTTTCCCCACATGATGTTTACTCATTTATTACAATCACATTATTCCGACTGACTTGCCGCCGTCCGGCGGCCCGACCCGGCCCTTGCATGAGCGTGAAAAAGAAGACCCACCCCGCCGATCCATACGCCGCCGCGACCAAGCATCCGATGCTCGCGTCACGCCTGCCGATGTGGCGCTCGAAGCTGGTTGTGATCATGGTGTCCCTCGGTTTCGCCGCGCTGATCGGACGCGCCTTCTGGGTGCAGGTCGCGAACCAGGATTTCTACGTCGGGCAAGGCCAGAAGCGCTACCAGCGCACGATCGAGCTCGACGCGATGCGCGGGCGCATCGTCGACCGCAACGGCGCGATGCTCGCGGTCAGCCTGTCGACCTATGAAATCTGGGCAAATCCGAAACAGGTCGCCGAAATCGACTATCCGCAGATCGCGAAGCTGCTCGACATGCCGCTCGTGGAAGTGAAGCGCCGCCTGCGCAACGACCGGACGTTCGTGCTGCTCAAGCGGCAGATCGACGCCGACACCGCGAGCCGGCTCGACAAGCTCGAGATCGACGGCATCACGCAGATCGCCGACTCGAAGCGTTTCTATCCGGAGGGCGAATCGGCCGCGCACGTGGTCGGCTTCACCAACGTCGAGGACAAGGGCCAGGAAGGCGTCGAGCTCGCGGCGAACGGGCGGCTGTCGGGCACTGCCGGGCAGCGCGAGGTGATCCGCGATCGACTGGGCCGCATCGTGTCCGACACGCGTCCGCTCGTGCCCGCGCAGCACGGCGCGACGATCGAACTGACGATCGACCGGCGGATCCAGCAGCTCGCGTTCAGCCAGCTCAAGGCCGCGGTGCTCGAGAACAACGCGGTAGCCGGCAGCGTGGTCGTGCTCGACGCGCAGAACGGGGAAATCCTCGCGCTCGCGAACTACCCGACCTTCGACCCGAACGACCGCGCCCGGCTGACGGGCCAGCAGCTGCGCAACCGCGCGGTGATCGATACGTTCGAGCCGGGTTCGACGATCAAGCCGCTCGTCGTCGCGCTGTCCATTGACGAGCGCAAGGTCACACCGAACACGATCATCAATACGTCGCCGGGCACCTACAAGATCGGCCCGGCCGTGATCCACGACACGTCGAACCACGGTTCGCTGACCGTCTCGCAAGCGCTGCAGAAGTCGAGCAACGTCGCGCTCGCGAAGCTGGCGCTGAACCTGCCCGCCGAAACGATCTGGAACAAGTACCAGGAATACGGGATCGGCCGCGCGCCGGAGCTGACGTTCCCGGGCGTCGCGTCGGGCCGCCTGCGCGGCTACAAGCGCTGGCGGCCGATCGAGCAGGCGACGATGGCGTACGGCTACGGGCTGTCGATGTCGCTGCTGCAGATCGCGCAGACCTACACCGCCTACGCGGGCGACGGCACGCTGCACCCGGTGTCGCTGCTGAAGAACGGCTCCGACCCGCAGACGATCAACGCGCATCGCGGCCACCGCGTGACGTCGCCGCAAACCGCGGCGGCGATCCGCGCGATGCTCGAGTCGGCCGTCGGCGAAGGCGGCACCGGGCGCCGCGCGCGGGTCGACGGCTACCGGATCGGCGGCAAGACGGGCACGGCGCGCAAGCAGGTCGGCGCGACCTATGCGAAGGGCAAGTACCGCGCATTGTTCGCGGGGATGGCGCCGATGAGCAACCCGCGCCTGATCGTCGCGGTGATGATCGACGAGCCGCGCGGCAAGGGCTATTACGGCGGCACGGTGGCCGGCCCGGTGTTCTCGTCGGTCACGAGCGGCTCGCTGCAGTTGCTCGGCGTGCCGCCCGACGCACCGGTCGAGCCGACGCCGAATGCGCCGGTCAAGGCCGCACCGCAGAAGACCGTCGCGGCGCCGAAGGCCGCGGCGCAACCGAAGACGGCGGCCGAGCGGAAGGCATCGGCCCCCGTGAAAACGGCCGCGCAATCCGGCGCGGCCGTACAGGCGAAGGCGGCGGCGGGCTGAAGCCGCCGGGGCGCACTCGGCGCCGCGCGCGGCGAACAGGTCGATCGTTCGCCGTGCCGAATGCCCGGCACGCCCGCTTTCCGCTGGCCGATACGCTCCCTCTATCCGCGCGAATCCGGCCGCGCGACCGTCAGTGCGCGTGCGCGGCCGCCACCGGCTTCACCATCCTGCCGAGCACATGCTCGGTCATTCCACGTGCGAGTTCGCTCTCGCCCATGAACACGGTGCCGACGCCCTCGCTCGACAGCAACGCGGCCTCGTCGCTGCTGTTCGTGCACAGCACGACCTCCAGCGTCGGATTCAGCGTGCGCGAGATCTCGACGATCTGCCGCACGTCGAATACGTCCGGCAGCGTGACGACCAGCATCCCGGCGCGCGCGATATGCGCCTGGACGAGCACGATCGGCTCGATCGCATCGCCCGACACGGCGGCGACGCCGTCCGCGCGCAGCTTCTCGACGAGCTCGCGATTCTGCTCGACGACGACATACGCGATTCCGCGCTCGTCCAGCGCATGCGCGATCCGCGTGCCGACCTTGCCGTAGCCGACGATCACGACCTGCCCGGTCAGATGCGTCTGCGGCGTCGACATCGGCAGCGCGGCGAGCGGATCGTCGCGTGCCTCGAGCTTGCGCGCGAACGCCGAATGCTTGCGGATCCACGCGAGCGCCGGATCGATCATCGCGAACAGCAGCGTGTTCATAGCGATCGAGATCAGCGCGACCGCGAGGATCAGGCTCTGCCCTTCGGCCGACAGCAGCCCGAGCGCACGACCGAGCCCCGCGAGAATGAACGAGAATTCGCCGATCTGCGCAAGGCCCGCGCCGACCGTCAGCGCGGTGTTCAGCGGATAGCGGAACGCGATCACGAGCGCGACCGCCGCGAGCGTCTTGCCGACCAGCACGATCGCCGCGACCTCGATCACGTGCAGCGGCTCGGTGAGCAGCACCGTCGGGTCGAACAGCATCCCAACCGAAATGAAGAACAGCACCGAGAATGCGTCGCGCAGCGGCAGCGTCTCGTCGGCCGCGCGCCGGCTGAACTCCGACTCGCGCATCATCATCCCGGCGAAGAACGCGCCGAGCGCGAACGACACGTCGAACAGCTTCGCCGCGCCGAACGCGATGCCGACCGCCGCGGCAATCATGCACAGGGTGAACAGCTCGCGCGAACCGGTGCGCGCGACGAGCCACAGGATGCGCGGAAACACGCGCTTGCCGACCACGAGCATCAGCGCGATGAACGCGGCCACCTTCAGCATCGTGACGCCGAGCGTGCCCCATACGCTGCCGCCGGCCGCGTGCGCGTCGCCGGGCGGCGTGCCGCCGAGCAACCCCGCGACGGGCGGCAGCAGCACGAGCACGAGCACCATCACGAGATCCTCGACGACGAGCCAGCCGACCGCGATGCGCCCGTTCACCGTCTCGACGAGCCCGCGCCCCTCGAGCGCCCGCAGCAGCACGACCGTGCTCGCGACCGACAGCGCGAGCCCGAACACGAGCGCCGCGCCGAGGCTCCAGCCCCACGTGAGCGCGAGCCCGCCGCCGAGCAACGTCGCGACGGTGATCTGGACGACGGCCCCCGGCAGCGCGATCTTGCGCACCGCGAGCAGGTCGCCGAGCGAGAAATGCAGGCCGACGCCGAACATCAGCAGCATCACGCCGACTTCCGCGAGCTGCTGCGCGAGCGACAGGTCGCCGACGAAACCGGGCGTGCCGGGGCCGATCACGATCCCGGCGAGCAGATAGCCGACGAGCGGCGGCATTTTCAGCAGTGACGCGAGGTAACCGAAGATCATCGCGAGACCGAAACCGGCCGCGAGCAACGCAATCAGGCTGACGTCATGAGGCATCCTCCCTCCCGAGTTCTTGTAACTATTTAGTAAGGTTCAAGAATGGAAGGATAAGGGATGAGATGGAAAAATGGCGGGCCACCGCGAAAAATTCACGCGATGGCCCGCCATTGCGGGGTACTACCCCGGGTGGTCGGAACACGTCTCAAAAGCCGGCCGGCAGCGTGAGGCGGATCGATCGGGCGGGGCCCGGCGCCCCACCGCGCGCGTCAGCGCGACGCCTGCGGGAACCGCGCGCCCGGCGGCGGCTCCGGCCGCGTCGACGGCGTGCTCTTGCGCACCTTCGCGACCTGCGCGGCCGTGATCGCCGCGCCCGTATTACCCCAACTCGTGCGCACGAAGTTCGACACGTCCGCGACTTCCTGGTCCGACAGGCGCCAGCCGAACGGCGGCATCGTGAAGGTCGACGGCGCGGCGTGCGTGCCCTGCAGCGCGCTGCCTTCCAGCACGACGTGGATGAGCGACGTCGGGTCCTCGCTTTGCACGACCGGGTTGCCCGCAAGCGCCGGGAACACGCGCGTGTAGCCGTGACCGTCGCTGCGGTGGCACGCCATGCAGTTGTCGCGATAGACGGCGGCGCCCGGCTTGCTCGCGTCGCCGGTCTGCAGCGCCTTCGCCGCGGCCGCGTCGTAGACGTGCGGCTGCTCGGCCTGCACGCGCGGCGGCAGCGTCTTCAGGTAGCGCGCGATCGCGGTCAGGTCGTCGTCGGTCATGTGCTGCATGCTGTGGCCGACCACGTCCGTCATCCCGCCGAACGCGGCCGTGCGCAGCGTGCGGCCGGTCTTCAGGAACTGCACGATCTCGGTTTCGTTCCACGTGCCGAGCCCGGTGCGCGGCTCGCCGCGCAGGCTCGTCGGCACCCAGCCGTCGATCGCCGCGCCGCCGGCCAGGAAGTCGAGGCCGCCTGCATCGGTCAGCGCGCGCTCCTGCATCGTCGCCGCGCGCGGCGTGTGGCACGCGCCGCAATGGCCGAGACCCTGCACGAGATACGCGCCGCGCGCGACCACCGGATCGGTGTACGACGCCGCATCGAACGGCTTCGGCGCCGGCGCGAACATCTTGCGCCAGAACGTCAGCGGCCAGCGCATCGACAGCGGCCATACGATGTCGACCGCGCGGTTCTCGCGTTCGACCGGCGCGACGCCGTGCATGAAGTACGCATACAGCGCCTTCACGTCGTCATCGCTCAGGCGCGCGTAGGATGGATACGGCATCGCCGGATACATCGTGTCGCCGTTCTTGCGGACGCCCTCGCGCACCGCGCGGGTGAAGTCGTCGAGCGTCCAGCCCCCGAGGCCCGTCTTCGGGTCCGGCGTGATGTTGGTCGAATAGATCGCGCCGATCGGCGTGTCGAACTTCAGCCCGCCCGCGAACGGCTTGCCGCCGCTCGCGGTATGGCACGCGATGCAGTCGCCCGCGCGGGCGAGGTATTCGCCACGCTTGACGAGGTTCGCGTCGGCGGACTGTGCCGCCGGCGCCGCCGGTTGCGCGACGGCCGCGCCGCCCGCGAAACCGAACGCCGCCCATGCCGTGCCGATCGCCAGTGCGCGCCGCAGCGGGGAAATTCGGCGCGCGGCGTTGTGGTGGTTCACTGTCCTCTTCATGCGGTCACCAGCGGGGCGGGATTTTTCAGGTATTGCTCGCGGATCGCACGTGCCGACCAGTAGGCCAGCGCCGCGATGATCCCGGTCGGGTTGTAGCCGATGCCCTGCGGCAGCGCCGACGCGCCCATCACGAACACGTTGTGCACGTCCCAGCACTGCAGGTAGCGGTTCAGCACGCTCGTCTTCGGATCGGTGCCCATGATCGCGCCGCCGACCAGGTGCGTCGTCTGGTACGCGCGCGAATCGAAGTGCTTGCCGAACTCGCGCGTCGACACGCCGATCGCCTTCGGCCCCATCGCCTCCGCGATCTTCTTCATCTGCCCGGTCACGTACTGCGCCATCTTGATGTCGTTGTCCTTCCAGTCGAAGGTCATCCGCAAGAGCGGCTGGCCGTACGAATCGCGATAGGTCGGATCGAGGTCGAGGTAGACATCTCGGTACGACATGTTCGTGCCGTGCGCGTCCATCGAGATCGTATGCGCGTAGTTGTCCTTCACGGCCTTCTTCCACGCGGCGCCCCATTGCGGCGTGCCCGGCGGCGTCGCGATGCCGCTGATCGGCTTCACGCCGGCCTGGTTCACCCACAGCGGCGAACCGCCGACGAAGCCGAGCGGGCCATGGTCGAAGTTGTCCGCGTTGAAGTCGTCCACCGCGACGCCGTTGCCGCCCGCGCCGATGAACGGGTTCGTGAAGGTGTCCTTGTCGAAGAACGCCTTGATCGTCGACAGGTTCTGGTACGCGAAATTGCGGCCCACGACACCTTCGCCCGAGATCGGGTCGTACGGCTTGCCGATGCCCGAGAGCAACAGCAGGTGCACGTTGTGATACTGGAACGCCGCGACGATCACGAGATCGGCCGGCTGGTGCACTTCACGGCCTGCCGGGTCGACGTAGGTGACGCCCGTCGCGCGCTTCTTCGTGTCGTCGAGGTCCACGCGCAGCACGTGGCACTTCGAGCGCAACTCGAAGTTCGGCACCTGCTTCAGCGCGGGCAGGATGTTCAGGTTCGGCGACGCCTTCGAGTACATGTAGCACGCATAGCCGCTGCAGTAGCCGCAGAAGTTGCACGGCCCCATCTGCACGCCGTACGGGTTCGTGTATGGGCCCGACGTGTTCGCCGACGGCAGCCGATACGGATGCAGCCCGAGCGACTTCGCCGCATCGAAGAAGCGTTGCGCCGAATACGTGTTGAGCTGCGCGGGCAGCGGGAAGTTGTCGCTGCGGTTTGCCTCGAACACGTTGCCGTCGCCGACCACCTTGCCGCCGACCTTGTATGCCTGCCCCGACGTGCCGAACACCTTCTCGGCGAAGTCGAAATACGGCTCGAGCTCGTCGTAGCTGACGCCCGTGTCCTGGATCGTCATCCCTTCCGGGATGAACTTCTTGCCGTAGCGCTCTTCGTAATGGCTGCGCAGACGCAGCTCTTCCGGCGTGATCCGGAAATGCACGCCCGACCAGTGCAGCCCCGCGCCGCCGACGCCCTCGCCCGGCAGGAACGCGGCGAGCTGCCGGTAAGGCAGCGCGGTGTCCTGCACGCCGTGGCGGATCGACACGGTCGTTTTCGACAGGTCGAGGAACAGCTTCTTGCGGACGTTGTAGGTCAGCTCGTCGATCGTGTTCGGATACGCGCCGTCCGGATACGTGTCGCGATACTCGCCGCGCTCCAGCGCGACGACGTTCAGGCCCGCTTCGGTGAGTTCCTTCGCGAGAATCGCGCCGGTCCAGCCGAAACCGACGATCACCGCATCGACGTGCGGCTTCTTTTCCGCTGCCATCAGGTGCGCTCCCCGTTGATCGAGACCGGGCCGTACGGGTACGGCTTGCCGTTCTGGTTGACGAAATCCATGAAGTCGGCGCGCGCGCCCGGAAAACCGATCATCTTCCACGCGGCCATGTCGTGATTGCCGCCATGCACCGGATCGCAGAAGTAGCCTTCGCGCGTGTTCTGCAGCAACTGGCCGAAGAACACGACGGACGGCACGTCGTCGATCTGCGCGCCGCCTTTTTCCAGTGCGCCGAGCACGGTGTCGCGAGTCGGCGCGTCGAGGTCGGCGAACACCTTGCCGTGGGCCTTTTCGCAGTAGCGGTTGACCGCCGCGATGCCGAGCCGGTAGATATCGCGCGGCACGAGCTTGAGCTGGTAGCCGAGCTCGGGCACGCCCTGCTGGAACGGCCCCTGCATGTACCACGTCGCGCCGTGCGCGTACGGGGTTTCCATCTGGCGGTCGATGAATTCGGGCACGCCGGATTCGAGCGCACCGGGGCCTTCGGCGTCGGCCGGGATCAGGCGGTCGACGGCGGCCTGGACGAACGCCCACTCCTTCGCGTCGAAAAAGGTCGGCTTGTACGGCGCGCGTTCGACACTGGCCGATGCGGTGGACGCATTGCCGGCCGCGGTCGCGGACGACGACGAGCGCAGGTCGCAACCGGCGACCGACGCGATCGGCACGAGCGCGACCGACGTGCGCAGGAAACGGCGACGCGAATTGGGTTTGTCGGGTGGCGTGGACATGGTCGGATGGTGATCGTTGGGGAACGTGGTTCGGGGCGCGCATTCCGCATGCGGCATGCCCGGCACGGCAGCCATGCCGCGCGCGGCCGGCCGTCCTGTTCTTGCGGTGTTGCGAACAACCTCGATGCGGGCGCACGCCGCGCGTTGCGCGGTGGCGCCGTCATGCAGCCGCGCAGCGCGCCGGTTGTCGGCGCGCTGCATGGAGTCGACCTCTTCGCGGGTCTGATCTTCGGACAAATACCGGCTTACCGCCCGCATCTGCCCTGCATCGCCATGGCCCTATTCAACTTAGACGCCGCGCTGGCCGGCGGCAAGCGCATCGTGCACGACCCTCATTCCGGGCCCGGCGACAAACGTCGCGAATTATAGATGGAACCGGTTCCATTTCCAAAGGGTTCGATGCAATTCATTACATCGAAAATCGCAATAATGGGGAAATCGTTTTCCGGATTGCGCAAGAGCCGTGGTGCGGTCGTGTCGTCGCTCACCCCGCCGGCGCGATGCGCGCGCGGGCTTCGCCCGCTTCTCCCCGGTCTGCGCGTTCCATCTCGACGCCGCGACGAGCGTCAGTGCGCCCGTCGCTGCACACGGCCTGCCGCGCCGGGCGCGACGCTCACCACGGCCACAGCATCGACGCGATCGACAACGAGAGCGCCACGCACAGCGGCGAGTAACACACGCTGTCCATCCGCGCGAAACGCGACCCGCGAACCCGCTTGAAGAAGCCGACGTAGCGGAAATCGCCGACCGCGCGCACCGCGAAGATCAATGCGAGCGCAACGATCGCGAACGCGATCGCGCCGGGATACCGGTTCGGCCACAGCCAGCCCGCGCGCGACGCCACCACGCATGCGCCGGCCAGCAATGCCGTCGCGACGGCGAGCGTGCCGAGCGTGGTCGGCCGCAGCAGCGGTACCCCGTTCTGTTCGGGAATGGCCGCACGCTTGCCGAGCCGTCCGCCGAACGCCCAGTAGACGTGAACGAGTGCGATCGCACAAAGCGTCGGCACGCTGAAATACGCGCCGGTCATCTCGGTAAGGTTCCTTGTCTCATCGTGTCGTCGTGTCGTGATCCGGCCGGACAGGCTCCGGCCGCGCGCGGCCCCGGTTCCGCGCAACACGAGACGATACCCAAACCACGTGCCGCATGCATTGCGACGTCCGGTCGCAATGCGCCATGCCGCGTGCTGCGGTGCAGTGCGCGCGCGCCGTCTCACAGGCCGCCGCTTGACTTCCCTCCGGGCACCACTACCCTTTTATTCCAGTACGGCACTCGAACCGTGCATGCGCGACCGTCGCACGCGTGCCGTTCGCCGGCACGCACGATCGGACGATCGCTGCACACCCGGGCACGACGACAACGACGAATACCCATGGAGACGACTCATGCTGATCGGTGTGCCGAAGGAGATCAAGAACCACGAATACCGCGTCGGCCTCACGCCGGCCGGCGCACGCGAACTCACGCGGCATGGCCACGGCGTGCTCGTGCAGCGCGGCGCGGGCACCGCGATCGGCCTGCTCGACGACGACTACACGGCCGCCGGCGCGGCATTGTGCGACGACGCGCGCGACGTCTTCGCGCGCGCCGACATGATCATCAAGGTCAAGGAGCCACAGGCGGCCGAGTGCGCGATGCTGCGGCGCGGACAGATTCTTTATACGTATCTGCATCTCGCGCCCGATCCCGAGCAGGCGGCCGCGCTGGTGAAGTCCGGTGCGGTGTGCATCGCGTACGAGACCGTGACGGGCCCCGGCGGCGGGCTGCCGCTGCTCGCGCCGATGAGCGAGGTCGCGGGACGCATGTCGATCCAGGTCGCGGCGACGCACCTCGAAAGCCCGCGCGGCGGCCGCGGCGTGCTGATGGCCGGCGTGCCCGGCGTGCCGGCCGCGCACGTCGTGGTGCTCGGCGCGGGCGTGGTGGGCACCGGTGCGCTGCAGATGGCAGTCGGCCTCGGCGCACGCGTCACCGTGCTCGACACGAACGTGGGCCGGCTGCGCCAGCTCGACCTGGTCTTCGCGAACCGGATCGCGACCGTCTGCTCGAACGCGCACACCATCGACGAAGCCGTGCGCGACGCCGACGTCGTGATCGGCGCGGTGCTCGTGCCGGGCGCGTCGGCGCCGCGGCTCGTCACGCGCGACATGATCGCGACGATGCGCACGGGGGCGGTCGTCGTCGACGTCGCGATCGACCAGGGCGGCTGTTTCGAGACATCGCATGCAACGACCCATGCGCAGCCGACTTTCGTCGTCGACGGCGTCGTGCACTACTGCGTCGCGAACATGCCCGGCGCGGTCGCGCGCACGTCGACGTTCGCGTTGAACAATGCGACGCTCGGCCATGCGCTCGCGCTCGCCGACAAGGGCTGGAAGCGCGCGATGGCAGACGATCCGCATCTGCGCGCGGGCCTGAACGTATGCGACGGCCGCATCACGTACGAGGCCGTTGCGCTGGCGCTCGGCCTGCCGTACGTACCGGCGGAAGACGTGCTGGCCTGACTTCGGCGCGCGCCGTCACGCACCCTTCGGGCGGCCGCGCTGCGACGCGCCGCTCGCGCGCATCGTGCGCGCCAGCAAAGGCCGCAGTTGCGCGAGCGTGCGCGTGTTGAGCACGTCCTGCCGCGTGAGCCAACCACGCCGCGCCTGGCCGATACCGTATCCGAGGTTGTCCAGATCATTCGCGCACCGTGCGTCCGAGCCGATCGCCACGGCGACGCCGGCTTTCGCGGCCTCGCGGCACCAGACGTCCGGCAGATCGAGCCGTCGCGGGTCGCCGTCGAGTTCGACGAAGCAGTGGCGCGCGGCGGCCGCGGCGAGCACGCGCGGCACGTCGAGTTCGCATGCGTCGCGTTCGCCGAGCAGCCGGCCGGTCGGATGCGCGAGGATCGTGAAATTCGGTTGATCCATCGCACGCAGGATCCGCGCGGTCTGCGCGTCGCCCGACAGGTCGAAGCCGTCGCGCACCGCGCCGACGACGAGGCCGAGGCGACCAAGCACGTCGTCGGGCACGTCGAGGCTGCCGTCCTCGCGAATGCCGGCCTCGACGCCCTTCAACAGCACGAAGTCGTCGAATGACGCGTTGAGGCGGTCGATCTCGTCGATCTGCCGCACGAGCCAGTCGCCATCGGCGCGGTGACCTTTCGTATCCGGTGCGCGATCGGTGACGGCCAGATAAGCGAGCCCGCGGGCCCGGGCCGCATCCGCCATTGCGCGCAGGCTGTCGCGCCCGGCCGACGCCGCGGTATGCGCGTGCAGATCGCCATGAACGTGCCTGCGCTCGACCAGCGCCGGCAGCGTGCCCGAACGCGCCGCGTCGATCTCGCCGCGGTCCTCGCGCAACTCGGGCGGCACCCAGCGAAGACCGATCGCCTCGTAGACGGATGCCTCCGTCGCGCCCGCGATTCGCTCGTCGCCGCGGAATACGCCGTATTCGTTGATCTTCAGGCCGCCGGCCTGCGCGATCCTTCGCAGTGCGATGTTGTGCGCCTTCGATCCCGTGAAATAGACGAGCGCCGCGCCGAACGCGTCGGCATCGACGACGCGCAGATCCACCTGCAGCCCGTTGCCGAGCATGATGCTCGAACGCGTCTTGCCGTTCGCGAGCACGCGCGCGACTTCACCGTAGCCGACGAACGCATCGGCCACCGCGGCCGGATCGCGGGCCGTCACGAGGATGTCGAGATCGCCGACCGTCTCGCGGCTGCGGCGAAAGCTGCCGGCCGGCACCGCTTCGCCGACGCCGGCCACCTTGCGCAGACGCTCGAGCAACGGCATCAGCGATTGCGCGGCATCCGGCAGCAGGAAGCGTTGCGGCTCGCGCTTCAGGCGATCGTCGATCGCGTCGAGCAGATGGGCTTCGGTCTTCGCGCCGAAACCCGGCAGCGCACGGATGTGCCCACTCTTCGCTTCGGCGCGCAGCTGTTCGAGCGAGTCGACGTGCAGTGCGTCATGCAGCGCCTTGACGCGTTTCGCGCCGAGCCCCGGCACGTCGAGCAGTTCGACGATCGCGCCCGGCAGCGCATGGCGCAGCGTTTGCTGCAGTTCGCAGGTGCCGGTCGACGCGATCTCGCGCAGCTTCGCCGCGAGATCGGCACCGATCGATGGAATCCGGCCGAGATCGCCGCCGCTCGCGATGATCGCGGGAATGTCCCGCCCGTAGTCGGCAATCGTGCGGGCCGCGTTGCGATAGGCGCGCACCCTGAATGGATTGGCGCCCTGGATCTCGAGCATGTCGGCGATTTCGGCGAAGACGGCCGCACACTCGGCATTGTGGATCGGCATGGTCGGCGTGGCTCCCTTCCACGTGGATGGCGCCGTGCGCCGGCGCGCCGGCGTCTGCCCGCCCGGCACCGCATGTCGACGACGGCGGGCGCCCGTTGGTCATCCCGCACCGATTGCCCGTGTCGTGTCGCGCGGGACATGCGGCCTGCGCGGCACCTGCGCCGATACCTCAGAGCGATGCGCGCGGTGTCGTCGCGTAGCGGCGCTCGTACAGGGACTGGCAATGCGTGCAACGCTCGGCAGTCGGGCGTGCGAGCAGCCGCTCGTAGCCGACCGGCGCGTCGCAGTCGATGCATTCGCCGTAGCTGCCGTCGCGCATGCGCTGCTGCGCGCGCCCGATCGCACGCAACTCGGTCAATTTCATCCCGATCAGCGCGTGATCCATGTCGACGAACAGATCGGCGTTCGCCTCGTCACCCTCGTCCGGCGCCGCGCCGGCGAGCTCCGCGTAGGACTCCGACGCGCGCTGGTCCTCGCTCGTGCGAATATCCGCCCGCAACGCCTGCTCGCTCTCGGTCAGCCGCTGCTGCAGCGTCCGCCGTTGTTCTTGATCGAGCGCCATCGCCGTCTCTCCTTTTCCGGGTTCCGCGCAACGGGCATACGGCGCGCGGTTGTCGCGCCGGTGCGCGGCGGGCCGGAACGCCCCGGCTCGCCGCGCCCGGATGCACGTCCGGCCGCACGAAGCGCCGGACGCCTTCGACGCAGCATAAACCCAATGCACACGCGTGTGTTGACCGGCGTCAGCGCCCACCTCGTGCGCGCGAAAACGGGGGACCGACGCGATAATCGCGCCCACCCGCATTCGTCTGACGCAGCCGCCGTTGAGGTCGATCAATCCCCTGTAAAAAGTTGCGACATAGATTGAAAACATGCGCGGCGAATCCGCTGCTTCGAGGGAGAACGTCATGTTGTTCGGCGTCGTCATCTGGGTGGCCCTTGCGGCCCTGTTCCCGACGATGGTCGTGCCGACGATCCAGCACGCCATCCAGCCGTCGAGCGCGCAAGCCGCGCCCGACGCCAGCCCCGCCGCCACGCCCGCTGCGTTGCCGGCGGCCGCTCAGCCGCCGTCGGACGGTTGACGCGCGGTTTCAGGTGCGCCGTCCCGGGGCGCATCGCATCGACGACGAAAACGCCGCACAGAATACTTCGCAATCCTCTTCGTCAGAATGCATTGCGCCCGACGAAGCCACGCACGACCGTCATCAGGATGATCTTCATGTCGAACCAGAAGCTCCAGTTCTGCATGTAGAACAGATCGAACTTCACGCGTGCGGCCATCGCCTCGACCTTGCGCGTCTCGCCGCGGTAGCCGTTCACCTGCGCCCATCCCGTGATCCCGGGCCGTACGCGATAGCGATACATGTAGCAGTCGACCAGTTGCCGGTAGAAGTCGTCGTGTTCGATCGCATGCGGACGCGGACCCACCACCGACATCTGGCCGAACAACACGTTGAAGAACTGCGGCAGCTCGTCGAGCGACGTGCGCCGCAGAAACGCGCCGACGGGCGTGATGCGCGCATCGTTGCGCGAGGCCTGCCGCACGACACCGGGCTGTGCGCGATGCACGCGCATCGTCCTGAACTTGAGGATGTGAAACTCGCGGCCGTCGGCACCCTTGCGGCGCTGTCTGAACAAGACGGGCCCCGGCGACGACAGCTTCACCGCGATCGCCAGCACCGCAAGCAGCGGCAGCAACGGGATCAGCACGGCGACCGCGAACAGCCGGTCGAACGCGAACTTCGCCCACAGTTCCGGCGCGGAACGCGGCGTGGTCGCGAGGTTGATTGCCGGCATGCCGAGCACATCGGTCGCGGATCGCTCGACGACCGCCATCTGTCGCACGTCCGGCAACAGTCTCAACTCGACGAACTCGTCGCGCAGTTCGCGCACGATGCGCTGAATGCGCGACTCGTGCGACATCGGCAGCGTGAGCCACACTTCGTCGATCTCGCCGCCGCGGATCATGCGCCGAAGCGCGACCCAGTCGCCGATCACCTGCACGCCGCCGATCCCGGCGGTGGCTGCCCCGGCCGGCGCGTCGTCGTCGAACACGCAGGCCGCCGCGAATGGGCCGGTCGGCTCGAGCTGCATGCGCTCGATCGCCACCCGTCCGTAAGCGGTCGCGCCGACGATCGCGACCCGCCGCTGCCGCGTGCGCGAATCGCCGCGCTTCATCGCCAACGCGCACAGTGCCAGCCTGCCGAGCAGCAGTGCCGCGTCGCCGGACAGCACCGTCCGCGCAATCCAGCGCGTCGTGACCGTGCCGCCGCGGTTCATGATCCACATCGTGCCGGCCACCGTCAGCGTGCCCGCGCACACGACGGCCACCACCGTGCGCGTCAGCACGGTTCCGCTGTCATGCGACGACGACGCCCCGCGCGACACACGCACACTGCGCGGCAACAACGCGACCGTCAGCGCGCACAGCAATGCAATCGCGCCGCGCTGCGCATCCGACAGATCGCGCCACGCGAGCCCCGTCGCAACCTGCGCGGCGAGCGCGCCTGCCAGCACGAGCGCGACATCGGCCGCGGCGATCGCGGCGCGCCGCATCGTATTCGTTCCACCCGCCGTCGCGTGCATCGTCACGCACCATGCACCGGAAATCCGCCGTGCACGTCGTGCATGCGCGGTCGCACCGGCATCGATCGCGCGCCGTTCCGCGTGCCGAGTAGCCGGCGAAAGTCCGCACGAATCAGCTCGTAGCATTCGCACGCCTGGCGCTCGAGGCCGTCGCGGTCGAGCACCGTGATGCGGCCGCGACGCTGACGGATCAGCCCGGCTTCCTGCAGGTGGCCGGCTGCTTCCGTCACGCCTTCGCGGCGCACGCCGAGCATGTTCGCGATCGTCTGCTGCGTGACGGCCAGTTCGTCGCCGTCGATCCGGTCATGCGCGAGCAGCAGCCAGCGGCTCAACTGCTCGCTGACCGAGTGATGCCGGTTGCACAACGCGCTGCGCGAGATCTGCGCCATCGTCGCCTGGCAGTAGTTCAGCAGCAGCCGATACGTCGCCGGGGAACGCTCGAATTCCGAGCGCATCACGCAGGTCGGCACGCGATAGGCCATGCCGCCGATACGGACTTCGACGCGGTTCGATATCGCGGTACCGCCGACGAGCGTCGCCAGACCGACCACGCCTTCGCGGCCGACCACGGCGACCTCGACCATCGCACCGTCCTCCATCAGGTGCTGCACCGACATCATGGCGGTCGTCGGGAAATGCAGGTGGCGCATCGGTTCCCCGACACGGTCGAGCATGCCGGCCTTGATCCTGACCAGTTCGAGGTGCGGTGCGATGGCGCGGATGCTGTCCTCCGGGAGGGCATCGAGGATGGCATTCGCCGAGTAGCTCGAGTGAAGATGAAGCATGTCTGTATCCCATTTTGTCGTCCGCGCCGCATGCAGCCGCGTCAGCGGAACTCGTTATCGCGATGCGCGTCCCGACGGCGACGCGGGTTGCGGCCCACAACCCTCCTTCCAATCGACCGTCGGCTTCACACCGCCGGATCGAATCGGCAGTCCCGTTTCGATGCGCCCATCTCAATAAGCGATTTACGTGCCAATACCCGCTTCATCCTTAATATATAAATGACCCGCGATTTTGCACCCCCGAATTGCCGACTGAAAACCGCAAAAAGCGTCTCATTTTCGGACACCCTCTGCCGCAGCGGACACAGCCGGTGATTCGACTGATCAATGGCCACCGAGTATGCTGCGGCTCCGGCAGCGGGGCCGCGAAGCTTATCGTTCAACTACTTACGGCCCGTTTTCAATTGTTTCCGTGACGTCCCGCGCGACACCCGAGCGGCGCCCGACACCTCGAATGATCGTTTGAAACTGTCTCAAATATGAATCGTTATATTAATTTACGACTCTGTAAGCAAACGCACACAACCACCGCAACCACATGATTCAATTGATAAATTCATGACTAAAATCTCAATTGTCAAATAATGTTCGACGCATCCTTAATGTTTTACCTGTACGATATGCGACGCTTCCCGATTGATTCCAGATCGTCATCGAATTCACGACTTAACCGCCAATCCATATCAATTCGATTAACTCGTGAAAACATGATCTTCAAATCCATATAACGTTTTCATTTATCCAGAATCGTCAAACTTTGTGAAGTTACGCAGTGCGCAATTTATCGAATTCAATTGCGTGCTAGCCTTTTCCCGCCATCAGCATTCGAATTCCGACGAACTCAAATCCGCACGCGCGTGCTAAATCCCCATGGATGCCGCCGCGCGACGTGCGACCGCCCCCTACGAGGATGCGCCGTGACCCACCAGGCCAATGACGCCGTCGCCCACGCGAGCGGCATGATCGAGCTCTCCCACAGCTTCGACGCCAACCGGTTCCTCGCGGCCCTCGACCGCGAGGAACGCGCCACGCTGATTGCCAATCTTCAGCTCGTTCACCTGAAATCGGGCCAGGTGCTGTGCGAACCCGGCGAAATGCTCACCGCGGTTTACCTGCCCGTCACGACGGCGATTTCGCTGCAGTACGTATCGTCCGGCGGCATGACGCTGGAAGTGGCCGAGATCGGCAGCGAGAGCGTCGTGTGCGACGACGTGATCGGCGGCAGCGGCCGGATGCCCTGCCGTGCCGTCGCATGCCGCGACGGCTTCGTCTATCGGCTGGACCGACGCATCTTCGCCGCCGCGTTCGATGCGTCGCCGGTGATTCGCCATCTGGTGTTCGTCTGCGTGCGGCTGCTGATGGCCCAGGTATCGCAGATCACGTTCTGCAGCCGCCATCATGTGCTCAAACATCAGTTATGCAGATGGTTCCTGCTTGCCTACGACCGGTCGCGCAGCATCGAGATCCAGGTGACTCACAGCATGCTCGCGCAGATGCTCGGTGTGCGGCGCGAGACGGTCACGGACGCAGCCGGCGAGATCCAGAAACTCGGCCTGATCCGCCAGTACCGGAGCTCGATCGAGCTTGCCGACCTTGCGGGCCTCGAGAAAATGTCGTGCGGCTGCCGCGCGATCGTGCGCGACGAGATGAAGCGCATCCTGTCGGCCGACTCGAGCGTGGCCGCTGCGGCACGCGCGTGATGCGCACGGCGTTTCGGCGCACGCGTGCGATCCGAGTCAGCCGATTGTAGGGTGGCGAACAGAACACCGTGCTTGCGAATGGTCTACTGATGCCGGACTGCCGGGGGGATGTCAGCGCGCTGCGCGCGTCCGCCCGTGCGGACGACACCACACACGCCGGAGCAGCACGTGAAAAACGAAATCAGAACCATCCTCAAGCACGTCGCCCACCTCGAAGCCGCGATCGATTCGATCGGTGACGGGGACGACCTCTACGAAGCGGGCCTCTCCTCGCTCGACACGATCCAGTTGATGCTCGCGATCGAGAAGCAGTTCAACATCGAGATTCCCGACGAGATGCTGAACCGCAATCTGTTCCGCAGCATCGACGCGCTTGCGGATACGATCGCGACCCTGCAACGCTCCGAGCATTCCGCATGAGCGCGCTGCTTCCCGAACTCGCGGCCGACGACGAAGCACACCGGCTCGACGAGGCCGCGCATGCCGTCGCGCATATCGCCGCCCAGCATGCGGATGCGGTCGATCGCGACGCGCGCTGCCCCGTCGAAGCGATCGAGGCCATGCGCGCGCGCCGCCTGCTGAGCGCAATGGTCCCGACCCGGCTCGGCGGTGCCGGCGCGTCGCTGGCCGACATCGCATCGGCATGCTCGATCCTCGGGCAAGCGTGCGCATCGTCGGCGATGGTGTTCGCGATGCACCAGATCCAGGTCGCGTGCATCGTCAATCACGCTGCCGACCAGGGCTGGCACAAGCTGTTCCTGCAGCAGCTCGTGCGCCATCAGTGGCTGCTCGCGTCGGCGACATCCGAAGACGGCGTCGGCGGCAACCTGCGCGCAAGCCAGTGCGCGCTCGAAGCCAACGGCGGCGCATTCCGGCTGCACAAATCCGCACCGACGATCTCGTACGGCGACTATGCCGACGGCATCCTCGCGACCGCGCGGCGCGACGCAGACGCGCCAGCGTCCGAGCAGGTGCTCGTCACGCTGCTGCGCGACGGCTACACGCTCACGCGCCGCGGCGAATGGGACACGCTCGGCATGCGCGGAACGTGCAGCAACGGCTTCGTGCTCGACGCACAGGGCGCGACCGAACAATGCCTGCCCGTGCCGTTCGCGCAGATCGCCGAGCAGACGATGGTGCCGGTTTCGCACATCCTGTGGGCGGCGGTGTGGATCGGCGTGGCCGGCGATGCGTTCCATCGCGCGCATCAGTTCTTCCGCGCGCAGGCACGCCAGACCGACGGCGCGCCGTCACCCGCGTCGCGGCGCATCGCCGAATCGCTTGCGCTGATGCAGGCGATGCAGGCCCGCGTCGACAACGTACTGCGCCTCTATGCCAGCGCGTCGCCCCGCTCGTGGTCGGCCGGCATGGCCTGGGCCGCCGAGATCAACACGCTGAAAACCTATGTGTCGTCGACCGCGCTCGAAGTCGCACAGCAGGCGATGATGATCTGCGGGATGGCCGGCTACAAGCACGGCACGCCGTTCAGCATCGGCCGCCACCTGCGCGACCTGCACGCGGCGCCGCTGATGATCAGCAACGACCGCATTGCCGCCAATACCGCGAGCCTGCTGCTCGCATTGCGTCCCGCGACGCTGGAGAAACATTCGTGAACGACCGCCTGTCCGTGCCCTCTGCCGCCACCCCGTCCGACGCACCGCTCGACCGCGCGGGCGTCAATCCGCTGCGCGACGCGCTGATCGATGCGGGCCTGCTCGTGTCGACCGGCATCCAGGGCCTGTTCGGTCGCAGCGAACGGTTCGAGCGCGTCGTCGAAGCGCTCGACGCCTTCGTCACGCGCCTCGGCGCCGACCAGCAGGCCGAAGTGCTGCGCTTCCCGCCGGCGATGAGCCGCACCGAGTTCGAGCGCAGCGAATACATGAAGAGCTTCCCGCAGCTCGCGGGCAGCGTGCATGCGTTCTGCGGCGACGAGCAGCGCCACCAGCGCGTGCTGCAGTGCCTCGACCGCGGCGAGGACTGGACCGAAAGCCAGAAGCCGACTTACGTCGTGCTGACGCCGGCCGCCTGCTACCCGGTCTATCCGGTCGTCGCGCGCGCGGGTGCGCTGCCCGACGACGGCCGCATCGTCGACGTGTTCTCGTATTGCTTCCGCCACGAGCCGTCGCTCGACCCGACCCGCATGCAGCTGTTCCGGATGCGTGAATACGTGCGGATCGGCACGCCCGAGCAGATCGTCGCGTTCCGCGCGACGTGGATGGAGCGCGGCACGCGGATGATCGAGGCGCTGCGCCTGCCGAACGCGATCGATCTCGCGAACGATCCGTTCTTCGGGCGCGGCGGCAAGATCGTCGCGAACAGCCAGCGCGAGCAGAACCTGAAGTTCGAGCTTCTGATCCCCATCGAGCACGACGATCGCCAGACCGCGTGCCTGAGCTTCAACTACCACATGGATCACTTCGGATTGCTATGGGACATCCGCACCGCGACGGGCGACGTCGCGCACACGGGCTGTGTCGGCTTCGGCCTCGAGCGGCTGACGCTCGCGCTGTTCCGTCATCACGGTTTCGACATCGACGCATGGCCGGCCGACGTTCGCGACGTGCTGTGGGGTACGCGATGAAATTCGTGTCCCGCGACGGCGAGGACGCGTCGTTCGAGGACGTGCGCCACCGCGCACGCCACTACCGGCCGCACCCGCTGCACAGTCAGGAGATGGTCTGGAAGCAGACCAACTGCTACGTCGACATGTGGCTCGAGGTGCTCCGCTGGTGGGGCCTCAATCCGTACGCGGCACTGCCGTTTACGATCGCGCTCGATTTCGAGGGCGACCAGTTCACGTTCTTCAAGTTTCCGCACGACGAACTGGAGCGGCTTTACGGAATCGTCGTGCAGGAGCACTCGATCTACGAGCCGCTCGACCAGCACGTCGAGACGCAGGTCGCGCGCGGTCACCTGATGATCGTCGAGGTCGACGCGTGGTTCCTGCCGGACACGCGCGGCAGCAGCTACCGCGCGCAGCATACGAAGACGACGATCGGCATCGACTCGATCGATCGCACGCACCGCCAGATCGGCTACTTCCACAACAGCGGCTATTACGTGGCCGAGGATGTGGACTACGACGGCCTCGTCGGCGGCGGTTCGCCGATGTCGCTGCCGCCGTACGTCGAGTGCGCGAAGCGGCGTTTCGCGCCGCTCGACGAGCGCGCGCTGTGCGAAGCCTCGCTCGCGGCGCTGCAGCGCCATCTGCGCCGCCTGCCGGTCGTCAATCCGGTCGCGGCGTTCCGGCGCCAGTTGCAGATCGATGCGAAATCGCTCGCCGATTCGCCGCTCGAACGGTTCCATGCGTACTCGTTCAATTCGGTGCGGCAACTCGGTGCGAACTTCGAACTGTTCGGCCATTACGCGCGCTGGCTGCAGGCAAGCGGCTGCGTCGGACCGTTCGCCGAGATTCGCACCGCCTGCGACCGCATCGCGTCCGAGGCGATGGTGCTGGAGTTCCGCCTGGCGCGGGCCTGCGCGCGCGGCAAGGAAGAGCGCGGCGACGCGACGCTCGAAGCGATCGAAGCGGCCTACGCCGACCTGATCGACTGCGCGCGGCAGATCACCCCGCCGCTTCAGCGCGCGGTGCCCCTTCGCGTCGACGCGGCCTCCGTGCCGTCGATGCGGTGAGACGCGCGCCCGCCGCGCTCGCTTGGTCGATGCTCGCCACGGCAGCGGGCGCCACGCGCGGGCCGCTCGATCTTCCCGCCGACGGCTGGATCGCCGCCCCCGTCCCCGGCACGGTCGCGCAAGCGCTCGCGCTGGCCGGACGCCCCGACGATACGGCGTCGCTCGACGAACGCGACCACTGGTATCGCGTCGAACTGCACGGGCACGGACCGCGCGTGCTGCGCTTTCACGGCCTCGCGACACTCGCCGAAGCGTGGCTCGACGACACGCCGATCCTGCGCTCCGACAGCATGTTCGTCGCGCACGACGTGCCCGTGTCGCTCGATGGCACACATCGCCTGACCGTCTGCTTCCGCGCCCTCGCGCCGCACCTGCGCGACGTGCGCGCACCGCGCCGTGCACGCTGGCGCACGCGACTGGCCGAACCGGCGACGCTGCGCACCGTTCGCACGTCGCTGCTCGGGCACATGCCCGGCTGGTTTCCGCGCTGCGTGCCGACCGGACCGTGGCGGCCCGTCGACGTGCTCGATCCGGCCGCTGGTCCCGTTCTCGTTCATTGCGACCTGCATGCGCGCATCGATGGCGACACCGGCTGGCTCGACGCGGAACTCGCGTTTGCCGGGCCGCTGCCCGATGCGTTCACGGCCCGGCTGTCGTGCGGCGAGCACCACGCGACGCTCGAGCGCAGCGGCGCCGACCGGCTGCACGCGACCGTCGCGGTGCCGAACGTGCGCCGCTGGTGGCCGCACACGCACGGCGAACCGGTGCTCTATGAAGTCGCATTGCACATCGGCGCCGATCGACGACCGCTCGGCGCGACGGGTTTTCGCACGATCGAGCAGGACGCGGGCGACGACGGCAAGGGCTTCGGCCTGCGCGTGAACGGCGTGCGCGTGTTCGCGCGCGGCGCCTGCTGGAGCAGCGCCGCACCGCTCGCGCTGCACGCCGACGACGCAACCTATGGCCGGCTGCTCGGACTCGCGCGCGACGCCGGCTTCAACATGATTCGCGTCGGCGGCACGATGGCGTACGAGGCCGACGCATTCCACGCGTGGTGCGACCGGCTCGGACTGCTGGTCTGGCAGGACTTCATGTTCGCGAATTTCGATTACGCGCTCGACGATCGCGCGTTCGCGGACGCCGTCGATCGCGAAGCCGAACAGTTCCTCACGCGCCACCGCGCATCGCCATCGCTCGCGGTTCTGTGCGGCGGCAGCGAGATCGCGCAGCAGGCCGCGATGTCGGGGCTCGGGCCGAAGCAGCGCTTCCTCGAACTGACCGCCGAGCGCCTCGCCGGCCATGCGGCGGCGCGACGGCCCGACACGCTTTACGTCCCCGACTCGCCCGACGGCGGCGTGCTGCCGTTCATGCCGCGCGAACGCGTGTCGCACTACTACGGCGTCGGCGCGTACCTTCGCCCGCTCGACGACGCGCGTCGCGCCGACGTGCGCTTCGCAAGCGAATGCCTCGCGTTCGCGAACGTGCCGTGCGATGCGATGCTCGCAAGCCTCGGCTGGCCGGGCGTCCATGAGCCGCGCTGGAAAGCGGCCGTGCCGCGCGATCCCGGCACGTCGTGGGATTTCGACGATATTCGCGATCACTATCTGCAGACGTTGTACGACGTGGCACCCGACCGCCTGCGGCGCGAGGATCCGGCGCGTTACTTCGAGCTGTCGCGCGCGGTGATCGCGGACCTGATGCGCGACACGTTCTCGGAATGGCGGCGCACCGGCTCACGCTGCGCGGGTGCGCTCGTCTGGCAGTTCCAGGACGTGATGGCGGGCGCCGGATGGGGCTTGCTCGATGCGACGCATCGGCCGAAATCCGCATGGTATGCGCTACGCCAGGTACTTCAACCGGTGCAGGTCCTGCTCGTCGACGAAGGGTTGAACGGGCTCGACGTGCATGTGATCAACGAGCGGCCGGCGCCGCTGTCGGCAGCGGTCGAGCTGGTCGCGCTGCGCGACGGCCGTACGCCCGTCGCTCGGGCCGGCGGGGCCCTCCGGATCGCCGCGCACGACGCGGTGCGGCTCGAGTCGGCCGAATTGCTCGGCCGCTTTTTCGACTGGACCTATGCGTATCGCTTCGGCCCGTGCGAGCACGACACCGTCGTCGCGACGCTGCGCGCCGAGGACGGCACGCTGCTGTCGCAGGCTTTCTACTTTCCGTCCCGCACGCATCCGACCGTGTTCGCCCGCCGCGAACCCGGCATCGAGGCATGCGTGTCGCGCACCGGCGACACTTGGCACGTCGACATCGATACGCGCCACGTCGCGCGTCATGTGCAGATCGACGCACCGGGCTTCGTGCCGCGCGACGACTGGTTCGATCTCGCGCCCGGCACGCCGGCACGCGTCGCGCTCAGGCCGCTGGATAGCACCGGCGACCATGCGGCCGCCGGCGCGCCACCGACCGTCGAGATCCGGGCGGTCAACGCCGCGCGAACCGTGCGCGCCGCGTTGGCCCGCTGACGCGGGCGGGACCGCTCACACGGTCGCACGGCCGCGCCGCGCACGTCAGTCCGACGAGCCCGTGCCGCGCGGCCGCTCGATTCCGTACGCTTCCATCCAGCGATAGAGCGTGGCACGCGACACGCCGAGCTCGCGCGCGGAAGCGGCGACGCGCCCGCGCGTGCGCAGCAGCGCGGTTTCGATCGCTTCGCGTTCGATCGACTTGCGGATATCGGCAACGGACGGCGACGCCGCGTCGAGACAGTATTCGAGCTCGAGGTCCTGCGCGGTGATCAGGCGCCCTTCCGTCATCACGACCGCGCGCCGCACGCGGTTGATCAGCTCGCGGACATTGCCCGGCCAGTCGTGCTTGTAGAGCGCCGTGATCGCATCCGTCGAGAAGCCGCGCACGCGATGGCGCGCGTCGCCACGAAAGCGTTCCAGCATGTGATGCGCGAGCAGCTCGATGTCCTTGCCGCGCGCACGCAGCGGCGGCTGATCGATGCGCATCACGCAAAGACGGTGGAACAAGTCCGCGCGGAAACGCCCTTCTTCCATCGCTTCGCGCAGGTCGACGTGCGTCGCGGAGACGATCCGCACGTCGACCGGCACCGGATCGCTGCCGCCGAGGCGATGAATCGCACGCTCCTGCAGGAAGCGCAGCAGGCTCGCCTGGCTCTCGTGCGGCAGGTCGCCAATTTCGTCGAGCAGCAGCGTGCCGCCGTTCGCGGCCTCGACGTAGCCGATCTTGCGTGCGTTCGCGCCGGTAAACGCGCCGCGCTCGTAGCCGAACAGTTCCGATTGCAACAGGTGGGGCGGGATCGCACCGCAATTGACCGCGACGAACGGGCCGTTGCGCCGTTCCGAATGACGATGGATCGCGACGGCCGTCAGTTCCTTGCCGGTTCCTGTCTCGCCGAAGACGAACACCGGTGCGTCGGTGCGCGCGAAGCGCCGCACCGTATCGAACAGCCGCAGCATCGCGCTGCAGGTGCCGACGATGCCGTGCTCCCGCGATTCGAGCGCTTCGCGATCGCGCGCGAACAGGCATTCCATTCCGTACGCATGGCCGACCGTATCGGCGATTCGTTGGTGCGACGCGGGCAACGTGATGTAGTCGAAGCAATAGTCGCGCAACAGTGCGCGCACGTTCGGCGACGCCGTCTGACCGGTTTCGACGAGCGCGACCCATACGACATCGCGCATCGACGCGCAGGTCGACGCGATGCTGCCGATCGCGTCGGCGTGGCCGCCGCTCAGGTCGAGGATGCCGCAGGTGATTTCGCCGGAGGTGTCGCGCAATTCGTTTGCGTGCGCAACGACCGTCACTTTCCAGTCACGCCGGGCAAGTTCCTTGCGCAGCATGACGGACGGCGACCGGGTCCAGTAAATCAGAGGACGCTGCCCGGTAGTCCTCCCCCCGCCGGCGCTCTTATCGCGCGTTATTGGCATATTCATAACGAACCATCACTTTCTCCACTCCGCGAACCGTTCGCGTGCGCTGCGGACGGCGGCGCATGGCCGCCTGTCCGCGCTGCGTTTCCGCAGCTTTGGCGAAGATCGAAACTGCACACGGCGAGAGCCCCCGGAGGTCGAGCCGGATGTCATCCGGCCTCGTTGTCATCGAACTCGAAGGGAACGCACGGCCGCGGGAGCCGCGGCGTTCCGGCTTTCATGCGACGCGCCGTCAGGCGGAGCACGTCGGCAAACGGGAATTCCGTCCGCATTTGCGTCGCGTCGTACACGACAGTCGCGCCCGATGCTGAACCGGATGGTCGCCAACCCGCTTTCGGAATGGTGACCTCATTTCATCCGCTCCTGAATTTACACCCCGTATCGAGATGCCCTTGTTACCAAAAGCTAAACATCGATTCAGCCGATTACGGTGCCGCTCCGCCTGCGCGGCGCGCGTTTAGCGACTCAGATTTGATTATCTACGACCATTCCCGTCAATCAGTGGCAAATCCCACTTTTCTGCAAGATCGGCCCCTCCCATTGCCCGCGATTCTCGCCTGAATCGCACAAAAAGTCCGCACAGCATGTTCCACACGTCGGTAATCGTGCGTCGCGCGCGACGCAGCATGACGCATCGAACGCGGGGAAACCGGGCTGTTCGTTACAACATCGTAACGAAGCGGCCGGCCGGACCATCCGTCTCCTGCCGCGATGCAGCATGACCTCCATGCCTGTCGCGCCCCCTGTCGCTGCCGACGTGCCGATGCGACAGGCACCGCGCTGGTGCAAGCCCGCATGCAGCCCGAAAAGAGTCGCGCAGCACTACATGGCAAGTATGCGCGTGTTGACCGGCGCGGCGAAATGATCGCGGCCCGATGAAGGATGTGCGCACCGCGCGGAAACCGGCGATGCGATGGACGTTGGCTTGCGAGCGACAGCCGATCGCGAGGCGCGACCTGCCTGCCGTGAACGATCGCAATCTTCAAGTACGGCCCCGGTTCTTCAATCGCTTCGATGCGGACGACATCGCTGCGGATTTCGCAGCGGTGCGTCGCGACGATTCAATTATGGGAAAGCCGCCATACGGCCACCGTGTGCTACCGCACATTGCCCCGTTCGCGGCACGCGGCCCGTGTCGCGCAGCCGGCATCGGCCGCGCGAAACAGGAATAACGGGAGCGTGAGTACGCTTTCGAACAGACCGCCGCGCGCCTCATCCGCATCATGGATATCGTCGGGCCGCACGGAACGAACGCGTTCATGCGGCACGGCGTGCTGAAGGCTTCACACGAGGACCGCATCATGGAATGGCATTGTTGTGAATTCGAACATCTGAGCCCGATCGATCTCTACGCAATCCTGCGCTCGCGAAACGCGGTGCTGGTGGTCGAGGACGCGCACACGCATCTCGACATCGACGGCAAGGATGCGCACGCACTGCACGTGTTCGCGTGCATGCACAAGGGCGACACGACGGAAGTCGTCGCCTATGCGCGCGTCCTCCCCGGCGACGACGCCGATCCGGACGTCGTGATCGACAAGGTGCTGACAAGCGAGGCATGTCGCGACGACCGCACCCTCGAACAGCTGATGCAGCGCGCGCTCACGGCCGCGCAAGCCGCATGGCCCGACGTGGCTGTGCGCACGCACGTGCCCGCACAACGCCAGTCCTTCTACAAGCGTTTCGGATTCCGCAAGGCCTACGGCCCCTATCTCGAACAGGGCGCGCCGTTCGTCGGTCTCGTCCGGCCGGCAGACCGCGCCGCCGGCGCGCTGCGTCAGCTCCTGTCGCGGGCCATCTCCGCGCCGCGATCGCGAAACGAGGACGCGCGCGTCGACGGCCGCGCGCACAACCGGCTGTCCGCCGATACCGGAGCCAATCGATGAGCGCCACCCTTCGCCCGGTTCCCGACCCGGAGCTGCCCTGCATCCTGCCCGTCATTCTCGCCGGCGGTTCGGGCACGCGCCTCTGGCCGTTGTCGCGAGAGCAGTATCCGAAGCAGTTGATCGAGCTGACCTCGAACGAATCGCCGCTGTCGTCGACCGCGCGCCGCCTGAACGGCATCGCGAACGCGGCACTCGGCGACACGCTGCTGCTCGTGTGCGGCGAACAGCATCGCATCATGAGCGCCGCTCAGGTGGTCGGGCGCGCGGCGCCTCCCCGTATCCTGCTCGAACCGGCCGCGCGCAATACGGCACCTGCGCTGACGCTCGCGGCGCTCGACGCCAGTGCGCTTGCGGACGATCCCATCCTCGTCGTCATGCCGGCCGATCACGTGATCGGCGACGTCGCCGCATTCCAGGACGCGATCGGACGCGCGGCGCGCTACGCGCAGGAAAGCGCGATCGTCACCCTCGGCGTGCTGCCGCGCCGCGCGGAAATCGGCTACGGTTACATCCAGGTCGGCGAACCGCGTGCCGGTCGCCTCGGCGGACAAGGCGGCTATGCAATCGGGCGGTTCGTCGAGAAGCCGAACGCCGCACTCGCCGAACGCTACCTGCATTCGGGCGATTATTGGTGGAACAGCGGGATTTTCATCACGCGCGCATCGATCTGGCTGAAGGCCATCGGCACGCTCGCACCCGACATCCATGCGGTCTGCGACGCCGCATGGCGCGCGGGCACCGCCGAGGATCCGTTCTTCCGCATCGACGCGGCGGCTTTCGACGCGTGTCCGTCCGACTCGATCGACTACGCGGTCATGGAACGTCTCGCGGAGAACCCCGAACTTGGCATCGACGGCATCGTGGTCCCGCTTTCCGCAGGCTGGTCGGACGTCGGCACCTGGGATGCGATCTGGGAAATCATGCCGAAGGACGATCACGGCAACGTCGCGCGTGGCCCGATCGTGTTCGAGGACACGCAGGACAGTCTCGTGCGCTCGGAAGGCCGGCTGATCGCGTGCGTCGGGATGAAGGACGTCGTCGTGATCGAGACACCCGATGCGGTGCTGGTCGCGAACAAGCACGACGTCCAGCGCGTGAAGAACATCGTCGCGCGCCTGAAGACCGAGCAGCGCCCGCAGGCAAGCGAACACCGCAAGGTGCAGCGGCCGTGGGGACACTACGATTCGATCGATCTCGGCGAGCGGTTCCAGGTGAAGCGGATCGTCGTCGAGCCCGGCAAGCGGCTGTCGCTGCAGATGCACTATCACCGTGCCGAGCACTGGATCGTCGTGCGCGGCACCGCGAAGGTCACGCGCGGCGACGAAACCTTTCTGCTCAGCGAGAACGAATCGACCTACATCGCCGTCGGCGAGGTTCACCGTCTCGAGAATCCCGGCCGGATTCCGCTCGAGATCATCGAGGTGCAGTCGGGCGACTATCTCGGCGAAGACGATATCGTGCGGTTCGACGATCAATATGGACGGCCGGTCGTCGAGGCTGCGCGGCAGCGACCGTCGCTTGCCTCGCGCGAACCGGACGAGGAAGCCGCGGAACGCGACGTCATCCGGTAGGCGCATGCGAATCGCGGCGGCGCGCGTGACGATGACGGGCGCCGCCGCGCGAACAAGCAGCGAGGGTCCGTTCACCGTATGTCGCCTCGGACCGGCGGCCCACGCGTCGCACCATCAGTCGATTCCGCCTTGCGACCAGCGCGCCTGCCTGACGGACTCGCGCACGCGCGGCAACAACGACGTATCCGCGCCGACCGCGTCACCCGCCGCCAACGGCGATTGATGCCCGGCCGCACACTGCGTGCCCTTCGCCCGCCCTCCCGATGCCGTCACCGGCCGGCCGGTCGCGCAATCGTGCGCCGGGTCGATCCGGACCGGCATTCCGCCGATCTCCGATAATTCGTTGTCCGCAAGACGCACGCCCGACACGTTTCCCCATAGACGAATGCCGTCGAATCGCGCATGCGATACGCGGTTGCCGATCACGGTCACGCGCGACACCGAACCCGACCACGTGCTGATCTCGATCGCCGCCTGCTGTGTGATCGGGCGAGGATCGGGCCGGCCCTTCGCGGTCTGGATATCCGCGATCGAGTTGCTCTCGATGCGGATGTCGGACGAGCCGGCGGTGCGGTTGCTGTCTTCCTGCGCGACGAGAATCCCCGAGCTCACCTGCACGTTGCGCACGATGTTGTTCGAGATGGTGACGTTCGCGCCGCCGACCACCGTGATGCCCCGGCCCCACGGATTGCCCTCCAGCGAGTTGCCGGTAATCAGCACGTTGCGCGTCAGCACGCCTTCCGCCTGGTAACTCACCACGGCGATCATGTCGTCGCCGGTGCCGCGCACGACGTTGCCTTGCACGAGTATGTTGTGCGAACCGTGCGTCATGTGAATGCCGTCCGCCAGCGTCGACAGCACCTCGTTGCCGACGATCGCGACGTCCGCGCCGCCGAACACGAAAATGCCGGCGCCGGCGCCGCCGTCGATCACGTTGTCGAGCACCTGCACGCCGCGCCCCGTGACCTCGACCTTCGTCGATGCAGGCGTCGTGAGCCGGGTCGTGCCGGTTCCCGCGAGCCGGAAGCCGACGAGTGTCGTACCGTCGCCGCGCATCTCGATCGTCTGGTCGTCGGGGGTTGTCGCGATCAGCGTCGCACCGTAGCCCGACAACACCACATTCGGCTGCTGCACGACCAGCGAACGGCCGATCACGTACCGCCCCGGCGCGAATATCAATCGCTGGCCCGGCTGCAATGCGTCCAGCGCACGTTGCAGCATTTCGGCCTGATCTGCAGCGTCCGCGGCGGGACGCACGTATGCATCCGGTACGCTCGCATGAAGCGCACCGGGTGCGGGCGTGCCGGATGCCGCCACGGCACTGCCCGGCCACGCCAGCCCGCCTGCCATGCACATGCCGGCGATCGCCGCGCATGCGAGAAACGGGCTTGGTGATCTATACATATCGAATCGACTCCCTCGAATGACTTCATGCGCGTCGGCCGGAGGATTCGAACGCGAGATCCCAGCCGGATTGCCTGCCTGTGATACCGCCGAAGCGGGCGACGCGATACGTTCGATTAGATCATTCGAACCAGGCGCGTATCGGTGCGTCAACAGACCAATGCCTCCGTCCTGCGCGGCGTGCGTTCACCTACCGTTGATCATTCATGGCGCCTCCCGCGCAGCGAATCGCCGAACGGTAGGCTCGCGAACCAAGTGCAGATCGGCGACGCGTATCATGGTCATCATGCGACGCGACCGCGCTACGGCATAACCCAAAGGCACCGGCCGCCGCGGATCCGGCGTCGTGGTCCCGACGGGGTCCCATGCGCGCCGCACCCGCATCGTCCGCTCTTCGCTTGTCCAGAACCCGTTCATGACCGACCTGACCATCGCAATCTGCAACCACAACCATGGCGCCTACTTGCGCGATGCGATCGATTCGGCGCTCGCACAGACCGCGCACGGTGTACGCGTGCTGGTCGTCGACGACGGTTCCACCGACGATTCGCGCGACATCATTCGCTCGTACGGCGAGCGGGTGACGGCGGTGTTTCAGGAGAATCGCGGTCAGGTCGCCGCATACAACCGCGCGCTCGAGCACGTCACGACGCGCTACGTCATCCTGCTCGACGCGGACGACCTGCTCTATGACGACGCCGCGATCCGCGTGCTGGCCGCGTTCGCGTCCGGCGACTTCGTGAAGGTGCATTTCCGACTCGACGTGATCTCGCGGGACGGTGCGGTGACCGGGGCGAGCGTGCCGCAATCGGCCGTCGACACCGATTGCGGCCGACTGTTGCGCGCGGGCTGGCTGTACCCGTCGCCGCCGGCATCCGGCAACGCGTATCGGGTCGATGCGCTCAAGCGCATCTTTCCGGTGCCCGTCACGCCGGACAACCTGCATGGCGCCGATTTCTACGCGATCTACGGTATCGCGTTGCTCGGCGCCGTGCACATGATCGATGCAACCCTCGGCGGTTATCGCGTGCATCAGAAGTCGGATACGCGGCCGGCCGAGGATACGCCGTCACTTGCCCTCACCAATTCGGAAGACGCCGCGACCGGCGCGCTGAAAGCTGAACGCCGTTGGTCGACGCTGCGCATGATCGCCGGCACGCGGCTGCACGAGACATTGCCGATCGCGCCGCTCGACTTCGCGATCGAGAAGGCCCGCTTCGCAAGCACGCTGTATCGCGCTCCGCTCGTGCGGCGCTGGCGCTGGTTCCTGTGCGAATCCGGGCGCTACTGGCAAACCGTGCTGCGCAATCCGTTCTGGGGTCCTGCCAAGAAGGTGGCCGTCGCCGGGCTTTCACTGGCATGCCTGCTGCCGTCGGCAACGCTCAGCAATCGCGCGATTCACTACATCTCCAACCCTCTCGCACGCGTGCGCAAGTCATCCGGGCATCGCGCCGACGCTCGATAGCCGCGTCGGGCCAGCGCATCCAGCGCCAAATCGCTCCTTCGGTAAGCCATCGCACCCAGTGGGTCGCGCATGGGCTGCACAATGATCCGGACCAGTGGATTCACGCGCGCTGACCGGATCTCGCCGTGTTCTCTCCAGTCGTCGTAGTCGAACGCCGGCATCCGATGTTCGGAGGAATCCGGCCGACGCGTAGCGCGCCGCATGGATTCTCCGTACCGCATCGTGTTCGGCGCTCTCCGGCTACGTCTACCCGATATTGCATCGGCTGAAATCATCCGGCCGCCTCGCCAGCTCATACATGCGACCGCGACTCCAGGATCCAATGGTCAAGGACACCATGCATTTATCAATCAGGAATGCATAGTTTAACGAAACGGACACCGAGACCGCACGATTTGCAGGCGACTCATCGTCACGATGGGCGATGAGTGTGCGATCGGATCGCCAGACCCAAAGATGACCAAAGAAAAGATCGTTCATATTGCCGAGGCATTTGGCGGCGGCGTGCTTTCGATGCTGACCCATCTCGCGAACCATGCGGCGGCATCCGGTGTCGACGTGACGGTGCTGCATTCGATCCGACCGGAAACTCCGGCCGATTTTTCAACGCTGTTCCTGCCCGATGTGAAGCTCGTATACGTCGAGATGGCGCGCGAGGTGAGCATCAAACAGGATCTGCGGAGCTTGCGTGCGCTGATCCGGAACCTGCGCGACTGCAAGCCGACCGCGATTCATCTGCACTCGTCGAAGGCCGGCGTGCTGGGGCGAGTCGCCGCCCGGATCGCCGCCCCGGACGCACGGGTCCTCTACTCGCCGCACGGTCTCTCGTTCCTGCGCCGCGACGTATCGCGCATGAAGCAATACGCTTATCTGAGCTTCGAACGCATCGCGGCGCATATCGGCGGAACCATCGTCGCGTGCTCGGGCAGCGAACTCGCCGAGATCAGGGGAAAGGTTCGTGCGAAGTCGGCCGTCCTGGTGGAAAACGGCGTGAATGCGGCGGAGATTCCGCTGCGTCGAACGCGCGACGATCGCAAGGTCGTCATCGGGATGAGCGGTCGGGCGTCGTTCCAGAAGAATCATGAAGCGTTCGTGCGTCTGGCCGACGCGCTGCACGGCGCAGACGTCGAGTTTCTCTGGATCGGCGGCGACTCCGCCGAAATTCCGGACCCCTGCCAACGCCGCGCCGTCGTCTGCAGCGGCTGGGTAACCCGCGCACGCGCGCTCGCGCTGACGTCGGAACTGGACATCTACGTCCAGACTTCCCGCTGGGAAGGCATGCCGGTCGCGCTGATCGAAGCGCAGGTCGCCGGCATACCGGCCGTGGTGACGGACGTCGTGGGCAATCGCGACGTGGTGATTCACGGCGTGACCGGCTACGTCGCGTCGAACGCCGACGAGATGACCGCATATCTGAGCCTGCTCCGCGACGACCGGCAGCTTCGCGAGGAAATGGGTGCGGCTGCCCGGCAACGGGCGATTCAGCGGTTTTCGATGAACGCGATCTTCCGTCAGTGGCATGCCCTTTACGGACTCGACACCGACGAGCCGCGTGTCGACACGCGCGACTTCAAGCCGGTTGTTCCGGATCACGTCAAAGCCTGATTCCGAATTCGACATTCCCTTATCGACATGACCGCTTTCAAGAAATCGAAGCAACTCGTCTACAACGGCCGATTCACGACGCAAAAAACAACCGGCGTGCAACGCGTCGCGCGCGAACTGATCGCCGCACTGATCAAGTTTCAGCCGCAGGATCCGGTGACCGTTCTGGTGCCGCCGCAGCCGGGCGTCGAGGTAAGCGGCGCGAAGACGGTCAAGGTGGGGTTCTACAAGGGCGTGGTCTGGGAGCAGCTGGTTCTCCCGTTGTTCGCGCGACGCGGCCGCATCGTCAATCTCAGCAATTCGGCATCCATTTTCATCGGCAACCAGATCATCTACATGCACGACGCGGCGGTGTTCGACACGCCCGCGCATTTCTCCAGGGCGTTTCGCGCGTGGTACCGGATCATGTTCTGGATCCTCGCGCGAACCTCCGTTTGCGTGCTGACCAACTCCCGTTTCTCGCGGGATCGCCTCGCGCATCATTGCGGCGTTTCCGCGGAGAAGATCAGCGTCGTGCCGCTCGGCGCGGATCACCTCGACGCCCTGGAACCGGACACGAGCGTGCTCGGCAAGCATGCGCTGACGCCGGGTCGGTTCGTGCTCGCGGTCAGCAGCATGAATCCCACCAAGAACTTCGGCCGGCTGATCGCGGCGTTCCGGCAGATCAACGATCCGTCTGTCGATCTCGTCATCGTCGGCATGCAGAACGCCACCGTGTTCGGCAAGCAGGATCAACTCTCGGCAGCCGAGCCGAACATCAAGTACGTGGGCTACATCAGCGACGAGCAACTGAAGGCGCTATACCAGAACGCGGCGTGCTTCCTTTATCCGTCGATCTACGAAGGCTTCGGCATACCGCCGCTCGAGGCGATGCGATACGGCTGTCCGGTGGTGGTCGGTAAATCGGCCGCACTGCCGGAAGTCTGCGCCGATGCGGCGTTGTACTGCGATCCGTATTCGCAGGACGACATCGCGCAGAAGTTGCGGAGCCTGCTCGATTCCGCCGAGCTCAGGGCCGAGCTCAAACGCAAGGGAAGCCTGCACGCGCAGAAATATCGCTGGAGCCGAAGTGCCGAGATGATGAAGGAGATCTTCGAGTCGCTGTAGGTCGATCGCGGCGTGTCGTCATCGGAAAACGTTCGATCGACACGCCCTTCTCTCATGCGCCTCCCGGCGTCCCTATCGACACCCGCAGTTTCATGTAGTCGCGCCGCCACCGGCCGACATGCTCGGCGAATCGACGCAATTACGCGACGTTGACCGTGCTACCGGTCGCGGCCCGTCGATTTCCGAACAGGCGCTTGCCGAGATACGACCTGATCGGCTCCTCGACGAATTTCGCGAGGACGGCAGCGGAGACGATCGAAACGCACGCCGCGAGCATCGCCGTTCTGACGACGTGGATGTCGCCATGCGGTGCATACGCGAACACCAGCCTTCCGATCGGGTAATGCACGCAATAGAGCGGGTAAGAGATCCAGCCGAGGAATGCACTGATACGGGCAATGACCCTGCTGCTCGGAGCAAGCATGGCGCCCCTAAAAACCAGCGCAGGCGCGACGAACCACAGCACGGCCAGCGCGTAAATCCCCTTGATCGACGTCGGAAACACGACAACCAGCAGGAAAGCGGCAAACAGCATGTAATCGTTCTTGATGAGCCCGGCGACAAACCAGTGCGGCCTGGCCGAGAGACTGGCGTCGTGCATCTTCCCGATCGCCACTCCCAGCAGGAACCCGTAGCCGACTCTGAAGAACCCGCCGATGAAGTTATCGGCCGACCAACCCTGATTCAGGATGACGGTCAGCTTGTCGTTGTCGAGGCCCACGAGCCATCCATAAACGACGAAAGCGCCGAGACACGCATACGCCAGTCGCAGCAGATTCCGCGCATTCGTCCTGATCGCCGCGATCAGGACGACGCTCGCGAACAGCTCGAAGAACAGCGACCATGCAGGTGGATTCAGAGGAAACACCCCCGGGTCATCGACTGCCGGCAAGCCGTGGTTCGCCGCGCCGACGAAGCCCGACACCGAGAAACGACCGAGATACGGAACGAGAAAATAGTTCTGCCCGGTGGCTGCCGCCAGGTTACCCAACGAAAACGCCGCCGACGCGTGGATACGCATGACGACGAGGCTCACGAACCCGATCGTGAGCCCGATGCATATCATCGGATACAGGCGTATCACGCGGCGCTTCAGATACTCGCCCCACCACGACTCCTGCCGCAATCTTTCGCCGTAAGAGTGCGTCAGGATGAATCCACTCAGCATGAAAAAAACGTCCACCGAAAGATACGCGCTCTGCAGTATCGGAATCGGCAGATCCTGAAGGAAATGCATGAACATCACGCTGATTGCCGCAATACCGCGCAATCCGTCCAGAATTTCAAACTTCTGCTTGTGAGTAGCCATGAAAAGTGGTGGCTCCGGGAAATATTGGTTTTGGGACCCGGCAATCTATGAAGCGGTCGCAGCCCCGTACCGCGCGACCCTGCTGTTATCGCGACAACACTGGATCGATGTCCGCAGCGCGATTCCCACGCGCGATGGCGCGCCTGCTTCCGTCTCCATCTGATCCGGCGCCGGCGGCATCGGGCGCCGTGCGTGCCCGAACCTTGGCGAACCAGTGAAATACGGCGATGAGCAGTACGACCGGAACGAAATTCCGCCCGCTGAACAGGTTCGGAGTCCGCATGACTTCCATGACCGACACGAACAGCACCGCGTGTACGCAGCACCAGAAGCCGTTCCCGCTCCGCCAGCCCGCATAACTGCGGCCGACCGCCCAGCCGAGCACGAGTGCGTCGAACAAGCCGAACCAGCCCCACTCGTAGAAGTGAACGAAAATCCCCGACGGATTATTGAACTCCGGATCGGCGTAGCCGTTCAGGAACAGGTTGATGCTGTCTCCCGAGTCGAGCCACGGCTGCAACGCCGCGCCGATGATCGGGAAACGCAGCAGCCAGTCGAACGTGAACATCGGGTGGCCCTGGTCCCAGCCCAGCACACTCAGTATTCCCGCGCCGTTGTTCAACGACGTCGAGTAGTACAGGCCGAGACGTTCGAGCGCGAAATCGAACAGGTTGTCGTAGATGTTGACGTAATAGGCTTCCCACGACCGGTTGTACTCGTTCGCGATGAACAGCCCGAACAGGAGCGGGATCGCCGCATACGGGCCGAACGTCAACAACCGCGAGTACCTGCCGCCGAGGCGGAATCGCACGACCATGAGCGCAAGCGGCATCACCATTTCGATCAGCGCGAGCCGCTCGGCGAAGATGAAGCTGCGCAGCAGTGTCAGCACCGCAAGCACGGCGAAGTAGATCTTGTAGCGATTCAAGCCCTTTACCGGTGTCCTGAACACATAGAAATACAGGACAACGTACGGTGCGGTAGCCTGCGTGAACGTGCTGAGGCCCGTGATGCGCCCTTTCAGATCGAGCATGTCGTATGCATTCGCTTCACCACGGACGAACGCGACCAGCAGTGCGGGATGCGTGACGATGCCGCTCAACAACAAGGCGTAGCCGAACAGCGCAAGCGCGAACACGAAATCGAGCACGCGAGGCGACAGTTCGACCTCGGCGGGCGGCGGGCCGCGTCGCGTCCGCACTTCGGCCGTCGCGAGCCATGACGCCGCCATCACCACCATCAGGAACAGCGCGCCGACGAACGCGTAGTAGCCGTCGAAGTAGATCCGCGCAATCGACTTCTGGTCACCCAGCAGGCTGAGCGACAGCAATCCGTACAACGGCAGGATGAAGATCAGCACGAGGCGCGCCGGATCTTCCCACCAATAGCCCGTATAACTGCCCCCGCCACCGCGCACGCGCGCCATCCTGCGCGTCGTCGCCGGGCGCTGTCGTGGCTCGCCCCGTGCGCCGCCCGCTCGCCGGTTCATGACACCCGTTCCACCCGTTGCCGCGGCGCGATCACCCCGGCATATCCGGACGCGGCCTGATGCGTGTTCGTATCCGTATAGCCGTAGTCGTACCGTCCCGGCGCGCCCTTGTAATCGTTCAGGACCACACCGCGCACGTCGATATGCGCGTGTTCGAGCCGTCGCGCGCTTTCGTCGAGTTCGGCGAGCGTCGTCACGCCGCTGCGCGCGACGAGGAACACGGTTCCCGCGAGGCGGCCGAGCACCAGCGCATCGGCCACCGGCAGCAACGGCGGCCCGTCGATCACGACCATGTCGTAGCGCGATGCGACCTGCTCGATCAGTTCGGCGAGCGCGGGCTGCAGCAGCAGTTCGCCCGGATCGGGCACGACGCTGCCCATCGCGATGAAATCGAGACCCGGCACGACGCCGCGCTTGATCGCCTCGTCGAGCCTGTGGGTGCCTGCCACCACGTCCGACAAGCCCGGTGCGCGGCTATAGCGGAACCGCTCGTGCAGCGATCCCTTGCGCAGATCGGCATCGACCAACAGGACTCGTCGCTTCGCCGCGCCGACGAGCGATGCGATATTCGCGGCGACGAACGACTTGCCGACGCCCGTCGTCGGCCCGGAGATCAGCACGACGGGATTCGACGCGCCCGGCATCGACAGTTGCAGCGCCGCGCGGAAATTGCGCAGGCTTTCGAGCGCCGCGTCCTGCACGGCCACCGGCGGAACCGGCGCGCGCGCGCCGCGCCGTCCGGCCTTCGGACGCAATTCCGCTTGCGCCGCGGCCGGGCTGTGCGGCACGGTCGCGAACACGGGCAGCCCTGTCGTCCATTCGATTTCCTCGGCATCGCCGATCGTGCCGACGATGCGCTGACGGACGATCACGATCGCCGCGCCTGCCAGCAGGCCCACCATCAGCAGGGCGATCACGGCGACCCCGCGATGCGGACCGATCGGCTGCTCGGCGACCTTCGCCGTATCGACGATCCGCACGGTGCCGGTCTTGCTGGCCCGCGCGAGGATCATCTGCTGACGCGTATTGAGCAGGTTCGTGTACAGCGCCGTGTCGACGGCCACATCGCGCTGCAGCTGCAGCACGCCCTGCTCGACGGTAGGCAGTTGCTGAATCTGCTTGCGTGTCGTGTCGAGCGAACGCTGCGCGTCGGAGAGCTGGGCATCGACGGCCACCACGGCCGGATGCTTCGGCATAAAGCGCGTCAGCAATTCCTCGCGCCGCTGCTGCAGCGTCTGCACGCGCGTCTCGATGTCGACCGACTGCTGGCGCAACGCCAGCGCCTCGTCGCTCGTATTGACCGTCCCGTGCGAGGCCCGGAATGCATTGAAGCGGCTTTCCGCCTTTTCGAGCTGCGCCTTGAGTTGCGGCAACTGGGCGTCCATGAAGCGGATCAGCTTGTCGGCCGCCTCGGACTTGCGCTGCGTGTTCTGCGCCAGGTACGCGTCGCCGATCGCGTTCAGCACGCGGCTGTCGTGCACGGGATCGGTCCCGTCGAGCGTCACGCCGACCATGTTCGACTGCTTGCCGCGCTCCGAGATCAGCGCGTTCTTCTGCAGCCAGGCCGTCGCCTCCTCGTCGCTGTAGCGCGTCAGGTCGAAGCGTGCGCCGGGCTTGCCGGCCACGCCGCGCACGAAGATGTCGAGCGGCCCCTGCGGCGTCTCGACATGCAGCGGCTGCCCGATGCGCCCCTGCCATGCCGGGCCGCTTCGGCCGAACCAGCCGGTACGCTGCAGCGTGTAGGCGCCGTCGTCCCCGACGGTCAGTGCGAACCGCTTGCCGAGCAGGCGCCTGGGCACGTCGAAGGTCGGCACGTCGATGCGCTCGGTGCCGTACACATAGCCGCCCGGCAACGGCGACGACACCCCGTCGGCCGCGTTCACGAGCCGCCAGCCGATCAGCGGCAGGTAGTGCGGCCGTGCGTCGACGGCCAGATTGGTGCTGTCGATCGCGCGATCGAGCACCGCGCGGGATTTCAGCACTTCGATCTCGGTCGACGCGTCCGTCTTCAGGTCGAACACCGATGACGGATCGCCTGTGGGCGACGTCGATTTCGAGTCGGTCGGGCTTTGCTCGACCTGGAACAGGATGTCGGTCCGGTAAACGGGGGCCGCACATAGCGCATACACGGCGCCGATGAGCGCGCCCGCGAGCGCCGTGCAAAGGATCAGGCGCCGGCCGCCGTACAGCATGCTCCAGTAGCGGCGCACCGGATAGGACGGCCGCAGGGCGGGCCCGCCGTGCGGGTCGGGCAGGGTCGAAGAAGTCATACGGCATCAGTCCCGTAGGCGCGACGCGCGGTCGCGATGACGAAATGGGTCACGAGGGTCACGGCGAAATCGCCTTGGCCGTCAGCGCGCCCTGCGCGGACGACGGAATCAACAGGTTGACGACACGGCTCCAGCGCACCAGCGACGACGCATCGACGAACACGACGTCGCGACGCTCGAGCGGAAACTGGTCGGCCAGCGCGAACGACGCGGGCGAACTGCCGTCGAGGTGGTACACCCGCGGACGGTTGTCCGGGCCGCGCCGCACGACGAACACCTGGCGCGCGTCCGACGTGTACTGGCTCGCGCCGCCGGTGTCGCCGAGCGCTTCGCCGAGGCTCATCCGGCCGTCGGTCAGCGTCAGCGTCGCGGGCCGCGACACCTCGCCGAGCACGAACACCTTCGCATCGCTCGCCGCGCGCACGCGCACGAGATCGCCGTCGCGCAGCAGGATGTTCGACGGGTTCACGCCCGCGGCGATCAGCGCGGGCAGGCTCACGTTCACGGTCCTGTCGCCGCGCGTGACCGAGACCTGCGAGCGGTCGGCCGTCGGGGTGAAGCCGCCCGCGCGATCGATCGCCTCGGGCAGCGTCATCGGCATGTCGTTGACGATCTGCAGACCCGGCGTGCGCACCTCGCCATCGAGATAGACACGCTTGCTGCGATAGGTCTGCACGCGCAGCGCGATCTGCGGCTTGCGCACGTATTCGCCGAGCCGCTTCGTCAGCAGCGCGCGCGCCTGCGCCTCGGTCAACCCCGCCACGTGCACGAGGCCCGCGTACGCAAACTGCACGTTGCCGTTGGCGTCAACCGTGTAACCGGTCGCAACCGAACTGGCGCCGACACCGTCGCCGCTCCCCGTCGTCTGCGTCGTCGGCAGATTCAACTCGGGGTGATCCCACACGACGATGCCGAGCACGTCGCCGGGGCCGATCGCGTACGGCTTCGGCTTGCCGAACAGTTGACGGATTTCCGCGTCGACATCGGCCGGCCGGCCCGCGTGCTGCTGCGCGACGAATGCCGGCGTGATTTCGATCAGCTCCTCGCTCGACACGTTCTGCACGCCGTCGAGGCCGCCCGAGCCCGACGCATCGGCGCTCACGCGCGCGTTCGCGTCACGGTCGGCGGGCGCCCGGTACGTCATGCCCGGCGACAGCACGCATGCGCTCAGCGCGCACGCGGCCGCCACGATCGCCATGCGCGACAGCCACGGTGCGCGACGGGTGCCGCCCGTGCATGGCCGCGGCGTCCCTGGCGTCGATTCGGGTTGCGTGGTGATTGACATCGTGCCCTTCCAAAACTGTGTGGTAACCCGCCGAACGCGGCGAATTCCGGCATTACGCTTGCCGGCGCGGCTCGCATCGCGGCGCCGCACCTCCCTCTACACCGCACGTCATTCCGTACGATTCGTCATGAACTGCTCTTCGTCGCTTTCGTCACTCGTCTGCATCGTCTCGGTCGGCATTGCCTGCGCCGTCAATGCGCAGACGTTGCCCGCCGTCCCGGCCGACGCGCCGGCGCTCGCATCGTCGGCGGTGCTTCCGCCGGCACCGCTGCAACGTTCGGCGCAAGCCGCCGCGACAAACGACGCCGCCGATCCCGCAGCAACCGCCTCCGGGGTCGCGACGCCCGCCTTCATGCGTCCCGCCGCCAGCGCCGCGGTCCAGCCCGACACGCGCGCCCGTGGCATGCTGCGCCGGCCGCTCGTGCCGGGGCGGCCGCATCGCTCGCGCGTGGCCGTTGCTCCCGCCGACGACGTATGGCGCAGCGACAGGTTGTACGAGTCGCCCTACGCGAAGTCGCCCTATGAGCAACCGGATGTTCCGGACTGACGCATCCCGGCCGGTCATGTCGCGACGTGACCGGCGATGCACCGATACGGGATTGGACACCACGGCGAACGGCGCGTCTGTGAGGGACCCCACCGAACGCCGATCTTCATATGTAACGGGGATCGCACCCCTAAGCGCCCGACGCGTACGACGCCGCACGCATCACGACCGGCCGACCGACACGCTCGCGTACGATCGCGCGGCCGCTTCGGGTGTGGCCGGATCGGCGACGCGCGCGACCGGCCGGGCCGCGTCGCGGCCCAGCGCCTGCATGCACCGGTCGATCACGATGTCCGTGCCGACCGCGCCGTACACCGCATGGTCGACCTCCGGCTCGAGGTGCAGACGCACGTGACGCGAGCGCCGGAACGCACACTCGATTGCGCCGAAGTGACGCCGGACATCGTCGATGCCGGGATCGAGCGCGCCGTATACCAGCGTCGTCCATACGTCGCGCCGCGCAAGCTCGTGCATCACGCCGCGTGGCGTGCCGATGCCCGGCTTCCAGCCGACGCGCGCGGCGAGTTCCTTCACCGGCACGCTGACCCGCGCAATCGCATTCGCGGCCACGGCCCGCACGATGGGCCGCAGGTCGCGCCGTTCGCGCACGAGACGCTTCCACTTCTGCCAGTCGCGCACCGACAGCCAGTAGCCGCGCACCGAGTTGTTCCGCTGCTTCTGCACCACCTCGAGCGAGAGCCCGGCCGGCCACACGAAGCGGGCGAGATTGATCGCGATCACGCCGCCGAGCGACGGCGTCTTCACGGCCGCATGTAACGCGGCATAGGCGCCGGAACAAATGCCGGCCGCGGCGACCTCCGGGTGACCGAGCGCGCGCAGCCAGTCCGCGGCAGCGGCCACGTCGTCGCTCGACTGCGCCGAATACACGACGCCCGACTGATCGTCCAGCGCAGCGGGCCCGCTATCGCCGACGCCCTGCACGTCGATCCGCAACGTCGTCACGCCGGCGCGTGCCAGCGTGCGCGCGAGGCGCACGCTGAAGCGCCCTTCGCCGCTGCGCGGATTCGTCGACGTGTTCGCGATCACGACCGCCGGCCCCACCGGATTCGTCGGCCGCGTGTCGGCGGGACGGCACAGCACGCCGACCAGCCGGTCCGGACCGACCGCGACGACCTGCTCGGTCATGTCGTGCAAGTCGAGCGCGACGGCCGATTCGCCATTCCACGCCGGATCCGCTCGCGACGGTGTCTCGACGCCAGTCGCCATACCCGGCGCGCGTGCGACGATCCAGTTCGCGAGTGTGTCGATCGCCGCGAGCGGCAGGCGCGAGCGCGTGCCGTCCAGCATCGTCGTCGGCCATTCGCGGAACGGATCGCTGGCCACGTTCACGCCGCGCTCGAGCAACGCTTCACGCAATGCGGGCCCGTCGCCCTGATCGGGCTGGATCAGCAACATCGCGCCGGGCAACGTCGGCGCATCGCGCACGACGTCGCACAGATCGACCGCCTTCAGCGCGTCGACGAAATCGGCGGGAAAGCGGTGCCCCAGCACGTTCATGCACGGTTCGTCGCGATGCGCGACGCGGATGGCGGGAGACGTGGTATCGAGCCACTGGCGATGCACGAACGACAGCTCGCGCAGATAGGCGCGGCCGCGCACCACGGGCGCCAGCGCCACCAGTGCGTCGACACGCGGCGCCGGGCGCGGGCCGAAACCCGCGGCGGCCAGCATCGCGAACAACGCGCCCGCGCGGATCCCGACGAGCGTCAGCGCGGTAACGCCGGCCTGATCGCGCAGCAGGTCAATCGCGTCGTGAATGCTGGCGATGCTCGCGGCATGTCGACCGGCATCGCGATCGTCGCCCGCCGAGTCGCCGGTGCACGGATAGCTGAATCGCAATACCGTGACGCCCTCGCGGGCCAACCGCTCAGCGATCGCCCGCATGAGCTTGTGCGTCCATGAAGCTTCGTGACCCAGCGATTCGCACAGGATCACGCCTTGTGTCGTCTGTCCTTCGTGCAGCCACCCCACGCAGCTGCCGAACGTTATCGGCTTCAATCGGTACTCCTCGGATCGGTATTTGTTATCGGATGCGAACACGCGTTCCGGCGGCTCCACCGGAATCGGCCACTCCACGATCATGTGACTGCGCGACAACGCACGGCCTTCAGGCAACGGACCTTCGCCGCGCCCCTGCGCGACTCGTTCGACCTTCGCCATGCGTTGTCCCGGTCCCGCTGCGGCAGGTTGCCGGCCTGAGTCGTCGTCAAGCCTTTCCGCCGCGAACCCAAACAGTCGTTCGATTAGAGCACTCGGCCCGAGCATTCTTCGGTGCGCCAGCTTACAAATGCATTCATCACTGCGGCGATACAACGAGGCGCGCGCGGTCGCGATTCGCGCCGCACATGCGCACCGAATCCTCGAAAGGTAGGCTCGCGAACACTGCCGTCCCGCTCGGCCCGTATCATGACCGCCATACGATGTGGCCGTGTCCGGCATCGCCGGATGAAACCGGCGCCAGCCGGAACGGGCCGCGAACCCACGCAGCCGGGTCAGCGCCGACCGGCCGCGCGAGCGCACGGCGGCACGCGCGCCGCCGCCCAGCGACACCCACGGCGCCGACCAAGCGAATGTCAAACATCAAGAAGAATTTCCTGCTGCTGCTGACGCTGCAGATTTCGATGTATGCGGTGCCGCTGCTGATCGCACCGTTGCTCACGCATGCGCTGGGCCCGGAAGGCTACGGGCAGCTCGCGTTTTCGCTCGCGGTCATCGCGTATCTCACCAACTGCACGAGCTACAGCTTCGACCTGACCGCCACGCCGCGCATCGCGCTCGCCCGCGACGACCGCGCCGAACGCTCCCGCATCTTCTGGGCGACGCTGTATGCGCAGATCGGCATCGCGGTGATCTGTTTCGTCGTGCTGATCGTGCTGATCGTCCTCGTCGGCCGCTTCGGCGAGGACCGCGACCTGCTGCTGATCGGCTTCGGAATGGTGGCCGGCGTGGCGTTCACGCCAGGCTGGTATTTCCAGGGCATGGAGAAGTTGCGCGCGCTGAGCGTGATCCTGTTCGTCGGCCGCATCCTGAGCCTGCCCGCGATGTTCGCGCTCGTGCACAGCCCGGCGGACATCGACCGCGCGATGATCGTCAACGCCGCCGTCCCGACGCTGTCCGCGCTCGTGCTGGCCGTCTATCTGTATGCCCAGCGCGAAATCGATTTCGTTCGCGTCGGTTTCGCCGACATCGCCGAATCGCTGAAAGGCGGCTGGCAGGTGTTCCTCGCATCGACGTCGATCGCGTTCTATGCGTCGACCAACACCGTGCTGCTCGGCTTCGTGTCGGGCAACGTCGCGGCCGGCTATTTCGCCGCCGGCGACAAGCTGATCCGCGCGGCGCTCAGCATGCTCCAGCCGCTGAAGGCCGCCACCTATCCACGCATCAGTTATCTGATGCGGCATGCGCGGAACGACGCGTTTTCTTTCCTGCGCAAGCTGTTCGTCGTGCAGGTCGCGATGGTGCTCGGCATCTCGCTCGCGATCTTCTTCGGCGCGCCGCTCGCCGTGCGCATCCTGTACGGGCCTTCGTACGAACCCACGGTCCAGGTTCTGCGGTGGATGGCCTTCATTCCCTTCATGGCCGGGATGACCGACCTCTTCGGTGTGCAGACGATGCTGCCGCTCGGGATGAAATCCGAATTCACGCGCGTGCTCATGTCATCGGGCATTCTGAACATCGTGCTCGTGCCTGTGCTCGCGAAGTACTTCGCCGAACTGGGCGCCGCCGCCGCCGTGCTGACGGCCGAGGCTGCCGTCGCCGCGGCGCTCGCGACCGTCGTCTATCGCGCCGGGATACCGCTGCCCGGCAGTCCCGTCGCGCGACGCTAGCGAGTCCGGACGGGCCGCCCCGATTTCGCCGAAGCGGCCGGATCCCCGCGATGTCGCGTTCGATGCGCGCGCAACGAGCGGCGTCGCACGGGCGCACGCCTCTGCGCCTCCCCCTTCCAAACGCTCGCGCGCAGGTACTTCTTACCCTGCTGCAGACGCACAATCAGGAACGCTTACTGCCTTTTCCCCACACCGCGCGACCATCTCGAAAAAAGATCATACGTATCGGTAGAAATACCGATGCTGTAGTCAAACTACATTCGTACGATTGGTCGCTGCAGAGAATCGCTACATCCGATTCGGCAGCGTCGGACGGTCCGCGTCGCCGTCCGCGTTGTTCGATCGGGCCCAACCGGCCGTAACGATTCCCCGCCTGGCCTGGCATGCCGACGCGCAATCACCCTGCATCGCCAGCCGAATGCGTCCGGTGCGAATCCACCGGGCGTGCGCAGCTCCAGACATCATTCGAACAACCGGCAATACGATCATGGAGAGCAACATGCGGGACACACTCTGGCCGGCCGCCGTGCTGGCAGCGACCCTCTGCACCACCGCTTACGCGGGCAACGCCGATTTCAATGCACCGGGCGACGCCGCCGACGCGTTCGCGTCTTCCGCCGTGCAACGACGCGCCGACCTCCTCGTGCGCAAGATGACGCTCGACGAGAAACTTCAGTTCATCCATTCGCAATACGAAATGTCGAAGGTGCCGGGCGGCGGGGCCGGCTACATCCAGGGTGTGCCGCGGCTCGGCATTCCCGATCTCAACATGGTCGACTCGGCGACCGGTTCCGGCAGCACGTCGCAGGCCAGTACGACGTTTCCCGCGACGATCGCCGTCGCCGCGAGCTGGGATCGCCGCCTGTCGTACGACTTCGGCAAGCAGGTCGCGATCCAGTTGCGCGCGCAAGGGTTCGGCATGGGCCTCGCCGGCGGCACCAATCTCGCTCGCGAACCGCGCGGCGGCCGCCTGTTCGAGTATCTCGGCGAGGATCCGTTGCTCGCCGGCGACCTGCTCGCGGAGCGCACACTCGCGACGCAGCGGCAGAAGGTCATCGCGACCATCAAGCACTATGCCGGCAACGAACAGGAGCATGGCCGGATGGGCGGCAACACCCAGATCGACGAGCGCACGCTGCGCGAGCTCTACCTGCTGCCGTTCGAGATCGCCGCGAAACGCGGGCAACCCGGCAGCGTGATGTGCAGCTACAACCGCCTGAACGGCACGTATGCGTGCGAGAACAATCACCTGCTCAACGACGTACTGAAGAACGAATGGGGCTTCCAGGGTCAGGTGCAATCCGACTGGGGCGCGACGCACAGCACGGCCGCCGCGATCAACGCCGGGCTCGACGAGGAAGAGGACGTCGGGCCGTCGGTCTACCTGACGCCGGCCGCCGTCAAGCAGGCGATCGCGAACGGCTCGGTGTCGACCGCGCGCCTCGACGACATGGTGCGCCGCAAGCTGGCCGTGATGATTCGCGTCGGCGTGATGGACGATCCGGCCAAGGGCGGCGGCACGATCGATTTCGCGGCCGCGAATCGGTTCGCACAGGGGGTCGCCGAGCAGTCGATCGTACTGCTGAAGAACGACGGCAACCAGTTGCCGCTGGCGGCCGCGGCGTTGTCGCGTATCGCCGTGATCGGCGGCCACGCCGACGCGGCCGTGCTGTCGGGCGGCGGCTCGGGCAACACGCGCGATCCGGTCACGGGTTCGTTCGCGGGTTGCGGCGGGCTGACGTTCGGATCGTCGACGGGCTGCAGCTGGTGGCGCAATCCGTGGCTCAAGGTCGACGTGCCGATCGTCGCGGCGATCCGCGCGCTCGCGCCGGCGGCACAGGTCACGTTCGCGGGCAACAGCGATCAGCAGTCGCCGTTCCGCGCGTACACGCAACAGGAAATCGACCAGGCCGCGGCACTCGCGGGCCGCTCGGATGTCGCGATCGTCGTGGTCGCGCAGCCGGCCGGCGAGGATTTCGGTGACCTGCAAAGCCTGAGCCTCGCGAATCCGTCGAACCAAGATGCACTCGTCGAAGCGGTCGCGCGTGCGAATCCGCATACGATCGTCGTCGTCCAGAGCGGCAATCCGGTGCTGATGCCGTGGAAGGACAACGTGTCGGCGATCGTCGAGGCGTGGTATCCCGGCGAAGGCGGCGGCAAGGCCATCGCGAACGTGCTGTTCGGCGCGGTCAATCCGTCCGGCAAGCTGCCCGTCACGTTCCCGGCGCGCGACCAGGATTCGCCGGCGTGGGGGCAAAACGGCGCGTTCGAGAACGATCCGGTCTATGCGGAGAAGCTGAACATGGGCTACCGCTGGTACGACGCGCGCAACATCAAGCCGATGTTCGAATTCGGCTACGGTCTGTCGTACACGCACTTCGCGTATTCGGGCCTGTCGGTGTCGCGGCAACGGGACGGTTCGCTGAGCGTCGCGTTTACCGTGCGCAATGACGGCCGCGTCGCCGGTGCGGAAACGCCGCAGGTCTATCTCGGCGTGCCGTACAAGGACGAACCGCCGAAGCGGCTGGTCGGCTGGGAAAAGATCCGGCTGAACCCGGGTGAGGCACGGCATGTACGCGTGACCGTGTCGCCGCGGATGCAGAGCGTGTGGGACACGTCGCGCAACGGATGGCAGGTCGTGCCGGGCGGGACGGTGTATGTGGGCGCGTCGTCGCGCGATATCCGGCTGCAGGGGAGCTGATCGGACAGCCAGGCGGCCCGCGCGCACCGGCCCGCTCGGCTGACAGGAGAAACGGGAAGCCCGGACGTCTCACGACGTCCGGGCTTCCCGCATCGCACATGCGGCTCAGGTGAATCAGCCGAGGCCGCCGGCACGGCAGAATTCGGCGAGCACGTCGAGGCCGCGCGCCGGTTCCCGCACAAACGGATTCGACTCGTCCCACGCGTAGCCGGCCAGGATCGAGCAGACCATGCGCTTCACGTCGGATGCCTTGTCTTCATGAAACACGATGTCTTGCAGCGTCCCTGAATACCAACGCTCGACGAAGGCGCGGAAGGTGTCGATGCCCTTGCGCAACGCGACGTCGTAATCGCGCGCCCAGTCGACGGTCTCACCGCGCAACTGCCGTTCGAGCACGGCAACGGCCAGATGAGCGGACCGCAGCGCGATCGTCACGCCCGACGAGAAGATCGGATCGAGAAATTCGCCCGCGTTACCGAGCAATGCATAGCCGCGGCCGTGCAGAGACTCGACATTCGACGCATAGCCCGAAATGCGACGCACCGGCATCACGAAGGGCTTGCTGCCGACAAGCCGCGACAGTGTCGGCTCGCTCTGCAGCAATTCGCGCAACAGCGATTCCTGCTGCGCCTCCGGCACGTCCAGAAATCCGGCGTCGGCCACACACCCGACCGACGAACGTCCGTTCGTCAGCGGAATCATCCAGAACCACACATCGCGTCGCGCCGGATGGACAGCAATGCAGATCTTGTCTCGATCGGTCGATCCGGCAGGCAAGCTGTCTTCGACGTGCGAAAAGATGGCCGCGCGCGTCGGCAGGCCGGTGGGCGCCTCGAGCCCCAGCAAGCGCGGCAACACACGACCGAACCCGCTCGCATCGAGTACGAACGACGCTTGAACGGAATATTCGTGGCCTGCCTCGTCGACGACGTCGAGCCGCGGCGTATCGCCGGGCTCGAAAGCGCGTACGGTATGGCCAAATCGCACGTCCGCGCCCTGTTCGACCGCACACCGGATCAGCAGATCGTCGAACGTTGCGCGTTCGACCTGATACGCCGTTCCCCAGCCCTCGGAAAACTTCTCGCGGAAATCGAATGACGACATCCTGTCGCGATAAACGAAATACGCGCCGTTCTTGAACTGGAAGCCGGCCTCGACGACTGCCTGCAACATGCCCGCTTCTTCGAGATACCGCATGCTCTGGGGCAACAGGCTTTCCCCGATCGAAAAGCGCGGAAAATGCTGCCGTTCGAGCACCAGCACCGAGCGGCCAGCCTTGCGCAGCAGCGCGGCTGCGACTGCACCGGACGGCCCTGCCCCGATGATCGCGACATCGATCGAATTCGATTTCATTTCACTCATGCTTGCCAATTCACTTCGATTGATTGGGTATCTTACGTTTCTCACGCCACGATTTGACGTTGCAAATTACAATAGGCGCTCAACAAATCCAAGATTCCGACGAGAGGCCCATGACGTCCTACCGCACGCACGCTCCCGCCTATGTTCCCGAAACCCGATTCGGCATCTGGTTTCTTCGCACGCATACCTGGGAACATCACGTGCTCAGGGTGGCCATCGACGATCTGAAGCGGCTTGTCGCGGCGCCGCTGCCGACGGCGCCCGTCATCCTCGATGCAGGCTGCGGCCAGGGTAAATCGTTCCGCCTGCTGAGTGAAGCGTTCTCGCCCGACAAGATCATCGGTATCGATTGCCACGATGACTCGCTCGAGCATGCGTCGCAAGAGGCGCATCGCTGCGCAACGCCCGTCGAACTGCATCACGCCGACTGCACGCAGATTCCGCTTGCCGATTCGAGCGTCGACATCGTGTTCTGCCATCAGACCTTTCACCATCTCGTCGACCAGGAACATGCACTGGCCGACTTTCGCCGCGTGCTGAAACCCGGCGGGCTGCTGCTGTTCGCCGAATCGACCGATGCGTACATCAAGTCATGGGTGATCCGACTGCTGTTCCGTCACCCGATGCAGGTTCAGAAAAGCGCCGACGGCTACCTTGCGATGCTCCGCCACGCCGGGTTTGCGTTCGAACCGTGCAACGTGTCGTTTCCCTACCTGTGGTGGAGCCGCGCGAAAGACTTCGGCCTGCTCGAGCGCATCGGCCTGTATGCACCGAAGCCTGGCAAGCGCCGCGAGACGCTCGTCAACGTCGCTGCACGCAAACCTGCCTGAGCGAACAAGGCCGCCGTCTGGCGGCCCCTTCCCGACGCGTGTCGATTACGGCTTCAACGTCACGATCTCGCCGGTCAGTGCTGCCCCGGCCACGATCGCACCGGCACCGCACGTGAACTCGGTCGCGCTGGAGCGCAACACGTTGCGGTAATTGCTCTTGATGCCGATGACGGCATTGCCGCCCTCCTTTCGCGCGCGCGCCTGAAGCTCGATCACGGCCGACAGGAATACGTGCTGGCACGCCGCCTCGTCGCTCTTGCCGAACGAATTGGTCTTCTTGTTGGTCGCGAACGAACCGTACGACTTGATGACGCGCGGATGCGCCTGATCGCCGAAATAGAGCGCGATGCCATTGTCGAGCTTGCCTTCCTCGCTCTTCAATGCGCTTTCGATCGGATAATCGTTGATCGTGTCGCGTGCGTGTGCAACCGAGACCGCGAACATCGCGCCAAACAGCGCCAGTGCAATGCGATATTTCACGTGCGCTCCCGTTATTGCGCGTTCAGCTGCACGACGTCGCCCGACACGGCGATCGCACCGGCACTGCCGCTCACGCCGCACGTATATTCGCTCGTCGAATTTGAGCGCTTCTCATGAAAACGTGTCGTCACGTTGATGACCGCATTCCCGCCATGATTCTTCGCATAGACGCGCAGACGGTTCAGCGCTTCGGCCAACGCCTGGTCGCACGTCGGCTGTTCCGCTTGCGTCCCGCGCGACACACGGACCGATTCCGAACGCGGACCGATGCTGGTCTTGACGTCCGGGTGCGGCTGCGCGCCGAAATAGATCGCGACGCCGCTCGTGTCCGATGCCGTCGCCGCTGACGGCAGAGGCAGCGAACGGACCACGGTGCCGCACCCCGTCAGCAACGATGCCGCGACCAACATGCCGGCCAGATGTCGTTTGTGCTTCATTGTTATCGTCCTCTCAGCTCAGTAAGTTCACATCAATCGCCCTTCCAGGCGTCCAACAACACACTTGCACAGCTGCCGCCGAATCCGAACGAAACCGACAGCGCCCGCTCGATCGTCCATTCGCGTGCGTCGCGAACGAGCGGCATGCCGGCGATTGCCGGATCGGGCTCGCGGCCGACGGCGGTGCCCGCGACAAATCCGTCGCGCATCATCAGGATCGTGTAGATCGCTTCATGCGCCCCGCTCGCGCCGAGCGGATGCCCCGTCATGCCTTTCGTCGACGAGAACGCCGGCACGTCGCCCCGAAATACGTCGATGAGCGCCTTCAGTTCCTCGATGTCTCCGAGCGGCGTCGATGGCGCGTGCGTATTGACGTAGTCCAGACGCCGTCCGCCGCCGTCGAGCGCGCCGCGCATCGCCCGCGCGATCCCCGCCGCGTGAGGCGTCGCCATGCCGGCGCTGTCCGTGCATTGGCCGAACCCGGCGACCTCCGCGTAAATTCGCGCACCACGCGCACGCGCGTGCTCGAGCGATTCGAGCACGAGAATGCCTGCGCCGGACGCGATCACGAAGCCATCGCGGCCAAGCGCATACGGACGCGACGCGCAATCCGGCGTACTGTTGAAACTGCCGGACAACACACCCATCGCGTCGAACATCAACGTCATGTTGTCGTGCAGCGCCTCGCTCCCGCCAGCAAGCACGATGTCCTGGCAACCGGACCGGATCAATTGCGTCGCTTGCCCGATCGCGAGCGCCGCGCTCGTGCACGCGGACGACGGCGAGTACGACACGCCCTCGATGCCGAACAACTGCGCAACGCATGCCGACGCCGTGCTGCCCATCGCCTTCGGAACGACATAAGGTGGCGTCTTGTCGATACCGCGATGCTGCGCAATCGACATCGCATCGTCGTAATCGGCCATCGATCCGATGCCCGACCCCACGATCGCGCCCGCGCGCGGCGAACGAAGCATCCCGGCATCGATGCCCGCATCGTCGAGCGCCGACGCGGCCGCATGCGCCGCAAAGCGCGCCGTGTCGCCCATGAACCGTTCGTGCTTGCGCGAAAAACGCGCCGCCGATGCGACCGACGCCACCCCTGCGACCTGGCTGCGAAAACCGCGCTCGCGCCATGCGCTCACGTGACTCACGCCCGAGCGACCGGCTCGCAGGGCGGCCGATACTTCGTCCAGCGAATTACCGAGGCACGACACGATGCCGAGCCCGGTGACGACGACGCGCGCCGTCATCGGCCGGCCCGCCGGAAAATCAACGACGTGTTGATTCCGCCGAATGCGAAGTTGTTGCTCATCGCGAATTCCACATCGATCCGTCGCGCGTCGCCGACGATGTAGTCGAGCGGTGCACAGGCTGGATCGACTGTCTCGAGATTGAGCGTCGGTGCGTACCAGTTGCGCTTCATCATCTCGATCGTCCACCACGCCTCGAGCGCGCCGCACGCGCCCAACGTATGACCCACATAGCTTTTCAGCGAGCTGATCGGCATACGCTCTCCGAACACGGACGCCGTCGCGTGACTCTCCGCCACATCGCCTCGATCGGTCGACGTACCGTGTGCGTTGACGTAGCCGATCGCATCGGCATCGAGCCCCGCGTCACCCAGCGCGAGACGCATGGCGACCGCCATCGTCTCGGCCGTCGGCTGGGTGATATGTGCACCGTCGGAATTGCAGCCGAAGCCGACGATCTCCGCATGGATCGTCGCGCCGCGTGCGATCGCGTGCTCGTATTCCTCAAGCACCAGCGTCGCCGCACCTTCCCCGACAACCAGGCCGTCACGATCGGCGTCGAACGGGCGCGGCGTCAGGTTCGCGTTATCGTTGCGCGTGCTGGTCGCGTACAACGTATCGAACACCGCCACCGCCGGGCCCGACAATTCTTCTGCGCCGCCCGCCAGCATCAGCGTCTGCTTGCCCGTCGCGATCGCCTCGTAGGCATAGCCGATCGCCTGACTGCCGGACGCGCAGGCGGACGACGTCGGCACGATCCGGCCTTTCAGGTCCCAGAACAGACTGACGTTGACCGCCGTCGTGTGCGGCATCATCTGCACGTAACTGTTCGATGTGACGTCCCGCATCGAACCCGTCTCGATCATCGTGCCGAACGCCCGGATCGGTTCGACCGATCCCGACGACGACCCGTACGCGACGCCCATCCGGCCGTCCCGGATCGACGGATCGTCGGTCAGCCCCGCATCCGCCAGTGCGAGTTCGCTCGCGCGCACCGCGTACATCGAAACCGGCCCCATCGAACGCGTCTTCTTGCGCGGATACGTGCCCGGCAACTCGAAGGCCGGCAACGGACACGCGAGTCGCGTATGCAGCGCTTCGTAGCAATCCCATTCCGGCATGCGCCGTACCGCATTGCGCCCGTCGCGCAAGCGCGCCTCGATTTCCGGCCAGCTTTGGCCGAAGGCGGTCACGCCACCCATCCCCGTCACGACCACTCGCTTCATCACACCATCCCGCCGTTGACGCCGATTACTTGCCGGGTGACGTAGGTCGCCGCATCCGACATCAGGAAGCCGACTACCGCCGCGACTTCGTCGGGTTGACCGACGCGCCCCATCGGCACCGTCTTCAATGCGTGCTCGAGCGGCACGTCGTCGAGCATGCCGGTATCAACCAGCCCCGGAGCAACGCAATTGACCGTGATCTTGCGCGATGCCAGTTCGACCGCCAGCGCCTTGGTCGCGCCGATCAGGCCCGCCTTCGCGGCGCTGTAGTTGACCTGGCCGCGATTGCCCATCACGCCCGACACGGACGCGATCGTCACGATGCGTCCGCCGCTACGCAGGCGCACCATCGGCATGGTCAGCGGATGAACGATGTTGTAGAACCCGTCCAGCCCGGTTTCGATCACGACGTCCCAGTCCTCTTCCGACAACGCCGGAAATGCACCGTCCCGCGTCACGCCCGCGTTGCACACGATCCCGTAGTACGCGCCGTTCGCTTCGACGTCGGCCTCCAGCTCGCGCCGGCACGCCGCACGATCGCGCACGTCAAACTGCAACACGCTGGCCGTGCCGCCCTGCGCGCGAATCGTCGCGGCGACCGCTTCCGCTGCCTCGCGCCCGGTGCGGCAATGAACCGTCACGGCGAAGCCGTCGGACGCCACGCGCAGTGCCACGGCGCGGCCGATGCCGCGGCTCGCCCCTGTCACGAGAACTCGCCGAGTCATGAATTGAAGCTCCCTTCGATAAAAGATTGGAAATCGTTTGGTTGGTAGACCTTGACGACGGCTTCCGCGCAACACTGACCTTCGGCATGAATCGCGCATTCGTATGCGCCATGCCCCTCGTCGCCGCGCAGCAGTTCCCGCGCGACGATGCGCAGCACCGTGTCCGCGCCGAACGTCGTGCGATGCGCGACATAGCGGTTGGCCCCGAGCAGCACGCCCGGCTTCGCGCGACCGCCCGCATGTGCCGCGAGCAGGCCGACGTGCGCGGCGATCGCCTGCGCCATCAGCTCGATGCCGATCCACGCCGGCATCGCCCCGCTGCCGTCGGCATACCACGCATCGCGGCGCACGGTCGCGCTCACTTCGATGCCGGTTTCCGAGCAGCGCTCGATTGCATCGAGCAGCAGCATCGTGCCGCGATGCGGCAATACGTCCGGCACGTTCCCGACCGGGATATCCGCACCGCCGTGCAACGCATCGATCAAAGGTTCGGCATGCATGTCAGGCTCCCAGAATCAGGCTGGCATTGCTGCCGCCGAAAGCGAACGAATTGCTCATTACATAGCGCCCTGTTGCATCGCCCGCGAGGCGGCGCTCGCCGTGGACGAGATCGAGTTTCGGCAGCGCCGGATCGTGCTCGCCGTCCCAGACGTGCGTCGGCAGCGGGATTCCGCGGGCCAGCGCCAGCCAGCCGAATCCGAGTTCGGTCGCGCCAGCCGCGCCAAGCATGTGCCCCGTCAGCGGCTTGGTCCCGCTCGCCGGCACGCCGTGCGGAAACACCCGCGCCGTCACGTTCGCTTCCATTTCGTCGTTCAGGCGCGTCGCCGTCGCGTGCAGGTTCACATAGCCGATCGCGGACGACGCCACGCCGGCGTCCGCGAGCGCGGCGCGCAGCGCGTCCTCCGCGCCATATCCCGCCGGGTCCGGCGCCGAGATGTGATGCGCATCGCTCGACTCGCCAACGCCGGCCAGCCGGACCGCGGCTTCATCGCGGCACATCACGAACAGCGCGGCGCCTTCGCCGATATTGATGCCGCTCCGGTTCCGGCTCATCGGATTGGTCCGCCCCGGGCTGACCGATTCGAGCGAGGCGAAGCCTTGCAACGTCAGCTCGCACAGCGAATCCGCTCCGCCGACGACGACCGCGTCGCACAGCCTCAACTGCAACAGGCGGCGCGCGGCTGCAAATGCCTTCGCGCTCGATGTGCAGGCCGTCGACAGCGTGTAGGCCGGCCCGGCCACACCCAGCGCCGCACGCACGAACGGCGCCGCCGTGCCGATTTCCATCTGCCGATAATCGAATCCGGCTGGCATCGCGCCCGTTGCGGCACGCTGTGCGAGTGCCTGCTCTGCCGCCTGAATCCCGGACGTACTCGTGCCGATCACGACGCCGACCCGGCGCGGGCCGTAACGCGCGATCGCCGCGTCGACGCAGGATCCGATCTGCGCCAGCGCCGCAAGCAGCAGGCGATTGTTCCTGCAATCGAAATGCGCGAGGGATTCGGGCGGCGCGACATCGAGCGCCGACCGCACGCGCCCGACCCAGCCGCCGGCGGGAACATCGGTGCGCGGCGCCATGCCCGGTGCGATGCCGGCGCACAATGCGTCGACGATTTCGTCCGTGGTTGCGCCAAGCGCGTTGATCATGCCGGGTGCCGACAGATAAGCCGGCGCCTGTTTCGAATTCATGCGCGACACTCCTTCGTGGACGGCGTGGCAAGCGGCGCGAACAGCACCGAAAACACGATGCCCATCGCGAGGGTCGTGCCGAAGCTGCGCAGCGCGGGCATCGCGCTCGCTCCGAGCATCCCGAACGACAGCAAGGTCGTGGCCGCCGACAGCAGCACGCCAGTCCACACTGCGCCGATGCCGGCACTGTCTCGCATGCAGCCTTCGCGGAGGAACACCGCGTAGTTGGCGCCCACGCCGAGTACCAGCATCAGCGCGAGCCAATTGAACAGCGTAAGCGGCACCCGTGCATAGCCGAACGCCGCAAGCGTCAACGCAATGGCGAACACGACCGGCAACGTCGTTGCGATGCCGCCGCGCACGCCGTAGCGCCACATCAGCAGCCCGGCGACCACGACGAGCGCGCCAGCCAGCCACAGGCCGCTGTCGACCCGATAGGCACCGAACAGGCTCGACACACTCGATGCCTTGTCTACCCACGATACGCCCGGCAGCGTGCGCGCGACGGCAGCAAAAGTCTCGGCATTCGACGCATCGACCCGCTCGGGAATCGCTAGCGCCGCATCGACGGGACCCGCGCCGCCCTCGATTCGTCCGAGCCACAAATAGCGGAACGGCGCCGACCAGCGTGCCGCCAGCCACGTGCCGATGGAGAGTGTCTCCGGGGCATTGCGGGAATACGCGTTGATCCACGCGTCGACCGCCTCGTCGCGGAAGCCCGCGCGCGCCAGCGTCCCGCGCAGTGTGGCGGTATCGGCAAACACGTGCGCGTCCAGCACCGCACGGTCATGCGCCTGCTGCTTGGCCGACGGCACGAACGTCGTGATCGACTGGACACGGCCGACCCGCTGCTGATCGAGCGACCCGATCAGTGCCTCCGAACGCTCGAGCACCTCCTCCGGCGTTGCGCCCTGAACGACGAAGAACTGTGCCGTGTTCGCCAGCCCGACCGCCGCGCGAATATTGTTCTCCTGCCGCGCGAGGTCCGCATCGCGCTGGATCAGCAGATGAATGTCGTCGTCGCTCTTCAAGAGGGTCCAACCCGGGATCGCAACCAGCGCAACCAGCATGGCAGCGAACAGGGCGCGCCGACCGGCCAGCAGCGATTGCCATCCGCGCAGCAGGCGGGCCGCGCACGCGAAAACACCGGACGGCACGCACCGTGGCCCCTTCGTCAGCATGAGCGGCAAAAAGCCTGTGACGGCCGCGAACGCGCTGAGGATTCCGACGATTGCAAAGCACGCGATCTGCTTGAGCGCGGGGAACGGCACCCACATCAGGATCGCGTAACCCAGCAGACTGGTCGCCAGTGCCACCATGAGTGCCGGCCTGACCGCCGCCGCACCGCGACGCGCATCCCATTGCCGCCCCGCGGAGAGGTACGCGACGAAATACTGGATCGAATAATCGACGGCTTCGCCGATCAGACTCACACCGAACACCAGCGTCAACAGGTGCAGCTTGCCGAATACGAGCAGCGTTGCCGCCAGCGCGCACACGATGCCGAATGCCGTCGACGCGAACGCGAGCACCAGCAGGCGCGGCGAACGGAATACGCTCATCAGCAGCAGCGCGATGCCGCCCAGCGATACCGCGCCGATCACGTGAACGTCGCGCTCGGCGCTGGCACGCGCTGCTTCCGCATGAAAGACCGCGCCGGCACGGTCGACGCGAACGCCCCGAAACTCGGCCGCGAGCGCATGTTCCGCATCGTCCGTCGCGACGCGCACGGCGTGCTGGATCTTCGATTCGTAAGCCGAGCCCGGCAACGACGTCATCACGAGGACGCCAGTTGCGCCATCGCGATGCGACACCAGCATGCCGTCCTCGAGTGACAGATTGGACGCCGCGAGCGGCAGCTCGCCGAGCCAGTGCTGCAACCAGCCGAACGGGTCGTCCGCCACGGCGGTCTGCAAGCCGTCGACGGGCGGTGCATAGAGACGCCGGACCAATCGTTCGTCGAGCGTGGCCCCGCCTTGCTCGAGCGACCGGCGATCCGCATCCGTCAGCAGACCGAAACGGGCCGTCATGTAGGTGGCCGAGATATCCGACAGATTGAATGGCGGCACCTCGACCGTCACCGAACGAAATGCTCCGCTGGCGTCGAGCCGCGCACCGAACTGCTTCGCGGCGGCCTTGGCGCGGGCGGCGTCCGGGTCGGTCACCAGGTAGACGGTGCGATTGCCGAGCGCATCTCCGAGCATGTCGACCGCTCGCTCGGCAACCGGGTTTGCCTCGGTAGCCGGCAGCAACGCGAGCAGGTTCGTCTGCAGCGGCGCGGCCCCGCTCGAGAAGCGCCATAGGATGTACGCAGCCGCCACGAGCGCAACGAGCAGCCATGCAGCACACAGTCCGCGCCGCCGTGCGCGTTCGCCCGATGCGTCGACGACATCACGCGCCGCATCCATCACCGGGCCTCCAGCCACGCGCGTTCGACCGGCGCGGGTGCGTCGACCGGCGTCGGCCGAGCGAACTCCAGCGATGTCACATTGCCGTTCGCAAAAGTCAAGTCGAGCCGGCCGAGATAAGTGCCTCCGCTCATTTCGAGCACACGAACCGCCTGGGCGAGCTGCGGCTGATTCGGCCGCAGCACCATCCGCCACCGTTCCGGCGTTCCGCTCGCATCGACGTCGAATTGCGCGTACAGCGCCGACAGGTCACCCCCGAGCATGTCGCGCATCATGCGCGACACTTGTGCGACGCCGCGGCCGCCACCGCCGGGTGCGACGAGGTGCCCGTCCGCGCCGACCTCGCGCACGCCGCTATCGGTGATCACGTAAGTGGCCTTGTAAGGCGTCTCGATTCGCCAGACGACACCCGACCTGCGATCGAACAACATCGATCCAGTGCTGACAAGCGGCTGCTTCATCGCCGACAGCGTCTGAGTTTGCCGAAAATCCGTGCGAATCGCGCCAACGCGCGCGAGCCGCGCCGCAACGTCGGACACGAGCGCGGCATTCGACGGCCGCGACGCCGCAACCGGCGCCGGGGCGGCCAGCACCGTGCCGCCGGAGAGCGTCATGCATACGGTCAGCGTCACCGCCGCAAACCATCGGTAGTGCGAATTCAGGCCCATTGTGCATGCACCTTTTCGATCAGGGTCGGTGGCGACACGAACTGCAGTTCGCGCGTCGTCGCATCGACCGCCAGTTGCACCGTATACCCTTTCGTCAAGCGCTCGCCGGACGCCGCGTCAACGATTTCGTACCCGATCTTCAGCCGGTTCTCGAATTCGAGCAGCGTCGCGCGCACGTCGAGCTGCTGACTGTAATGGGCCGGACGAACGTACTTCAGATGCGCCTCCACCACCGGCCACATGTAGCCCGACGCCAGCATCGCGGGATAGTCGTAGTCGATCATGCGCAGCAACGCAGCACGGCTGCTCTCGAAGTACTTCAGGTAATGGCCGTGCCAGCAGACGTTCATGGCATCGACGTCGTGAAACAGGACCTCGACACGGGCCGTCGCGGTCAGCGGCGGACGAGATGCGTTCATGCCGCCTCCCCGTGCCGGATTCCGCCGTACGCGCCGCCGATCGCCTCGCACGCGGCAAGACGCGCGGTCAGCGCGCGCAACTCGGCTTCGAGCGGCCGGTCCTCGACCACCAGCGGCGATTGACGATCCACATCGTCGACGAACGCGCGAAGCGCGGGCGAAAGTTGTGTCTGCTGATTATCGCGAAGTCGCAGCCGGGTGGCCTGCACGGTCGCGAGCACATGCGCCGCCGCAACCTGTTCGGTCAAGGTCAGAACGCGCAGGCAATCGCGCGCAGCAATCGTCCCCATGCTGACCTTGTCCTGATTGTGCGACTCCGTCGAGCGGGAGAACACGCTCGCCGGCATCGTGAGCTTCAGCGCCTCCGCCGTCCACGCGGAAGACGAGATCTGCACGGCCTTGAAGCCATGGTTGATCGCCGCGCGTTCCGGCCCGGCGCCCGTCAGGTTGCGCGGGAGTCCGTTGCTGAACTTGTCGTCGACCAGCAGCGCAAGCTGGCGATCCATCAGGTCCGCGAGGTTGGCGACCGCGGTCTTCAGCGCATCCATCGCGAACGCGATATGACCGCCGTAGAAATTGCCGCCATGCAGTACGCACCCTTCGTCCGGGTCGATCAGCGGATTGTCGTTCGCACTGTTCAGCTCGTTCTCGATATCGCGGCGCATCCACGACAATGCGTCGCGCGCCACGCCGATCACGTGCGGTGCGCAACGTACCGAATAGCGATCCTGCAACCGACGTCCGGGCAATTCGTCGCGCCCGACCAGGTCGGCGCGGATCCACGCTGCCGCCTCCGCCTGCCCCGCGTGGGGTTTCGCGTCGAACAGCCGCGCATCGAAGTGCCCGGCCCGGCCGTCGAGTGCGACGGTGGTCAATGCCGTCAGGCGAGCGGCCACACGTGTCAGGTAGTCAGCGCGCGCAAACGCGAGACAGGCCAGCCCGGTCATGACCGCCGTGCCGTTCATCAACGCCAGTCCTTCCTTCGGCGCGAGCGTCAGCGGCGTGCGATCGATCGCATGCCACACCTCCCGCGCGTCCCGCTCGGCGCCGTCGAACACGACGGTGCGCTCGCCGACCAGCGCCGCGGCTACGTAGGACAGCGGTGTGAGGTCGCCGCTCGCGCCGACCGAGCCTTCCGATGGAATACGTGGCAGGATGCGGTGATTCACCATGTCGGCCAGCCGTTCCAGCAACGTGAACCGCACGCCCGAATAGCCGAAGGCGAGCGAGTTGAGCCGGGCAACGATGATGGACAACGTTTGCGTCGCATCGAACCGGTCACCCATGCCGCACCCGTGATAGCGGGTCAGCTGCAGCGGCAGCGCTTCGACGAGCGACGGCGGCACCTCTACCACGCAGGCATCGCCATATCCGGTGGTCACGCCATACAGCGTGCCGCCATTCGCGAGATAGGCGCGTAGCCAGGTCGCACCGCGCTCGATACGCGCGCGCCATTCGGGTCCCGCGTTCAGTGCGACGGGCGCACCGTCGCGGGCGATCGCGACGACGTCCTCGATCGTCAGATGCCGGCCTCCGACCACCACGGCCGGCCGATTCGGATCCGCGGCGGTGCATGCCGCGACGTCGTTCATGTCATGCTCCGCCACGCGGACCTCCATCGGGCCGCGCCCAGAAATCGAAGAAGTTGAACCATTGGTAGGGAGCCTTGCGGCAATAATGTTCGAGCCGCGCGGCGTAGCGTTGCGCCCATGCCGCGACGTGTTCGGCGCGCTCACGGCGCGGTAGCTCGATCCGGTCGGCGAACGGCTCGAAATAGAGGCGGTAGCCGTGCGCCTCCTTCAGGCAGAAGAACAGGTAGACAGGACAACCAAGGGCGTGGGCGAGGATATACGGACCCTGCGCGAACGGGGCAGTCGCGTCGAGAAAACGGGCGTCGACCGTTTTACCGGAATCACGCGGCGGCACGCGGTCGCCGACGATCACGAGCAACTCTCCCGCGTCGATGCGCGACTGCATCATCATCGCCGTATCGGGTCCGAAGTTCGACACCTCGACGAGCTGTTTGCCGAATTCCCGGTTCGCGCCGGCAAGCACGCCGGTAAAACGCTTCGCATGCTCGGTGTAGACGATCGCCGTCACCTTCGTGTGTGCGTCGCGCAGCGCAAGCGCCCGTGTCATTTCCAGGTTGCCCAGATGCGCGCCGATCACGAGTGCGCCGCGCCCGCTCGCCGCGAGCGCATCGAATGCGGACGAATCGTCGAAACGCACGTCGAGCTCGTCGAGGCGGCCGGACCACGCGACGAACTTGTCGAATCCTGCCTGTGCAAAGGCGAGCATGTGCCGGTAAGCACTGCGCCATCCCGGCTTCGGCACGGCCGCCGCCTCCGCATCGCGCAGGCGCGCGATATACGCATGCGACGCGGCGCGCGCCGTACGATTCGTCAGCACGAAATAGCCGACGATGGGATGCAGCCAGAACGACGTGAAGCCCTTGCCGAACCAGCGGCAGCTGAGCGCCAGCAACGCCATGCCGATCCGGCTGCCGCGCTCCGGCATGCGCCACCATGCGCGCGTGCGGCCCGTCGGCGCCGCGCCGTGCCGCCCGGCCAGACGGCGTGTCAGCAGCATCGGCGCGCGCGCGAGCATCCCCGCGACGAGCCGTGTGTGGCTCAGGCTGATGCGCACGTTGTCGCGCCAGACATCGAAATGGGACACACCGTCGACCGGGTAGATGACGCGCGTCGGAACCGTCCTGAACGCGAGGCCGCGCCAGTGGAGACGGACCAGGATTTCGCTGTCGAAAGCCATCCGCGTGGGCATCGATACCGCGTCTATCAGTTCGCAGACGAGGTCGACCGGATAAAGACGAAACCCGCACATCGCATCGGGAATGTCCAGCGACAGGGTTTCGATCCACACCCATGCATGCGTGAGGTAGCGGCCGTACAGGCGCGCCTTCGGAACGCTGTCGTCGAAACGCGGCCGGCCGAGAATCACGGCGTCCGGCTCGGCCTGCGCGGCCGCGACGAACTTCGGCACATCGGCCGCGTCGTGCTGGCCATCGGCATCGATCTGAATCGCGTGCCGATAGCCCCGGACACGCGCGGCGCGCAATCCTTCCATGACCGCCGCACCCTTTCCGCCGTTGACCGGCAACCGGAGCAGCGTCACGAGGCCGGCGTAGCGCGTCGCCAGCGTGGCCAGCACCTGTTGCGTCGGCTCGTCGCTGCCGTCGTCGATCACCAGGATCGGCAGGCCGTGCACGGCGAGGCGCGCCAGCGTGCCGCCGATCGCGGCGCGATGGTTGTAGATCGGAATGACGATGCAGGTGTCGCTCATCGGGCCGCCGTGCCATAGACCAGAACGCCCGATGTGCATTCGCGGTCGCCGCAACGGAACGCGAAGCGCGTGGAGCCGCGTACACGGTCATGCGCGATACGCAGCGACAGCACCGCGCCCGGCGGCACCGGTGCCTTGAATTTCAGGTGTTCGACGGAACGGATTTCGCGCACGGTCGGCATCTCGCGGCCAGCCAGACGCGCAGCCCAGTCGATTTGCACGACTCCGGGCAGGATCGGCAGGCCCGGAAAATGACCTTCGAAATGCGCGAGCGTGGGCGGCACGCGCAACTCGTAATGCAACGCGTCGTCGCTGCGCCATGACGCGAGCAGTTCAAAGCCCTCCGGCGTAGCCGTGAATGCGGCCGCCAGCGCGGCGGCGGGCAACTTGCCGCGTGCATCGAACGGCATCGCGTGCAGGAACCGCCAGTAGCGCGGTAATGCGGCCGCGTCGAAATATGCACCGAGCGCGTGCCGCAAGGTCGTGGCAACGGCAACCCGTCCATCCGCCGCCAGCGCATCGCGCCCCGCCGCGGTCAATACCGCCACGACGCCGACGTGCGCGCGTGTCGTGCCGTCGACCACCACGGCCGCCGCTTGCTCGACGTATGCATGCGCGAGTATCCGCGCCTCGAGCTCCGGCAGCGACACGCGCTTGCCGTCCAGTTTGACGACGCGATCGCGTCGTCCTGCGAGTGCAAAGCGACCGTTCACGTCGAATCGTGCGGTGTCGTCGGTGCGGTGCCAGCGATCGTGGCCGAGATGGGCAGAGCGAACGCACAGCACGCCATCGTCGTCGCAGCGCACGTCGACACCGGTCAGCGGCTGCCACGCGTGCGCAACGTCCTGGCGACGCCATGCAATGCCACCGGTTTCGGTACTGCCAAATATCTCGAACGGCGCAGCGCCGAATGCGTTCGAATAGGCCGAAGCCGCATCGGCCGGCAACGGGCCGCCCGACGAGAAGAACGCGCACGGCATGGGCGCCCGCATCGGAAAGCCGGGCAACGCCGGCCAGCGCATCAGTTGCGACGGCGTGGAGACCACGACACCGCCACCGTATTCGGCCAGCCGCTGCTGCAGTTGCAGCGGTTCAAACACCGTCATCCGGTCAAACGCGCGGCCGGCCGCCAGCGGCCAAAGGATCCTGAAGAGCAGTCCGTAGATGTGGTGATGCGGTACGCTCGACAGTGTCACTGCCGCGCCTGTCCGGTCGCCCCATTCGCGCTGCAACGTGCGCACTTCGGCATCAAGCTGCGCGAGCGACTTTCGCACCGGCTTCGCGGTGCCGCTGCTGCCCGACGTGTAAAGCGTCACCGCTGCGACAGCATTGATCGGGCGGGTGAAGCGTGCAGATCCGGCATCCGTGTCGTGCCCGCATGCGGCCAGTGCCGGCGCATCCAGCACGAGGTCGTATGCATGCGCCAGTGCATCAAGATAGCCGGGTGCGCTGCTGGCTGGAATCACGACTTCCCCGTGCACCGCCGCAACCGCAAACAATGCACACGCGAACTCGTACGGATCATCCGTGCAAATCGCAACGCGTCGCGCGCCGCTCGCTTCCACTACCCTCGCAATCGCGCCGGCGCGAGCGCGCAGGTCACCCAGCGTCAGCACCTCGGCGCCATCGCGACAAACCGCCACTCCGCTATCCGCTTCGGCACACAGGATCTCGTGCAGCGCAATCATGCGACACCCGTTCGCTTTCGCGCGACGGCGATGAAGCGCCTGCGCCACAGCCACTCGCCTGCTATCAACGCACCGATCAGCACATACGCGATCAGCCCGTTGTAAAGCGCCCATCCCGCACGGCTCCAGTACAGCGCCGTATAAACCGAAAAACTGCCGTTTACGATAAAGAACGCGCACCACACCTGTGTGACGCGCCGCGTGTACCCGACGATTTCCGGACTCGGTTCGGGATAAGTCAGTCGTGCGAATTTTTCGATCATGGTCGGACCGTGCCGCAGCGTCGCGCCGAACGCGACCAACAAGCCGACACTCACGCATGCCGGGTAGAGATGAAGAAGTCGTTCGCTATCGGTCACGGCAATCGCGGCCGACAACACGGTCAATGCACCGGCCACGCCCCAGTCGAGCAGCGTGAGGCGTTTGAGCGCCTTCGCCAGCGTGCCTTTGCCGACCGTGCGCTGCAGCCACAGCAATGCGATCAACAGGCAACCGACGTAACGCGGCGACATGCTCTGCCACGCAAACAGGATGACGAGCGGATAGGCAAGGACCAGTGCAGCCCTGGTCGCGACACCTGCCCAGCGCGGCAGGACCGTGCCCGTGGTAGCCCGCATGCCCGTCACCACCATCGTCAAGCGCGCGTGAGCAACACGTGAACGGCGGCGATAACGTCACCGACGGTCCGCACCGATTTGAACTCTTCCGGTTTGATGCGCCTGCCTGTCATTTCCTGAAGCTTGATGGCCAGATCGACCGCGTCGATGCTGTCCAGATCAAGCTCTTCGAACAGGTGCGTATCGGGCGTCACCCGTTCCGGCTCGATCGCGAAATTCTCATGAAAGATGGCGCGGATGCGCTCCAGGATTTCTGCGTCGGTCACGAGTGACTCCCTTTTTCCAGCACGGCTTCTTGCGATGCCTGATGAGACTGCTGGTCGGCAATGAACGCCGCCAGCGTGTTGATCGAACGGAAATGCGCTTTCGTGCGTTCGTCGTTCGCCGCGATCGTCAGGTGAAATTTCTTGCGCAGCATGATGCCGACTTCGAGCGCATCGACTGAATCGAGTCCGATTCCGTCCGTCGAGAACAGTGGCGCATCGTCGTCGATGTCGTCGACCGCCATGTCGCTGAGATCGAGCATCTCGATCAGAAGCTGCTTAATTTGCAGTTTTAAAGTATCCATGCTGAAACAGGCTTTGAGTAATGTGCACTTCCACCTCGCGGGCGATGCTGCGAGCGGCAATCGACGGTGATGTCACGTTCGGCGCCAGCCGGTTCAGGTCCATCGGCTCGAGGACGTCGATGCGCATACGAAATGCTCGAGCCGGCACGTGATACCAGCGCAGCGCCTTGGTAAATACCGGTGGATCGCAATCGATCAGCACCGGCTGGATCCGGGTGCGGGATTGCAGCGCCATATGTGCGAAACCGCGTGAGAACGAATGCAGACGATTGCCGCCCGGACTGCGCGTCCCCTCCGGGAAGATGATCATCGTGTAACCCGCCGCCAGTTGTCGCGCGCCGGCCTCGACAAGATGGACGGCATCGGCATTGCTCACGTACTCGGCCGCGCGGACGATACCCCAGAAACAGGGGTTGCCCCAATGACCACGCTTTACGACGCAGCACGCCTTCGGCGTCAGCGACAGCAGCACCATGACGTCGAGCCAGGTCGGGTGGTTCGCGACGACGATTGCAGGGCCGTCCTTTGCGAGGCGCTCCGCGCCGCTCAGCTCGAGCCTCATCACGCCGATGTGTTGCAGCATCGCGACCAGCGCGCGGAAGAAATAATGGATGACAAGCGTCACCCCGCGCTGACGCGAGCGCCGATGCGGCCATAATCCGCCGACGACGATCGCCAACAACGAGAACGCCGATCCGCACAGCGCGAAAAACGCCAGGCTCGCACCGGTCGCGAACAGACGCCAACCGTAGTCAAGCCGCGCGATCATGCAAGCTCCATCGCCAGGATGCGTGCTGACAGCGCCACGACGCCGTGGTGCGCGCGGACAGGCAACGCAGCACCGCCTCGCTTTGCGTACCGGCCGCATCGTCGGCATCTCCTGCGTCGCCCGGCGCCATCTCACACGTCAGATAGTCGGCCGATTCACCGGCGCCAATCAGAATGGCCAGCCCGACACTTTCAGGATCGTCATCGACATCGCCATAAACGGGATCGGCTGGCTCGTGCGCATAGACGAGCAGCACCGGCGAGCCCGGCGACGTTGCGTACTGGGAAAAGGCTTCGAGCAGCGCGTAGCCTAGCGTTTCATGGCCGGCCGCGATCGCCGTGGCTGCAGTTCGGTCGCGACGGGCGATTCCGAAAATACCCGTAACGGCATTGAGAACCGAGAGACTGAAGGCCGTCGGCGAGACAGGTTCCGAGGCGCCGATGTCGGCAAGAATGCCGGTCGTGCGCACCAGTTCACCGTGACGCGATGCGAACACCATGCGCAACGGATTTTCCGTTCCGGCGCAATCGTAGGCCGCCTGGAGCGCGAGCCGCGACAGCCGGCTCAAGCGGCGTCGCACCATCGGATCGAGGGCTTCGACGCCCGGCACCCCCGCGGTCGAAATCGACGTCCATCTGGCGATTGGCATGGTCCAATGCAAATCGGCCATTGTTGTTCTCGTTAGGATTGCTTCTCTTGGGTGTCTTTATATCGCGCCACCCAGCATCAGGCGGTTGCGCTCCGCTTTCGATGAAAGCCGCCGATCGCGTATTGACCACCGGACTCGCGCCATCGACTCCCCCTTCCGGTACTGCCTGGAAAAATCGGAAATCGTAATGTTTGCGAAGCCGGCACCCGGATTGTCAATCGCTGCGATTGAATGAGCGGCATATCAGTGCGCCGGAACTGTAACAGGGCCGTTACAAAAGATCAACGCCACTGCGCGAGGCGCCTTCCAGATTTAACCATTTATCAATTTCTCGAGAAAATCGCGCATCGTCGGTTATCGAGCCGATCCCCCCCGGCGTGCCTTGCGTCGATCCTGCACCGGAATGGCTCATAATGCGCTCGATGCCGCCCCCACACGACCTGCTTTCCGTTCAATGAGTTATTCACTCGCTACTGTTTACACGCGCGAACTCGAAATCCGCAAGAGCCGCTTCATCGCATTCGCGATCCCCGTCGAGGACCGCGATGCCGCCATGCAGGCGTTGCAGCGCCTGCGCGACGAGCACCCGACGGCCACCCACGTGTGCTGGGCGCTGCTTGCGGGCGGCCAGTCCGGCATGTCCGACGACGGCGAACCGTCGGGCACCGCCGGCCGGCCGATCCTCGAAGTGCTGCGTCATCACGATCTCGACGGCGTGCTCGGTGCGGTCGTCCGTTACTACGGCGGCGTGAAGCTCGGTGCGGGCGGCCTGGTGCGCGCCTATACGGATGCGATCGCCTCGGCGCTGCTCGACGCCGAGCGGGTCGAACGCATTCGCCACACGCGGTTCGCAATCGAAATCGGCTACCCGGACGAGGCGCGCGTGCGCCGCTGGATCGAGCAGGCGGGTTATGAGCTGGTGGACAGCGCGTACGGGATGACGGTGAAGCTCGTGATCAAGCTGCCGGAAACGGCCGAGGCGGCGGCCAAGACCGAGCTGTTCGACTTGACGCAGGGACGCTCCGGCTTCCCCGACCTGTGAGGCGGGCAGCCTTCCCGGCATCGCCATCACGGTTTCACACAGATGCCCGTGAAAATTCAGATACGTCCGATAGAAAATCCGCGCGCCGAAACTTAATCTCTCCCGTGTTCCTCGCGACGCGCCCTGCAAACGTCTGGCCGAATGTACAGACACGCGGCACATCGCGCGACAGCCAACAATCAGAATTCAGCTACGGGGATATCGGACGCATGCAACTGCAGCAACTACAAGCCCAACTCACGGAACTCGATCAACGCATCCGGGCGGCGCGCCGCCGCGAACGCCACGCGGCGCTGGTGCAGGTACGCGAGCTCGTGAAGACCCATGCGCTGACCGCTCGGGAAGTCTTCGGGCAGGGTTACAGCAATCGCGCGAAGCTGTTCACCGTCGGTGCGAAATATCACGATCCGGTGACCGGCGCCACCTGGAGCGGACGCGGTCGTGCGCCCGCGTGGATCGCCGGCCGCGACCGCAGCGCGTTCCTGATCCGGGAGTAACGCGCGCCGCATTGCACGGCGCGCCTCAGTGGTCGATCCGGCCGGCCCGGGCCGCTCAATAAACGTCCGGGACGATCATGCTGTCCGGCGTCGGACGGCGAATGTAATCCTCGTGGTGCTCACGCTGCGGCAGATCGATCGTCGGCCGCGGCACCTCGTGATACGGCACCTGCGTCAGCAGGTGGTGGATGCAGTTCAACCGCGCGCGCTTCTTGTCGACCGCCTGCACGACCCACCACGGCGCCTCGGGAATATGCGTGCGCTGCATCATCTCTTCCTTCGCGGCCGTGTACGCTTCCCAGCGGCGGCGGCTCTCGAGGTCCATCGGGCTCAGCTTCCACTGCTTCAGCGGATCCTCGATCCGGCTCTGGAAGCGCAGCTCCTGCTCGTGGTCGGTGATCGAGAACCAGTATTTGACGATCTGGATCCCGCTGCGCACGAGCATTTTCTCGAACTCGGGCACCGAGCGGAAAAACTCCTCGTATTCGTCTTCGGTGCAGAAATTCATCACGCGCTCGACACCCGCGCGGTTGTACCAGCTGCGATCGAACAGCACGATCTCGCCGCCGGCCGGCAGATGCGCGACATAGCGCTGGAAGTACCATTGCGTGCGTTCGCGGTTGCTTGGCGCCGGCAGCGCCGCCACGCGGCACACGCGCGGGTTCAGGCGCTGCGTGATGCGCTTGATCGCGCCGCCCTTGCCCGCCGCGTCGCGTCCCTCGAAAATCACCACGAGCCGGTGCCCCGTGTTCACGACCCAGTCCTGCAGCTTCACGAGCTCGCCCTGCAGCCGGAACAGCTCGCGGAAATACTGCTTGCGCGCTTCGCGGCGCTCCGGCGAGAACAGCAGATCCTCGTCGTTGTCGAAGCGGCGGTCGTCGAGCTCCATTTCGAGTTCTTCGTCGTACGCGTCGACGAGGTCTTCCTCGAAACGGCGCTGGCGCGACTCGAGCGATGCCGAATCGGTGAAGTTGTCGGTCTCGGTGCGGGAATCGTTATCGCCCATGGGGGCCTCCTTCCTTCAATTGACGCAGCCAAACTCCACCATTATCCCAGCGTCTCGCGTCAAATTGATGAAAAAGGGGCCGATCCGCCCCTCACAAGCGGAATCCGAGCCGCACCGGGTTCGCGGAAATATCGAAGGTATCGGACGCCAGCCTCCGGTTCGGCGGGCTGACGTCGAGCCTGATCCTCGTGCGCAACGGGAAAAGCCGGACACGTGATCGAGCAGTACCCCAACCCGCCTCCGTCACTGAATGATCCGCGTGACCCCGCGTCCGCGCGGATCGGCCATCGCCTCCGGCGTCTTGCCGTCGATCTTGATCACCTGGATGTCGCCGCTGAAGTCCTGCCCCTTCAGCGTGTAGCCGCGCGCCTCGATCTGCTTCGCGAGTTCGCCTTCGATCGGGTGGTACGGCTCCCAGAAGATCGTGTTCGGCGGCAGCAGCTGATGGTGGAAACGCATCGCGCCGACGGCCTCCTTCAACGGCATCCCGAAATCGTAGATGTTGTTGATCACCTGGAAGATCGACGTGAAGATCCGCGAGCCGCCCGGCGTGCCGATCACGAGCGACACCTTGCCGTCCTTCGTCATGATCGTCGGCGACATCGACGACAGCGGGCGCTTCTTCGGCTCGATCGCATTCGCATCGCTGCCGACCACGCCGAACATGTTCGCGACGCCCGGCTTCGCGGAGAAGTCGTCCATCTCGTCGTTCAGCACGATGCCGGTGCCGTCGGCGATCACGCCCGAGCCGAAGTAGCCGTTGATCGTGTACGTGTTCGACACCGCGTTGCCCCACTTGTCGACGACCGAGAAGTGCGTCGTCTCGGCCTTCTCCGGCATCGACGTGCCGAGGCCCGGCTGCACGCTCTTCGTGTCGGCGATCTGCGTCGGGCTCACTTCGGCCGCTCGCCTCGCGATGTACGCGTCGTCGGTCAACTGCGCGACCGGCACCTTGTAGAAGTCGGGGTCGCCGAGATACTGCGCGCGATCGGCGAACACGCGCTTCTCGATTTCCGCGACTAGGTGGACATATTGCGGCGAGTTGAGCTTCACGCCCTCGAAGTCCTGCTTGAGGTCCGCCTTCATCTTCAGCAGTTGCACGAGGCCGATGCCGCCCGAGCTCGGCGGCGGCGCGGTGATCACGTCATAGCCGTTCCACTTCGCCTGCACCGGCTGGCGCCACACCGCACGGTATTGCGCGAGATCCTCGGTCGTGATCAGCCCGTTGCCGTCGCCGGTCTTCATCGACGCGGCGATCAACCGGGCCGTCTTGCCCTTGTAGAAGCCGTTCGCGCCGTCGTTCGCGATCCGTGCGAGCACGTCGGCGAGATCGGGCTGCTTGAAGTTCGTGCCGGCCTTCATCGTGGAGAAGTACTTGTCGAAGTTGGTCTTGCCGCCGAACTCCTTCGACGCGTCGACGCCGCGCTGCGCAAGCTGTTCGTCGACGACGAAGCCGTCGCGCGCATAGCGGATCGCCGGCGCGAGCACCTGCTTCCACTTCAGCTTGCCGAAGCGCTTCTGCGCTTCCCACATGCCCGACACCGTGCCCGGCACGCCGGCCGCGCGCGGCCCGTACAGGCTCATGCCCTTGACGACATTGCCGTCCTTGTCGAGATACATGTCCTTTGTCGCGGCGAGCGGCGCGCGCTCGCGATAGTCGATGAAGTACGGCTTGCCGTCCTTGTAGATCGTCATGAAGCCGCCGCCGCCGATGTTGCCGGCCTCCGGATACGTGACGGCGAGCGTGAACGCGATCGCGACGGCCGCGTCGATGGCGTTGCCGCCTTCCTTGAAGATCTGCTCCGCGGCGTCCGCGCTGTACTTGTCGGCCACCGCGACCGCCGCGCTCGTCAGGACCGCCGGCTGCGGCCCCTTCGCATAGGCCGGCGCATTCGGCAGGAAGCCGATGCCGGCCACCGTCGCGAGCACGGCAGCGGATGATTTGAAACGATTCAGCGTAGTCATTAAATGTCCCCCATGGATTCTCCGGCGAGCTGGAATAAGCCCCTGATCCGCTTATAGCCGCTAGCACGCGGTCGGTCCCATGCCGTTTTCGTAGTAAATAAATGCGCCGGGACGGAAAACGCGCCGCTCACTACGAATCATCGCGAATCCTGTGCGCTCGGCCACACGGCGGAGCAAAAAGCGGGCCGGCGGATCGGTCGAAATTGCATGCGGCGAATTCGACGCGCATCGCACAATCGGAAAATCACGGCACGCGGCGCTTGCGCGGTGCCGTGCATGCAAAAAAACCGCGATCGGACCGCCCGCTGCGCGAGCCGATCTGAGAAGATAGCGCCCCGCTTTCGCGGCCGATCGTTCCCGCTCGTCTGCCGTCGCTTCACGCTTTTTCGTCTCGTTTCCTATGGCATCACACAATGCGCACCACGCGTCCGGCTTCGCGGCCGGCGTCGCCGCCGCCGTCCTCGTCGCGCAAACCGGCGCGACCGGCCCCTGGCACGCGGGCCTGCTCGCCGCGTTCGCGGCCGGCGTCGCGGGCGGCACCGCGCCCGACTGGCTCGAAGTCGCGTGGTGGACCCGCAAGCGCCGCTTGTGGATCACGCACCGCACCGTCACGCACTGGGGCATCGGCTGGATCGCGCTGCTCGCGCTCGGATGGCACGGGCTCACGCATCATCCGCATCCGCTGTGGGCCGCGCCGCTGTTCGGCTTCGCGTGCGGCGGCGTGATGCACCTGCTCGCCGACTGGCCGAATCCGCTCGGCGTGCCGTGGATCTGGCGGCGCCATTCGCTGAACCTGTGGAACAGCGGACATTGCGACCTGATCGTCGTGGCCGCCGCATGGGCCGGCACGCTGTGGCTCGCGCAATCGCTGTGGACGCGCGCCCCGTTCCTCGAACACTGGCTCGGCTGGCTGCATCGCGTGTAGTTGCGTTTAGTCGCGTGCAGTTTCGCGTGGCCGCGGATCGAGCCGCGCAACCGCCCGACGCACGTCGAACGCGACGTCCTCCTCTCGCCGATCCGGCACCCGCGCCCCGACGGGTGCCGTTCCGCGCGCCCGCCCGTTGAAATGCCGGCATCGCACCTCATCTGAATCTCCGACGCGCGCGTTCTCTCGCCCGCGGTGTCCGGCACGCGCACGCGACGTCTGGCACACTGACGATTCGCGCGCCGCCCACGCGCTCGCACCCCAATTCAACGCTCCGATGGACGTCACAGCCACCCGCCCCGCCAACGCGCTCGACGTGTTCCACCCGGCCGTCGCCGCGTGGTTCCGCCGTGCGTTTGCCGCGCCGACCGGCGCGCAGGCGCTCGCGTGGCCGCACATCAAGGCCGGGCGGTCGACGCTCGTCGCCGCGCCGACCGGCTCCGGCAAGACGCTCACCGGGTTTCTGTGCGCGCTCGACGATCTCGTGCGCGATGCGCTCGCGCACGACGGCGCGCTGCCCGACGCGACGCTCGTCGTCTATGTGTCGCCGCTGAAGGCGCTGTCGAACGACATCCACGTGAATCTCGACGCGCCGCTCGCCGGCATCGCCGAATCGCTCGCGCAACTGGGCCTGCCGGTGCCGACGATCCGCACCGCCGTGCGCACCGGCGACACCACGCAGGCCGAGCGCGCCGCGCTGCGCAAACGCGTGCCGCACATCCTCGTGACGACGCCGGAGTCGCTGTACGTGCTGCTGTCGTCCACGTCGGGCCGACAGATGCTGTCCAGCGTGCGTTCGGTGATCGTCGACGAGATCCACGCACTGGCATCGTCCAAGCGCGGCAGCCACCTCGCGCTGTCGCTCGAACGCCTCGACGCGTTGACGGGTCGTGCGCTGCCGCGCATCGGGTTGTCGGCCACGCAGAAACCGATCGACGCGGTCGCGCGCTTCCTGGTCGGCGGCCCGGCCGATGCGCCGCGCGACTGCACGATCGTCGACACGGGTCACACGCGCGAACGCGACCTCGCGCTCGAGTTGCCGAACGTGCCGCTCGAACCGGTGATGGCAACCGACGTGTGGGAGCAGGTGTACGACCGGATCGCCGCGCTCGCCGCCGCGCACCGCACGACGCTCGTGTTCGTGAACACGCGGCGCACCGCGGAGCGCATGGCGCGCCATCTCGCCGACCGTCTCGGCAAGGACGCGATCGCGGCGCATCACGGCAGTCTCGCGAAGGAGCATCGCTTCGACGCCGAACAGCGGCTCAAGCGCGGCGAATTGAAACTGCTCGTCGCGACCGCGTCGCTCGAACTCGGCATCGACATCGGCGACGTCGATCTCGTGTGCCAGGTCGGTTCGCCGCGCGGGATCGCGCCGTTCCTGCAGCGCGTCGGCCGCTCGGGGCACCATGTCGGCGGCGTGCCGAAGGGCCGCCTGTTCCCGCTGTCGCGCGACGAGCTGGTCGAATGCGCGGCGCTGCTCGACTGCGTGCAACGCGGCGAGCTCGACGCGTTGCGGATTCCCGAAGCGCCGCTCGACGTGCTCGCACAGCAGATCGTCGCCGAAGTCGCCTGCGCGGAATGGCGGGAGGACGTGCTGTACGCGAGCTTCACCCGCGCGGCGCCATACGCGAGCCTGTCGCGCGAACGCTTCGACGACGTGATGAAGATGCTCGCCGAAGGCTTCACCAGCCGTCGCGGCGTGCGCGGCGCGTATCTGCATCGCGACGTGGTCGGCGGCACGGTGCGCGGGCGCCGCAACGCGATGATGACCGCGACGACATCGGGCGGCACCATTCCCGACATGGCCGACTACGCGGTGCTGCTGGAGCCCCAGGGCATCCAGGTCGGCACCGTCAACGAGGATTTCGCGATCGAGAGCCTCGCGGGCGACGTGTTCCAGCTCGGCAACCAGTCGTACCGGATCATTCGCGTGGAAACGGGCCGCGTGCGTGTCGAGGACGCGCAAGGCCAGTCGCCGAGCATTCCGTTCTGGCTCGGCGAGGCGCCCGGGCGCAGCGACGAGCTGTCGGCGGCGGTCGGCCGGCTGCGCGCGCGGCTCGACGGGCTGTTCGCCGAAGGCGATCGGCATACCGAGGCCGGCGGACGCAAGCACGCGAGCGGCGCCCCGGCCGGCAAGACGGGCACGCGCGGCAACGCCAGGCAGGCAGCGGAAGCCCGTGCCGCCACCGATTCGCGCGACGACGCCGTCGGCACCGCGATCGGCCCGGCCGAAAGCCGCCTCGCGCCGGCGCTGCGCTGGCTCGTCGACGAACTTCATCTGTCGCCCGATGCGGCCCGCCAGATCGCCGACTATCTCGCACGCACGCGAGCGGCGCTCGGCGCACTGCCGACTCAGGACACGCTCGTGATGGAGCGCTTCTTCGATGAATCGGGCGGCACGCAGCTGGTGATCCATTCGCCGTTCGGCAGCCGCATCAACCGTGCGTGGGGGCTCGCGCTGCGCAAGCGTTTCTGCCGCAGTTTCAACTTCGAGCTGCAGGCCGCCGCGACCGACGACGCGATCATTCTGTCGCTGTCGCTCGCGCACAGCTTCGCGCTCGACGAAGTGTGGCGCTACCTGCGCTCGGCCAGCGCGGAGCACGTGCTGGTCCAGGCACTGCTCGACGCGCCGATGTTCGGCGTGCGCTGGCGCTGGAACGCGACGACCGCGCTCGCGCTGCCGCGCTTCACCGGCGGCCGGCGCACCGCGCCGCAGCTGCAGCGGATGAAGAGCGACGACCTGCTTGCGACCGTATTCCCCGATCAGGTCGCGTGCCTCGAGAACATCGTCGGCGAACGCGAGATCCCGCATCATCCGCTCGTCGACCAGACGCTCGACGATTGTCTGCACGACGCGATGGATACCGACGGCTGGCTCGCGCTGCTGCGCCGGATCGAAAGCGGCGCGATCGAGCTGATCGCGCGCGACCTGCCCGCGCCGTCGCCGCTGGCGGCCGAGATCCTGAACGCGAAGCCCTATGCGTTCCTCGACGACGCGCCGCTCGAGGAGCGCCGCACGCAGGCCGTGCAGTCGCGCCGCTGGAGCGATCCAGAATCGGCCGACGATCTCGGCGCGCTCGACGCCGACGCGATCGACGCGGTGCGCGACGAGGCATGGCCGCTCGTGCGCGACGCCGACGAAATGCACGATGCACTGCTCACGCTCGCCTGCGTCGCCGACAGCGAAGCGCATGCGCACGACGGCTGGCCCGAGCGGCTCGCGGAACTGGCCGAACGCCGCCGCGCGACGAAGCTCGTCACGTCGAACGGCGCCGCGCTGTGGGTACCGGTCGAACGGCTGATCTGCATGCGCGCGCTGCACCCCGACGCACGCGTCGCGCCGGCGCTGAAGGTGCCCGCCGCCTGCGCACAACCATGGGAAGTCGATGCCGCGCTCGTCGACGTGATCCGGGCGCGGCTCACCGGCTTCGGGCCGTTGACGCTCGACGCGATCGCGCAGCCGCTCGGTTTGCCGTCCGCGACGATCGCGACCGCGCTCGCGGCACTGGAGCGCGAAGGCTACGTGATGCGCGGCCGCTTCACGCCGGGCGCGACGACCGACGAATGGTGCGAACGCCACCTGCTCGCGCGCATTCATCGCTACACGGTCAAGCGGCTGCGCCGCGAGATCGAACCGGTCGAGCGCGCCGATTTCATGCGCTTCCTGTTTCACTGGCAACACCTGACGCCCGACACGCGCGGCACGGGCCGCGACGCGCTCGCAGCCGTCGTCGAGCAGCTCGAAGGCTACGAAGCCGCGGCGAGTGCGTGGGAAGACGCGTTGCTGCCCGCGCGCCTGACCGACTACACGGCGGGCGGCCTCGACGAGCTGTGCCGCTCGGGCAAGCTCGTGTGGACCCGCATCGGCGCGCCGGCCCGCGCGGCCGGCACCCCCGTGAAAACGACGCCGGTCGTGCTGCTGCCGCGCCGCCACCTCGGCGCATGGCAGGCGCTGCGCGACCCGGACGCGCAACCGGCGCTGTCCGCACGCGCGACGCAGGTGCGTGACGCACTCGCCGCGCATGGTGCGATGTTCTTCGACGCGTTGCTCGACGAACTGCACATGCTGCCCGTCGAACTCGAACAGGCGCTCGGCGAACTCGTGTCGGCCGGCCTCGTGAATGCGGACAGCTTCGCCGGACTGCGCGCGCTGCTGAAGCCCGCGGTCAAGCGCAGCGCGACGTATGCGCCGCGCACGCGGCGCGGCGGCGCGCTGATCGGCGGGATGGACGACGCCGGTCGCTGGGCGCTCGTGCAACGCGCTTCGGCACCGGACGATGCGCCCGCACCGAAGCGCGGCCCGGCCGCGACCGATCCCGACGCACTCGAACATATCGTCTGGACGCTGCTGCGCCGCTATGGCGTGGTGTTCTGGCGGCTGCTCGAACGCGAGGCCGACTGGCTGCCGAGCTGGCGCGAACTCGTGCGCGTGCTGCAACGTCTCGAAGCGCGCGGCGAGATTCGCGGCGGACGCTTCGTCGCGGGGCTCGCAGGCGAGCAGTTCGCGCTGCCGGAAGCCATCCCGATCCTGCGCGAACTGCGTCGCCAACCCGGCGACGGCCAGTACGTGTGCGTGACGGGCGCCGATCCGCTGAACCTTGCCGGCACGTTGTTGCCCGGCGACAAGGTGCCGGCGCTGGCCGGCAATCGCGTGCTGTTCCGCGACGGCGTGCCGGTCGCGTCGCTCGTATCGGGCACGTTCCACTACGTGCCCGAGCTGCCGCCCGCTGCACGCGAGGATGCGCGGCTGCGGCTCGCACGCCGCTACTGACATCGACTGACACGCGGCACGTCGCGGACTACTGAACGCCGCGCCGCATCGCCGCGCCCGTTCGGGTAGCATCGAGCGATTCACCGCGCGGCCGTCCGCGCGCATAACAAGCCTCCCGGAGACTGCCCTTCATGTCCTCGCATGCCGATTCGCCCGCCGCTCATCACGCGGGCTCGCTGACGATTTTCCAGGGCGCCGCGCTGTATATCGGCGCGGTGCTCGGCACCGGCGTCATCGCGTTGCCCGCGCTCGCCGCCGAGGTCGCGGGCCCGGCGTCGCTGCTTGCATGGGCCGCGCTCGTCGTGCTGTCGGGGCCGCTTGCGGCCACCTTCGCCGCGCTCGGCGCGCGCTATCCGGACGCGGGCGGCGTATCGACCTACGCGCGACGCGCGTTCGGGCCGAAGGCCGCGGCGATCGTCGGCTGGTGTTTCTATTTCGCGGTGCCGGCCGGTGCGCCGGCCGCCGCGATGTTCGGTGGCGCGTACGTCGCGGCCGTCACGGGCGGCGGGCATACGACGGTCATCGTCACGGCTGCCGCGCTGATCGCGACGGTGTCGGCCGCGAATGCGTTCGGCGTCACGGTGTCGGGCCGCATGCAGCTCGTGCTGTCGGCGCTGCTCGTCGCGCTGCTGCTGGCCGCCGTGCTCGCCTCCGCGCCACATGCGCGCCCGGCGAACCTGCATCCGTTCGCGCCGCACGGGTGGCTCGCGGTCGGCCAGGCTGCCGCACTGCTCGTGTGGAGCTTCGCGGGCTGGGAAGCGATCACGCACCTCGCGGCCGAATTTCGCCGGCCCGCGCACGACATGCCGCGCTCGGCCGGGATCGCCGTCGTGGTCGTCGGCTTCCTGTACCTGTCGGTCGCGGCCGCGAGCGTGACGGTGCTCGGGCCGTCGGCCGGCGCGTCCGGTGCACCGCTTGCGGAACTGATCGCGGGCGGCATCGGCGGTCATGCGCAGGTGCTGGCGGCCGCGGCCGCGCTGCTGCTCACGCTCGGCACGATGAACGCGTATTTCGCGGGCGCGGCCAAGCTCGGCGCGGCGCTCGGGCGCGATGGCGCACTGCCTGCATGGCTCGCGCAAGGCAGCCAGGTCGGCGGCGTGCCGCGCCGCAGCCTCGGCGTGATCGCGATGCTGGCGGCCGTCGCGCTGGCCGCGACGACGCTCTCGGACGTCGGGCCGAAGCCGCTCGTGCTCGTCACGTCCGGGTGCTTCGTGATGGTGTACGGCCTCGGCGCGGCCGCCGCGCTGAAACTGCTGCCGCGCGGCGGCATTGCGTATCGCTGCGCATGGATTTCGCTGGTCGCCGTCGCCGGGCTGTTCCTGACGACCGGATGGTATTTCCTGTGCCCGCTGCTGCTCGCGGGCGGTGCGCTGCTGTATCTGCGGATAGCCGGGCAGCGCACGTGATCGCGTGCCGGTGCCCGTGTGCGGCCGAGCGCGCGCCCGTTCGCCGCGATGCACCGACACGCCGTGCAACGGCCGCGCACCGCTTCGCCCGGTGCGTCAGGCCGGCACGAGCTCGAAGCTGAGCCGCTTGCCGAGCGCGGTGGCGGCGCTCGCGAGCGTCGCGAGCGTGAGGCTCGTATCGGTTTCGTCGAGCAGCCGGTTGAGTGCGGCGCGGCTGGTCTTCATCCGCGCGGCCATCGCGGTTTTCGTGATGTGCTGCGCCTTCATTTCCTGCCCGATCTGCCACGCGATCACGCGCTTGATCGCGGTGGCGGTGGCCGCTTCGAGGTGCCCTTCCTCCTCGAGGAACGTGTCGAAGTCGCTGCCGATATGCGGATTGTTCGTGGTCGTCATGGGTACTCCAGTGCATGGCGTTGCCGGCCGGCACATCGCCGATCGCATGTGGCGGCGCAGCCGGGGGAATTCAGATGGCGCGCGTGAGCGCTTTCAGCCGCGCGACGGTCACATCGAGATCGTCGGACGGCGTGGCCTGCGACTGCTTGAAGAACGCATGCAGCAGCACCATCGTGTCGCCGACGATCGTGAACAGCACGCGCGCGCTTCGCCGCGGCAGCATCACGCGGATTTCCCAAAGATCCGCCGACATCTTCCGGACCAGCGGCATGCCGAGCGGCCAGCCGAGCTGAACGGTCTTGATCTCTTCGCCGATCACCCTGCGTTCGATCTGCCCGAGCGCCTGCAGCCATTCGCGCACCGGCTCGTTACCACGCGCGGTGCGGAAGAACCGCACGCCGAGCGTGATCTGAATCTGCTGTCTCGCCATCGTCGTGTCATCAAGCGTATCAAAAACGGTACGATATGCCAAGCATGACGAGGCCCGCTACTGACCGAACGGCTAACGAATGGAGGTGAAAGAACGGCGGCTGGACACCGCCCGCCCACGCCCTGCCCGGCGGCTCAACGCGCGCGGCGAGCCGGCTTGCGCGCGCCGCGGGGCGTGCGACGGGTGGGCGCATCGCCGAACCGCGCCTGCGCGATCTCGCGCACGGCGTCGATCAACGTCCGGGCGACGGGTGACGGTTGCGCGTCGGTGCGCAGCACGAGCCCGACCGGCTCGTCGGTGCCCGCGGACGGCAGCGGGAGCCGCGCGAGTGCACCGGCCGACAGGTCGTATTCGGCCGCATAGAGCGGCACGAACCACACGGCGTCGTTCTCGAGCGCAAGCGCACGCGCGACCGACACCGACAGCACCTCGATGAACGAATCCAGCGGCGGCGCGCCGCACGCGCCGAGCAGTTGCTCGGCCGACTGGCGGATCAGCGTGCCGAACGGCGGCAGCACGACCGGGTAGCGCGCGAGCTCGACAGCCGGCGTGGCGCTCGTCAGCAGCGGATGGCCCGCGCGCACGACTGCGACGAGCGGTTCGTTGTACAGCTGCTCGAACGCGAGGCCGATCATCCGCTCCGGCTCCGACAGGCGCCCGATCGCGCATTCGATCGTCCCGGCCTTCAGGCGCTCCAGCAACTCGGTGTTCGCGGCCGTCGCGATCCGCACCACGATGCGCGGCCAGCGTGCGGTCAGCGCCTTCATCAGCGCGGGCGCGAGCGATGCCGCAACCGTCGGCAGCATGCCGATTTCGAGCGTCGCCGCGGCCGCGCCGCCCTCGCGCGCGAGCAGCCCGACGCCCTGCCGCAGCGCCAGCACGCACGCGTTCGCATGCGGGATGAACAGTTGCGCTTCGCGGGTCGGCTGCGCGCCGTGACGCCCCCGTTCGAACAACTTCACGCCGAGGATCGACTCCAGTTCGGCGATCGTCTTCGACACGGCCGGCTGCGTGATCGACAGGCTTTCGGCCGCCTTCTGCACACCGCCCAGTTGCGCGACCGCGAGAAAACATTGCAGGTGCCGGAACTTGACGCGGCCGTCGGCGATACGGTTATTCATAACGAGCAGTTATGCGAGTGACGATGAAATGCCATTTTGCATAACTTTCCGGAAAGGCCCAAGCATTCGGCGCGGTGTCACGCATGACGCCGCAGCGCGTGGAATCCGGTCGGCTCCCAGATCCGTTTCGCGATCAGCAGGGCCGTGCCGCGCTTCTGCCCGAGCGGCGCCGACGACGACTCCGCATGCAGCGCCGCCGCCTTGCTGCCGAGCCGCCGCAGTTCCTGCTCGAGTTCCGCGGCGGCCGCGTCCGTCAGCATCCCTTGCGAGAACGTCATCGTCTCGCCCGGGCCGTCGAAGCGGCTGCCGAGAAAGTCGTCGAGCACGTGCGCATGGAAATAGCGGCGGATCGGCCCGCCCGGCAGCCAGTCGAAATCGCGCGCGACGCGCACGCGAATCCGGTCGCCCGGGAGCAGCGCGATCACGTTCATCCGGTCGAGCATCAGCAGGTATTTGACGCACTCGGCCTGCGTCACGCGATAGGCGGACACGATGTCCTGCACGGTCCAGTAGTTGATCGCGCAGACGGCGACGAGCAGCAGCTTCTCGTCCGACACGAGCAGCGCCTCCTGCTGCTCGGTCAGCACGCGCAATCGCGGCGCGGACGCCGACGCCTCCTGCACGAGCTCGGCGAGCGTGTAGCCGAGCAGTTGCGCGATTTCCGCGACACGCTCCAGCGTGAAGCGGCCGCTCGCGAACAGCCGCTTCACGCTCGTCTCGGACACGTCGAGCGCACGCGCGACGTCGCGGTAGGTCATCCCCTGCGCCTTCAGCTGGCGCTTCAGCGTTTCGATGAGTTGGGCGGTCTCGGTCATGTTGGTATCGAAAAATGATGCTGATGGTCGGATATTAGGCTACTCGCGCATCCGAACAGGCACTTTTGGATACTCGTCTGCATAATCCGCTCCGTCCTGTCACGCACCGACGGAGCCGCGATGAACACCCGAACCGACACCCATTCCTTCGATCCGCAGCACGCTGCTCGGCGCGATGCCCGCGACACCGATCGCACGCTGCCGCTCGCCACGATGCGCACGCTGGCCGCCGGCGCGCACGTCGGGGATCTCGTGTTCATCCGCGTACCGGCCGGCGCGTCCCGTGCCGCCGCAGGCAGCGTGGACGCGTGGGCCGGTCGCTTCGGCATCGTCGTCGATACGTCGGGCGACGAGCCGCTGATCGCCGAGCCCGCGTTTGCGCGGACGAAGCTCACGCCGCTGTCGCGCTTCGTCGCCCGCGCCGACGGCGGGCGCATCGCGCTGGCCCGCCGCGTCGCGGCACCAAACGTCGACGCGCAGCGCAACGTGCACGCGCTGGCCGAACAGCGGATCGACGCGCTGCTCGGCAGCCGCGTCAAGCTGCTGGCGCAGCGCGGGTTCTGCGCGAACTATGTGACCGACGTGCTCGGCGCCGACCGCGCCGCGACACCGGCCGCGCTGCTGCGCAGCGGCACGCTGTCGCTCGAATTCGACGGGATCGTCTTCGATCCCGCCCGACCGTAACGACGAAGGACGAACGACGGGCATGCTCGGGGAGACCGGATAACAACAACAACGAAACACAATAAAGCAGCGACGGGCTGGCTGGAGGGCCGTGCACGGAGTCGTCACCGACGACGCGAAGCCCGATCGCTTTTTCGCCGGACAGGCCGCCTGTCCGGCGGATTTTCATTGGCGCCGCAAAACATAACGAACGGTTATGCAATTCGCGAAAAAAGGTCATTTTTCATAACTTTCCGGCTTGGCTAAAGTCTTGCCATCCACTTCGCGAAATACCTATCAGGAGACGCCCGATGGATTCCCCCACGATCCTCACGCCGCGCGACTGGCCGTCGCATCCCGCGTATGTCCACCCCGAGTACCGTTCGTCGGTGAAGCGCGGCCCGACGCGCCCGATGATCCCGTTGAAGGAAAAGCTGCGCGACCAGTTCGCACCCGTCTACGGCGCCGAGGATCTCGGCGCGCTCGACCACGACCTGACGAAGAACGCCGTGAAGAACGGCGAGCCGCTCGGCGAGCGCATTGTCGTCACCGGCCGCGTGCTCGACGAAGGCGGCAAGCCCGTGCGCAACACGCTCGTCGAGGTATGGCAGGCGAACGCGGCCGGCCGCTACGTGCACAAGGTCGACCAGCACGACGCGCCGCTCGACCCGAACTTCCTCGGCGCCGGCCGCTGCATGACCGACGCCGAAGGCCGCTACCGCTTCCTGACGATCAAGCCCGGCGCCTATCCGTGGGGCAACCATCCGAACGCGTGGCGCCCGAATCACATCCACTTCTCGCTGTTCGGCGACTACTTCGGCTCGCGCCTCGTCACGCAGATGTACTTCCCCGGCGACCCGCTGCTCGCGTACGACCCGATCTTCCAGGGCACGCCGGAAGCGGCGCGCGACCGCCTGATCTCGCGCTTCTCGATGGACATCACCGAAGAAGGCTATGCGCTCGGCTACGAATTCGACATCGTGCTGCGCGGCCGCGACGCTACCCCGATGGAGCGCTGAACCATGACGACGCTGAAGCAAACCCCTTCGCAGACGGTCGGCCCGTACTTCGCGTACGGCCTGTGCCCGCAGCAATACAACTACGATCTGAAGAGTCTGTTCACGCCGACGATCGCCACGCCGGACGCCGACGGCGAGCATGTGCTGCTGGTCGGACAGGTGTTCGACGGCGACGGCAACGTCGTCAGCGACGCGGTGCTCGAATTCACGCAGGTGGACGCGGCGGGCCGCTATCCCGCCTCGCGTGACGACATCGCGAAGTCCGGCTTCACGGGCTTCGCCCGCGTCGGCACGGGCACCGATGCGCAGCACCGCTTCGTCGTATCGACGGTGAAGCCGGGCCGCATCGCCGCCGACGAAGCACCGCACGTCAACGTGACCGTGATGATGCGCGGGATCCTGACCCACGCGTTCACCCGCGTGTATTTCGACGACGAAGCTGCCGCGAACGCGGCCGATCCGGTGCTGAACCTGGTGCCGGCCGAACGCCGCGCGACGCTCGTCGCGAAGCGCGACGCGCAACCGGGCCGGCCCGTCGTGTATCGCTTCGACATCCGCATGCAGGGGCCGGACGAGACCGTGTTCTTCGACGCGTGACGCGCGAGCCGGCGCCGGCCGGCTGCTCGCACCGAACCGCCGCGTGGCGCGATTCCAACAGGTATCGCGTTGCGCGGCGGTTTTCATTTTCGCGCATCAACATTCGATGCCGTGCCGCAGCACGCCCGGTCGGGCTCGCCGACGCCCGTCGCTGGCTCCTTCGGACCCCGAAATCGAACGCGCGATTAAAACGCATGCTGCGACTGCACATGAATCGTGGGGCCCGCGCAATATCGTTTGCGCGTTATGCGGCGTATGCTTTGCTATCCGCAGTCCGCCGAGGCAATTAATTCGAAACGAGCAACAATTTCACGATTCGATGCACGAACACGTCCCGCTGGCTGTCGCGCATTTTTTCTGACCGAGTGCCTTTAAGCGCGTCTGACCGAAACCTGGCAGGCGCGTTTTTTTCGTCCGTGACGGAAGCGCGGCACCGCGCCCGCCACCGTATCCGCTCCGACTAGCGGCGCGCCTCCAGATACCGGCTCGGCGTTTCGCCGAGGATGCGGCGAAACGCCGACGTAAAGGCGCTCGCGCTCGCATATCCGAGATCGAGCGCGACACGCGTCACCGGCTGCCCGTCGCTCAGCCGTGTGATCGCCGCCAGCATGCAGACCTGCTGGCGCCACGCGGCGAAACTCACGCCGGTCTGCGCGCGGAACAGCCGCGTAAACGTGCGCCGGCTCACGCCCGCATCGGTCGCCACCTGGTCGAGATCGGCCGCGATCGACGGCGACGCGAACAGATGCCGGCAGATCTTCGCGAGGCGCGCATCGCTCGGCAGCGGCGCGTGCAGCGACAGCCGCGGCATCGTCGCGATTTCCGCGACCAGCAGCGCCATCAGCTTGCCTGCCCGGCCGTCGACGTCGTACATCGCCGGCAGGTCGATCGCATCGTCGATCAGTTGCCGCAACAGCGGCGACACGCCGTATACGCCACACTGGTCCGACAGCCCCGCAGCCCGGGCCGCATCTTCGGACACGAACGCGTTGAGCATCGTGACCGGCCCGGTCATCGTCATTTCGTGCCGCACGCCGGCCGGCACCCAGCACGCGCGCTGCGGCGGCACCAGCCAGCGGCCGTGCGGCGTCGACACGCTGATGGTGCCGCGCGACGCGAACGCGAACTTCCCGCGCCCGTGCGCATGCTCCGGAAACGTCGTGCCCGCCGCGTAGTCGTTGGCGGTCGCCACGACGCTACGCGGAATATGTTCGTAGGGATCCAGCAGCGTATTTCTCAAGGCCCGAATTCCATCATGAAGGAACCGATAGCGAAGGCGGGTCACCTTCGATCGGTCTACGATCCGCTCCACGCTTGCGCGACCGGACGGCCGCAAGACCCGACGGCCGAAACGACCGGATAGCGACTTCATCGGAGCGGAGATGTCGAATACGTTTCATCTCGCGGGGCGTGGGCCGACACGGATTTCAGCGACCAGATCGCGGTCCGGCATCCGGTCGGCACGCATCACCGCAGCATGAACGACATGGCCGACAGGCTGTTCAGCGTGCGCACCACGTGCTCCACCGACGGCCCGTCGAAGCGAAGCGTCACCGCATCGACCCGCTCGAGCGACGGCAGCACGCAGAACAGATCGGCGAGCGCGGCCGTCTGCACGCGCAGCGTGCAAGCAGCCGGCGCGGGCCGATGCGCGCCCGCGCGCCAGCCGCACGACAGCGCGTGCGCGACCGTTTCGCGTGCGGCGGTCGCGATGCGCGCGCAGGACGCTGCCGGCGTGAGCGTGTCGCCGCTCGATGCGCCGCCGGCCGTCTTGACCGTCTCGAAACGCGCGTCCGGAAACAGCGGCCGGGTTTCCTCGGCGAATACGTCGTCGCCCGACGCCAGCGCGACGTGAGCGCCGTATTCGCGCGCCAGCGCGCCGTACAGCCCGGCTTCGCCGAGCTCGACGCCATTCAGCCACACCTGCGTGAACGCGAAGTTGTTGATGGTGTGCGCCAGCACGCCGCGCGTCTGCGATTTCGCGTGAAAGCCGATCATGAACACGAGGTCGGGCTGCTGTTCGAGGCCCGCCATCATCCCCAGCGTACGCGGCTTGCCGAGCACGACGCGGGCACGGGCATCGAGCCCGTCGGGCAGCAGATTGCGGAAGCCGCCATGCGAATCGTTGACCCAGACGGCCTGCGCGCCGCCGGCGAACGCGCCTTCGATCGCCGCGTTCGCCTCGGCGGTCATCCAGCGGCGCGCGCGTTCGTATTCCGGATTGCCGGCACGCGTCTGCTCGATGGCGAACACGCCGGCGACACCCTCGATGTCGGTCGAGATCAGAATCTTCATGAATGGGTCGGACGTCCTTCGTTGTCTTCGTTGAATAACCGATCGAGATCGGGCACCGCGTCGCGCAGCGATTGCCGCACATGGCCGTCGCGCCCGGTCACGGTCACGGCCTGCAGCAGCGCGTCGGCGATCGCGTGTTCGACGCTCTCGGCCGCGGCCATGAACAGCGGATCGAGCGCCGCATCGGCCACGAGGGCCGGTAGCGCGACGGTCGATGCATCGTGCGCGATCGTGTACGCGGTCGAAAAAGCGAGCGCGATGTCGCCGCTGCCGTGCCCGTAGACCGAGCCGGTGCGAGCAAGCCCGGCGCCCGCGCGACGGGCGAGCCGCGACAGTTGCCGCGCGTCGAGCGGCGCATCGGTCGCCAGCAGCAGGATGATCGACCCTTGCTCCGGCGCCGCCTGCGCGTTCGCGGCGGCACGCCGCTGCGCGACGACGCGCCCGAGCGGCACGCCGCCGAGCGTCAGCATCGGCAGACGGCCGAAATTCGCGAGCACCAGCGCGCCGACCGTATACGGCCTGCCGGCCGCGACGGCCACGCGCGACGCGGAGCCGATCCCGCCCTTCAGGTCGAAACACGACATCCCGCGCCCGGCGCCCACCGCGCCACGCGCGAAGTCTCGCGACGCGGTGTTGCAGGCTTCGTCGTAATGCGCGGCCGTCACCGCGAACGCCTGGATGTCGTTCAGATAGCCGTCGTTGCACTCGAACACGAGCGGGTTGACGGTCGACCAGTCGCGGCCGATGTGCGGATTCTTCGCGATCGCTGCGCGGATCTGCGCCTGCGCGACCGCGCCGACGCCGAACGTGTTGGTCAATGCGATCGGCGTGTCGAGCGTGCCGAGTTCGTCGACCTGCACGAGCCCGACGCTCTTGCCGAAGCCGTTGATCACGGCCGCGCCGGCCGGCACCTTGCTGCGGTAAAGATCGCCCGGATGCGGCTTGACGACGGTGACGCCCGTCTGCACGTCGCCGGCATCGAGCGTCGCGTGGCCGACCGTCACGCCCGGCACGTCGGCGATCGTGCCGCGTGGCCCGGCGGGCAGCGTCGTGCTCCACATCGGAACCGCTCGCATCAGCGCCGCTCCAGCTTCGGGTCGAGCGCGTCGCGCAGCCCGTCGCCGAGCAGGTTGAACGCGAGCACCGTCAGGAAGATCGCGAGGCTCGGGAAGATCGCGACGTGCGGCGCGGTCACCATGTCCGCGCGCGCCTCGTTGAGCATCGCGCCCCACTCCGGCGTCGGCGGCTGCGCGCCGAGCCCGAGGAACGACAGGCTCGCGGCCGTGATGATCGACGTGCCGATTCGCATCGTGAAGTACACGACGACCGACGACACGGTGCCCGGCAGGACGTGCCGCATGATGATCGTCCAGTCGGACGCGCCGATGCTGCGCGCGGCTTCCACGTAGGTCATGTGCTTGAGCATCAGCGTGTTGCCGCGCACGAGCCGCGCGAACGCCGGAATGCTGAAGATCGCGACCGCGCAGATCACGTTGACCATCCCGTTGCCGAGGATCGCGACCACGCCGATCGCGAGCAGGATCCCCGGGAACGCGAACAGCACGTCGGCCACGCGCATCGTGATGCGGTCCCACCAGCCTTCGTAGTAGCCCGCGAGCAGCCCGAAGAACGTGCCGACGAGCGCGCCGAGCGCGACCGAGAAGAAGCCCGCGGCGAGCGAGATGCGCGTGCCGGTGACGATCCGGCTGAAGATGTCGCGGCCGAGCGAGTCGACGCCGAACCAGTGCACGGCCGACGGCCCCGCGTTCAACGCGTCGTAGTCGAAATAGTTCTCCGGATCGAACGGCACGATGTGCGGGCCGACGAATGCGAGCACGACGAGCGCCAGCACGAAACCGCCGGCGACCAGCGCGACGGTCTGCTTGCGGAACTTGCGCCAGAATTCGCGCCACGGCGTGCGGATCGCGCTCGATGCGGCCGACGCCGCGGGCTGGACAGTCGCGTTCATGCGCGCCTCACTCTCACTTGAACCGGATGGTCGGGTTGATGACCGCGTACAGCACGTCGACGGTCAGGTTGATCAGGATGAATTCGAGCGAGAACAGCAGCACGATCGCCTGGATCACCGGGTAGTCGCGCATCGTCACCGCGTCGACCAGCAGGCGTCCGAGCCCCGGCCAGTTGAACACGGCCTCGACGACGATCGAGCCGCCGAGCAGGAAGCCGAACTGCAGCCCCATCATCGTGACGACCGGGATCATCGCGTTGCGCAGGCAATGCTTGAGCACGACCATCGGCTCGTGCACGCCCTTGGCGCGCGCGGTGCGCACGTAGTCCTCGTTGAGCACCTCGACGAACGACGCGCGCGTGAAGCGCGCCATCACGGCCGCGACCGCCGCGCCGAGCGTCAGCGACGGCAGCACGTAGCTCTTCCACGTGCCGTCCGGCACGACGGGCAGCCAGCCGAGCTTCACCGAGAAGATCTCCATCAGCAGCATGCCGAGCGCGAATGCCGGAAACGAGATGCCCGACACCGCGATCGTCATCCCGAAGCGGTCGGGCCAGCGATTGCGCCATACCGCCGACGCGATCCCGATCGCCATTCCGAACGCCGTCGCCCAGACCATGCTGACGAGCGTCAGCAGCAGCGTCGGCATGAAGCGCTCGCCGATCTCGGTCGACACCGGACGCTTGCTGCGCGTCGACATGCCGAAATCGCCGTGCGCGATCTTCACGAAGAAGTTCGCGAACTGCGTCGGCAGCGGCCGGTCGAGCCCGAGATCGGCGCGCACGAGCGCGACCGTCGCGTCGTCGGCCTCGGGGCCCGCCGCGAGTCGCGCCGGATCGCCCGGCAGCAGGTGCACGAACAGGAACACCAGCACCGCGACGATCGCGAGCGTGGGCAGCAGGCCGAACAGGCGTTTGACGAGAAAATTCAGCATGGGGCACCGATCGAATCAGCGCGCCGGCAGCTTGCGCCGCCGGCGCCGCACAACGGGCGAATCGCCGTCATTTCACCGAGATTTCGTCGAAGTTGAACGAGCCGTCCGGCATCACGTACATGCCGTGCAGGCGCTTGCTGCGCGCATAGACGATCTTCTCCTGCACCAGGAAGATCCACGGTGCGTCGGCCCACACCTGCTTCTGCGCGTCGGCGTACAGCGCGGCCTTCTTCGCGTTGTCGGTCGTCTCGAGCGCCTTCGCGAGATCGTCGTCGACGGCGCCGTTCTTGTAGTACGCGGTGTTGTAGAGCTTCGGCGGCGCCGATGCGGACGCGAGCAGCGGCGACAGCGCCCAGTTCGCCTCACCCGTCGAGGCCGACCAGCCGCTGTAGTACATCCGCACCGGCGCTGTCGCCGGGTCCTGCGCGCTCTCGACCTTCGCGACCCGCTCGCCGGCCTCGAGCGCCTGCACCTGCACCTTCACGCCGACCTGCGCGAGCTGCTGCTGGACGAACTGGATCAGCTTCTGCGCCGTCGAATGGTTGTACGCGGACCAGAGCGTCGACTCGAAGCCGTTCGGATAACCGGCCTCCTTCAGCAGCGCGCGCGCCTTCGCCGGATCGTACGGCCACGGCCCGAGCTTGGTCGCGTATTCGACGCCCACCGGGGCGACGCCCGTCTGCGGGGTTGCGTAGCCGGCGAACACGACCTTCGCGAGTGCTTCCTTGTTGACCGCGTAGTTCAGCGCTTCACGCACCTTCGGATTGTCGAACGGCTTCTTCTGCGTATTCAGCGAGATGTAGCGCTGGATGATCGACGGCCGCTCGATCAGTTCGACCTTCGGATTGCTCTTCAGGTCGGCTGCCTGCTCGAACGGGATCGTGAACGCGAAATCGGCTTCGCCGGTCTTGAGCAGCGCGGCGCGCGTGTTGTTGTCGACCACCGGCTTCCAGTCGATCGAATCGACCTTCGGATAGCCCTTCTTCCAGTAGCCGGCGAACTTCTTCACCTTCATGTCGTCGGTCTGCTTCCATTCGACGAACTCGAACGGGCCCGTGCCGACCGGATGCAGCGACACGTCGCGCCCCCACTTCTTCAGCGCGGCCGGCGAAATCATCACCGCCGACGGGTGCGCGAGCGTGTTGACGAACGCGGAGAACGGCTCGCGCAGCGTGAAGCGCACCGTCATCGGATCGACCACCTCGGTCTTCTCGATCACGCGGAACAGCCCGTAACGCTTCAGCTTGTTCGCCGGATCGGTCACGCGGTCGAAGTTCGCCTTCACCGCGTCGGCGTTGAAGTCCGTGCCGTCGTGGAACTTCACGCCCGGGCGCAGCTTGACCGTGTAGACCTTCGCATCGGGCGACGCCTGGTAGCTCGTCGCGAGCACGTTGACGAGCTTCATGTCCTTGTCGAAGCCGAACAGCCCTTCGTAGAACGACTTGACGACGGCTTGCGACACCGTGTCGTTCGCGTCGTACGGATCCATCGTCGTGAACGTCGAGTACACGGCGACCACGACGTTCTGCTGCGCGAACGCGGGCACGGCGACCGACAGCGCGAGCGCGCCGGCCCCCGCGGCGAACAACGCGCGCGGACGGAACATCGGGAACGAATGCGACTTGTTCATTTTGTCTGGCTCCTGTGGATGATTCGGTAACGCGTGGTGGAAATCGCGGCGTGACTGCATCCGCTCGGGAAAATGGCGCCGTTGCCTGGCGCGTGCGCAGCTGCGGTCCATATGCGACTCGCCGTGCAATCAATACGCGCCGCCGACGCGATGCGTCGCGACGTAATGATCGGGGCCGACCGCGACGAGCGGCGCGACGAGCGGCTCGTCGCCGACCGCGCGGATCGGGCTCGGAATCTCGTCCGCCGCGAGCTGGCGCAGCGCATGCCGGCGCGCGGGGTCGGCCACCGGCACCGCGCTCATCAGCTTCTTCGTGTACGGATGCTGCGGCGCCTCGAACACCGCGCGGCGCGGGCCGATCTCGACGATCTGGCCGAGATACATCACCGCGACGCGATGGCTGACGCGCTCGACGACGGCCATGTCGTGCGAGATGAACAGATACGCGACGCCGAGCTCGCGCTGCAGGTCGAGCATCAGGTTCACGATCTGCGCCTGCACGGACACGTCGAGCGCCGACACCGATTCATCGGCGATCACGACCTTCGGATTCAGCGCGAGCGCGCGCGCGATGGCGATCCGCTGACGCTGGCCGCCCGAGAATTCGTGCGGATAGCGGCGCGCGGCATCCGGCGGCAGGCCAACCTTGTCGAGCAGCCAGTCGACGCGCGCCTGCGCTTCGCGGCCGCTCGCGACGCCGTGCACGAGCAGCGGCTCCATGATCGAGAAACCGACCGTCAGGCGCGGGTTCAGCGAGGCGAACGGATCCTGGAAGATGAACTGGATGTTTCGGCGCAGCGCCTGCAGGTCATGGCCCTTCATCGCGCTGATGTCGCGGCCGTCGAATTCGATCGAGCCGCTCTGCGATTCGACGAGGCGCAGCAGCGAGCGGCCGGTGGTCGACTTGCCGCAGCCGGATTCGCCGACGAGCGCGAGCGTCTCGCCGGCGCGCAGCTCGAAGCTCACGCGCTCGACCGCGTGCACGTATTGCGACACGCGGCCGAACACGCCGCTCTTCACCGGAAACCGCGTGACGAGATCGCGCACGCGCAGGATCGGCGGCGCGGCCGGATCGACGTGCGGCTGCCCGGCGGCGGAGGCCGCGGCCGCGTTGCCCGCATCGTTCGCGGCCGGCGCCGGCGTGGCCGCGCTCGCGCCGTCCACCTTCAACAGCGGGAATTTTTCGGGGTTATCGGTGCCGTGCATCGAGCCGAGCCGCGGCACGGCCGCGAGCAGCGCACGCGTGTAGCGATGCGCGGGCGTCGCGAAAATGCGTTCGGACTCGCCCTCCTCGACCTTCTCGCCGCGATACATCACGAGCACGCGATCGGCCACTTCGGCGACCACGCCCATGTCGTGCGTGATGAAGATCACGCCCATGTTCATTTCGTCCTGCAGGCCGCGGATCAGCTGCAGGATCTGCGCCTGGATCGTCACGTCGAGCGCGGTCGTCGGTTCGTCGGCGATCAGGAGCGCCGGCCGGCACGACAGCGCCATCGCGATCATCACGCGCTGCCGCATCCCGCCGGACAATTGATGCGGATAGCGCGCGAACACGCGGCGCGCCTCCGGAATGCGCACGAGATCGAGCAGCCGCAACGCTTCCGCGCGGGCTTCGGTCGCGCTCTTCGACTGGTGCAGCGCGATCGCCTCGCTGATCTGGTCGCCGACCGTAAACACCGGGTTCAGCGACGTCATCGGTTCCTGGAAGATCATCGCGATGTCCGCGCCGCGGATTCCGCGCATCGTCGCCGCGCTCGCCTGCGCGAGGTCGACGAGCGCGCCGCCGCGACGCCGCAACACGATCCGGCCGCTCGTGATCTCGCCGCCGCCATGCTCGACGAGCCGCATCAGCGCAAGCGACGTGACCGACTTGCCGGAGCCCGACTCGCCGACGATCGCGAGCGTCTCGCCGCGATCGACGTGAAACGACACGTTGCGCACCGCATCGAACGTCGCGTTTTCGCGGCGGAACATGACCGACAGGTCGTCGACGGCGACGACGCGCTGCTCCGGCAGCACCAGCGCGGACGGGGTTCGGCTCGAAGTCATGCGGAGGTCTCCTCGTGCGGTCCGGAATCAGGCCGCATCGTCGCGATAGATGCCGACCACGGGCGTCTCGCCGACGCGTGCGTAGCCGCGATACATCCCTTCCGTGTTGAACGGCATCGCGACGTTGCCGTGCGCGTCGACCGCGATGATCCCGCCGCGCCCGGCCAGGCGCGACAACTTGTTCATCACGGCGTCGTGCGCGGCATCGGCGAGCGATGCGCCGCGATAGGCCATCTGCGCGGCCACGTCATGCGCGGTCGCGAGCCGGATGAACATCTCGCCGGTGCCCGTCGCGGATACCGCGCAGGTCGCGTCGTCCGCGTAGCAGCCGGCGCCGATGATCGGCGAATCGCCGACGCGGCCGGGCTGCTTGTTCGTGATGCCGCCGGTCGACGTCGCCGCCGCGATATGGCCGTGCGCATCGCACGCAACCGCGCCGACCGTGCCGTGCTTGCGGTCGGGATCGAGCGGCTCGGCCGGCTGCCCGGCGCCGAAGGCGAAGGTCGCGGCATCGTGATCGAGCATCGTGCCGGCCGCCGCGCGCGCCTTGACCCACTGTGCATGACGCGCTTCCGTGTCGAAGTAGCCGGGCTCGGCGAGTTCGAGGCCCTGTGCGGCCGCGAACGCGTCGGCGCCCGCGCCTGCCAGCAGCACGTGCTCGCTCGCCTCCATCACGCGCCGTGCGGCGAGCACCGGATTGCGCACGCGGGTCGCGCAGCAGATCGCGCCGGCCGCGAGCGTCGTGCCGTCCATCACCGCCGCGTCGAGTTCGTGCTTGCCTTCGGCCGTATAGACGGCGCCGCGCCCCGCGTTGAACAGCGGACAGTCCTCGAGCAGCCGCACCGCGACGGTGACGGCGTCCAGCGCGCTGCCGCCATCGGCGAGCACGTGTTGCGCGGCCTGCAGGATCGCGGTGAGTTCGGCGCGGTACTGGCGTTCGGTGTCGGTGTCCATCGCATCGCGCAGGATCGTGCCTGCACCGCCATGAATCGCGACGATCGCGGGTGAAGTCATGATTTTTTCGGACCGGAGGAAGAAGGGTTGGCGGCCGGCAGCGTCGCTTGCGGGTGGATCAGCCACGGCAACAGGAATTCGGTCATTTCGGCGGCGGACTTCGCGGAGCGGTGCGTGCGCAGCGCGACTGCGTCGATCAGCGCCTCGATCATCGTCAGCACGGCCGCTTCCGACGTGGCCGCGAAACGCCGTTCGGCCTTGACGTACAGATTCAGCGACGCGATCGGCGCAAGCGGCGAGCCGGGCCCGTCGGAGATGCCGAGCACGCGCGCGCCGCGCGCGGCCGCGCGGCGGGCCAGCTCGATCGTGTCCTTGACGTAGCGCGGAAACGCGAGCGCGATCACGAGATCGCGCGAGTCGGCCGTGTACAGGCGCCGCGCCGCATGCGACGGGCCGCCGAGCAGCGCGAGCGACTGCACGTTGTCGTGACACACCGACAATCCGTGTTCCATCAGCCCGGCCAGAAAGGCGCTCGAACCGGCGCCGAGGATCAGCACGCGCCGCGCGCCGACGATCGCCTCGACGGCCGCCTCGACGTCGGCCGCATCCAGTTGCGCACGCGTGTTCTCGATGTTCGCGACGGCCTGGTCGAACACCGCGTCGATCCACGCGGCGCCGCGCACGCCCTGCTCGTGCTCCTGTTCCTGCTCCTGCGCGGAACGCAGCCGCTCGACCGGGCCGAGCGTCGCCTCGAAGCCGCGCACGAGCGCCGCGCGCATCGCCGGATAGCCGTCGAAGCCAAGCGCCTTCGCGAAACGGTTCGCGGTGGCGATCGACGCATTCACGGCCTGCGCCAGCTCGTCGATCCGCATCGTCGCCGCGCGAAACGGATTCGCGAGCACGAATTCGCCCATCCGGCGGTGGATCGGCGTCATTCGCGGCATGGCCGAGGCGATGCGCTCCGCGATCGCGGATTCGTCGTGACTGGCATCGTGCGGAACGAGAGGCGTCATGCGAATGGTTTTGCAAGGTGGATGAAAATCAATTTACACAATCTGCCGGCAGGAAAAAAATAAATTTTCATCAGGGTTGTCACGCCCCCTGCCGGGCCCGCCTGATGCAGTCGGTCGAGCGACGGCCGCTCGGCCTCGTCGAGCAAACATCCGGCGCCATTCGTCGCGCAATGCACCGGCGGCCCTGTCCGCGGACATATCGGGAATACCCCGAGGATGTTCGTTCGAATGCAGATTCACGTTGACCGGATTCGAATTCGAACATAGGATGCTCGAAAATGATCAGTCGTCCGATAACATTGACCTTCAACAGCAGCGAAATGTTCGATTGAACGCTGTGATTCCGATAAAAATCAGGTGAATCGGTCGCCCATCAAGATCGGACATCGTACAAACACGACCCGCAAAAGACGCCCCCCGCCGGGCGACTTGCATGGCTCAGGAGACAGCAGTGAAAACAGTCAAGGCGTTGCGCTGGTGGATCATCGTGCTGGTATGTCTCGGCACGATCCTCAACTACCTCGCACGAAATTCCCTCGCGGTGCTCGCACCGGAACTGAAGCAGGTGTTCGCGATCTCGACGCAGCAGTATTCGTATATCGTCGGGGCGTTCCAGATCGGCTACACGATCATGCAGCCGGTATGCGGGTTCATCGTCGACCTGATCGGCCTGCGGCTCGGGTTCGCGCTGTTCGCGATGCTGTGGTCGGTGGTCGGCGTCGCGCACGGCTTCGCGTCGGGCTGGCTGTCGCTCGGCATCCTGCGCGGCCTGCTCGGGCTGTTCGAGGCCGCCGCGATCCCGTCGGGGATGAAGGCCGTCGCCGAATGGTTTCCCGATCGCGAGAAATCCGTCGCGGTCGGCTACTTCAACGCGGGCACGTCGCTCGGCGCCGCGATCGCGCCGCCGCTCGTCGTGTTCCTGTCGATGCGGTTCGGCTGGCAATCCGCGTTCATGGTCACCGGCGCGCTCGGCTTCGTGTGGGCCGCGCTCTGGTACACGCAGTACCGGTCGCCGTCCGATCATCCGCGCATCACGTCGCAGGAGCGCACGCTGATCCGCGACGGTCAGGCCACGATGCCGGCCGCGTCGAAGCGCCGGATTCGCGACGTCGTCACCGCGCGGCGCTTCTGGGCGATCGCGCTGCCGCGCTTCTTCGCGGAACCCGCATGGCAGACCTTCAGCTTCTGGATTCCGCTGTACCTCGCCACCGAACGCCACATGCCGCTCACGCAGATCGCCGTGTTCGCGTGGATGCCGTTTCTCGCGGCCGACGCCGGCGGCATCGCGGGCGGCTACCTGTCGCCCTACCTCGCGAACCGGTTCAAACTGCCGCTCGTGTGGTCCCGCGTCGCCGGCGTCGCGCTCGGCGCGGTGCTGATGCTGGGGCCGGCGATGATCGGGCTCGTGTCGTCGCCGTACACGGCCATCGGCCTGTTCTGCGTCGGCGGCTTCGCGCACCAGATGATCTCCGCGCTCGTCAACACGCTGTCGGCCGACGTGTTCGATCCCGAGGAAGTCGGCACCGCCAGCGGCTTCGCGGGCATGGCCGCGTGGATCGGCGGGCTCGGCTTCTCGCTGCTGGTCGGCGCGCTCGCCGACAAGATCGGCTACGCACCGCTGTTCGCGTGCCTCGGCCTGTTCGACATCATCGGCGTGACGCTGCTCGCGGTGCTGATCCGCGGGCAGTCGAAGCAGGAACGCCTGCTCGCGCAGCACGCCTGACCTCCGTCTTCACCAGGAATCGCCTTCATGACTTCGCTTCTTCATCCGCCCGTGTTCCGCGTCGCCGACCGGCAGGCGAACCGTGTGCTGCTCGCGTCCGACGCGGGCGCGACCCTCGAGATCTTCGTGCTCGAGGATGACATCGTGCGCGTGCGCGTGCTGCCCGACGCGACGGCGCGCACCCCGCGCACCTGGACGATCGCACCGGGCCTCGACGACGTGCCGCTCGACGGGCGCGACCGCCTCGACCTGAGCGGCTTCGCGCTGCCGGCCTACGACTTCGTCGAAGACGACGGCGGCGTGCGCATCGAAACCGCACAGATCCGCCTCACGGTAAGCCGGCAAGGCGGCCATTGCACGTGGTCGATGCGCGACGCGGACGACGCGTGGCGCGTCGTGCTCGCCGACCGCGCGACGCAGGCGTACAACTTCGGCTGGTGGGACGAGCGCGCCTATCACTACGTCGCCCGCGAGCGCGGCGACAAGGTGTTCGGTCTCGGCGAGCGCGCGGGCGACCTCGACCGCACCGGCGCGCGCTTCGAGATGCGCAACATCGACGCGATGGGTTACAGCGCGAAGCACACGGACCCGCTCTACAAGCACATTCCGTTCTACGTCACGTGGTCGCCCGGCGCGTGCCAGGGCTTCGGGCTGTTCTACGACACGCTGTCGGATTGCACGTTCGACATGGGCCGCGAACTCGACAACTACCACGGGCTCTACCGCTACTTCGTCGCCGAGCACGGCGATCTCGACTACTACTTCATCGCGTCGCCCGACACGCCGCTCGCGGCCGCCCGGCGCTTCACGTGGCTCACCGGGCGCCCGGCGCGCACGCCGAAATGGGGGCTCGGCTATTCGGGCTCGACGATGAGCTACACCGACGCGCCGGACGCGCAGCGGCAGATGAACCAGTTCGTCGAGCAGTGCGAATCACACGACATCCTGTGCGACTCGTTCCACCTGTCGTCGGGCTATACGTCGATCGGCGCGAAGCGCTACGTGTTCAACTGGAACCGCGAGAAGTTTCCCGACGCGAAGGGTTTCGTGAAGCACTACCGCGACCACGGCATCCGCCTGTGCGCGAACATCAAGCCGTGCCTGCTGCGCGACCACCCGGCGTTCGACGACGCCGCGCGGCGCGGGCTGCTGATCCGCTCGGCATCCGGCGAGCCAGCATGGGTGCAGTTCTGGGACGAGGTCGGCGCGTATCTCGACTTCACGCAACCGGACGCGTACCGCTGGTGGCGCGAGCAGGTCACGTCGGCGCTGCTCGACTACGGAATCGAGTCGACGTGGAACGACAACAACGAATACGAGATCTGGTCGCCCGACGCGATCGCGCACGGCTTCGGCCAGCCGTTTCCCGCGCGCGAGGCGAAGGTGCTGCAGACGATGCTGATGATGCGCGCGTCGCGCGAAGCCCAGCGCGCGCATGCGCCGGCGCAGCGGCCGTTCCTCGTGTCGCGCTCCGGCGGCGCCGGCATGCAGCGTTACGTGCAGACCTGGTCCGGCGACAACTACACGTCGTGGGAAACGCTACGCTACAACCTCAAGATGGGCCTCGGGCTCGCGTTGTCGGGCGTGTCGAACATCGGTCACGACATCGGCGGCTTCTCCGGCCCCGCGCCGTCGCCCGAGCTGTTGCTGCGCTGGGTGCAGTTCGGCATCTTCATGCCGCGCTTCAGCATCCATTCGTGGAATGACGACGGCACCGTCAACGAACCGTGGATGTATCCGGAGATCACCGCGCGGATCGCGTCGCTGATCAAGCAGCGCTACCGGCTGCTGCCTTACCTCTATCACCTGCTGTGGCTGTCGACCACGCGCTACGAGCCCGTGCTGCGGCCGACCTTCGGCGACTTCCCCGGCGACCCACGCTGCTACGACGAATGCGACGACATGATGCTCGGCGACGCGCTGCTGGTCGCGCCGGTCGTCGAGCCGGGCCGCACGGAACGCGCGGTCTACCTGCCGTCAGGCGCGCGCTGGGTGTGCTGCGCGAGCGCACAGTCGTTCGACGGCGGCGCGAACGTGACGCTGCCCGCGCCGCTCGACACGCCGGTGATGTTGTTGCGCGAAGGCCGCGTGTTGCCGCTGAACGTCGCCGAGCAACGGTTCGGCGCACGCGCGGACACGCGCGGCTTCCTCGTCGCGCCGCGCATCGAGGACGGCGTTGCGTACGGCGAATGCGTCGAGGACGACGGCGAAACGGAAGCGTGGCGCGACGGCGAATATGGTCTGTGGCGCATCGAGACCGGACGCACGGCGTCGGGCGAACTCGGCGTGTCGGTCCGCTGGGATGGCCGCATGAACCGCCCCGCCGAGCGCGTGGAGATCCTGCTGCCGGCATCGCTGCAAGGCGCGCTTGCCGTGCGCGGTGCGCGCGTCGAACGCGATGCGCGGGACGGCGCGTGGCGTCGCGTCGTCGTGGCACTCGACGACTGACCGCGCAAGCGCGGGAAAACGCCGAACCCTCGGATCGGGCGGGCCGCGCACACGGCCCGCCCTCCACCAAAGAGGAGGCCGATCAGCCTCCCGCCCCTTGAAGAGACTTGGAGATCGTCAATGAAAGCATCGCACAACTACTCTGCAATCCTGATTTTATCGGCCGCGTCGCTCGGCGCTTCCGCCGCCCATGCGCAGAGCAGCGTGACGCTGTACGGCGTGGTCGACGATTCGCTCGCGTACGTGAACAACCAGCAAGGCCACTCGAACGTGTACATGCGCGACGGCAACCTGTATGCGTCGAAGTTCGGGCTGCGCGGCGACGAGGATCTCGGCGGCGGCACGCACGCGATCTTCGACCTGCAATCCGGCTTCAACCTGAACACCGGTGCGCAGGCCGCCGCCGGCACGATCTTCAACCGCCAGGCGTTCGTCGGGCTGCGCAACGATCATTACGGCACGGTGACGGCCGGCCGCCAGTACACGCCGTACTTCCTGCTGGTCGGCCCGTACGCGGCGAGCAGCTGGCTGACCGGCGCGACGGGCGCGCATCCGGGCGACATCGACGGGCTCGACACGACGATCCGCGTCAACAATTCCGTCACCTATACGTCGCCGACCTTGTCCGGGCTGACCGCGAGCGCGATGTATGCGTTCGGCGGCATCGCCGGCGCGACCGGCAAGGGCAACACGTTCAGCGCCGCGCTGCGCTATGCGAACGGGCCGGTCGGGATCGCGGCCGGTTACCTGCGCATCAACAGCTCGGGTTCGTCGGCGGGCTTCCTGAATCCGGCGACCGCCGCGTCGGGCAGCTTCGCGGTGTCCGTGCTGAACCAGGGCTACCTGACCGCGAAGGCCGTCGAGCAGGTCGCGGCGGCCGGCAACTACACGCTCGGCAACCTGACGATGGGCCTCAACTACTCGAACGTGAAGTATCTGCCCGGCAACGGCTCCGCATTCACGGACACGGCCGTGTTCAACACCTACGGCGCGCTCGCCGCGTATCGCTTCACGCCGACGTTCTCGGTGGCCGGCGCGTTCGCGTACACGCTCGCGTCGAAGGCGAACGGCGTGTCGGACGCGGCCCGTTACCAGCAGTATTCGCTGAAGGAGTCGTACAGCCTGTCGAAGCGCACGACGCTGTATGCGCTGCAGGCATACACGCATTCGAGCGGACGGACGCTCGGCGCGCTGGGCGCCGGCCATATCGTCGACGCGGCGCCGATCGTCGGCGATTCGCAGCAGCTCACGCCGTCGACGACGCACGGCCAGTTCGTCGGCATGGCCGGGATCGCCGTGACGTTCTGAACCCGTACGGCCGTGCCTCCGTTGCTTGCGCCCCGGACGATCCGGCATCGTCCGGGGCGCCGGTTTGACGTTCGTGATCCACCTCTTTCGTACGCAACGCGCAGCGTGCGGGTTTTCGCGATCGCCCCGATACCTTACAATTCGTCAGGCTTTCCCTGCTGCATATCCCTTCTTGCAGTCCTGACACCGCGGTACACTCGACGCACGCCGTATCAGGGTCCGACGCGCGACACGCGCGCCGGGCGGCGTCGCGCCTCGTTGCGCCCACAACTGGATGCCAGCCATGCCAGATTCCCGTTCCTCGCCCCGCACGACATTCAAGCCGCAGGTCGTGCTGCCCGCGCTCGCGGTCATCGGTGCACTGCTCGTCGTGTGCGCGCTGCACCCGACCGAAGCAGGCGCGCTCTTCTCCTCCGGCCAGCAATGGGTCGTCGCGCGCTTCGACTGGTTCTACGTGCTCGCCGTCACCACGTTCCTCGTGTTTCTCGTGCTGATCGCGGCGAGCGACTTCGGCAACATCCGGCTCGGCCCCGACGACGCCGAGCCCGAATTCAGCTTCCTGTCGTGGACGGCCATGCTGTTCGCGGCGGGCATGGGCATCGGCCTCATGTACTTCGGCGTCGGCGAGCCGATGCAGCACTTCCTGAAGCCGCCGACCGTGGACCCCGGCACGCCGGCCGCCGCGCGCGAGGCGATGCTGATGACCTTCTTCCACTGGGGCTTCCATGCGTGGGCGATCTACGGGCTGATGGGGCTCGTGCTCGCATACTTCGGATTCCGCTACAACCTGCCGCTGACGCTGCGCTCCGGGCTGTATCCGGTGCTGCGCGAGCGCGTGAACGGCTGGATCGGCCACACCGTCGACGCGTTCGCGCTGGTCGGCACGGTCGCGGGCATCGCGACGACGCTCGGCTACGGCGTGATGCAGTTGAGCGCGGGCCTGCATACGGTCGCCGGCTGGGATACGAGCGGCAACGCGTTCCGCATCGGGCTCGTCGTGATCGTCGTGATCCTGGCCGGCGCATCGGCCGCGAGCGGTCTCGACAAGGGCGTGCGGCGGCTGTCCGAGCTGAACCTGCTGCTGGCGTTCCTGTTGCTCGCGTTCGTGGTCGTCGCGGGCCCGACGTCGTTCCTGCTGCGCGCGCTCGGCGACAACATCGGCCAGTACCTGTCGAATCTCGTCGACCTGTCGTTCCGCACCTATGCGTACGCGCCGCCGCGCGAGGAAGGCTGGTTCGGCGGCTGGACGATCCTCTACTGGGCATGGTGGGTGTCGTGGTCGCCGTTCGTCGGCATGTTCATCGCGCGCATCTCGCGCGGCCGTACGATCCGCCAGTTCGTGATCGGCGTGTTGCTCGTGCCGACCGCATTCAACCTCGTGTGGATGACCGTGTTCGGCAACAGCGCGATCTGGCTCGACACGCACGGCGCGGCCGGCGCGCTCGCGCAGACGGCCGGCAGTGTCGACGCGTTGCTGTTCCGTTTCTTCGATTTCCTGCCGCTGCCGCAGTTGCTGTCGATCGTCGCGATCGTGCTGATCGCGGTGTTCTTCGTCACGTCCGCCGATTCCGGCGCATTCGTGATCGACCAGATCGCGACGCGCGGCGCCGCGCATTCGCCGGTCTGGCAGCGGCTGTTCTGGGCTGCGCTGCTGGGCGTGACGGCGGCCGTGCTGCTGGTCGCGGGCGGGCTCGGCGCGCTGCAGGCGATGACGTTGATCGCCGCATTGCCGGTCGCCTTGATCATGCTCGCGCTGTGTTACGGGCTGTGGCGCGGGCTCGCGGCCGATCGCGCGCACTATTCGCAGGACGTCGCGCCCGCGACGAGCTTCTGGACCGGCCAGCACTGGCGCCATCGGTTGACGCATATCCTGCGGCAGACGACCGAGTCCGACGCGCGCCAGTTCGTCGCGGAAACCGTCGAGCCCGCGCTGCGCAAAGTCGCCGACGAGCTGCGTTCGGGCGGCGTCGACGCACACGTGCAGCGCGACAGCGACGATGCGGTGCGGCTGACCGTGCCGACCGCGGAACACCGCGATTTCGTCTACGGCGCGCGCGTGACGGCGAAATCCGCGGCAGCCTTCCTGGTACGCGAAGCGGCCGAGCCGGAAGCCGAGCGTCCGCACGTGTACGGCATCGTCACGTTCTTCGAGGACGGCCGGCTCGGCTACGACGTCGAATATCTGCGCGGCGACGAACTGATCGCCGATGTCCTGCGTCAATACGAACGCTACGTCTCGCTCGCGGCCGACCAGCGTACGCATCTGCTGAGCCGCGCGCCGGGACACGCAACGGAGGCCGAATGAACCCGACCGCTGCGTTCCTCTCGTCGAGCCGACGCGCGGCGCCCGACGGAGCCGTGCCATGAGCGGCCTCCTGAACGATCGCACCGGCGACTTCATCGCGCTCGCGACGCTCGCGGTGCTTTACCTCGGCGGCGTCGGCCTCGCGCTTTGGCGAATCCGCACCGCCGCCGCGCGCGGCAAGGTTTACTGGATCGTCTGCATCGCGCTGCTCGCCGGCGGCGCGATCGCGATCACCGCCAACCTGTCGCCCATGCCGAACAGCGGCGAGATGCCGCCCGGTTTCGCACTCGGCGTCGAGGCGGTGCTGCTCGGGCTCGCGCTCGTGGCGGCAGGCTGCGCCTGGCTGATATTGCGGGCGAGGCGCGACTGACACCCGCCTTTTGCACGGCGCGGCAGCCCTTTCACGCATGAACGGCAGCACACATGCCGAACAACGGGCTGCCGCCGTTTTCCTGATGCATCATGCGGACGGCGCCCGCGCGGTGACGAGCCAGCACGCCGCGTCGAAGCGCACGTCTTCGCCCTCCACGTAGCGCTCGAACGCAGGGCGAATCGTATCGATCACGCGCCGGCGCGTCGCGTCGTCCACCTGACGAAGCGCGAGCCCGACCGGTCCGAGTCGCGCGATGTAGTCGTCCAGCGCGGACGCCGGCAACGCGCACGCGATATCGATCGGCTCGATCGCGATGTCGGCCCAGCCGCTGTCCGACAAGACCGACGCGATCCGTTGCCGGTCGCCGAACGCGAATTGTCCCGGTGCCCCCGGCAGCCGCGCAGGCAGGGCCGGCAGCAATGGCGCCGCGACACGTTCGGCCGTCGTCATGAACGGATTGTCGGCGGCGCCGCGCCATGCAACGAATCGCAGTCGCGCGTTCGGGCGCGCCGCGTGCCGCAGGTTCGCGAAGGCCTGCACCGGATCGTCGAAGAACATCACGCCGAAGCGCGACACGATCAGGTCGAACTTCCCCGGCGCGAACGCATGCGTCTGCGCATCGGCATGCACGAAGTCGGCGTCAACGCCCTCGCGTTCGGCGCGCGCCCGTGCGGCGGCAAGCATCTGTACCGAAATATCCAGGCCCGTACAGCGCGCGTGCGCGCCAAGGCGCCGTGCGATCGCGAGCGTCACCGCGCCGGTGCCGCAGCCGACGTCGAGCACGCTGCTCGCGGACGCCGCCACCGCCCCATCCGCGAGCAATGCCTCGAACGGCTCGAACATCCGATCGAGCGAGCGCTGCGCGTCGACCCATGCCAGCCCCGACGGGCCGTTCCACAGCGCAGACTGCGCTTCGTTTGTCCGGTTTCCTTCCATCGTCGATTCTCCTTTTGTCCGCATCGTTGACCGTGATCCGGACTATGCTGCTTCAAGCCGGCTTGAGGTCAAGGCCGCGAACGCGGCACGACTCGCGCGCCGTGTCGGCCGTCGTACCCCTGGCCTTCACATTTCTTACATTCGCGTTCCGTATCGTTGACGGCTTTCCTACGGTGCCTCCCATGCGACGACTCCTCTCCCGCGCGCTGTTCGTGCGCTGCGCTCCGCTTGTTGCCCTCGCGGCGCTGTCCGCGTGTTCGAATCACATCGATACGCCCGCCGACCCGGCCAGTGCCGCGATCAACGTTCAGGCGGCGTGGGTCGAGATCGGCGATGCGAACCAGGCGATCGCGCGCGTCGTCACGAACTACAGCCCTGCGTCCGCGAGCGATCCGCTTTGTCCGCAGCTGTCCGTCGACGGCAAGCTGTCGCGCATGACGCTGCGCGCCGGCGCCGCGACCGTCGCGCAACGGCCGACGGCGAGCGCCCCGGCCGACTCGAAACCGTCGAGCTTCCCGGTGTCGGTCTGCGAAGCGACGCTGCCGGCCGATGCCCAGACGGCGAGCGTCGCGGGCCGCGCGCTGCCGCTGCCGAAGACGCAGCCGCAGCGCATCGCGATCATTGCCGACACCGGCTGCCGGATGAAGAAGGCCGACAACGCATGGCAGGCGTGCAACGACGCGACGGTCTGGCCGTTCGACACGATCGCGGCGAGCGTCGCGAAGCTGTCGCCGGACCTCGTGCTGCACGTCGGCGACTATCACTACCGCGAAAACGCGTGCCCGCCCGACATCGCCGGCTGCAAGGACAGCCCGTGGGGCTACGGCTGGGATGCGTGGCAGGCCGATCTGTTCCGCCCGGCCGCGCCGCTGTTCGCGAAGGCGCCGTGGGTCGTCGTGCGCGGCAACCACGAGGAATGCGCGCGGGCCGGCCAGGGCTGGTACCGCTTCCTCGATCCGCATCCGTATTCGGCGGCCCGTTCGTGCGACGATCCGGCCAACGACGACGACGCGAACTACTCGGACCCCTACGCGGTGTCGCTCGGCGGCGGCACGCAAGTGATCGTGTTCGACACCGCGAAGGTCGGCCGCAATCCGCTGAAGACGACCGACGCGCAGTTCCGCATCTACCAGAAGCAGTTCCAGACGGTCGCGGCGCTCGCGTCGAAAGCCGGCATGTCGACGACGATCTTCACGAACCACCATCCGATCCTCGCGTTCGCGCCGATCGCCGGCAGCACGCCCGCGCCGGGCAACCTCGCGCTGCAGTCGGTGATGGCGAGCCTGAACGCGCAGGCGTACTACCCGCCCGGCATCCACGTCGCGCTGCACGGGCACGTGCACGACTTCCAGGCGATCAACTTCTCGTCCGGGCATCCGGCGACGATCGTGTCCGGCAACGGCGGCGACAACCTCGACGTCGCGCTGCCCGATCCATTCCCGGCCGGCCTGACGCCCGCGCCGGGCGCCGTGATCGAGCGGCTGTCGCACAACAACAGCTTCGGTTTCCTGATCATGGAGCGACGCGCGGCGCCGGCGACGGGCTGGGTGTTCCATGCATATTCGGCGGCAGGCAAGCTGCTCGCGTCGTGCGACCAGTCGGGCAACACGCTCGCATGCGACAAGACGGGGTTCATCGCGCCGTGAGTGACGCAGTTCGATCGAGTGACGATTTGATGGATTCGACGGGCCGCCGGCGACGGATGGCCGGCTCGCGGAGGCGGACGGTTTCGTCGGTGACCGCTGCCGAGCATTGGGAGTCCGGTTCGGTTCCGGTCCCCGGCAGCGGATGGACGGTACGCGCACTTGCCGCCGCCCTGCTCGCCGGCACGGCGTTCGCGGCCCATGCCGCGCCGCCCGAGACGATGCTGCTCCCCGGCGCGCCGCCGTCGCGCGTCGTCGGCACGATCGGCAACGGCACGCCGCAGGTGACCGACAAGGTCGACGCGGCGGCCGCCCGTTTCGCGCCGGACCCGACGCTCGTCGCGCTGGGCCGCCGGATCTTCTTCGATCCGCGGCTGTCCGAGCCGCGCGGCATGTCGTGCGCGGGCTGCCACGATCCGGGGCGCGCGTTCGCGCCGACATTGTCCGCCGCTTCGCTCGCGGGGCCGGGCGTGCCGGAAGGCAGCCGCCACGGACGCTTCAGCCTGCGCAACGCGCCGTCGCTGCTCTACGTGCGCTACGTGCCGCGCCGCCACTTCTATCAGGACGACGACGCCCCCGCGCCGTCGCCGTTCGGCGGCCTCTTCAGCGACGGCCGCGCGGACACGCTCGCCGAACAAATCCGCGGGCCGCTGTTCGATCCGAACGAGATGAACAACCGATCGCCGGCCGCGCTGCTGCGCAAGGTCGACCGCACCGATCTGGCGGACGATCTCGCCGCGCGCTTCGGCGCATCGGTGCGGCGCGACCCCGAGCAACTGGTGCGCGCGCTGGGCTCGGCCGTCGAGGCCTATCTGCAGAGCGACGACATGGCGCCGTTCACGTCGCGCTTCGACGCGTATCTGCGCACGCGCAAGCCGCTCGCGCCGGCCGAGATGCGCGGCCTGACGCTGTTCCGCAATCCCGACAAGGGCAACTGCATGAGTTGCCATACGCTGTCGGAGACGTCGAGCCGGCCGGAGCGCTCGCTCTTCACCGATTTCGGCTACGACGCGATCGCGGTGCCGCGCAACCGCGCGCTGCCCGCGAACCGCGATCCGCGCCATTTCGACAACGGCCTGTGCGACACGGCCACACGGCTGCGCTGGCCCGAGCCGACGCAATGGTGCGGCTACCTGCGCACGCCGGGGCTGCGCAACGTCGCGGTCAAGCAGACGTTCATGCACAACGGCGTGTTCACGACGCTGCGCGACGCGGTCGCGTTCTACAACACGCGCTCGACCGAGCCGGGCCACTGGTATCACGGCGCCAGGACCTTCGACGACGTGCCGGCCGCCTATCGCGACAACATCAACGTCAATTCGACGCCGATGAACCGCCGGCCGGGCACGCCGCCCGCGCTGACCGACGCGGAAATCGACGACATCGTCGCGTTCCTCGGCACGCTGACCGACGCGCGCTACGCGAACCTCGTCCCGCCCGCCGCGCCTGACGCCCGGATGACCGGATCGCCGGGCGCCCGCCCACCTGCGCCGGTGCGCTGAACCCTGGCCGAACGGCCAGGCGCATGCGCGCCCGCTTGCGGCCGCCTCATATACTGGTTATATTTACAGTACTGTATTTATGAACAGTGAGGTGCGCGATGGAACATCTGGTCCGTATCGTCAACGACACCGATCGCCAAGTGCTGGCATGGCTGCGTGCGCAGGTCGGCGACGCCCGCGTCGAGCGCGCGGCGCGCCAGCTCGGGCATACACGCAAGCCCTTCCCGTCGGCGGTATGCCGGTATCTGGGCATGAGCGCGCCGGCCACGCTGCGCCGGGCCGAGCGGCCGCGTGCCGCACGCGACTTCTCGGTCGGCGATCGCTACCTGTCGCTGATCCGTCAGCATCTCGCCGCGCATGCGGTCAGCCGATGAAATCGCCGAAATCGTATCGTCGGCGCATCGCCGCGCGGCGGCCGTCCGGGGTGAACGCGGCGTGCCGGCCGGAAAATGGCGCGCGATCGCATCGATCGTCACATCGCGCTGCACGCGCAGTTGCTCGCGAAACCGGTGCAGGTGGCGATCGAACGCGCCCGAGCCGACGAATTCGGCCGCAGCAACGTCACCCAGCTACCGCCCCTTCCGCGCGCGCTCGATCCACTCGAACAACGCCATCCCGATCAGCATCGCGACGACGAACGCGATGCCCTTGGCCGACCCGAGTCCGATCGACACGATCGCCGGCCCCGGGCAGAACCCGGCAAGCCCCCAGCCGATGCCGAACACGGCACTCCCTGCGACGAGGCGCACGGTAATCGTCCGCACGGCCGGCCACTGGATCGGCAGGCCGAGCAACGACCGCGTCCGACGCCTCGCCCAGGCGAACGCGAACACGGCAACGCCGATCGCGCCGGCCATCACGAACGCGAGCGACGGGTCCCAGCGGCCTGCCAGGTCGAGAAAGCCGAGCACCTTCTGCGGGTTGGCCATCCCCGACACGATGAGGCCGGCGCCGAACAGCAGCCCCGCCAGAAACGCGAATCCTGCCTGCATGTCAGCCTCCGATCACGTGCCGTCGCACGAATACGGTCGCAAATCCCGCGACCATGAACACCGTCGTCGCGACGATCGATCGCGCCGCACCGCGCGACAGCCCGCAAACGCCGTGACCGCTCGTGCATCCGCCCGCATAGCGCGTACCGATCCCGACCAGCAGGCCGGCCGCCAGCAACTCGCCCCAGCCCGCATCGACCTGCGGCGCCGCAGCGACACCGGCGATACGCATCATCAGCGGCGCGGCAATCAGCCCGGCGACGAATGCGGCGCGCCAGTCGCGCTCGGCGGCACCAGCCGTGAACAAGCCGCCGACGATGCCGCTGATCCCGGCGAGCCGCCCGTTGAACGCAACGAGCCACGCGGCCGCGAGCCCGATCAGCACACCGCCTGCCAGCGACAGCCACGGCGTGAAATGAAGCACATCAAGCTGCATGGCGGGTCCCCTTTGCGGCCGTGCCGCAGAACTGTTCGTACAGCACGCCCATCACCGCGATCACGGCCGGGCTGTCGAGCGAATAGTGGATGTTCTTGCCTTCACGGCGCGTGCGGACCAATGCGTTGTCCCGCAACACGCCGAGCTGTTGCGACAGCGTCGGCTGGCGGATGTCCAGCCGCGCCTCGAGATCGCTCACGCAGCGTTCGCCCTGCGACAGCTCGCAGAGCAGCAGCAACCGGTCGGGATTGGACAGCACCTTGAGCAGCGCGCATGCCGATTCGGCGGCGGCGCGCATCTGGTCGGGCTCGGGCAGCCCGGTGGAAGGGTCGGCGTTCATGAGGGGGGACGGCAAACGATTAAGGAATCTACATTATATACATTTATATAATGTAGATTCCTGCTTTCGTTCGGTGCCGTCGGAAGACGGCGCCATCGGCAATGATCGCCCCTGCCTCCGCTACGCCTGCTCGCCGGCAATCGCCTCGGCCGCCACCGCGCGCTTCGCGCCGGCACGCACCGCGCCAAGCACCAGCACCGCGCCCCCGGCAATTACGCACGGCGCCGCGACGAATACGAACGCGGTCGACAACGGCAGCCCCATCGCGAGCATCGCGCCGCCCGCCATCGAGCCGACGACGGACCCGCCGCGGCCGATCCCGTTCGCCCAGCTCACGCCCGTGGTTCGGCATTCGGTCGGATAGAACGCGGCCGACAGCGCGTTCGCGCCGACCTGCGAGCCGGACACGCAGAAGCCGGCCGCGAACACGGCCAGTGCCGCGCCCGTCGGCGACGCGGCCAGCACCCCGATCGCCGCGACGAACACGCCCGCCGCCGCATAGCTGCACGCGAGCACGCGATGCGGATCGAAGCGGTCCATCAGCCAGCCGAGCACGATCGCGCCGAGCGTGCCGCCGACCTGGAACATCGCGGTCACGCGCGCGGCCGTCTGCAGCGTCGCGCCGGTCGTGCGCAACAACGTCGGCAGCCAGCTCGACAGCAGGTAGATGACGAGCAGGCTCATGAAGAACGTCAGCCACAGCAGCAGCGTGCCGCGCAGCAGGTCGGCAGCGAACAGGCGGCCGAGCGGCGACCCGACCGGCTTGCCGCGCGGCGCGACGAACGACGCGTGCGCGAGATCCGGGTCCGGTGCGATACGCGCGAGCATCGCCGCGATCCGCTCGCGCGATGCGCCGGTGTTGACGAGGTAGCGCACCGATTCCGGCAATCGCCACGCCAGCACCGGCAGGAGCAGCAGCGGCGCGGCCCCGCCGACGACGAGCACCGCGCGCCAGCCGTCGCGTTCGATCAGCGACGCGGCCGCGAGCCCGCCGAGCGCCGAGCCGATCGTGAAGCCGCAGAACATCGTCGTGACGAGCAGCGAGCGCCGCCGCGCGGGGCAATACTCGGACGTCAGCGTGATCGCGTTCGGCATCGCGCCGCCGAGCCCGAGGCCCGTCACGAAGCGCCACGCGATCAGTTCGGTCAAGCCGCCCGCAGTCGCCGACGCCGCACTCGCGATGCCGAAGCACGCGACACAGGCGAGCAGCAGGCGCTTGCGGCCGAACCGGTCGCCGAACGGCCCGAACACGAGCGCGCCGGCCATCAGCCCGGCGAGCCCCGCGCCGAATACCGGCGCGAGCTGCGCGGGCGACAGCCCCCATTCCGCGCGAATGACGGGAGCGATGAATCCGATCGATGCCGTGTCGAAACCGTCGATCGCGACGATCAGGAAGCACAGCACGACGATCGCGGCCTGAAACGGCGCAACGCGATGCCGGTCGATCCATGCGCTGACGTCGATGGACAGCGTATCGGCCATGATGATGTCTCCTCCATGAAGGCGGTCGCGCGCGATGTCGTTGGAACGCGCGCCGCCGGATTCGGGCTGAAGCGCGTCAGTCGACGGTCTTCAGGCAATCCTCCGCGCGCCAGCCGTGCAGCCAGTCGAGCGCGTCGTAGAACTGCGCCTGCGTGCGTCCGACCCACAGCGCGTTGCGCACCTGCCGCTCGACGCCCTTCGCGTGATAGATCCGCCCCATCTCGCGCGCCGAATACAGCACGCGCGCGGTGCGCGGAATCCGCACGCGTTCGTACAGCGCGAACGCAGCCTCGAAGTCACCGTCGGTCCGCGCGACGGCCGCGCCGAGCGTCACCGCATCTTCGAGCGCCTGGCACGCGCCCTGCGCGAGGTATTGCGTCATCGGGTGGGCGGCGTCGCCGAGCACCGTCGCGCGGCCCGCGCTCCAGCGCTCGACCGGGTCGCGATCGGCGGTCGCCCAGCGCTTCCACGACGTCGGCCGGTCGAGCATCTGTTTCGGCAGCGGATGAATGCCGTCGAAGTACGACAGCACTTCCTCCTTGCTGCCGTCGCGCACGCCCCAGGTTTCCTGCTCGCGGCTGTGAAACGTGACGACGAGGTTGTATTGCCGTCCGCCGCGCAGCGGATAGTGGACGAGATGGCAATGCGGGCCGGCCCACACGACCGGCGCATTGATCTGCAGGTTCTTCGGCATGTTGTCGACGTCGACGACCGCGCGGTACACGACGTGCCCCGTCACGCGATGCGCATCGCCGATCAGCGCCTGCCGGATCGCCGACTTCACGCCGTCGCAGCCGATTACCGCGTCGGCGCGATAACGTTCGCCGTGCTGATCGATCGCGGTCACGCCGTTGCCGTCCTGCTCGAACCCGCACACTTGCGTGCTGGTCCGGAATTCGATCAGCGGATGATCCTTGACCGCCTCGTAGATCGACAGATGGATGTCCGCGCGATGGATCACCGCATACGGGTTGCCGAAGCGTTCGCGATACGCGGCGCCCGTATCGATGCACGCGACTTCCCGCGCATCGACCGCATCCATCAGCTGCAGCCGGTCGGTGAACACCGCGCGGCCGCGCGCGGCCTCGCCGACGCCCAGCGCGTCGAGCGCATTGAACGCGTTCGCGGCGAGCTGGATGCCCGCGCCGATCTCGCCGATTTGCGCGGCCTGTTCGAGCAGCTTCACGCGAATGCCCTGGCGCGCAAGCGCCAGCGCCGTCGCGAGCCCGCCGATGCCGCCGCCGATCACGAGTACGCGTCGGCCTGTATTGTTTGTCTCGCCCATGTCCGTCTCCTCCTTCGTGTTACGCGACGTAGTCCGGTTGCCGCTGCGGCTGCGCCGCCTCGAACGCCGGCTCGCGTCGCGCGTGTTCATGAATCGCGAGGCTGCGCGGATATGCGCTCAGGTCGCAATCCATCCGCAACGCGTTCGCGACCTGCGGCACGAGGCACACGTCGGCGAGCGTCGGCGCCTCGCCGAAACACCACGGGCCCGTATCCGCGCGCGCGAGCAGACGCTCAACACCGGCCATGCCTTCCGCGATCCAGTGCCGGTACCACGCACTCTTCTGCTGCGGCGTGACCTGCAGTTCGCTGTCGAGGTAGCGCAGCACGCGCAGGTTGTTGACCGGATGGATGTCGCACGCGATCAGCGTCGCGAGTTCCAGCACGCGTGCGCGCTGCCGCGGTTCCAGCGGAATCAGCCGCGGCGCCGGATGAATCTGGTCGAGGTAATCGATGATCGCGAGCGACTGGCCGAGACGGAAATCGCCATCGACCAGCGCCGGCACCGACGCCGACGGATTCACCCGCGCGACGTAGCCGGCCTCGCGGTGTTCGCCCGTGCGGATGTTCACGGGCAGCGTATCGAACGGCAGCCCTTTCAGCGCGAGCGCGATGCGCACCCGATAGGATGTCGAACTGTTGAAGAAGCTATGCAGTTGCACGATGTGACCTTTCGAGGAAATCGAGGAACGCGCGTCAGACCACGCGCACGGCCAGTTCGCCGAGACGCTCGACGCCGACCTTCATCACGTCGCCCTTGACCACCGCGCCGACACCTTCCGGCGTGCCGGTGAAGATCACGTCGCCCGGTTCGAGGCGGAAGAACTTCGACAGGTCGGCCACCGTTTCCGCGACCGACCAGATCAGGTGCGACACGTCGCTCTTCTGCTTCGTCGCGCCGTTGACGGTCAGCCACAGGCCGGCCTGCTCGACATGACCGACCTCGCTCGCCGGATGCACCGGGCCGATCGGCGCGGAACGGTCGAACGCCTTGCCGATTTCCCACGGCCGGCCCATCTCGCGCATCTTCATCTGCAAGTCGCGGCGCGTCATGTCGAGTCCGACGGCATAACCCCACACGTGCTCGAGCGCGCGCTCGAGCGGAATGTCGGAACCGCCCTTGCCGATCACCGCGACGAGTTCGGCTTCGTAGTGATAGTTCTGCGTCTGCGACGGATACGCCAGATCGAGCGTTTCTCCGTAGGCGACCGGCACGATCGAGTCGGCCGGCTTGCAGAAGAAGAACGGCGGTTCGCGATCGGGATCGAAGCCCATCTCGCGCGCATGGGCCGCGTAGTTGCGGCCGACGCAGTACACGCGACGAACCGCAAAGCGGGCGTCGCTGCCGGCGACGGGAAGCGCCACCGGCGCTTCGGGCGGGAAAACGTAAGTCATGAACGGCTCCAGCACAGGCATGAAGGAAGGAACGCGCGCCGCCTCGGCGGCGCACTTGGACGAATCGGGAAAATCGGGCCGACCGGCGGCGTCAGTCGCGCGCTTCGCGCAGCAGGTTCAGCGCGGACAGCACCGGCCGGTCGGAATAGCTGAACAGCACGCTGTCGGTCGACGCCGACAGCCGCACCGACGCCCACGACGGCGCGACGAAGATGTCATGCGGCTCGAACGCGAACGCGTCGCCGCCGATGTGCGCGGTGCCGCTGCCTTCGACGACGCAGTAGATCGTCGCGTCGGTGCTGCGATACGTGCGGCCGTCGAAGCCGGCCGGCAGGAACTGCATGAAGGTGGCGATCGTCGGCATCGGCCAGCCACCCGTCGCGGGATTCACGTAGCGCAGCTTCACGCCGTCCCACGCGTCGAGCTCGCCGTTGCGGTACAGCGCGTCGAGGGCCTCGCGGGTGCGCGCGTACGGATAGCTGAACACCGGCGACGTCGGATCGCTCGCGCGATGGCGCACCGGCACCATGTTGTGGCCGAAGCGCGCGAAGCTGTCGCCTTCCGCGCGGCTGACGGGCTGCTCGGCTTCCGGATAGTTCTCCGCGAAGCCCGCGTCGAGGTACCCGACGAGCGGGATGTCGAGCCCGTCGAGCCACACGACCGGCTCGCCGCCGTCTTCCGCCGACGGGTTGCCGTGGTCGTGCCACGCCCACGACGGCGTGATGATGAAGTCGCCCGGATGCATCGTCGTGCGCTCGCCGTTCACCGCGGTCCACGCACCCTTGCCCTCGACGATGAAGCGCAATGCCGACTGCGTATGCCGATGGCTCGGCGCGATCTCGCCGGGCAGGATCAGTTGCAGGCCCGCGTACAGGCTCGGCGTCATGCTCGACTTGCCGGGCAGCCCCGGGTTCTCCAGCACCAGCACGCGGCGCACGGCTTCTTCCGCGCTGATCACGCCGCCGGCCTGCATCACCAGGTCGCGCACCTGCGCGTACTTCCAGATCGCGGCCTGCGCGGCCGGCTGCGGCGCTTTCGGCACGAGGTTGTGCAGCGATTCCCACAACGGCGCGAGGCGCTGTTCGGCGATCCGTGCGTAGTAGTCGGCGCGCGACGTATCCGGGTGTCGGCTGGTCATGATGTCTCCTTGGGGCGGCCGATCGCGGTCGGCGCTGTGTCGGGTCGGGGACCGCGTGCTTCAGTCCGTTAGCGCATTTATATTCGACGCAGACATACCCGGTAAAATGGCGAAATCATCTAATCCATATGATTTCGGATATACCTTCCGACACGGAGCACGCGATGGACTGGACCTACCGGCTGCGATTGCGGCACCTCCAGGTGCTGCTGAGCCTGGCCAGCACGGGCAACCTGAGCCAGTCCGCGATGGCGCTGGCGACCACCCAGCCCGCGCTGTCGAAGTGGCTGAAGGAACTGGAAGAGGATGTCGGGCTGCCGCTGTTCGAGCGGCACGCGCGCGGCCTGCGGCCGACGGCCTACGGCGATGCGCTGATCGAGCACGCGCGCCGTGTGGAGGCCCAGCTCGACGTCGCGCGCGACGACATGGCCGCGCTGCGCGAAGGCGGCAGCGGCCTGGTCACGATCGGCACGTCGGGCGTCGCGGCGGCCGATACCGTGCCGCTCGCGGTGTCGCAGTTGCTGAAGCGGATGCCGCGCGCACAGGTGCGGCTCACCGAGAGCACGATGAACCAGCTGATGCCGCAACTCGCGCGCGGCGAACTCGACATCGTCGTCGGCCGCTCGGGCTCCGCGTCCGTCGATCCGCACCTGCACGCCGAAGCGCTGTACGTCGATCCTGTGGTGTTCGTCGCGCGGCCCGATCATCCGCTCGTCGGCGCGGCCTCCGTCGGCTGGGACGAGGTGCTGGCCCACTCGTGGATCGTCTGGCCGTCCGGCACACCCGTGCACAATGCGCTGCAGGTCGCATTGACGGCCGCCGGCCACGTGCAGCCGCCGCATTGCGTCGAATCGAATTCGTCGATCCTGAACCTCACGCTGCTGAACAACACCGACCTGCTCGGCGTTGCCTCGCATCGTGCCGCGCGGCGCTTCGAGCAATTGAACGCGATCCGCATCCTGCCGATGCGGCTCGAGGGCCAGGGCGCGGTGTCGATGTACTGGCATCCGGACAGCGCGAATCGCGCGGCCGTGGCCGCCGCGATCGAGTGCCTGCGTGCCTGTGCGGCCCCGCAGGTGGGCGGATGGGAGAAAGTGAAGACGGAATGAACGGCGAGGCGGCCCGCTGCGAACCGGGCCGCCTCGCGCTGGCGCGTCAGGCGCCGTCGCAGGACGCCGTGTCGTCCAGCATCAGCGTGCCGACCCGCGCGGGCACGAGCGGCGTGCGCGGCACCGGCGGCGTCCAGCCGAACAGCGCCTGCGCGGCCGCACCGCACACGCGGCCCTGGCATGCCCCCATCCCGCAGCGCGTCTGCAGCTTCGCGGCCGTCCAGCCGGGCGCCGGCGCGACCGCGTCGACGCGCACGTCCTCACAACGGCACAGCAGCGTATCGGGCCGCGCGAGCCGGCGGATCGGCTCGCGGATCGCGAAGCGTTCGCGCACCGCGTCCGCGAATGCCTGCCAGCGCGCGCGCTGCGCAATCAGCCCGGCCAGCGGCGCCGTCTGCCCGGTGGCCGCGCAGCCGGCAATCTCGCCTTCGACCATCGCCAGTTCGCTGCCGCCGACACCCGTGCACTCGCCCGCCGCGAAACAGCCCTCGCGGCTCGTGCGCTGATGCGCGTCGACCACGACCGCGCCGTTCTCGATCCGGCAGCCGAGATGGCTCGGCAGCACGGTGTTCGGCACGAGGCCGAAGCCGCATGCGAGCCGGTCGCAGTCGACCTCGAATTCACGCTCGCCCTGCCGGATCCGCACGCGTTCGAGCCGCTTGTCGCCGAACGCTTCGACGACGTGTGCGCCGGGCCGATAAGCGGCCGTGACGAGCTTCGCGGCCTGCGCGAGTTTCGACGGCCAGCGCCACAGCCCCGCGCCGAAACCGGCAACATCGCTCCACGCGGCCTGTTCGAGCACGTGCGACACTTGCGCGCCGGCCTGCCGGGCCGTCGCCGCGCTCGCGAGCAGCAGCGGGCCGCTGCCGGCGATCACGGTGCGCTGCCCGCGCACGTCGAGACCGTACTTGATCAGCGCCTGCAGGCCGCCCGCGCCGGTGACGCCCGGCAGCGTCCAGCCGGGAAACGGCAGCAGCAGCTCGCGCGCGCCGCAGCACACGATCAGCGTGCGGAATTCCAGCAGGAACCCGCGCTCGTCGTCCTCCAGCAGCAACGTGCCCGGCTGCGTCTCGGCGACGATGCGCGTGGCCGCCAGATGCGTGACGTTCGGCCGACGCAGCACGGCAAGGCGTTCCGCCGCGGCCGGCACCGGCGTCGCGGCCGCCGCCTGGCGCCAGATCTGCCCACCCGCGCGCGGGTTGTCGTCGACGATCGCGATCGTCGCGCCGCTTCGTGCGGCGGCCCGCGCGGCCGACAATCCGGCCGGGCCCGCGCCGACGATGGCGACGTCGACGCTCAGTCGTTCCTGTTTCATCGCGTGCGCTCCACCCGCATCCCGTCGCGGCACAGCGTCTGGCAAGCCAGACGACGGCGGCCGTCGATCGTCATCCTGCACTCCTGGCAGATGCCCATACCGCAAAACGGCGCGCGCGCCGCACCCGTGCACGACACGCGCGTCGTGTCGTCGCCGCTCGCCGCGACGGCGGCCGCGACGGTCGCGCCGTCGGCCACCGTCAGCGCGCGGCCGTCCAGATGAATGATCATGTCAGCGCTCCGGCTACGGGGGACGTCGTCAGAAAACGTCCCGGCAAATACGGTTCGATGTCGATGGGCGGCCGTTCGCCGGTCATCAGCGCGGCGAGGAGCCGCGCGCTGCCCGGCGCAGTCGTCACGCCGAGCCCTTCGTGCCCGACCGCGAGCCATACGCCCGGCCGCGCCGGATGCTCGCCGAGCAGCGGCAGACCGTCGGGGCTCGCGGAACGGAAGCCCGTCCATGCGCGAATTCCGTTCAGGTCGGCCAGATCCGGCAGGTAGCCGGCCGCGCGGCGCAGCATGCGCGCGAGGACCGGCGGCTCGACGCGCGCGTCCTCGGTATCGAACTGGCGCGACGAGCCGATCAGCAGCTGGCCGGTGGGCCGCGGCTGCACGTTGAACGCGACCGACGTGCCGTCGCTCGCGTGCGCGCTCGCCGCATAGCCGAGCTCGACGAGCTGGTGCGACACCTGGCCCGGGTAACGATCGGTGATCAGCAGATGGCCCTTCTTCGGGCGCAATGGCAATTCAGGCAACAGCGTGCGCGCGGCGACGCCGTTCGCGACGACCACGCGCGCCGCACGCAGCGTGTCGCCGCTCGCGAGCGTCACGCTCGGACCGTCGACCGCCACCGCGCGATCGCGCCGCAACGTGATGCCCGGCGCGCGCTGCAACAGCCAGCTCGCGGCGACGGGCGCATAGAGAATCGCGTCGCCGGGGATCTTCAGCGCGCCGCCGAGGCCCGCGCGCAGCATCGGCTCCAGCCGCGCGAGCGTCGCCGCGTCGATCAGCTCGCCCGCCACGCCGTGCGCGGCGAGCGTCGCCTGCTTGGTGCGCGCGAGGTCCATTTCGTGCGCGTCGGCCGCGAGCCACAGCGTGCCGCAGTTGCGGTACGCGCAGCCGTCCGGCATCTCGCCGGCGAGCGCGCGCCACAATTCGATCGAGTAATGGCTCAGCGCGAGCTCCGCCGCGTTGTCGTCCATCGCGACGAGGTGCCCCATGCCGGCGCCGGTCGCGCCGCCGCTCGCGTCGTCGACGACGAGCACGCGCAGCCCGCGCTGCGCGAGTTCATGCGCGCACGCCGCGCCGACGATGCCGGCGCCGATCACGACGACGTCGGTCCGGGTCTCGCTCACGACACGATGCCCCAGCCGAACGGGTCGTCTTCCTCGATCAGCAGCGTCGCTTCCGCGCTCAGGTGCGCGCTGCCGCGAATCGTCGGCACGATGCCGCCGTCGGCCTGCGCGAAGCTCGCCTGGAACACGCTGCCGATCACGCTCGCCTGACGCCACACGACGCCCGGTTCGAGCTTGCCGTCGGCCGCGAGGCACGCGAGCTTCGCGCTCGTGCCGGTGCCGCACGGGGAACGGTCGTACGCATGGCCCGGGCACAGCACGAAGCTGCGGCTGTCGTGCTCGGGATCGTCCGCGAACAGTTCGATATGGTCGATCTCGCCGCCGTTCGCGCCGGTGATGCCCGCGCGTTCGAGCCCGGCACGCACCGCGGACGCGTAGGCGGTCAGCGCCGCCACGTTGTCGCCGGCCACGCGCTGGCCGTGATCGCTGATCAGGAAGAACCAGTTGCCGCCCCACGCGATGTCGCCCTTCACGGGGCCGTAACCGGGCACATCGACGTCGACGGCCTTCGCATGGCGGTACGCGAGCACGTTGCGCACGCTGACCGACAGGTCGTCGTGCAGCGTCGCCTCGACGGTCCCGACCGGCGTTTCGATCCGGTGCACGCCCGGCTCGATGCGGCCCATGTGATGCAGCGTGCGCACCACGCCGATCGTGCCGTGCCCGCACATGCCGAGGTAACCGCTGTTGTTGAAGAAGATCACGCCGGCCGCCGCCTCCGGCGACACGGGTTCGCACAGCAGCGCGCCGACCAGCACGTCGCTGCCGCGCGGCTCGAGAATGCACGCGGTGCGATAGCGATCGTGCTCGCGCGCGAGCACGTCGCGGCGCTCGGCCATCGTGCCGTTGCCGAGCGAGGGGAAACCCGACACGACGAGCCGCGTGGGTTCGCCGCCCGTGTGCGAATCGATGATCTGGATGCGCTTCATCATGAGCCGTTCGAAGTGGGGAAAGGAGCATAGCTTCCTCCGTCGCGCGTCCGTCCGCTTGTGGCTTTTCGATGAGGACGGCGACGAAATCGGCATAGTGCGGAACGCGTTTCGCGGCCCTTGCGGCCACTGTGCCGATTTCGTCATTTTGCTCCGCGATACGGCTCAAGCGTGATGGGTGTTTGCACGGCGATACTGGTTGCACGTCGACGCGCCTGTCGTCGACCGATACGAAGCAGGAGATTGCAGTGAGCCGAAACGCCATCCAGCGGACCGGAGTTTTCCCCGCCCTCAGCCACCGGTTCGTACCGGACGCTTCCATCGCTTTCGACGCCGCGCACCGCGCCGAACGGAACCGCGCGAACCGCTGACCGGTTTCCCCCCGGCGGTGCGGCGGCCTCCCCCCGTCGCATCGCCACTTCCGTGTCCGGCATGGCCGGCACGGGCCCGTTCGCCGTGGCGCCTGCCCGCGCCGCACTCGAGCGGGCCCCGGCCCTCGCGGTCGTTCGAACCGGTCGCACGCCGGCCGGCAGGTGTTGCGCCGCTGCTCCGTCGGAGCGCGGCGCAGGCCGCACCTGCCCCGATATTTCCCAGGAGACAAACCTATGCCAGGTCAAGGCAACACACACCCGTCCGTCCCGCTTTCCCGTTCCGTGCCCGCCGACGGCGGTCACGGCAAGTTCAAGAAGCAGCTGTCGCTGACCGACCTGACGTTCATCGGCCTCGGTGCGATCTTCGGTTCGGGGTGGCTGTTCGCCGCGAGTCACGTGTCGACGATCGCCGGCCCGGCCGGCATCTTCTCGTGGCTGCTCGGCGGCTTCGCGGTGCTGCTGCTCGGCATCGTCTACTGCGAGCTCGGCGCCGCGCTGCCGCGCGCGGGCGGCGTGGTCCGCTACCCGGTGTTCTCGCACGGCCCGTTGCTCGGCTACCTGATGGGCTTCATCACGCTGATCGCGTTCTCGAGCCTGATCGCGATCGAAGTGGTCGCCGCGCGCCAGTACGCGGCCGCATGGTTTCCCGGTCTCACCAAGGCCGGATCGAGCGACCCGACGACGATCGGCTGGCTCGTGCAGGCCGCGCTGCTGTGCTTCTTCTTTTACCTGAACTATTCGAGCGTGAAGACGTTCGCGAAGGCGAACAACATCATCAGCATCTTCAAGTTCATCGTGCCGCTGTCGGTGATCGCGGTGCTGTTCACGTTCTTCAAGCCCGCCAACCTCACCGCGCACGGTTTCGCGCCGTTCGGCATGCCGGGCATCGAGATGGCCGTGTCGGCCGGCGGCATCATCTTCGCGTATCTCGGCCTCACGCCGATCGTGTCGGTCGCGAGCGAAGTGCGCAATCCGCAGCGCACGATCCCGATCGCGCTGATCCTGTCGATCCTGCTGTCCACGTTGATCTACGTGCTGCTGCAGCTCGCGTTCATCGGCAGCATCCCGACCGACATGCTGGCCGCCGGCTGGCACGACGTGAGCAAGGCCTTCTCGCTGCCGTACCGCGACATCGCGCTCGCGCTCGGCGTGGGCTGGCTCGCGGTGATGGTGGTCGCCGACGCGATGATCTCCCCGAGCGGCTGCGGCAACATCTACATGAACGCGACGCCGCGCGTCGTCTACGGCTGGGCGAAGACGGGCACGTTCTTCAAGGTGTTCACGCGCGTCGACGAGGCATCGGGCATCCCGCGCGCGGGCCTGTGGCTCACGTTCGGCCTCGCGATCTTCTGGACCATGCCGTTCCCGTCGTGGGAGGCGCTGATCAACATCGTGTCGGCCGCGCTGGTGCTGAGCTATGCGGTCGCGCCCGTGTCGGTCGCCGCGCTGCGCCGCACCGCGCCCGACCTGCCGCGGCCGTTCCGCGCGGTGGCGTTCGGCATCACCGGCCCCGCGTCGTTCGTGATCGCCGCGCTGATCGTCTACTGGTCGGGCTGGGGCACGGTGTCCTGGCTGCTCGGCCTGCAGATCGTCATGTTCGTGATCTATCTCGCGTGCCGCCGCTGGGTGCCGACCGCGCACCTGAGCCTCGCCGAGCAGGTGCGTTCGTCCGCGTGGCTGATCGCGTTCTACGCGGCCATGATCGTGCTGTCCTACTTCGGCGGCTTCGGCGGCACGGGCCAGCTCGCGCATCCGTACGACACGGTCGTCGTCGCGGCCGTCGCGCTCGTCATCTACTACTGGGGCGCCAATACCGGCATCCGTTCCGACAAGCTGCAACTCGACGACGACGAAGACTGACACACCCGCTTTCCCCTTTTCACTCCGGCCGGGCGCCTCACGCCCGGCCCCGCATTTTCCGAGGAAAACCCATGCAACTCACAGGTCAGCTCCTGATCGGCCAGTCGGCCATCGCCGGACAGAACGGCACCCTTCACGCGATCGCCGCCGCGACCGGCGAACCGCTCGAGCCCGCATTCGGCGGCGCGAGCCTGCACGACCTGGAGACGGCCTGTGCGCTCGCCGACGAAGCCTTCGACACGTATCGCGAGACGAGCCCCGAGCAACGTGCGGCGTTTCTCGATGCGATCGGCCGCAACATCCTGGCGCTCGGCGACGACCTGATCGAGCGCTGCGTCACCGAAACGGGCCTGCCGCGCGCACGCATCGAAGGCGAACGCGGCCGCACGGTCGGCCAGCTCGCGCTGTTCGCGTCGCTCGTGCGCGACGGCGGTTACGTCGATGCGCGCATCGATCCGGCCCGCCCGGACCGCAAGCCGCTGCCGCGCGTCGACCTGCGCCTGCGCAACGTCGCGATCGGGCCGGTCGCCGTATTCGGCGCGTCGAACTTCCCGCTCGCGTTCTCGGTCGCGGGCGGCGATACCGCGTCGGCACTCGCCGCCGGCTGCCCGGTGATCGTCAAGGCGCACTCCGCGCATCCGGGCACGTCCGAGCTCGTCGGCCGCGCGATCCAGCAGGCCGTGCGCGAATGCGGGCTGCCGGCCGGCGTGTTCTCGCTGCTGTTCGACGCGTCGCGCGAAATCGGCCAGGCGCTCGTCGCCGATCCGCGCATCAAGGCCGTCGGCTTCACCGGCTCGCGCCGCGGCGGCGTCGCGCTGATGAACATCGCGGCCGCGCGCCACGAGCCGATTCCGGTCTATGCGGAAATGAGCTCGATCAACCCGGTGCTGCTGTTCCCGGCCGCGCTCGACGCGCGCCACGATGCGATCGCGCCGCAGTTCGTCGCATCGCTCGCCCTCGGCGCCGGCCAGTTCTGCACCAACCCGGGCCTCGTGCTCGCCGTCGACGGCCCCGCGCTGCGCGCGTTCGAAGCCGCGGCGGCCACCGCCGTGCAGGCGACCGCCGCGCAGACGATGCTGACGCCGCACATCCACGCGAGCTATGCGCAAGGCGTGGCCACCCTGCGCGCGCACGACGCGGTCGAACTGCTGGCGCAAGGCGTGGAAGGCGGTCGCTTCCAGGCGCGCGCGGCGCTGTTCGCGACCTCGGCCGACGCATTCATCGCCCATCCCGAACTGCGTGACGAAGTGTTCGGTCCGGCATCGCTGATCGTGCGCTGCCCGGATGCCGACACGCTGCACCGCGTGCTGAAGTCGCTCGAAGGCCAATTGACGATCGCCGCGCATCTCGCCGACGGCGACGCCGCGCTGTTCGCCGCGCTGCGCCCGACGCTCGAGCGCAAGGCCGGCCGCATTCTCGTCAACGGCTTCGGCACGGGCGTCGAGGTCGGTCATGCGATGGTGCACGGCGGTCCGTTCCCGGCCACGTCCGACACGCGCACGACGTCGGTCGGCGCACGCGCGATCGAGCGTTTCCTGCGCCCCGTGTCGTACCAGGACGTGCCGGACGCGCTGCTGCCCGACGCCATCCGCAACGGCAACCCGCTGAACGTGCCGCAACGCATCGACGGCGTGCCGGCGCCCCGGGACGCGCGCGATGTCTGAGCCGCTCGCCGAAGTCGTCCTGTCGCTCGATGAGGTCCATGCGCTCGCGCTGCGGGTGCTGACGCACCACGGGCTGTCCGATGCGCACGCGCGGGCGATCGCGGGCGTGATCACGCAGGGCCAGCGCGACGAGTGCCACTCGCACGGCGTGTATCGGCTGCTCGTGTGCGTGCGCTCGCTGAAGAAGGGCAAGGTCGACCCGCAAGCCGTGCCGACGCTGCGCCGGCTGTCGTCGTCGATCGTCGCGGTCGACGCCCATCGCGGCTTCTCGCTGCTGAGCTTCGAGACCGGCCTGCCGGTGCTCGTCGAGATGGCGAAGCAGCACGGGATCGCCGCGATGGCGATCAACCACTGCTACCACTTTTCGGCGCTGTGGCCCGAGGTCGAGGCGATCGCCGCCGAGGGGCTGGTCGGCATCGCGATGAATCCGAGCCACAGCTGGGTCGCGCCGGAAGGCGGCCGCGAGCCGGTGTTCGGCACGAACCCGATCGCGTTCGCGTGGCCGCGCCCGGACGGCGTGCCGTTCGTGTTCGATTTCGCGACCAGCGCGATCGCGCGCGGCGACATCGAGCTGCACGCGAAACAGGGAAAGGCGATTCCGCCGCACTGGGCGATCGACGCCGACGGCCAGCCGACCACCGATCCGAAGGCCGCGCTGCAGGGCGCGATGCGCACGTTCGGCGGGCACAAGGGCTCGGCGCTCGCGGCGATGGTCGAACTGCTCGGCGGCGCGCTGATCGGCGACATGACGAGCCAGGAGTCGATGGACTTCGACGAAGGCGTCGGCGCGACGCCGTGCCACGGCGAGCTCGTGATCGCATTCGACCCGAAGGTGTTCCTCGGCGACGATCTCGACGCGGGCCTCGCGCGCGGCGAGCGGATGTTCGCGTCGATCACCGGGCAAGGCGCGCGGCTGCCGTCGCAGCGGCGCTTCGACGCTCGTGCGCGCAGCATTGCGCACGGCGTGCGGATTCCGAAGGCGCTGTACGACGAAATCCTGACGCTGCTCAACTGACGCGCGATCGCCGGGCGCGGCTTCATCGCCGGCAGGACGGGCGATGAAGCCGCCGTCCGGTTCGACCGGCGTGTCCCGCGCCTGCATCCAGGCGTCCAATCCGGCGCCCGCTCGCCCGCGCCCGCCGGCGGCCGCATGCCCGGCGGCTGTGGGATAATCGACGGGTTTGCCCAGGGCGCAGCTCAAGAGGTTGTTCGCACGGGCGCGCGAGAGGCCTCCATTCCCGTGCCTCCACCCTTTTTCGCGATAATTCTTCAGCCATCACCATGCCCACATACCGTTCCAAAACCTCCACCGCCGGCCGCAACATGGCAGGTGCGCGCTCGCTGTGGCGCGCCACCGGCATGAAAGACGACGATTTCTCGAAGCCGATCATCGCGGTCGTCAACTCGTTCACGCAGTTCGTGCCCGGGCACGTGCACCTGAAGGATCTCGGCCAGCTCGTCGCGCGCGAGATCGAGGCCGCCGGCGGCGTCGCGAAGGAATTCAACACGATCGCGGTCGACGACGGCATCGCGATGGGCCATGACGGCATGCTCTATTCGCTGCCGAGCCGCGACATCATCGCCGACTCGGTGGAGTACATGGTGAACGCGCACTGCGCGGACGCGATGGTGTGCATCTCGAACTGCGACAAGATCACGCCGGGGATGCTGATGGCCGCGATGCGCCTCAACATTCCGGTGATCTTCGTGTCGGGCGGCCCGATGGAAGCCGGCAAGACGCGCCTTGCGAACCCGGTCACCAAGACCGTCGAACTGAAGAAGCTCGACCTCGTCGACGCGATGGTGATCGCGGCCGACCAGTCGTATTCGGATGCCGACGTCGCCGAAGTCGAGCGCTCGGCCTGCCCGACCTGCGGTTCGTGCTCGGGCATGTTCACCGCGAACTCGATGAACTGCCTGACCGAGGCGCTCGGCCTGTCGCTGCCCGGCAACGGCACGGTCGTCGCGACGCACGCGGATCGCGAGCAGCTGTTCAAGCGCGCCGGCCGCCGCATCGTCGAGCTGACCCGCCAGCACTACGAGCAGGACGACATGCGCGTGCTGCCGCGCTCGGTCGGCTTCAAGGCGTTCGAAAACGCGATGACGCTCGACATCGCGATGGGCGGTTCGACCAACACGATCCTGCACCTGCTGGCGATCGCGCAGGAAGCCGGCATCGACTTCACGATGAAGGACATCGATCGCCTGTCGCGCATCGTGCCGCAGCTGTGCAAGGTCGCGCCGAACACGAACAAGTACCACATCGAGGACGTGCACCGCGCGGGCGGCATCATGGCGATCCTCGGCGAGCTGGACCGCGCCGGCAAGCTGCACACCGACGTGCCGACCGTGCACGCGCCGACGCTGAAGGATGCGCTCGACCAGTGGGACATCGTCCGCACGGAAGACGAAGCGGTCCGCACGTTCTACCTGGCCGGCCCGGCCGGGATCCCGACGCAGGTCGCGTTCAGCCAGGACACGCGCTGGCCGAGCCTCGACCTCGACCGCGCCGAAGGCTGCATCCGCTCGTACGAGCATGCATTCTCGAAGGAAGGCGGCCTGGCCGTGCTGACCGGCAACATCGCGCTCGACGGCTGCGTGGTGAAGACGGCCGGCGTCGACGAAAGCATCCTCGTGTTCGAGGGCTCGGCGCACGTGACCGAATCGCAGGACGAAGCGGTCGAGAACATCCTGAACGACAAGGTCAAGGCCGGCGACGTGGTGATCGTGCGCTACGAAGGCCCGAAGGGCGGCCCCGGCATGCAGGAAATGCTGTACCCGACGAGCTACATCAAGTCGAAGGGCCTCGGCAAGGCATGCGCGCTGCTGACGGACGGCCGCTTCTCGGGCGGCACGTCGGGCCTGTCGATCGGTCACTGCTCGCCGGAAGCGGCAGCGGGCGGCGCGATCGGCCTCGTGCGCGACGGCGACCGGATCCGCATCGACATCCCGAACCGCACGATCGACGTGCTGGTGTCGGACGAGGAACTCGCGCGTCGCCGCGAAGAGCAGAACGCGAAGGGCTGGAAGCCGGCGCAACCGCGCCCGCGCAAGGTGTCCGCGGCGCTGAAGGCCTATGCGAAGCTGGTGATGTCGGCCGACAAGGGCGCCGTGCGCGATCTGTCGCTGCTCGACGACTGACACCGGGCGACGGGCCGCGCGAACGGCCCGCCTGCGTGATTCGGAAGCCGCTCCTCGGAGCGGCTTTTTTTCGTCCGGCGCCGGCCCGAAGCCGCGGCACCGGCGCCGTCAGTCGATCAATGACGGAACTCGTCGGTGCCCCATCCGCCTCCACCGCCGCCGTGGTTCCCACCACCGCGGTTCCCGCCGCTGTTTCCACCGCCTTGCGGCCGTGCGCCGTAACCGCCGCCGCCCTGATACGTCGGCGGCGCCATCATCCGGGCCGCGCCACCGTTAGGTGCGGGCTGCTGCGCCGGCTGCTGCGGCTGCGGCTGCGGCTGCGGCTGCGGCTGCGGCTGACGGCCGGGCATCGGCGCAGGCGCGGGTGCGGCCTGTTGTGGCGCCGGCGCGCGGTTCGGGCCGTTCCAGCCACCGCGCGTGGCCGACGGCCGTGCATCATGCCGCTCGGGCGCCCCGCCGCCCGGCGCGCGCTGGTTCGGGCCGCCCGGCTGCGGGTGTCCGTAAGCGGGCGGCATCCCGCCGGGGCCGATGCGCGGCTCGGCACGCCGCTCCCAGCGGTCGCGATCGTGAAACCACGGCCGATGGCGGTAGTAGCGGTCCCAGTACGCGCCGATCGCGAAGCCGGTCACCGGCACGCCGATGATCGCGCCGTATTCGAGCAACGGCACGTAATTGCCTTGATACGGATAGTCGAGCTGCTCCGCGTCGATCCAGCCGCGCACGCCCGGCAGCGCGACGTCGCACCACGAGTAGTCGCTCAGGCAGCCGAACACGTCCAGCGCGGTGCCGGGCGGAACCTGCGCGACGACCGGATAATCGGGCGCCGGCCCCGCATAGATTTCGGCCGGCGAGTTCGTGTAGGCGCTGCTTTGCGCGTCGGCGATGCCCGGCACCGCGGCGATGCCGAACAGGACGACGCACAAACTTCGGATGATCGTGTTGCTCATGATGCTCTCCCGCGCGGTGCCACCGCGCGTCGGTCAGTGTCGATGGCCCCCGCCCCCATGCCCGCCTCCCCAGTGACCGCCGCCCCATGGACGGTGCCAGTATCCGCCCCGGTAGCCGCCGCCCCAATGCCCCCAGAAACCGAGGCCGATCGTGACGGGCGGCCCATACCAGCCCGGGTAGTACGCGGGATAGTAGGCCGGGTAAGGCACATAAGCCGGCGCGACATATACCGGGGCCGGTACGTAGACGTAATCGTCTGCCGGCGGCGGCACCGCGGGCGTCGACGGCGCGACCGGTGCGGCGGTTGCCGGCGCCACCGGGATCTCTCGCTGCGACACCGTGGCAGGCACGGGTGCGTAATACGGCGCATAGCCGTATGGGCTGGTGTAATAACAGCCGCTCAGCGCGAACATGGCCAGCGCCATGACGGCAGGCCGCGCGGCGGGAATCGGGTTCATTCGAGGCTCCGCAGGGAATCGGTGCGTCGCCGCGTGGCGCGCGCCTGACTCTAGCTTACGTCCCCCGCATATTTCTGCGGGTTTGATCCGTTACTTTTTGTTTCGCGGCAACAAGAACGGGGCGCGACCGCGCGGGCATGCCGCATGCTCGCGCGTCAGCCACGCCGGCGTTGAAGTTGGCGCAAATGCCCTCAAGTTGAATATCGAATCAGGCTGGCCGGCGCGGACGGGTGTTCGCGGCCCCCGGGAGCCTGAAACCCGCGGACTTCGGCCCGCCCAGACAGGAGCGCGGCTCGCGCCGCCATCGACATGACTACGCCACGCCCCACGCTTCGGGCGGACACGCCCCTCGATCCGATCATCCAGCTGCTGGCGCTCGCCGGCGAACAGGGTTATCTGACGCACGCCGACCTCGTCGACGCGCTGCCGCCGGAAAGCGACAGCCCCGACGCGCTGGACGTCGTGCGCGCCGCGCTCGCGGACATCGGCATCGCCGTGCTCGACGAGCCCGTCGCGCCGGCGCCGTTCACGGGCGCGGCACCGGTCGACGTCGATCGCGACGCCCTCGACGAGGGCCGCGCGCTGCTAGGCGATCTCGCGCGCGGCACCGGTGCATCGACCGATCCGCTCGCCCTCTACATGCGGCGCATCCACGCGGTGCCGCTGCTCAAGCGCGAGGACGAAATCGTGCTTGCCCGCGAGATCGAAACGGGCCGCCATCAGATCCTGCACGCGCTCGCCGGCTGTCCGGCGGCCGTCGAGGCGCTGCTCGCGCGCCATGCCGCAACGCGTGCAACCGCCGCGGCCACCGACGAAGGCGACGACGGCGATGACGCACCGGCGCCTGCGCGCTACGACACGCTTCAAGGCGCGGTTGCGGCCGTGCGCGACGCATTGCACGCGCAGGGCTGCCGCTCGGCCGAGTATCGCGACGCGCGCAACCGCCTGGCCGCGCTGCTCGGTTCGCTCGCATGGGTTGCACCGGCCGTCGACGAAGCGAGCCGCGTCGTGCGCGCGCTCGCCACTGCCCCGGTCGATGCCGGAGCGGGCACCACCGCGGGCGCCGATGCCGCGTGCTTCGATCCGGTCGCGCGGCGCGCGCTCGGCGCCGCGCTGAGCGACGGCCAGCAAAAAGTGCGCGACGGTACGCGCGCGATGCTCGAGGCGAACCTGCGCCTCGTGCTGTCGATCGCGCGCAAGTACATGAACCGCGGCGTCGACCTGCCCGATCTCGTGCAGGACGGCTGCCTCGGCCTGATGCGCGCGATCGAGAAGTTCGAATACCGGCGCGGCTTCAAGTTCTCGACCTACGCGACCTGGTGGATCCGGCAGGCGGTCGCGCGCGCGGTGGCCGACCGCTCGCGCACGATCCGCGTGCCCGTGCACGTCGGCGACCAGTACCAGCGCGTGCAGCGCCATGCGCTGCGCTTTCGCCAGCGCACGGGCCGCCGCGCGACGCCGGCCGAACTCGCGGCCGAGACCGGGCTCGCCGAGGACAAGCTGCGCGCGGTGCTCGCGCTGCCTGCCGAGCCGCTGTCGCTCGACACGCCGCTGCCCGACGCGGATACCGGCCTCGTCGACCTGCTCGAGGACCAGGCATCGGCGAGCCCGTTCGAGCGTCTGGCCGACACGCGCATGCGCGAATGCGTGACGTCGCTGCTGCGCTCGGTCACGCCGGCCGAGGCCGACGTGCTGCGCCGGCGGTTCGGCCTCGGCGGCGCCGAGCCCGACACCTACGATGCGATCGCGCAGGACGCGGGGATGTCACGCGAACGCGTGCGGCAGATCGAGAAGCGCGCGCTCGCCACGCTGCGCATGGCCGCGGAGGCCGAGGGCGCGCAGTCGTTCCTCGACGCGTAACGGGTCGCGCGCTCGTGCTGCACGCCGGCACGAACGCGCGCGGGACCGGTCCCGCCCGTGCAACGTTTGCCGTTGACGCACATCAATTTTTGCTCGTCGCTTGCCGTGACAATGTGCTGAAATAAGAGGTGGGCCGGGGCGTTGCGCGCCGTGTCCATTCCGTTTGCACATCTCCAGGTTCCGCACATGCAAACGACCATCGGCCAAACACACGAGGAAAACCGGCAGATCGCGGCCTGCCTGCGCGAGGCCGCGCAGTTGCTTGCCGACCAGGGCGCGAATCCTTATCGGGTTGCCGCCTACCGTGCATCGGCCGATACGATCGAGTCGCTCGAAGACGGTATCCGCACGCGGTTCGACGCGGGCGGCGTCGATGCGCTCGACGCACTGCCCGAGGTCGGCACGGGCGTCGCAGAGGCGATCGCCGAACTGCTGGTGACCGGACGCTGGCGGCTGCTCGATCGGCTGCGCGGCGACGCGGAGCGCGCGTCCGCATTCGAAGCCGTGCCGGGCATCGGCCATGCGCTCGCGCTGCGGATTCACGACCAATTGCACATCGATACGCTCGAGGATCTCGAACGCGCGGCCCGCAGCGGCCAGCTCGAAGCGATTCCGGGCGTCGGCCCGCGGCGCGCGGCCGGCATCCGCGCGGCGCTCGACGACGTGCTGAGCCGGCGCCGCCGCTGGCAAGGCCACGCGCGCGACGCCAGCCTCGGCACCGAGCCGCCCGTCGAACTGCTGCTGTACATCGACCGCCTGTACCGCAGCAAGGCCGCCGCCGGCATCCTGCCCACGCTCGTGTCGCGCCGGCTGAACGCGGATGTGAGCATTCAGCCGCCCGTGATGCACATGACGAAAGGCGGCTGGCATTTCACCGCGCTGTGCCCGTATCCCGTGCGCCCGCAAGAGTCGGGGCGCACCGCGGACTGGGTCGCGCTCTACTTCTATGATGCGTTGCAATGCGAGAGCCAGCGGACCGTCGTCACCGAAACGCTCGGCTCGCTCGTCGGCAAGCGCATCGTGCGCGGACGCGAGATGGAATGCCGCGTGTATTACGCGGGATGAGGCGCTCGGGACGCCAGCCGTGGCGATGCGGCCGCCCCGTGGCACGCTCGAGCGCCCACGCTCCGGCAAACCGGACCGCCTGACCGCTTACGCGCCTTCCGTCTTCGTGCGGCGCGCCGGATGCCGATGCGCCGCGATGCGCAGCAGCTTGCGGAACGACGGACACTCGAGATGACTCGGCGCCGGGCAGACGGCCGCGTGCCGCAACGCGTCGCGCACCGCGCCGAGACGGCGGATCGTCCGGTCGAGCTCGTCGGCCTTGTCGTCGAGCTTCGCGCGATCGATCGCGGGCCGGCCGTCCGCGCCGAACATCGCGAGGATGTCGTCCAGCGAAAAGCCGGCCTCACGGCCGAGCGCGATCAGCGCAAGACGCTCCAGCACCGACTCGTCGTACTGACGCCGCAGCCCGTGACGGCCGTTCGGCACGATCAATCCCTTTTCCTCGTAGTAGCGCAGCGTCGACGCGGGCAAGCCCGAGCGGCGCGCGACTTCGGCGATGTCCAGACGGCTCATGCTCGATCTCAAGTGAACTTGAAGTCGCAAGATAGCCGCTCGACTCCTTCGATACAAGCCTGGACCGCCATGAACCGCCGGCGCCGGGTCGTCGGGCGCCGCGCACCGCGTTCATTCGCCGCCGCTGTCGATCAGGTTGTGGCGCACGCGCCCGAGCAGACGCACGAGCGTGTCGCGCTCGTCGCGCGTGAAGCCGCGCAACCCGTCGTCGGTGACCGTGTCGCCCACCTCCAGCATCTGCGGAAAGATGGTCAGGCCTTCATCGTCCCGGTGCGCACGTAACGCTCGTGCCACGACAGCGCCTCGGCGAGCAGGTGCGGCGTGTGCTTGCCGAAGCTCTCGCGCGACGCGCGCTCGAAGTAGTCCTCGAGCATCGGCCGGTAGTCGGGATGCGCGCAGGTCGCGATGATCTTACGCGCGCGCTGCTTCGGCGACAGGCCGCGCAGGTCGGCGAGCCCCTGCTCGGTGACGACCACCGCGACGTCGTGCTCGGTATGGTCGACGTGGCTCGCCATCGGCACGATCCGCGAGATCGCGCCGCCCTTCGCGGTGCTGGCCGACATGAAGCACGACAGGTAGCCGTTGCGCGCGAAGTCGCCCGAGCCGCCGATGCCGTTCTGGATCTTCGTGCCCATCACGTGCGTCGAGTTCACGTTGCCGTAGATGTCGGCCTCGATCATCCCGTTCATCGCGATGCAGCCGAGGCGGCGCACGAGTTCCGGGTGGTTGCTGATCTCCTGCGGGCGCAGCAGGATCTTTTCGCGGAACGTCGCGATCTCGTCGGCGAAACGCTGCACGGCGGCCGGGCTCAGCGACAGCGCCGTGGCCGACGCGAAGCTCAGCGTGCCGTCGTCGAGCAGGTCGAGCATGCCGTCCTGGATCACTTCGGTGTAAGCAGTCAGGTTCGAGAAGCCGGCCGAGCTCAGTTCCGCGAGCACCGCGTTCGTGATGTTGCCGACGCCCGACTGCAGCGGCAGCAGGTTTTCCGGCAGGCGGCCGCGCTTCACTTCATGGCGCAGGAAGTCGATCAGTTGCAGCGCGATCTGCTTCGACGTGGCGTCCGGCGCGGAGAACGCGTTGCTGCGATCCGGCGCGTCGGTCTCGACGATCGCGACGATCTTCTCCGCCGGGCAGCGCAGGTACGGCTCGCCGATCCGGTCGTCGCTTTTCGTCAGCGGAATCGGCTTGCGGTGCGGCGGCAGCGCGGTGCCGTAATAGACGTCGTGCATCCCGTCGAGACCAAGCGGCTGGCGCGCGTTGACTTCGAGGATCACGTGCTTCGCCTGCTCAAGCCACGTCTTGTTGTTGCCGATCGACGCGGACGGAATCAGCAGCCCGTCCTCGCGGATGCCCGCGACTTCGACGATCGCGACGTCGAGCTCGCCGTACAGCCCGAACCACGCATATTGCGCGACGTGGCTCAGGTGGACGTCCTGGTAGTCGACTTCACCGGCGTTGATCTTGTCGCGCAGCGTCGGGTCGGACTGGTACGGCAGGCGCATCGAGATGCCGTCGGTGCGGGCGAGCGCGCCGTCGAGTTCCGGCGCGGTCGACGCGCCCGTCAGCACGTTGATCCGGAAGTCCTCGCCGCGCGCATGGGCCGCGTCGATGTGGGCGGCGAGCGCGGCGGGCACGGCCTTCGGATAGCCGGATCCGGTGAAGCCGCTCATGGCGACGGTCATGCCGGGGCGGATCAGCGCGGCGGCTTCGTCGGCGGTGCGGACGAGCGAACGCAGGGCGGGAGCGAGGATGCGTGAAGAAGACATGGCTGTATATCTGACGCTTTGGTCTGTCGTTGACGTCGCGGGGGGTGTCTCCTGAGCGACGCGAAGCCCTTGGGGCCGCGAGGGGCGGCCCGGCACCACGGGCACGGTCGGAGTATCGCAGAGGCCATTGCCGCGAAATGTCCGCTGGATGCAAAAGATACTTGCTGAATGCACCGGGTATCGAACGACGGTTCTGTGACAGCCCGCGGCGGCCGCAAGCGCATGTATCCGAAAGGTGCGCGAAAGCGGACCGCCAGTTTTCCGCGCAAAAATTACGAACGGCTGAACGTGAATCGACCGATACCTTTCCGGATTAGTCGCATCGACGCGAAGAATCCGCATGCGATGGCCAATCGGCGATCGCCGCGGCCGATTGTCGCCCGCCGCGGCGGTTGCGGGCCTGATGCACGTCAACGCATCGACGCGCGCGAATCGCCGCCGGGCCCGCGTGCAAGGCCCGTCCACCCTTGACAGCGGCGTGAGGCGAACCACACTGGATCAGACAGGGTCCGCCTGCGCGAACGCCGTTTCGCGCATCCGGTTTGCAATCGGCCAATGCCCGGAATGCGCGGTAACACTCCCGTATGTCAGGACATTGGTCGAAGAAAAAGCAACAAATTACAATTCCGTATATATTTCGCCGATGGACCAAAGAAAAACCGCTACACGCTCCGAACCGCCCCTGCCGCGCACCTGGGATGCTCGGCTCGCGCGCTCGCTCGTCCGACCGCTGATCGACACGCCCGTTACCCCGAATCACCTCACCACCCTTCGTCTGCTGATCGGCCTCGCCGGCGCCTGGTGCCTTGCGCACGGCGGCTTCGGCTGGAGCAACGCGGGCGCATTCCTGATCGTGCTGTCGAACTTCGTCGATCACACCGACGGCGAACTCGCGCGCATCAGCGGCAAGTCCAGCAAGATCGGTCACTTTTACGACCTCGCGGCCGACGCGCTCGTGACGGTCGCGCTGTTCGTCAGCATGGGCGTCGGCATCGTCGCCCAGGGCGGCCAGATGGCCGCGTCGCCGGTGCTGCTCGGCGCGGTGGCCGGCGCGGCCGTCGCGCTGATCTTCTTCCTGCGCATGCGGATCGAATCGATCGCCGGCAAGGCCGGCACCAAGCAGGCGTTCGCCGGCGGCTTCGAGACGGAAGACGTGCTCTACCTGCTGCCGATCGTGACGCTCGTCGACGGCGTCCAGCCGTTCCTGCTCGCGGCGTCGATCGGCGCCCCGCTGTTCGCCGCGTGGGTCGTGATCGACTGGTGGCGCATCGTTCGGCGAAGCGGCGCCCCTCAGAATTCAACCGAAATCCAGGCTTCCAAATGACTCCTAGCACGCGCGACGACTCCGTGCTGAGCCCGGCACGCCCCGCGCCTGCGCGCGCGGCAGCGGCCGATCCCGATCGCACCGTGGCCGACTGCGTCGGCCGTCTCGACCTCGACCGCCTGCGCGGCGACTACACGCGCCAGGGGTCGTTCCTGTACCTCGACGCCTTTCTGCCGGCCGACGCGCACGCGAAGCTCGCGGCCGCCGCGCGCGCGATGCAGGCCGGCCTGAACCGCAATTACCTGCCCGGCCACAAGCAGGGCGGCAGCGTGAGCCGGCACACGATCGACGAACAGGCGCCGTACATCGCCGAGCTGTACCGGTCGAAGGCGCTGATCGGCTTCCTCGAGAAGATCACCGGCGACAAGCTGATGCTGTCGCCGGACGACGATCCGCACGCGTACGCGCTGTACTACTACACGAAGCCGGGCGACCACATCGGCTGGCATTACGACACGTCGTACTACGACGGCCGCCGCTACACGCTGCTGATCGGCGTGATCGACGATTCGTCGTGCCGGCTCGACTACGAGCTGCATACGCGCAATCCGGACGTGCCCGACGCGCCGGGCTCCGTGCAGATCGCCGACGGCGGCATCGTGCTGTTCGACGGCGACAAGCTGCGCCATCGCGTCACGCCGCTCGGCCAGAACGAGACGCGCGTGTCGCTCACTTTCGAATACGTGACCAACCCCGGCATGCGGCCGTGGAAGCGCTTCATCTCGAACATGAAGGACGCGATCGCGTATTTCGGTTTCCGCCAGGTGTTCAAGCAGCTGGCCACGCGACGGTCGACCGGGTCATGACACGCGCCGGCCTGATCCTGCTGTCCCTCGGAACGGCACTCTTCGTCGCCCTGCTCGCGTGGCAGGGCGTCGGCGCGGTCGCGTCGACGTTTCTCGCGGCCGGCTGGGGCCTCGCGCTCGTCGCCGCATTCCACGTCGTCCCGCTCGTGATCGACGCGCTGGCGATCTCGGCGATGTTCCGCCGCGGCCAGCCGGGCGCCGAGCTCGGCAACGCGCTGCGCGCGCGCTGGGTCGGCGAATCGGTGAACAGCCTGCTGCCCGCCGGGCAGATCGGCGGCCCGGTGCTGATGGTGCGCCACCTCGCGCAGCGCGGCACGCGGATGGCCGATGCCGCCGCCGCGGTCACCGTCAGCACGACGATGCAGGCGCTCGCGCAGATGGCGTTCGCGCTGATCGGCATCGCCACGTTCAGCCTGTATGCGACGCACGAGTCCGTCGCTCACCTGCGCACGCCGGCGCTGATCGCCACCGGCGTGCTCGGCGCCCTCGCCGTCGCGTTCTACGTGGCGCAGCGGCGCGGGCTGTTCGGCCGCGGGCTGCGTCTCGCGTCGAAGCTGCTCGGCCCGCGCGACTGGTCGTCGCTGGCGACGCGCGCGGACGCGATCGACGACGCCGTCGGCGCGCTGTACCGCGATCGCGCGAAGGTCGCGAAGACTTTCGCGTTGAGCCTCGCCGGCTGGATCGTCGGCACCGCCGAAGTGTGGCTCGCGCTGCACTTCCTCGGGCACCCGGTCAGCTGGCTCGACGCGCTGCTGCTCGAGAGCGTCGGCCAGGCGATTCGCGGTGCGGCATTCGCGATCCCGGGTTCGCTCGGCGCACAGGAAGGCGGTTACCTGCTGCTCGCCCCGCTGGTCGGCCTGCCGCCCGACGCGGCGCTCGCGCTGTCGCTCGCGAAGCGCGCGCGCGAACTCGCGCTCGGCCTGCCCGGCCTGCTCTATCTGCATTTCAGTGAAAGAAACTGGCAGCGGCGCCGCGCGCCGCAGCCCATCGCCGACTGATCGTTCAGATCCGCCGGCTTTTTGGTTGGAGAACCCATGCGAGCCATCATTCTTGCGGCAGGCCTCGGCTTGCGCCTGCAACAACCGCCCGAGGCGCAATTCCCGAAGTGCCTGCTGCGCTTCGACGACGTGTCGCTGCTCGAGCGCCATCTGCGCGTGCTCGACGCCGCCGGCGTCGATGAAATCGTGCTCGGGCTCGGCTTCCAGGCCGGGAAGGTCGAGCAGGAACTCGAGCGCCTCGGCCGCAGCGCCGAGATCGTGGTGAACGAGCGCTACGACCTCGGCAGCGTGCTGACCGTGCACACCGTCGCCGATGCGATGACGCGCGGCGGCGACGTGCTGCTGATGGACGCGGACGTGCTGTACGACGAAAACATCCTGCACGCGCTGGTCGCCGATCCGGACAAGTCGGTGGACCGCCTGCTGATCGATCGCGACTTCGAGGCCGGCGACGAGCCCGTCAAGCTGTGCCTGAAAAACGGCGTGCCGGTCGAGCTGCGCAAGCAGCTCGCGGTCGACCTCGAATACGACACGATCGGCGAGTCGGTCGGCTTCTTCCGCTTCACCGAAGGCACCGCGCGCCGCCTCGCGACGATCGTCGCGGGCTACGTCGACAGCGGCCGCGCAAACATGCCGCACGAGGAAGCCGTGCGCGACCTGCTGCTCGAAGGCGGCCATTCGTTCGACGTCGCCGACGTCACGGGCTCGCCGTGGATCGAGATCGACTTCCCGAACGACGTCGCACGCGCCACGCAAGAAATTCTTCCCCTGATTCAACGCACGACTGCAGGAGCCGCACGATGAACGCACGCGAACCCAACTTCTCCGAATCGCGCAGCGCACGCCTGCGCCGCATGCTCGTCAGCAGCGACCTCGAATTCCTGATGGAAGCGCACAACGGCCTGTCGGCACGGATCGTCCGCGAAGCCGGCTTCAAGGGCATCTGGGCATCGGGCCTCGCGATCTCCGCGCAGTTCGGCGTGCGCGACAACAACGAAGCGAGCTGGACCCAGGTTGTCGACGTGCTCGAGTTCATGGCCGACGCGAGCGACCTGCCGATCCTGCTCGACGGCGACACCGGCTACGGCAACTTCAACAACGTGCGCCGCCTCGTGAAGAAGCTCGAGCAGCGCGGCATCGCCGGCGTGTGCATCGAGGACAAGCAGTTCCCGAAGACGAACAGCTTCATCGACGGCGAGCGCCAGCCGCTCGCCGAGATCGACGAGTTCTGCGGCAAGATCAAGGCCGGCAAGGATTCGCAGAGCGATCCCGACTTCTCGATCGTCGCGCGCGTCGAGGCGCTGATCGCGGGCTGGGGGATGGACGAGGCGCTGCGCCGCGCGAACGCGTATGCGGAAGCCGGCGCCGACGCGATCCTGATTCACAGCAAGCTGTCGCGCCCGGACGAGATCCTGCAGTTCGCGCGCGAATGGAGCGGCCGCGCGCCGCTCGTGATCGTGCCGACCAAGTACTACAGCACGCCGACCGACGTGTTCCGCCAGGCCGGCATCAGCACCGTGATCTGGGCGAACCACCTGATCCGTGCGTCGGCATCGGCGATGCAGTCCGTCGCACGCGAGATCCACGAAAACCAGACGCTGATCAACGTCGAGGACCGCGTCGCGTCGGTCAACGAAATCTTCCGCCTGCAGGACGCCGACGAATACTCGGCGGCCGAGCGCATCTACCTGTCGTCGTCGTCGCGCGCGTCGAACGCCGCGATCGTGCTCGCCGCGAGCCGCGGCAAGGGGCTGGAGGCCGTCACCGAAGACAAGCCCAAGGTCATGCTGCCGGTCGCCGGCAAGCCGCTCTTGCGCTGGCTCGTCGACGGCTTCAAGAAGCATGGCGTGAACGACATCACCGTGGTCGGCGGCTATCGCGCCGACGCGATCGACACGTCGGGCATCAAGCTCGTCGTCAACGAGCGCCATGCGCAGACGGGCGAACTCACGTCGCTCGCATGCGCGGCCGAACGCCTGACCGGCGACACCGTGATCTCGTACGGCGACCTGCTGTTCCGCAGCTACATCCTGCGCGACCTGGCGGAGAGCGAGGCCGAGTTCAGCGTCGTCGTCGATTCGTCGCTCACGGAAACCAACCAAAGCGTGCGCGACTTCGCGCTCTGCTCGGCCGCGGACGATCGCGGCCTGTTCGGCCAGAAGACGTATCTGCAACGTGTATCGAGCGACGTCGCCGCCGCCGGCACGCCGCACGGCCGCTGGATCGGTCTGCTGAACGTGCGCGGCGCCGGCGTCGATCGCCTGAAGGCGATGCTCGCGACGCTGCAGGCGCGCCCCGATTTCGACACGCTCGACATCCCGTCCCTGCTCAACGAACTGATCGCCGCCGGCGAGAAGATCGAGGTGCAGTACGTGCACGGCCACTGGCGCGGCGTCAACGATCTCGAAGACTTCCGCCGCGCGGGCGACTTCGCGCACGGCCAGACGCCGCTGTCGGAGCCGGGCGCCGGCAACGGGGGCGCGCAATGATCGAAGCGGCCCAGTTCGTCGAGGCCGCGCGCGAACGCGGCTTCGACTGGTACGCGGGCGTACCCTGCTCGTACCTCACGCCGTTCATCAACTACGTGCTGCAGGACCCGACGCTGCATTACCTGTCGGCCGCGAACGAAGGCGACGCGGTCGCGCTGATCGCCGGCGCCACGCTCGGCGGCAAGCGCGGGATCGCGATGATGCAGAACTCGGGGCTCGGCAACGCGGTGAGCCCACTCACGTCGCTGACCTGGACGTTCCGGCTGCCGCAGCTGCTGATCGTCACGTGGCGCGGCCAGCCGGGCGTGGCCGACGAACCGCAGCATGCGCTGATGGGGCCGATCACGCCCGCGATGCTCGACACGATGGAGATCCCGTGGGAGACGTTCCCGACCGACCCCGAACAGGTCGGCCCGGCACTCGACCGCGCGATCGCGCACATGGACGCAACGGGCCGCCCGTACGCACTCGTGATGCAGAAAGGCAGCGTCGCGCCGTATGAACTGAAGGCGAACCCGGCGGCGGCGCCGCGCGCGCACGTCGCCGCGCAGTCGGCGGCACGTGCCGAAGCGCCCGCCGCGTGGCCGACCCGCCACGACGCGCTGCAGCGCGTGATCGCGCACACGCCGGTCGATTCGACCGTCGTGCTCGCGTCGACCGGCTTCTGCGGCCGCGAACTCTATGCCATCGACGACCGCCCGAACCAGCTGTACATGGTCGGCTCGATGGGCTGCGTGACGCCGCTCGCGCTGGGTCTCGCGCTCGCGCGCCCCGACCTGCGCGTGGTGGCCGTCGACGGCGACGGCGCCGCGCTGATGCGGATGGGCGTGTTCGCGACACTCGGCACCTACGGTCCGTCCAACCTCACGCACGTGCTGCTCGACAACGGCGCGCACGAATCGACCGGCGGTCAGGCAACCGTGTCGCGGCACGTGTCGTTCGCGGGCGTCGCGGCCGCATGCGGCTACGCATCGGCCGTCGAAGGCGATACGCTCGACGTGCTCGATGCGACGCTCGCGACGCAAGCCGACGGTGCGCAATTCGTGCGCGTGGCGATCCGCACGGGCGTGCCCGACGGCCTGCCCCGCCCGACCGTCACGCCGGTCGAGGTCAAGACCCGCCTGATGCGGCATATCGGCGCCGCACAGGCTGAAGCCCATGCCGAAGGAGCTCATTGATGCTGCTGCTGAATCCCGGCCCGGTAACGCTGACCGAACGCGTGCGCCGCAGCCTGCTGCAACCCGACCTGTGCCATCGCGAAAGCGAATTCTTCGATCTGCAGGATGAAGCGCGTGCGCGCCTCGTCGCTGCGTACGAACTCGATCCGGCCGAATGGGCCGCCGTGCTGATGACGGGCTCGGGCACCGCCGCCGTCGAAAGCATGATCGCGGCGCTCGTGCCGCAGGACGGCAAGCTGCTCGTGATCGAGAACGGCGTGTATGGCGAGCGCATCACGCAGATCGCGACGCAGTACGGCATCGCGCACGACGTGCTGAAGCACGAATGGATGCAGGCGCCCGATCTCGCGCAGATCGCCGCGAGTCTCGACGCGGGCGGTTATTCGCACGTCGCGGTGATTCATCACGAAACGACGACCGGCCGGCTGAACGACCTCGGCGCGATCGCCGACGTGTGCCGCGCGCGCGGCGTGAAAATGCTCGTCGACGGCGTCAGCAGCTTCGGCGCCGAAGCGATCGACTTCGCCGGCGGCGTGATCGACGCGGTCGCCGCGACCGCGAACAAGTGCCTGCACGGCGTGCCGGGCGCGGCGTTCGTGATCGTGCGCCGCGGCGCGCTTGCGAAGGCCGCGAGCCGCACGTATTACCTCGATCTCGGCCGTCTCGCGAAGCTGCAGGATCAGCGCAATACGCCGTTCACGCCGTCCGTGCACGCGTATTACGCGCTCGTCGAAGCGCTGCGCGAGTTCGACGAAGCCGGTGGCTGGCGTGCGCGCCATGCGCACTACAAGGCGCTCGCGGATCAGGCGCAGGCCGGCCTCGCCGCGCGCGGGATGCCGCTCGTGCTGCCCGAAGGCGCATCGTCGGTCGTGCTGCGCGCGTACCGGCTGCCGCAGGGCGTCACGTACGAGACGCTGCACGACGGCCTGAAGGCGCGCGGCTTCGTGATCTATGCGGGGCAAGGCGGGTTGTCGAAGGAACTGTTCCGCATCTCGACGATGGGCGCTATCGCTGCGGCTGATGTCGATCGACTGCTGGAGGAGTTCACGGCGCTGACGCGTTAAGCGTCGGCCTCGCTCTCCAACCCAAGGCCCGCGAGGGCCTTTTTTGTTCCTCGCAGATTTTTACGCGTATCGCTTATCGACGCCCGCGCGCAGCGAAACAAACGACGGATGCCATCGAATGCTACGCCGCCGTCAACCTGGCGGTCTCCTGCGACGTTTCGCGTGCCAGCAACCATGCCATCAGCTCTACGACCGGCATGGCCTTCGCGAAGTACCAGCCTTGTCCGTACTGCACGCCCTTGCCTCGAAGATATTCGACCTGTGTGTCCGATTCGACACCCTCGGCAACGACTTCCAGACCCAGCTCGTGAGCCATCGAGATGATGTGCGGTGCGACGATGCTCGATGCAGTGTCCCTTGCGACCGTGTCGATGAACGACTTGTCGATCTTGAGAATATCGACCTGGAAAGTCTGCAGGTAGGAAAGACTCGAATAGCCCGTGCCGAAATCGTCGATATAGACGGGGTGTCCGGCCGCCCTGAATGCCGCGATGACGTCGCGGGTTTCGTCCGCATTCATGAAGCTGCGCTCGGTGGCTTCGATCCGTATCTGGGACGGGTCAATGCCGGTGCCGTCGAGCACGCGCGCGAGAACCTTGAGGAACCGATCGCTTCGCAAGTCGTCGCTGCTCACGTTGATCGACACATAAAATGCCGGGTGTGTGCGCAGCAGGGGCGCCATGTCGGCAATGATCTTGTCGAGCACGAGATCGGTCAACGGCTGGATCAGATGATTTTCCTCGGCAACCGCCACGAAGATCTCCGGCGACACGGCTCGCCCATTCAATTCCCATCTGACGAGCGCCTCGACCCCGGCGCAACGGCCGTCTACAAGATTGACGATCGGCTGGTAGACGACTTGCATCTTCTTGCGACTGATCGCCCACTCCAGGGTTGCCGGAAAGGAGAGCTGGCGCGACACGCGTTTGAACGCCAGCCATCCGATCGCAGCGCCCAGCGCAACGCCGATGGAAAGCCACGTCGCAAGCAGTTTCGGCCAGTCGCCGACAAGACTGCTCTTCGGCGATTTGACGACCATCGCGAGCGGGCCGGTCGCGGACTTCGCGACGGCGTAATACCATCGGTCGTTCTCGAGCTTGCCGCCGAGCTTCCATGCGTTGAGCATTTCATCCTTGTCGGCGCCATAGGAGAGCGCGAACAGCGTGCCGGTGTCGGTATTGACCGCCGCGATCGGGCGCCTCGCCGGATCGATCAGATCGACGTATGACTTTGGATCGATCAAGACGTAATGGCCGTTGCGAGCCAACTGGATGTCCTCGCGCACGTCGCTCAGCGGGCTCTTGCGCCTGAACCAGACCGAATATCCGTCCGCACTGCGCCAATCGGCCGGCGGCAACGTCAAATGCAGCGCGCGCACATCGCCCATCAAGGGCGAGCAGAGATATTGTCCGTCGGCGTAGGTGCCCGCATCCTGCACATAGCCGTAATTGAAAATCACGCGCGCCGCGTGCGACAGGTTGGCGGCGGAACAGGATGCCCCCGGAACACGCTCCAGGTCCGCAAGGGCAGTAACGGCCTGATACGTGACCAACTCCGCGCGCAAGAGCGCCTTGGCTGCGAAGTCGCGCAGATCGTTCTGATCCCGTCGCTCGACGTCCTCATCGGCAACGTAAATGCTCGTCAGCACGGGGGCGATGGTCGCAACGCAGCCCAATACGATCGAGGCAGATACAAGCGTAAGCCGTTTGATCATCCATCAGCTCCGATGATCGATTGTCACCACGGTCGCAAAGCCGGTCAGGCAGAGGCTACATCGTCAGAGCATTACCGCATATCAACCGAACAATAGAATCTTGTCCGATTTTATTCAAATGGATAAATGAGTCGCTAGCGTTCAGGCGACGCCGGAACCCGGCAGATGCTTGCAAGCGGATGCCGGAGCACGTCGAATGGCCGCGGCGGACGTGAGGTCGAATGGCGGTTCGTAGCCGAACAGCGACGGTCTGCCTCGCGTTTCCGGGAAGTTCGCAACGTCGCCATTTCGCGTCGCGACGGCAAGTCCGACGGAATCGGCCCGCGCGTCCTGTGTTTTCCCGAGGCGCTGAAGCGTTTCAGCCTGGTAGACAGGCGGGGCCCGTCACGCGTGCCCTACTCCACCACCTTCGGCCCGATCGCATCGGTCGGCACCGGCATCCGCAGCGCATCGTCGCGCATGCGTCGCGCCTCGCGCGCGGCGTAGCGATCCTTCAATCGCAGGAACGGCTTCTCGACGAGGAAATAGCTCGCCGTCGCGGCCAGCAGCGCCCACACGATCCCGAGCGGGAACGCGTGCGGAACCGCCAGCTCAGGATTCGCGAACGGCTGCTGCCACAGATACAGGCTGAACGAGATCGTGCCGACGAACACGACCGGCGCGGCACGCAGCCACCGCGCGCACCAGAACTCGCTGCGGAAATTCAGCACGACGATCAAGATCGCGATCAGCGCCGCCTCGAGCGTCACGCCGTAGGTTGCATTCCAGAAGCCACCGAGCCGATGCTCGGCAACGGGCATCCCGAACAGCACGATGACGACGAGCGCCGTCACGATGCGCGTCTCGCCGCGCCACGAGCGGATCCATGCTTCGAGCCGTTCGCGGTTGAGCGCCGCGTAGCAGCCGATCAGGATCGGATCGACGCCCGTATGCAGCATCATCCCGAGTTGCCCGCGCAGCGCCGGCGCGACGAAATACGTGAGCGCGCGCACCAGCGGCACGGCCAGGATCAGCGCGGCCAGCCAGCGCGTGCCGCGATGGCGGGCGCCGTACACGAACAGCAGCGGCCAGAACCAGTAGAACTGCTCCTCGAGCGCGAGCGACCAGAAATGGCCGAGATACCACGCGCCGGCCGGATGCAACGTGTTGTCGCCGGTCAGCCCGAACCACGCCGAGTAGTTCCACAGATGCAGCGCCGCATACAGCCACTGCCGGCGATCGACGTCGAGCCAGCCGGCGATGGCGAGCACGCCGACGGTCGCGAGATATACGTAGCAGGCCGGCCAGATCCGCAACGCGCGGCGCACGTAGAACGACGTCAGTGCGATCCCGCCGGTGCGCGCGAATTCCGCGCGCAGCACGTTGGTGATCAGGAAGCCGCTGAGGACGAAGAAGATCAGCACGCCGAGCCGGCCGTCTGCGATCAACCGCAGCGGCGCGAACCAGCCCGTGTAGCCGCCCGGCAGCACGTGCTCCGCATGGCCGACGACGACCATCGTGACCGCGACGGCGCGCAACCCGGTCAGCTGCTTGACGCGATGGTTCATCGGCTCGTTTCCCGTTGGCACGGTGGAGGAACGGTATGAAGGCCGGCGCCCGCGACCGGCTCGCCGATATGTCGCCGGGATTTTGTCTGAAAAATATCGGAACGAAATTGCTTCAAAAAATTTCGGTGCGCCTGTCGGCCGAAATGGCCGCGCCGCACGCCCGATGCCGACCGCCGCACGGCGGGCGGAATGAATGGGCATAATGACAAGCCTTGCCCGGCGGCGGCCGGTCCGATGCAGACACAACGAATTTTGCGGCGCCGCAATATCCGCGATATCGGCGCCGCGGCATTCCGATCGCACACCGGCCCGTGCCTCGTCCGCCCTCCTGCCGACCCTCACCCCGGAGCCTGCCTGTGTACCCACCGATCGAACCCTACGCCCATGGCCACCTCGACACCGGCGACGGCCACCGCATCTACTGGGAGCGCTGCGGCAACCCGTCCGGCAAGCCGGCGGTGTTCCTGCACGGCGGCCCGGGTGCGGGCTGCAGCCCCGACCATCGCCGCCTGTTCGATCCCGAGCGCTACGACATCCTGCTGTTCGACCAGCGCGGCTGCGGGCGTTCGACGCCGCACGCGAGCCTCGACAACAACACGACCTGGGATCTGGTGGCCGACATCGAGCGGCTGCGCGAGATGGTGGGCGCGGAACAATGGCTCGTGTTCGGCGGCTCGTGGGGCAGCGCGCTCGGCCTCGCCTACGCGGAAACGCACCCGCGGCGCGTGAGCGCGCTCGTCGTGCGCGGCATCTTCACGATGCGCCGCGCGGAGTTGCTGTGGTACTACCAGGAAGGCGCGTCGTGGCTGTTCCCGGACCTGTGGGAGGAATTCCTCGCGCCGATCCCGGAAGCCGAGCGCGGCGACCTGATGGCCGCATACCATCGCCGGCTGACGGGCGACGACGAAGCCGCGAAGCTCGAAGCCGCGCGCGCATGGAGCATCTGGGAAGGCCGCACGATCACGCTGCTGCCCGATCCGGCGCTGGCCGCGCACTTCGCGGACGGCCACTACGCGCTCGCGTTCGCGCGCATCGAAAACCACTACTTCGTAAACCGCGGTTTCGTCGACGAAGGTCAGTTGCTGCGCGACGCGCATCGCCTCGCCGGCATTCCGGGCGTGATCGTGCAAGGCCGCTACGACATCGCGACGCCCGCGCGCACCGCGTGGGACCTCGCGAAGGCATGGCCCGACGCGACGTTCGAGATCGTGCCGGACGCCGGGCATGCCTACAACGAACCGGGGATCCTGAAGGCACTGCTCGCCGCGACGGACCGGTTCGCCGCGTAAGCCGCAACGCCAGGCGGCGCGTTGCAGCCGGCCATGCCGGCCTGCACGCGCCGCCCGCTCAAAGCGCGGCTTCGACGATCGTCCGGCCGCTGATCGCGCGCTCGACGAGCTGTTCGTCGCCGACCTTGCGGATCGCATCGTCGAGCAATCCTTCCGGCTGCTCGGTCGCGACCTTCAGCAAGCCCGACAGGCCGCGTGCATCGAGCACCACGAGCGTCTCCATCGAATCCGCGCGGCTCACGAGCACGCGACGGAATGCGGGGCCCGCGCCGAAGCTCGCGCAGAGCGCGATCGTCTCGTTGCCGAGCGGGTAGTCGAAGTTCTTGATCATGTCTGCCGCCGTTGCAATGAAATGGCCACGCGCGACGGCGCGGCGCCGTGACGTCGACGCACCCGTGCGTGCCGCCGGCGCCGGACCCGGGTCCGGTCCGTTCGTCGGCATCACCATGCTAGGCGGGCAGAATTAACGAAGACTTAAACGGCCGACGCGCGCGGCGCCGGCGCGATCATGCCGCGTGGCTTACGGCGTATCGAGCGGCTCGACCGTCACGCCGACCTTCAGCTCCTGATCCGCGCCGCCGCCGCGGATCACGCCGCGCAGCGGCGTCACGTCCGCATAGTCGCGGCCGATCGACAGCATCACGTAGTCGTCGCCCGGTGCGCGGTCGTTGGTCGGATCGAGCTGCAGCCAGCCGCCGTCTTCGGGCCACGCCGGGTCGTAGACGTCGACCCATGCATGCGACGCATCCGCGCCGATCAGCCGCGGCTGTCCGGGCGGCGGCTGCGTCAGCAGATAACCGCTCACGTAGCGCGCGGCGAGCCCGAGCGAGCGCAGCGCGCCGATCATCACGTGCGCGAAATCCTGGCAAACGCCCTTGCGCAATCGCAACGCATCGAGCGCCGTCGTCGTGATGTCGGTGCTGTTCGGCGTGTACGCGAAGTCGGCGTGAATCCGCCGCATCAGGTCCCACGCGGCCTGCACGAGCGGCCGCCGCGGCGTGAAGCTGGCGGCCGCATACGCGGCCAGTTCGGGATCGCACGCCACGTGCGGCGACGCGAACACGAACTCGCTCGCCGCGTCGTACGGCTGCCCGGCGCGAAACCGCAAGCGGTCGCGCACGGCTTCCCATGCCGTTGCATGTTCGGCGTCGGGATGCGCGATCGCGGGCGGCGGCGCGCCGCGTGCGCCCTGCGACCACACGGGCGGGCTCACGCGCACCGTGCTGCGGCTGCGCACGAGCAGCGCGTCGTGAGGCTGGTTCAGCGCGAACGATGCGCGCGCATTGCCGAATGCGTCGATCTCGGTGCAGACCGCTTCCGGCGCGGGCTCGATGTCGAGCGCGAACGACAGCACCTGCTGGCGCGGCGTCGCGAGCGGTTGGAGCCGCGCCTGGTGCTGGGCGGATTCGACGCGGGCGGCGTAGCGATATTCGGTGTCGTGCGTGACGCGCAGCACGCGGCCGGCCGCGACGGCCGTCGGCGTTGCGGGTGCGGCGGGCGTGGCAGGCGTGGCAGCCTCCTTCGCGCTACCGGAACCGGCCGCGGGCGGCGTCTTCGCCGCGTGTTTCGTCGTCACCATAGCGTCCTGCCCGCCTCGCGCACGTGGCTGAAATAGCGCTCGCCGATCCGGTTCGACAGCTCCCACACGGCCTTCACGGTCGTGTCGAGCGCATCGAGCAGCGTGTCGTGCCGGCCGTCGTCGCCGGTTTCGCACAGCTCGTGCAGCGACCACGCGGGCACGTCCGGAATCGTCTCGGCCAGCTCGGACAGCGCATAGCCCTCGCTGCGCTCGACCTTCGTCAGCCGGCCGCGCAACGCCTGCACGACCCAGCCGAGCGAGCGCGGATTGTCGGTGTCGAGCACGACGAGCGACAGCAGCGGCGCGACGTCGAAGCCGCGCTGAAACCGCGAGCGGAACGTGATCGTGCTGTCGAACAGTTCCAGCACGAGTTCGAAGCCGTCCTGCCGATGCACGGCGCCATCGTCGAACGCGAACTTCAGCACGCTGCACAGGAAGTCCAGCCGGTCGATCTGCCGGCCGATCGACAGCAGTCGCCAGCCGTCGTCGCGCGTCATGTTGTCGGTCTGCGCGCCGGTGATCGCGCCGAGCAGCAGCCCCAGCCGCTCGAGCAGCTGCAGCGCCTCGTTGCCGATCTGCTCCTCGGCTTCCGGATGATCGGCGCTGTCGGCGAACAGTTGCGTCGCGTCGTCGATCAGCCGCCACTGATCGCTCGACAGCCGCTCGCGGATCGCGGCGGCGGCCGCGCGCATCCCGAACAGGCACGACGCGATGCCCGACGTACGGTCCGCGCCGCGCGTCAGCGACGTCGCGAGCGCGTGCTGGAACGCGCGCGGCGCATCGACCGCGTTCGGTGCGTCGGGCGCGATCAGCCCGGTGTCGCGGCACAGCGTGTCGATCAATTCCAGATGCGCGGGACTGTCGACGTCGTCCTCGCCGCGCAGCCGCTCCAGCGCGGCGCGCGCGAGACGCATCAGGTTGGTCGCGCGCTCGGTGTAGCGGCCGAGCCAGAACAGGTTCTCGGCCGCGCGGCTCGCGATCGCGCGCGGACGCTCGACCAGATCGTCGGGGCCGAGACGGGTTTGCAGCAGCGTCGTCGAATCGACGATGCCTTCGGTCATCACCCACGTATCGACGGTGCTGCCGCCGCGCGGCATCGGCGCGTTGAACAGCGTATCGCGCGTGCCGACCCGCGACAGCCCGCCCGGCAGGAGCCGCCAGCGTTGCGCGCCATCGGCGAGCGCGAACACGCGCAGCAGCAGCGGCTTCGGCACGATGCGCGCGCCGCCGGAGCCGTCGGGCGCGTCGGGCCCCGGCCAGGTCGGCGCCTGCGACAGCGGCAGGTCGGCCTGCACCGTGTAATGCTCGGGCCGGGCCAGGATTCGCGCACGCCATTCGGCCAGCTGCGCCGGTGTGAGCCGCGCGCCGATCACCGGGTCGAACGCGCCGCCGGCCTGCGCGTCGGGCGGATACGACGGCTTCACGATGCAGCGCGCGAGCTGCGCCAGCGCGTCGTCGCATGCCGCCGCCTCGCCGCACCACCACGAATGCACGGCGGGCAACGTCAGCGTTTCGCCGAGCAGCCCTTCCGCGAGGCGCGGCATGAAACCGAGCATGCCCGGCGATTCGAGGAAGCCGGAGCCCGGCGCATTCGCGAGCAGCACGTTGCCGGCGCGCACGGCCTGCAGCAGCCCCGGCACGCCAAGCAGCGAATCGGGCCGCAGTTCGAGCGGATCGAGCCAGGCGTCGTCGACGCGCCGCAGGATGCCGTGCACGGGTTCGAGCCCACGCAGCGTCTTCAGGAATACACGGTTGTCGCGCGCGGTCAGGTCGCCGCCCTCGACGAGCGTGAGGCCGAGGTAGCGCGCGAGATACGCGTGCTCGAAATACGTCGCGCTGTGCGGCCCCGGCGTCAACAGCACGATCCGCGAGTTCCTGGCGGCCGGGCTGAGCGCCTGCATGCTCTGCAGCAGCGACCGGTACGCGGACGCGAGCCGCTGCACGCGCAGCCCGCGGAAGCCTCGCGGAAAGAGCCGCGACACGATCAGCCGGTTCTCGAGCAGATAGCCGAGCCCGGACGGGCCCTGCGTGTGCTGCGCGACGATCCGCCATTGCCCGTCGGGGCCGCGCGCGAGGTCGAACGCGACGACGTGCAGCCACGTATCGCCCGGCACGCGTGCGCCGCGCATCGCGCGCAGGTAGCCCGGATGCCCGGTCACGAGCGCGGGCGGCAGCAGCCCGCGCTGCAGGATCGTCTGCGGCCCGTACAGGTCGGCCATCGTCGCGTTGAGCAGCCGCACGCGTTGCAGCACGCCGCGCTCGATCGCGACCCAGTCCTCGGGCGTGACGATCAGCGGCAGCAGGTCGAGCGACCACGGGCCGGCCGCGCCGTCGCCCGCGCGTTGTTCGTGGAGCTGGTAGAACAGGCCGTTCTCGCGCATGCGGCGCTGCAGCGCATCGGCGCGGCGGTCGAGGTCGGCCACGCCGTCGCTGCCGATCGACGTGAAGAAGCTGCGCCATGCAGGCGCGAGCAGCGGCGCGGTGAGGCCGGCGGCGCTGCCGCGCAGTTCGTCGTAGCGGCCGGCCGCGGCCGGCGCCGCGAGCGCGGCGGCCAGTTCCGCGGCATCCGGCTGCGCGCCGGTATCGAAGAGCGTGGGCACCGCGTCGGCGTCGGCGAGATCGTCGGGGTGAATGGGCGGCACGGTCGATATCGTTCCGTCGTCAGGGGGCGGACGCACCCGCGCGTCGCCGCACCGACGGCCGGGCACGGCGGACGCGGCGGGCGGCCGCGTTCTGCCCGCATCCTAGCACTCCGGCCGGCGCGCCGGGAGGTCGCGAACCGCGCATCGTCGTCCGTGCTTTCATCCGGGGATCAAGGCCGTCGCAGGTCGAGCGTGAACGGGAATTCGCGGCTCGGCGCGGCGGCCGACACGTCCATCCGCCCCGGCGTGTGCCCCATCGCGACGAAGCGCGCGAGCCGCCGGCTCTCGGCCTCGTACGCGTTGACCGGGAACGTCGCGTAGTTGCGCCCGCCCGGATGCGCGACGTGATACCGGCAGCCGCCGAGCGAGCGTTGCAGCCACGTATCGACGATGTCGAACGTGAGCGGCGCATGCACGCCGATGGTCGGATGCAGCGCCGACGGCGGCGCCCATGCCTTGTAGCGCACGCCCGCGACGTATTCGCCGACGGTGCCGGTCGGCTGCAGCGGCAGCGCGCGGCCGTTGACGGTCACGACGTGCCGGTTGTCGTTCAGCCCGGTCACGCGCACTTCGAGCCGTTCGACCGACGAATCGACGTAGCGCACCGTGCCGCCGGTCGCGCCCTCCTCGCCCATCACGTGCCACGGCTCCAGCGCGCCGCGCAGCGACAGCTGCATCCCGTTCACCGCGATCTGGCCGAACAGCGGGAAGCGGAATTCGAAGTGCGGCGCGAACCACGCCGCGTCGAACGCGAAACCGGCGTCGCGCAGCTCGGCCAGCACGTCGTCGAAATCCATCTTCAGGAACGTGGGCAGCATGAAGCGATCGTGCAGCGCGGTGCCCCAGCGCGTGAGCGGCGTCGTGTACGGCGCGGCCCAGAAACGCGCGACCAGCGCGCGCAGCAGCAGTTGCTGCACGATGCTCATCCGCGCATGCGGCGGCATCTCGAACGCGCGTAGTTCGAGCAAGCCGAGCCGCCCGGTCGACGAATCGGGCGAATACAGCTTGTCGATGCAGAATTCGCTGCGGTGCGTGTTGCCGGTCACGTCGATCAGCAGGTTGCGCAGCACGCGGTCGACGAGCCACGGCGGCATGTCCTGCCCGTACAGCAGCTTGTTGCGCTGGATTTCCGCGAATGCGATGTCGAGCTCGTAGACCTGGTCGTTGCGCGCCTCGTCGACGCGCGGCGCCTGGCTCGTCGGACCGATGAACAGCCCCGAGAACAGGTACGACAGCGACGGATGGTTGTGCCAGTAAGCGATCAGGCTCGCGAGCAGGTCCGGGCGGCGCAGGAACGGGCTGTCGGCCGGCGTCGCGCCGCCGAGCACGAAGTGGTTGCCGCCGCCCGTGCCGACGTGCCGGCCGTCGACCATGAACTTCTCGCTGGACAGGCGCGACTGCCACGCAGCGTCGTACAGGAATTCGGTCTGGCCGACGAGTTCGTCGAAGCTCTTCGCCGGATGGATGTTCACCTCGATCACGCCGGGATCGGGCGTGACCTGCAGCAGCTTGAGCCGTGCGTCGCGCGGCGGCGGATAGCCTTCGAGCACGAGCTTCTCGTCGAGCGCGTGCGCGGTCAGCTCGATCGCGGCGAGCAGGTCGAGATAATCTTCGAGCGCGGCGAGCGGCGGCATGAACAGATACAGGATGCCGTTGCGCACTTCGGCGCACAGCGCAGTACGCGTGATCCATGCGGCCGATTCGAAGCGCTCGGGGCGGCGCTGCGCGTCCGCCGTGCCATGCGCGTGCCGCCCGTCGGCGGCCGTGCCGTCGCCGCGCCATTGCATGACCGTTTGCACGGGTGCTTCGCGATGCGCGCCGGCCAGGTAGCGCGGCGCGTCGGCCGTGCCCGCGTGACGCGCACGGAACGCGGCCGCGTCCGGCAGCGCGTCGCGCGGCGCGAACGGATCGCGTTCGACGAGGTACGGATAGTCGGCGCCGGCCACCCACGGCAGCGAATCGAGCGGCAGCCGATAGCCCATCGGCGAATCGCCGGGCACGAGGTACATCCGCTCGTCGCGGAAGAACCACGGGCCCGTCTGCCAGCGCGGGCCGTCGAGGCCGGGCTGGCCCGCCACGTCGTCCGCGCGCTTGATCGGCAGCACGTAACCGACCACGCTGTCGAGCTGCTGGTCGAACACCTTGCGCAGCCGCGCGCGTTCGAGCTCGTCGTCGAGGCGCGAGTCGAACGGATCGACGTTGACGGGCAGCCGGCGCTCGCGCCACAGGTAGTACCAGACGTCCTCGTAGCCGGGCCGCACGAATTCGTCGGTCAGGCCGAGGCGCGCGGCCAGCGCGTCGATGAAGCGCTTCGCGTCGTCGGTCGTGCACGCGGACGGCTCGCGCTCGTCGGCGAACAACGACGGATCGTGCCACACGGGCTGGCCGTCGGCGCGCCAGAAGATCGACAGCGCCCAGCGCGGCAACTGTTCGCCCGGATACCACTTGCCCTGCCCGAAATGCAGGAAGCCGCCTTCGCCGTATTCGGCGCGCAGCCGCTGCACGAGTTCGGTCGCGTAGCCGCGCTTGGTCGGGCCGAGCGCATCGGTGTTCCACTCCGCGCCGTCGCGATCGTCGATCGACACGAAGGTCGGCTCGCCGCCCTGGGTGAGCCGCACGTCGCCTGCCGTCAGCGCGCCGTCGACCTGCGCGCCGAGCGTGCGCACGGCGTCCCACTGCGACTCGGTATACGGCTTCGTCACGCGCGGCGATTCGTACACGCGCGTCACCGCCATCTCGTGTTCGAACGCGACTTCGCATTCGTCGATCAGCCCTTCGACCGGCGCGGCGCTGGTCGGCTGCGGCGTGCACGCGAGCGGGATGTGCCCTTCTCCGGCGAGCAGGCCCGAGGTCGGATCGAAGCCGATCCAGCCCGCGCCCGGCAGATAGACTTCGCACCACGCGTGCAGGTCGGTGAAGTCGACCGACGTACCGCTCGGGCCGTCGAGCGCCTTCACGTCGGGCGTAAGCTGGATCAGGTAGCCGGACACGAAGCGCGCGGCGATGCCGAGGTGCCGGCACAGCTGCACGAGCAGCCATGCGCTGTCGCGGCACGACCCGGACGCGAGCTCGAGCGTCTGCTCGGGCGTCTGCACGCCCGGCTCCATCCGCACGAGATAGCCGATGTCGTGCTGCAGCTGCTGGTTCAGCGCGACGAGGAAGTTCACGGTGCCGGCCGGCGTGCGGTCGACGCCGTCGAGATACGCGCGGAACAGCGGCGCCGCGCTCGTCTGCGGATCGCACGCGAGGTACGGCGCGAGTTCGGTCTTCAGCGCATCGTCATAGTTGAACGGATATTGCTCCGCGCTCGCTTCCAGAAAGAAGTCGAACGGGTTGTACACCGACATCTCGGCGACCAGGTCGATCGTGATCTCGAAGTGTTCGGTGCGTTCCGGAAACACGAGCCGCGCGAGATAGTTCGAAAACGGGTCCTGCTGCCAGTTGATGAAGTGCTGCGCGGGCTCGACCGTCATCGAATACGCGACGATCGGCGTCCGGCAGTGCGGCGCGGGCCGCAGCCGCACGATCTGCGGGCCGAGGTTGACGGGCCGGTCGTAGCGGTAGCGGGTGGTGTGATGCAGCGCGACGTGGATGGGCATGGGAGAGCCGCTCGGTTCGGGTTGGGCCGGCCGCGCGCGCCGCGTCGCCGTCGCTGCGGCGGCACGGCACGGCGGATTCGGCGAAGGGGTGCGTCAGACCAGTTCCGGCGACTGCACGACGCTGATCTCGATGCCGACGATGCTCGCGCCGAGTCCCGTCACCGGCTGCGCGTCGCGCGCGTCGAGGCCGACGGCGATGCGCACGTAGCGCTCGTCCGGGCAGCGGTTCATGAACGGATCGAAGCCGACCCAGCCGAGCCCTTCGACGTAGGCCTCCGCCCACGCATGACCGGCCGGCTGCTGCATCAGCGCGGCGGCCTGCGGCTGCGCGCCGAGCGCCGCCTGCGGCAAGCCCTGCGACTGCGCCGCGTGAGATACGCCGAGCGCCTGCTGCATGCCGTCGCCGCTCTGCAGCGCGAGCGCCTCCTCTTCCTCGTCGTCCGCCGCGCTCTGCTTCGCGTCGGCGATGCGCTGCATCGCGCTGTCGGCGAGCACGTAGCCGGAGATATAGCGCGCGGGCACCTTCAGCGCGCGCGCGGCCGCGATGAACGCATGCGCATGGTCGCGGCTCGTGCCCTCGCCGCTTTGCAGCGCGGTTTCGGCATCGACCGGCGCGTCGGCCAGGTTCGGCGCGTACGCGATGCGGCCATGCACTTCCGTCATCAGCCAGTGCAGCGCGTCGAGGCTGTGCGGCTCGATCGGCAGCGCCTGCGTGAGTTCGCGCACGGTGTCGCCGGCCTTCGTGAGCGCGGTCTCGCGCTCGAAGATCCACGGCGGCGCATAGCCCTCGGGGTTGCCGAGAATGCCGGCGCGGTCCTGCGTCTCGACGACGCCGGCCGCGACCACGACGATCTCGTTCTTCGCGCCGCGGTCGTGGCGCACGAGGTCGATCCGGTTGCCGAGCCCGTCCGTGTAGGACAGCGCCGGCTCGACGCCTTCGATCGTGACCTGCCACGCGCGCACCGTCTGCCCGGGCCCCGATTGCGGGCGCAGCCGCAGCCGTTGCAACGCGTAGGTGGCTTGATCGTCGAACTGATAACGCGAGATGTGTCGGATGGCGAGTCGCATGGCAAGTCTCAGTCGAAGTTGTAGGCCTGGGCGATATCGATCCCGAGGCTGTTGTTGCGGCCGATGAAGTCGGTCAGGAACTCGTGCAGGCCGCTCTTGAAGATGCGCTCGACCGAGGTGTCGGACAGCATCTGCAGAATCTTCGTGGCCGTGTCGTGACACGGGTGTGTCACGCCGTAATCCTTCGCGAGCATGTTCAGGCTCGACACCACGCGCCCGTAGCAATAGCGCAGCGAACGCGGCATGCGGCCGTTCAGGATCAGGTAATCGGCGATGTTCATCGGCTTGTACTGCACGTCGTACACCCAGCGATACGAGCGGTGTGCGGCCACGCAGCGCAGGATCGTCTCCCACTGGTAGTTGTCGAGGATCGTGCCGACGTGCGACACCGACGGCAGCAGCAGGTGGTATTTCACGTCGATAATCCGCGCGGTGTTGTCGGCGCGCTCGACGAACGCGCCGATCTGCGCGAAATCGAAGATCTCGTTGCGCAGCATCGTGCTGTAGAAGCTGCCGAGGATCAGCGCGGTTTCACGCTTCACTTCGTCGAGCACCGCCGGCAGCCCGCTCTCCGGCACCGGCTGCGCGAGCGCGTGGCGCAGCGCGAGCCACGCGCCGTTCACGCTCTCCCACGCCTCGCGGGTGAGCGCCGTGCGCACCATCCGCGCGTTCGAGCGCGCGTTCTCGATGCACGACAGCACGCTCGACGGGTTGTCGCGGTCGCGCAGCAGATAGTCGGTCACGGTATCGGCGGCATATGCGTCGTACTTCTGACGATAGCCGTCGTCCGCGCCCGAGCTGACCAGCACCGACGACCATTCGGCCGGCGCGTCGGACGTGCGCGTGAGCGCCATCCGCAGCCCGGCATCCACGATGCGCGCGATGTTCTCCGCGCGCTCGATATAGCGGTACATCCAGTAGAGACCGCTCGCAGTTCGTCCCAGAAGCATCTCGTGTCCACTCCGTCTTCGTTCGGTTCGCGCGCCGGCTGCGGCGCGCGCGGTCGTGCCCGGCTCAGTCGGCCAGCACCCAGGTGTCCTTGGTGCCGCCGCCCTGGCTCGAGTTGACGACGAGCGATCCCTCCTGCAGCGCGACGCGCGTGAGCCCGCCCGGCGTGATGCGGATCCGGTCCGACACCAGCACGAACGGCCGCAGGTCGACGTGGCGCGGCGCGAGGCCGGCTTCGGTCAGGATCGGCGTCGTGGACAACGCCAGCGTGGGTTGCGCGATGTAGTTCGCGGGACGCGCGCGCAGCTTCGCGGCGAACGCCTCGAGTTCGGCCTTCGATGCGCACGGGCCGACCAGCATCCCGTAGCCGCCGGAGCCGTGCACTTCCTTCACGACCAGTTCGTCGAGATGGTCGAGCACGTATTTCAGGCTGTCGGCCTCGCCGCAGCGCCAGGTCGGCACGTTCTCCAGCAGCGCCTTGCGGCCCGTGTAGAACTCGACGATCTCCGGCATGTACGAGTAGATCGCCTTGTCGTCGGCGATGCCGGTGCCGGGCGCGTTCGCGATCGTGATGTTGCCGGCGCGGTAGACGTCCATGATCCCGGCCACGCCGAGCACCGAATCGGGGCGGAACGTGAGCGGATCGAGGAACGCGTCGTCGACGCGGCGGTACAGCACGTCGATCGGCCGGAAGCCTTCGGTGGTGCGCATCGCGACGCGGCCGTCGACCACCTGCAGGTCGCTGCCCTCGACGAGGTGCACGCCCATCTGGTCGGCGAGGAACGAATGTTCGTAGTACGCGGAATTGTGGATGCCGGGCGTGAGCACGGCGATGGTCGGGTTGTCGGCGTTGCCGCCCGGCGGGCACACGGCCGCGAGCGACTGCCGCAGCATCTGCGGATAGGTCTCGACCGGGCGCACCTTGACCTGCTGGAACAGCTCGGGGAAGAGCTGCATCATCGTCTCGCGGTTTTCCAGCATGTACGACACGCCCGACGGCGTGCGCGCGTTGTCCTCCAGCACGTAGAACTCGTTCTCGCCGGTGCGCACGATGTCGACGCCGATAATGTGCGTGTAAACGTTCCCGGGCGGCCGGAAATCGATCATCTCCGGGATGAACGCCTCGTTGTGCGCGATCAGATGCTTCGGCACGATGCCGGCGCGCACGATCTCCTGGCGGTGGTAGATGTCGTCGAGGAACGCGTTGAGCGCCATCACGCGCTGCTCGATGCCGAGCGACAGCCGGCTCCATTCCGCGCCCGAGATGATCCGCGGCACGATATCGAACGGAATCAGCCGCTCGGCGGCCTGCGCGTCGCCGTACACGGCGAACGTGATGCCCGTCCTGCGGAACACGCCTTCCGCGTCGTGGGCCTTCTGGGCGAGGCTCGCGGGGTTCTGCGTGTCGAGCCACTGCTTGAGGCGCGCGTAAGGCGCCCTCACCATGTCGCCGGATTGCAGCATTTCATCGAATGGCTTCATCGATCTTTTCTCCATCGATCGTTTTCCCCGGCATTGCGCATGCCGGACCGGCGTACTGACTGCCTTGCAAGGAACGTGCCTTGCGATATTCCCTCAGGTTCCCCCTTTTTGTCGCACGGCCGGCACGCCCCCGCGGCACGCCGCACCACGATGGTGCGATGCGCTCGGCGCAGGACGCGCCAGAGGCGTGCCATGCCCGCGCACGGCCTCTGCTGCACCGCGCCTGTCGAACATAGTTCCCCCGCGTGTCACGACTGTGCAATCTGCACTGCACCAATCCTTCCCCTGGCGGCGCGCCTTCGCGACTCTCGGCGCTGCCGGCCTGCAGCGGCGCCGCGCCTGCGTCGGCGCGGCTTCCCCGTCGCCGTGCGATCGCCCGCGCCCCGCCACCTTCCCGCCCGGCCTTGCCGCATCGCAGCGAACCGCGACGCGGCATCGGCGAGTCATTGCGGCGGCCCGCCCTGCACCGCGACGGGGATTGCGCCACATCCTTCGGTTGCCCGGGCGGAATAGCGGAAAGGCGAGCCGGCGCGCGCGGATGCGCGGCCGGCCCTGGGGGGAAGTACCGTCTGCGGCAAGTCGGGCAGTTCGACGCGGTGAACTAACCGGTTAGCCGGGTCCGGCACCTCAACCGTATGTAGCCGTAATCCCGCCGACAACGCCCATGCATATTTCGACTAACACCAATCGAAAAAAAACATCGGCTCCGATGCGCGAGGCGCGGTACGCTACCAAACCGGTTCAGTGAAACGGCGCCGCCGCCTTCCGGCGCCGACTATAAAAAGCGAAGATCAACATGGAAGCAAAGTGGCTGGAAGATTTCCTGAGCCTTGCGGATACCAAGAGTTTTTCCCGGGCCGCGCGTCATCGGCACCTCACGCAGTCGGCATTCAGCAGACGAATCGCCGCGCTCGAAACATGGATGGACGCGAAGCTGGTCGACCGCAGCATCAACCCGATCGCGCTGACGCCGGCCGGGCAGATGTTCCGCGGGCTGGCCGCGGACATCCTGCGCAGCATGTATGCGGCACGCAACCTCGTGAACGGCTACGACCAGTTCGCGGCAAGCGACCAGGTGGTGCGCTTCGCGGTCGCGCATACGCTCGTGTTCACGCTGTTCCCCGAATGGCTCAAGCAGTTGAACGGCGAAGTCGGCCACGTGACCGCGCGCGTGAACGCGGTGAACGTGCCCGAAGGCGTGCAGCAACTCGTCGAAGGTGAATGCGATCTGCTGCTCGGCTATCACCATCCGCAACTGCCGATCGTGCTCGATCCGAACCACTTCCCGTTCGTCACGCTCGGCGTCGAGCGGATCCTGCCGGTGTCGACGCCCGATGCGCGCGGCAAGCCGGTATTCGAACTGCCCGGCACGCCGGACGCGCCGCTGCCGCTCCTCGCGTATTCGTCGGGCGCGTTCCTCGGGAATGTCGTCGAGATGCTGCTGCTGAACGCGTCCGAATCGTATGCGCTGCATCGGTGCTTCGAGACGCACATGTCCGAGGCGTTGAAAGGAATGGTCGTGGCCGGGCACGGCATCGGCTGGCTGCCCGAAAGCTGCGTGGCGAAAGAACTCGCGGATGGTTCGCTCGTTCGTGCGGGCTCGGCGGACTGGATCACCGAGCTCGAGATTCGCCTGTACCGGTCGGCCCGCAAGCGCGGGCTCGCGGCCGAGCAGTTGTGGACCTACATCATGAACCGCCCGCGCGTCGCGGCCGAGCCGTCGATCGAGCCGGCCGTGCGCATCGCGCGCCGCAGCGCCGGCGGCAGCCGGTAACACCCTCCACCGCCCCTCATCGCCCGATTTACCGGCGCGCCGCGTGGCTGCAATCCGCGCGGCGCTCCGGTATTTCATGTTCGCCGTCGCGAAGCATTTTTCGATCCCGTTTCGTCTTCAATATGCGTTCCGCACGCTCGATCAATTCCACGATACCGCCAAACGTTTGCGAATCCGAATGAATTGCCGACTTGGATAACGGAAATACCCTGTTACACAACATATCAAAAGTTTCGATTTTCATGTAACGACAATCTCGCCAAAAACGTCATACCAGCCCTTTCGATTTAGCTGACCTGTGCTCCAGGATTCATCGTGATGCGCCGATGACAGAGGCAAGTCTTCCTTTTATCAGTCGTTATTTTTCGGCACAAAGTTCGGTACCACTTACGTCGGAAAATTGCGAAATGGTCATCGCTACCGGCGAGCAAATTTCATGTTCGGCAATATCGACTTTGTTCAGCGCTGATCCATTTCGTCGAATGAGTACCAATCCTATTTAAATAAGACATTTAAAGCATGTCCCATTCGGGCCACACGCGATTGTTTGTTCAAAACCCATCGTGTATCAATAGCATGTCGCAAAAAGAACGTCGCTAATTTTCAAATCGGAATAAATGCGCTGTCAGCGATTTCGGATGGAGGTTGCAATGTCTTCCTCGTTTGAACAGCATGCTCGCCCGCTCCTCGGCATCGTCGTATCCGCACTCTGCATCAATGCCGCGGCACAGACCCAGCCCCCGGCACCCTCGTCCGACGCCGAGGCCGGCCGATACATGATTTCGTACATCTGCGGTGATGCCCGAATCGACGGTACGGCACCGCTTCCCCCCGATGGTCGCCCTTACAACCTCGGCGTGTCGTTCGTATCAGGCGCGAACGGGCAACCGCTGTCCAACGTGCAGGTGCGGCTGCGACGGCATGGCCGCGTGCTCGTCGAATTCAAGGCAACGGGGCCGCGCTGTCTGTTCAGCGTGCCCGATGCAAGTTACCGGGTCGAGGGCACCTATCAGGGCTCGACCCAGTTCGCGGTCGTCGAAACGGGCGCACTCACCACGCAGTTGCGGTGGTGAGCGTCGGTTGAATCCGCGTGGCGATGGCACGTGCTCGCGCCGTGCATTGCAATCCGTCGAATCGAGGAGGACTGAATGACTCGTGCAGAACGACCGGACGGCTCGCCCGTCCGTCAGTCGAAGCCCGCCTGGGGCCCCGGAAAGAGTGCGGCACTCAGCATCATTGCGTTTGCCGCGATCTTCGGCGGCTTCGCGTACGTCCAGCGGGACGCGGGAGTCGGCCATGCAACCGTGACGCACGACATCGCCGGCATGATCGGCAGCACCGTCGGAAAGTATCGCAACGCCATTGCGGCCGCGACGGCCGACGCCTCCCGCGCGGCATCGACCGTCGCGCAGGCCGAGCCGGTTACGCCTTCCGTGCCGGGAACGCCGCATGCGTCGGCAACGTCTGCCGTGTCGGCCACGGCGGCGCCGGCCGCGTCGCCACGCACGACTGCCCGCGCCGCCGCGAAACACCCGCACCCCGCGCATGTGCCGCCCACGACGCTCGCGGCCAACGCGCTCGCCGCATCGGCCGGCGATCGCGCGGCGCGGCCCGGCGACACGCACCGCACGTCACGTTCGCAGGCGCTCGCAAGCACGAAAAAACACACCGACCCCGCGCCGCGTCGTCAACCGCAATCGTATCTCGCCGACTCGCCGCACATGGAGGCCACCAGCGTCACGCGCGACGAACTGGAAGGCGCGCGCGCACTGGCCCGGGCGCGCTGGTGCGCACGGATCGACGAATGGAATTGCGTGGAGCAGAACGCGAGCCGCGCGCTCGCCATCGACCCGAAAAACAGCGAATCGCGCGCGCTGCTTGGACAAGCGATCCGCAACCGCCTGTGAAGCGGCCGGATGCCGCCGGGCCTCGCTGCCGGCGGCACGACGACCGGCGACGCGCGTCGTCGGGCGTGCAACCGATGTGATCGTTTCAGAGTGAGGAGACATCGTGGCTAACAATCGTAGGCAACAATGCACCACCGCCGCTCCGCCCAACCGGCGGATCCTCCTGCATGCGCCATTGCTGTTGCTGCTCATCGCGTCCGGCTCCTGTCTTGCCGCCGAAGGCGACGCGGCCCCGGGCGGCGCGAGCGAAATCGCCGGGACGCGCGGCGCGACGGGTGCGCTGCCGCCCGACATGCAACCGACGGCGGCGTCGCTGGGAATCGCCCAGGGTCGGAACGCCGTGCCCCCGCAGGCGCCGACGCCGATCGCGCAGGCATCGGATGCGTCGATGCAGCTCGCGCAGGCGTCGGACCCGCCACAGCAAGCGATGCCGATCACCGTCGTGGTGGACCCCAACGTCGCCCAGCCGAGCGAACCGGCGGCACCGGGCGCGCCGATCCAGATCGCCCAGGCGACCGATACCGCACCGCCGAGTACGCCGCCACCGATCGAGCCGACGTCGAGCGCCCCGATGCAGCCGGCCCAGGCATCCGACACCGCTCCGTCAAACACGCCGGCACCCGTCGCGCAGGCATCGGACGCGCCGATCGGCGTCGCCCAGGCCGCGAACCCGCAGCCGCCCGACACGCCGGCGCAAACTACCGCGACAACGTCCGGCACACCTGCGTCCAGTTCGCCCGCGCCGGTCGCGCAAACACCGGAGCCGCCGCCTCAACCCGCGCAGGCCGCAACCCCCGCGCCCTCGACCGCGCCGACGCAAACCGCGCAGGCCTCCGGCACCCCGATGCCGGGCTCGCCCGCGCCCGTCACCCAGACACCGGGCTCGCCGCCCCCGTCCTCCGTGACGCCGAATTCACAGACGCCCGGCGCCCAGCTGCCCGGCGAGCAGACGCAACGATCGCAAGGCCCCGACGTCGAAGCGCCGAATGCCCAGATGCCGAATCTGCGTACCGCCGACGTCGCGACGGTGCGCAACGACGTGTTCGGCCTCGCGGCGAGCGGCGGCGCGATCCAGGCGCTCGAGGAAGCGAAGGCACGGCCCGATGCGTTCTCCGCCGTCGACGTCGCGCAGCTGGAGGAACTGGCGATTCGCCAGCAGGTGCGCGGCGGACGCGACAAGTCGCGCTCGATGACGAGTTCCGACCGCTTCGACGGCCTCGACAGCGCGCTGCACGCCGCGGACGACCTCGACAAGCGGATGCCGGCCACGCCCGAATATTCGCCGGTCAGGACGGCGCTCGCGGGCGACCGCACCGTCGCCTACGCGGCGCGCGGCGACATGACGAAGGCCGTCGCGACGTTCGAGACGATTCCGTCCGACGCGGAGATCTCGATCGACGCGCTGGCAGCCGTCGGCGACGCGTACCTCTACCTGAGCGAACCGGCCAAGGCGAACGGCGTGTACCAGCGCGCGCTGAAGCAGGCGACCGCCGCGCCGACGGACCGCGCAACCCGCGGCTTCCAGTACGGTGCACGCACGCGTGCGATCGAACTGCGCGAAGGGCTGTTCTGGTCGTACGTCGACCAGGGACGCGCGGCGGACGCGAAGCAGGTGCTCGACGACATCGGCAAGTCGCTGCCGCCGGCCAAGGATGTGCGCAACTACGGTCCGGAAGAAAGCGACTTTCTGCGTTACTACCGGCTGCGCGCGCAATACCTGATTTATACGGGCCGCGTCGACGAAGGGATCGCCGCGCTCGAGCAGCTCGAGCAACAGGTGCCGTTCAATGCGGAGGTCCGTGCCGCGCATGCCGACGCGGTGTCGGGCCAGGCGCATCCGCGCCAGGCGATCGCGATGTATCGCGCTTCGCTGACCGACCACCCGGACAGCGTCGAGATGCTCGCGGGCCTCGGCCGCGCGGCGCTCATGGCGGACGACTACGCGACCGCGAAGTACGTCGACCAGACCGTGGACAACGTATTTCCGGACAGCGGCGCCGTGCGCGGTTTCAAACGCGACTACAAGGCATACCGCAGCCCCGTGTTCACGACCGACCTGAGTTTCGAGCACGGCAACAGCGCGCTGGCCGACAACAGCTTCACGTCGGACAGTTATGTGTACTCCCAACCATTCGGCGACAACTGGCGCGTCTTCTCGCACACGTTCTTCGGCCATGCGCAGACCGACTCCGGCAGCGTCAGCCGCACGCGCACGGGTGTCGGCGGCGACTACCGGCACGGGCCGCTCACCGTGCAGGGCGAAGTCACGCGCTCGTTCGGCGCGGACGGCCGGACCGGCGGCCGCGGATCGATCGCATACGCGCTGAACGACTACTGGACGGTCAGCGCCGGGCTCGATACCAACGACAACTCGCTGCCGTGGAAGGCGTATGCCGCGCACATCTGGGGCCGCTCCGCGAACGTCTCGGTCGTGTATCGGCAGAACGATCGTCGCGAGGTCAAGCTGAACTACGGCGTGAGCCGGTACAGCGATTCGAACCTGCACCAGGAAATCACGGCAATCGCCACGCAGCGCGTGTACACGTCCGCCAATCAGCTCGTCAACGTATCGCTGGACCTCGGCACCGACAGCAACACGCGCCACGACGCGCCCTACTTCAGCCCGAGCCGCGATTACGCGGCCGCGGCGACCGTCATGCACCAGCTGACGCTGTGGAAGAAGGGCGACATGTCGCTGCAGCAGCGCGTATCGGTGTCGGGCGGCGTGTACAACGAGCGCGGCTTCGGCACCAGCCCGCTGTGGAGCGCGCGCCTCGAGCACGCGTGGACGTTCAAGCACGACATCACGCTGAGCTATGGCGTCGAGGTCAGCAGCCACGCGTACGACGGCCAGCGCGAGCGCTCCGAAACCGGCTTCCTGTCGGTCAACCTGCCGTTCTAGCAAGGAGATCGCGCAATGCAAACCAGACGGACCTTCATGTGCGGATGCCTCGGCACGTTCGCCGCCTGTTCGCTGTTCCCGGGCGTGTCGAACGCCCGGATGATCGACCTGCTGCCGCCGTCCGATCCGGCCGACGGCAAGACGTTCCGCGTGATCTGCCTGCACGACGTGCGCGACAACCTGATGGCGTCGTTCTCCTCCCCGTCGGCGATGGTCGACCCGTTCGCGGTCGATACCGGCACGCTGACCGCGATCTTCTCGTGGCTTCAGACCAACAACTACCACACCATCACGGTCAAGCAGATCGAGGAATCGCGGCACGGCGGCAAGCCGCTGCCGCCGCGCGCGGTGCTCCTCACGTTCGACGACGGCTACCGCAGCCACTACACGAAGGTGCTGCCGCTGCTCGAGCGCTTCAAGTATCCGGCCGTGATGGGCATCGTCACGGCGTGGATCGATGCGCCGCCGAATGCGCCGATCCGCATCAGCGACAAGATCCAGGTGCCGCGCGACTACTTCATGTCGTGGGAGGAGGTGCAGAAGGTCGGTCAATCTCACCTCGTCGAGCTCGGCTGCCACACCCACAACCTCCATCACGGCGCGGTCGCGAATCCGCAAGGCAACGAATTGCCGGCGACCACGTCGCACCTCTACCTGCAGAACGAGAAGCGCTATGAAACCGACGCCGAATTCGAAGCGCGCGTGCACGACGACCTTCAGACATGCGTGCGGCAGATCCGCGAACGCACCGGCATCGTCGCACGCTCGATGGTGTGGCCATACGGCGCGGAAAACCAGCCCGTGCGCAAGATATCGACGTCGCTCGGCATGGACATCCAGTTCAGCCTCGATGCCGGCCCGAATACGCCGGACGTGCCGCTGGACCGGCTGAGGCGGATCCTGATGATGTACGACGTCGACATCGGCGGGTTCGAGCGCTCGATGCGCGAGCCGGCATCCAACCGTGGCGACGTCGACGTGCCCGAGCGCATCGTGCAGGTCGATCTCGATCAGGTCTACGATCCCGATCCCGCGCGGCAGGAAGCGAATCTCGGCAAGCTGATCGAGCGCATCTACCGGATGCAGCCGAAATCGGTGTACCTGCAGGCCTATGCCGATCCGAAAGGCACGGGCGTGGCCGAAGCCGTGTATTTCCCGAACCGGCACCTGCCGATGCGCGCCGACCTGTTCTCGCGCGCCGCGTGGCAGCTCAACACGCGCTCCAACGTGCAGGTCTACGCATGGATGCCGGTGCTCGCGTTCCGGCCGCCGCCGGACAAGCATCAGGGGCTCGAGGCCGTCAGTGCATACGGCGGCGCGCCGGCCCGCGAGAACGGCACGCGCGTGTTCCGGCTGAGCCCGTTCGATCCGGAAGCGCGGCTGATGATCCAGCAGGTCTACGAGGATCTCAGCAAGCACGCGTCGTTCAGCGGCATCCTGTTCAGCGACGACGCCGTGCTCGACGACTACGAGGATGCGGGCCGACATGCGCTACGAACCTATTCGCAGTGGGGGCTGCCGGCCGACGTCGGCAAGATCCGCGAGAACCCCGACCTGATGAAGCGCTGGACGCGCCAGAAGTCGCGCTACCTGATCGACCTGACCCGCCAGCTCGAGCAGATCGTGCTCGCGCACCAGAACGTGGGCGACGTGCTGACCGCGCGGAACATCTTCGCGATGCCGGTGCTCAAGCCCGAGTCGGAAGCGTGGTACGCGCAGAACTACGACGATTTCCTTGCCACCTACGACTACGTCGCGCTGATGGCGATGCCGTACATGGAACAGGCGAAGGACCCCGAGGGCTGGCTCGACCAGCTCGTGCGCACCGTCCGTACGAAGCAGCGCGGGCTGCAGCGCACCGTGTTCGAACTGCAGTCGTACGACTGGCACGCGCACAAGGACGTGCCGGCCCGCACGCTGCTCGCTCAGATGCGGCGGCTGCGCAGCGAGGGCGCGGTGAATTTCGGCTATTACCCGGACAACTTCCTGAACGGCCAGCCGGAGCTCGACGCGATGCGCGACGTGATGTCGCTGAAGTCGCGGCTCGATCCGACCTCGATCAACGCGCTGATGCAGATGCAGCATGCGCAGGGAACCAAGACGCCATGACCACCCACAGCATCATCCAGCGCCTTCAGGATTTCGTCTTCTACTATCCGTTCTTCATGTCGTATCTGTGGATGATCGGTGGCGTCGTCCATTACTTCCTGCTCGAGGAAGGCCGCGAGCTGTCGACGCGCACGATCGCGGCGAGCGGAATCCCGAAGATCTCGATCGTCGTGCCGTGCTTCAACGAAGCGGCGAACGCGCGCGCCGTGATCCGCCACCTGAACGCGATGGACTACCCGAACTACGACATCATCGCGGTCAACGACGGCAGCAAGGACCGCACCGGCGAGATCCTCAACGAGCTGGCCGTCGAGATCCCGCGGCTGCTCGTGATCCATCACGCGCGCAACGAAGGCAAGGCGGTCGGGCTCACCACCGCGGCCGCGGTATCGAACGCGGAATACCTGCTCTGCATCGACGGCGACGCGCTGCTCGCGCACGACGCGATCGGCTGGATGCTCGAGCATTTCCTGACCGATCCGGGCGTCGGCGCGGTCACGGGCAACCCGCGCATCCGCACGCGCACGTCGCTGCTGGGGCGCATGCAGGTCGGCGAATTCTCGTCGATCGTCGGGCTGATCAAGCGCACGCAGCAGGTGTACGGCCGCATCTTCACGGTATCGGGCGTGATCACGATGTTCCGCAAGACCGCGCTCGCCGATGTCGGCTACTGGAGCTCGGACATGCTGACCGAGGACATCGACATTAGCTGGAAGCTGCAGTGCCGCGACTGGCGCGTCGTGTACGAGCCGCACGCGCTCAGCTGGATCCTGATGCCCGAGACGCTGAAGGGGCTCTACCGGCAGCGGCTGCGCTGGGCGAAGGGCGGCATCCAGGTGCTGCTCAAGTACGCGGGCACGCTCGCGCGACCGACGCAGATGATGATGTGGCCGCTGTTCGTCGAGTACCTGATCGGCATCGCGTGGGCCTATTCGATGTCGTTCATCCTGCTGCTCGCGCTGATCGACGTCGTCTATCCGCTTCCGCAGACCTGGCATGTGTCCGTGGTGCCGCACTGGCACGGGATGCTGCTGGTCGCGACCTGCATCCTGCAGCTGATCATCGGCAGCATGATCGATCGTCGTTACGACGAAAAACTCCTGATGTATTTCCTTGACACCGTCTGGTACCCCGTCGCGTTCTGGTTGATCAGCATGGTCACCACCGTCGTCGCCCTGCCCGCCGTCGTATTGCGGGGCCGCGGCAAGCGCGCCGTTTGGGTCAGTCCCGACCGAGGCATTCAACATGAAGAACGCACCGATTATTGACCTTTCCCTGCGCGCCCCGCGCGAACTGATCGCCGAACGCGGCGGCATCGTCGGGCCCGTGCTCGTCGCGTGGTTCCGCCTCGTGCGGCCCGCGCTGGTCGGAGGTGTGTGGGCATCGATCTGCATCTATACGTACCGCTACCTGCTGCCGTTCAACCAGGCCGAGATGCCGATCGAGCAGATCGTGTTCTACGTGACGAGCATCGCGCTGATCGCCGGCACGATCGTCACGTGGCTGATCGCGGGACGTGTCGTGCACCCCCTCGCGTACCGGTTGCGCGTCTCGAAGATGCTGCGGCGCTCGGCCAGCGTGAAGATGCGCTCGCTGCCGCCGACCGCGCTCGCGGGCGCCCGCCGGCGCGGCGCGCGGCGCACGTCGCGCATTCTCGTCGCGTCGCACGATGCGAACGGCTCGATCTCGGGCATCGAATGGATCGCGCACGCGGGACCGCAGCCCCGCGAATAGGTCACCGGAGACGTGCCGCGCCGGACGCGACGCATGCCGCGCGACGCGACACCGCTCCCGGATTCGCGCCGTCGCATGTCGTGCGCCGGCCTGCAACTTCCTGTAGACGAGGTGAATCATGTGCGGAATCGTCGGAGCAAGCGGCCTGAACAATCAGGTGCCGCAACTGGTCAATGCACTGAGCCGGCTCGAGTATCGCGGTTACGACTCGTGCGGCATCGCCGTGCTGCGTGACGGCCGCCTGCGCAGCGAACGCACGCTGCGGCGCGTGGCGGACCTGCAGGACCGCGTGCTGACGCTCGGCCTCGAAGCGCAGACGTGCATCGCGCACACGCGCTGGGCGACACACGGCGCGCCGTCGGAAATGAACGCGCACCCGATCATGTCGGGCGACACGATCGCGGTCGTGCACAACGGGATCATCGAAAACCACGATGCGTTGCGCGCCGAACTGCGGGAGCGCGGTTACACGTTTCGCGGCGAGACCGACACCGAGGTGATCGCGCATCTGATCCACAGCATGTATCGCGACGACCTGTTCGATGCCGTCACCCGCGCGGTCAAGCGGCTGCACGGCGCGTACGCGATCGCCGTGCTGAGCGCGCGCGAGCCGCAGCGGCTCGTCGCCGCGCGCGCGGGCTCGCCGCTCGTGATCGGCATCGGCGCGGACCAGAACTACCTCGCGTCCGACTGCGCGGCGCTCGGCGACCTGACCGACCGCTTCGTCTACCTGGAAGACGGCGACGTCGCGCTGATCACGCCGGAACGGATCGACGTGGTGGACGCGATCGGGAGCGAGGCACAGCGTCCGCTATGCCTGGTCAAGGCACGCGACGACGACGCCGCGCTCGGCCCGTATCAGCACTTCATGCAGAAGGAAATCTTCGAGCAACCGAAGGCAATCGCCGCCACCATCGACGGTGTCGACACGATCTCGCCCGCGCTGTTCGGCGGCAGCGACAGCACGCGCGCGCTGCTGTCGAAGACCCGGAGCGTGCTGCTGCTCGGCTGCGGCACCAGCTACTACGCGGGCCTGACCGCGAAATACTGGCTCGAGGGCATCGCGGGCATTCCGGCGCAGGTCGAGATCGCGAGCGAATACCGCTACCGCGACACCGTGCCCGATCCGCGCACGCTGGTCGTCGGTATTTCGCAGTCCGGCGAAACCGCCGACACCATCGGCGCGATCGAGCGCGCGCGCGCGATGGGCCAGGATATGTCGATGGCGATCTGCAACGTGGCGACCAGCTCGATCGCGCGCGGCGCGCCACTCAGCTTCCTGACGCGGGCCGGCATCGAGCTCGGCGTCGCATCGACCAAGGCATTCACGACACAGCTCGTCGCGCTGTTCGTGCTGACGCTGACGCTCGCGCAGCAACGCGGCCGGCTCGATGCGGCGCATGTCGCGATGCACCTGAAGAAACTGCACGAACTGCCGGATCGCATCGCTCACGCACTCGCGCTGGAAACGCAGATCATGGGCTGGGCCGCGAAGTTCGCGCGCACCGAGAACGCGCTGTTCCTCGGGCGCGGCATTCACTACCCGATCGCGCTGGAAGGCGCGCTGAAGCTCAAGGAAGTCTCGTACATCCATGCGGAAGGCTATCCGGCCGGCGAACTGAAGCACGGCCCGCTCGCACTCGTCACGAGCGCGATGCCGGTCGTCACGATCGCGCCGGACGACCGCCTGTTCCAGAAGCTGAAGTCCAACATGGCCGAGGTGCGCGCACGCGGCGGGCGGCTGTACGTGCTCGCGGGCCATCATCTCGAGATCGACGCCGACCGCGATACGCACCTGATCCGCGTACGCGAATCCGGGGACGCGCTGTCGCCGATCGTCAATGTGATCCCGTTGCAGCTGCTCGCGTATCACGTCGGGTGCGCGCGCGGCGCCGACGTCGACAAGCCGCGCAACCTCGCGAAATCGGTCACCGTCGAATGATGCGACGGCCGGTCGCGACGCCGATCGCCACCGTGCGCGCCCATGCGGGCGCGCGCGCCGCCGCGTGGCGTGTCGCGACCGTGCTCTGCGGCGCGTGTTGCGCCATCGCGGCACCGTCGCACACGTTCGCCGGCCCGCCGGTCGTGCATACCGTCACCGTGCAGGCGCCCGCGTCGCCGCAGGACAGCGGCGACCCGCGGCGCTTCATGCACGGAATCGGTGTGGCCGACGCCGGCGACGGCCGGCGCTGGGTGTTCTTCAGCAGCTCGGGCATCGCGCCGCGCGGCGCGCTGCGCAACGGCAACTGGCCGCACGACGTGTACGTCGGCGAATGGCTGCCGGGCAAGCCGCGCCTGCTGCGCGTCCGCACGTTCATCAGCCGTCCGGAAGCGCAGGAGCCCGTATCGATCGCGCAGAATCCGCGCGGCGACATCTTCGTCACGTTCGAGGACGGCTGGAACACGCCGCAGGAGGTCAGCCAGCGCTACGGCGTCTATCGGCGCGACCTGAAGCCGATCAAGCCCTACCCGAACGACGTCGAGGCGGGCGGTCACTCCGGGCATGTCGCCGCGGTGGGCGAACGCTTCGTCGTGTTCTATTCCGCCGACTGGATCGACGGCGGCGGCGTCGACAACCTCGGCACCGGCAACGGCGTCTACGTGAAAACCTACGATGCCGACGGACGCGTGCTGAATCACGTGCCGGTCGCGCCGCACCGCCGCGAATGGTGGCCCGTGGTCGCCGGCTCGCCGCACCGCGCGCTGCTCGTCTGGCAGAAATACATCGAAGGCAGCACGGACGCGACGCTCGAATACGCGATGTTCGATCCGGTCACGGCGAAGCTCGACAAGCTCGGGCCGCTGAGCGACGCGATCCAGTACTACGTGTATTCGTCCGCGTACGTGCCGGCGATCGACCGCTTCGTCGTCGTCACGACGACGGCGGACAACCGCGGTGTCGCGATGCTGATCGACCCGGACGGCCGCCGCCTCGCGACGCTCGACTGCCTGCCGGCGTCGGTGCGGGAATCCGGAATCGGCGTCGACGGCACGCATGCGTATGTGCCGACGCGCGACGGGCGGCTGCTGACGCTGGCGCTTTCGGCAACCGGCATGTCGGTGAGCGGCGCGCAGCGCTCGCCGATTCCGTGGGGCTCGACCGGCATCGCCGGGTTCGCGGCACGCGGCGGCACGATGCATTTCGTGTCGCTGACGCCGTCCGGGACGCGCGAAGCCGATTTCGATACGGCACGGGAAGCGCCTTTACCGAAGACCGACGCGCAGTGTCCGACACATTGACGGCGACGCGAACGGGACCGGACCGACACCGCCGCCCCGTGTAATTGCGCCGATCCCCCATCGAATTCGCCAGCGACGCCCGTACCGGCTAGACTGTCGCCCGATTCCATCCATCGGCCGCGCGCTCGCCTTTCTGCCGCCGCCGGAACGCCCCCACGGAGAACGAATGCTGAAGCGCCGGTGGTTTTCGCTGTTGCTGGTGACGGTGTGTCTGATCGCGACGCGCGCGTCCGCGCAGGGCTCGCTCGAACTCGAGACCGACGGCACGCCTCGCGTGCTGACGCGCCAGGCGCTGCTCGCGCGCGCCGACGCGACGGACATCCACGTGCCGCGCGACATCGCGTACGGCCGGCCGATGACGTTCCGCGCGGTGCCGTTCGCCGCCCTGCTCGGCGACACGCCGCTGCCGGCGGACGGCGTGCTCGAAACGCGCGCGGCCGACGGTTTCGCCGCGCAACTGCCGCTGGATCTCGCGCGCCGCCGTGCGCCGGCCGGCGCCGTCGCGTGGCTCGCGATCGAGGACCCCGCGCATCCGTGGCCGAAGCTGCCGGGCAAGCAGGTCAGCGCCGGGCCGTTCTATCTCGTGTGGCTCGGGGCGGATGCATCGTCGGTGCGCGGCGAGCAATGGCCGTATCAGATCGTGCGCATCACGATCGAATCGTCGCCGCTCGCGCGCTGGCCATCGCTCGCCGTCGATCCCGCGCTGCCGGCGAACGATCCGGCCCGCGCGGGCCAGCGCCTGTTCGTCACGCAATGCCTCGCGTGCCATCGCCTCGACGGCGCGGGCAGCAGCCAGGCCGGCCCCGACCTCAACGCGCCGATGAATCCGGTCGACTACTTCCAGCCCGCCGCGCTGCGCCGCTACATCCGCAATCCGGCATCGGTGCGCGACTGGCCGGGTCGCGTGATGCCGGCATTCCCGCCCGATCAGTTGAGCGACCGGGAGCTCGACCAGATCGTCGCCTACCTCGCGTTCATGGCGCGGCACAAGTCGGGCAAGTAAGCCGCGCCCGTCACGCGCGCATCACGCGCCCGGTTCCTGCGCGCTTTGCAGCACCGCGCGCAGCAGCACGTCGGCGCCCGCCGCCGACCATTCCGGCGTGATCGCCTCGGCCTCGTTGTGGCTCAGCCCGTCGACGCACGGCACGAAGATCATGCCCGTCGGCGCGACGCGCGCGATGTAGCACGCGTCGTGACCCGCACCGGAAACGATGTCCATGTGCGGCAGCCCGAGCGCCTGCGCCGCATCGCGCACCGCGTCGATGCAGCGCGGTGCGAACGGCACCGGCGGGTACGTGAAGATCTGCTCGATCCGCGCACCGAGGCCGGCGTCGGCCGCGACGCGGGCCAGTTCCGCACGCAGCGCCGCGTCGAGCTCGTCGAGCACCGCATCGTCAGGATGACGAAACTCGACCGTGAAGAAGCAGCCGCCCGGCACCGTGTTGCGCGAATTCGGCCGCGCCTCGATCATCCCGACCGTCGCGCGCGCGTGCGGCGCATGGCGACGGCCGAGCGCATCGACGAATTCGATCATCCGCGCGGCACCCACCAGCGTGTCGCGCCGGAATTCCATCGGCGTGGTGCCCGCGTGCGCGTCGACGCCCGTCAGCGTCACCTCGTACCAGCGCTGCCCCTGCCCGGCGGTCACGACGCCGATCGTCTTGCCGGCGCGTTCGAGAACAGCGCCCTGTTCGATATGCAATTCGTAGGCGGCATGCACCGGATAGCCGCCGACAGGCTCGGCGCCCGCGTACCCGATCCGCGCGAGTTCCTCGCCGATCGTCCTGCCCGCGCCATCCGTTCGCGACAGACCGTATTCGAGCGGATAGACGCCCGCGAACACCCCGGCCGAGATCATCGCCGGCGCAAAGCGCGAACCTTCCTCGTTGGTCCAGATCACGACGTCGATCGGACGCTCGGTCTCGATGCCCGCATCGTTCAGCGCACGCACGACCTCGAGGCCGCCGAGCACGCCGTAGATGCCGTCGTAGCGGCCGCCGGTCGGCTGCGAATCGGCGTGCGAGCCCGTCATCACCGGCGCGGCATCGGGATGGCGGCCCGCGCGGCGCGCGAACACGTTGCCCATCCGGTCCACCCGCACCGTGCAGCCGGCATCGCGCGCCCACTGCACGAACAGGTCGCGCGACTCGCGGTCGAGGTCGGTCAGCGCGAGACGGCAGACGCCGCCTTTCGGCGTCGCGCCGATTTGCGCCATCCGTTCGAGCGACGCCCACAGCCGCGCGCCGTCGACGCGCGGCGCATCCGCGAAATCGTCACGCATTGCCGGCCTCCGGGGCGCCGACCTGCGGCGCCGCCCGCAGCGCATAGCGGAAATCGCAGCGCGTGCCGCCCTGCATGATCGTGCTCGTGCGCGTCAGCGCGATGCGCGGGTCGTAACCCTCGATGAAATAGCTGTCGCGCGCGCAGCTCAGCAGGTGGCCGATCTCGCCAAGCCCCATCGCGTGATACATCTCCGCGTAGCTGCAGCGATGCACGTCGTAGTCGTAGTGCGCGTCGTCCGCGCGATGCACCTCGACGTCGAGCGCATCGTCCTTCTCCCACAGCACCTGCAGCGCGATGAACGATTGCACGCTCGTGCCGTCGGGCTCCTGCGCCGCGAACGTGCGGCCCGCGTCGACGGCCGCGCCGCGCACGGCTTCCGCGATCACGGCCTGCGCGCGCTCGGCGCCGAATTCGCGCTTCATGACCTCGTAGATCGGCTTGATGATTTCCGCTTCGATGCGGCGCCGCGCGAGGATGCCGAGGCGCGTGTCCTCGGGTGCCGCCGTGGATGCGTGTGTCGTGTCGGTCATGGGATTCGTCTCCGTCGTCATTTCGTTGCCGGGTGCGCGCCGCCGAGCACGTCGACGACGGTCCACTTGCCGCCGCGCACCTGGTAGATCGTGAATGCCGGGTCCTTCAGATTGCCTTCGGCGTCGAACGCGACCCGGCCGGTCACGCCGGGCCGGTCGATCGCGCGCACGGCCGCGACCAGCTTCGCCGGCTGCGTCGTGCCGGCCTTCTGCGCGGCCGCGATCAGCGTGGCCGCCGCGTCGTACGCGAACGGCGCGTGCAGTTCGATCGGCGCGTGAAAGCGTGCGCGGTACTGCGTGTCGAACGCCTTGCCGCCCGGCATCCGGTCGAGCGGCAGGCCCGGTTCGAGCGCCGTCACGCCGTCGCCGTCCTTGCCCGCGAGCGACAGGAAGGTCTGGCTCACGAAGCCGCCGGCGCCGAGCAGCGGCGCGTTCACGCCGAGCTGGCGCATCCGGCGCGCGATCGGCGCGGCCTGCGCGTCGAGCCCGCCGAAGAACACGAGATCCGCGCGCTTGCCCTTGATCGCGGTCAGCACGCCGCTGAAGTCGGTCGTCTTGTCGTTCACGTACTGGCGATCGACGATCGTGCCGCCGTTCGCCTGCACGCCCTTGATGAACTGGTCGGCCAGCCCCGCGCCGAACGACGTGCGATCGTCGATCACCGCGATACGTGTGGCCTTCAGCGTCTTCACCGCATAGGCGCCGGTGAAGTTGCCGCCCGCATCGTCGTGACCCATGATGCGGAACGCCGTCGCGTAGCCCTGCTGCGTGTACGGGTGGCCGGTGGACGCCGGCGCGATCTGCGGAATGCCGGCATCTCGATAGACGCGCGACGCCGGCACGCTGCAGCCCGTGTTCCAGTGACCGACGACGCCGATCACGTGCTGGTCGACGAGCTGCTGCGCGACCGCGACGGCCGTGCGCGGATCGGATTGATCGTCGGCCGCGACGAGCTTGTAGACGACCGGCTTGCCGCCGATGCTCGGATGCGTCGCGTTCGCGTCGTCGATCGCGAGCTGCGCACCGTTCTGCAGGTCCTTGCCGATCCGCGCGGACGGGCCGGTGAGCGGCGCGGCGAGACCGATCAGGATCGTCTGCGGCGCGGACTGCGCGAAGGCGGGAACGGCGGCGATCAGCGTGGCCGCGGAGAATGCGAGGCTGGCGGGAAGAAAAGCGATTTTCATGTGCGGGGATCGGGGACTCGAATCAAAACATGAAAAATATTAAATATTCAGCTCCAACACCCCAAATACTCAATTGTTGGATGCTTATGCCATTCCCGACACAATAACGTAATCGCCTGTAAATACGGGATATTTTCATGTTGTCGCTTACCCTGATTTTTCGATAAAATTCGACACATGAAAAATATCGAACAATTGCCGCACGATCCGCCGCTGCGCGCCGTCCGCGCGTTCGAGGCATTCGCGCGTCTCGGCTCGGTCACCGCGGCGGCGCACGAGCTCGACATCACGCCGTCCGCGGTCAGCCACCAGCTGCAGCTGCTCGAAGCGTTCATCCAGACGCCGCTGACCGTGCGCGAAGGCCGGCTGCTCGCGCTCACCGACGAGGGGCGCGACTACTACCGCTCGATCAGCGCCGCGTTCTCGGTGCTGCGCAGCGCGACGCGCTTCGTGCGCGATCGGACGTCGCTGCGGCAAATCACGATCAGCCTGATTCCGCTGCTCGGCATCGGCTGGTTCATTCCTCGGCTGCACGCGTTCCTCGCCGACAACACCGATGTCGACGTGACCGTGCTGTATGCGCATCACCGCAACTATCGAAGCGACGCGTCCGACCTGTCGATCCGCTTCGGCACCGGCGACTGGCCCGGCTACCGCTGCGAGCGGCTGCTGCCGGGCGCGATGGTGCCGATGTGCAGCCCGTCGTTCCTGAAGCGCCACGGGCCGTTCCGCACGCCGGCCGATCTCGCGCGGGCGCCGCTCGTGCACGACGAGGATCGCAGCACCTGGGTCAACTGGCTGCAAGGCGCCGGCGTGCGGCACGTGTCGCACGCGGTGGGGCCGATGTTCGAGGACGGGCAACTGACGCTGAGCGCGGCGCGCGCGGATCTCGGCGCGGCGCTGCTGCGCCCGCCGCTGGTCGAGCGCGAACTGGCGAGCGGCGAACTCGTGAAGCTGTTCGACCATGCGCTCGACGACGGACGCGACTACTACCTGTGCACGCGCGAGGATACGGACATGCCGGACGGCGCGAGACGGCTGGCGGAATGGCTCAGGCGGATGGCTGCATAAGCGCGCGGGCCCGCCGTTGCGTCACACCGCCCGCCCCCATCCGCGCGCGACCGCATGGGCGACCGTCGCGCGCGCCAGCTCCTGCGTGCTGTCGATCAACGCGAACGGTGCATCGCGCAACGCGCGCGCCGCGATCGGAATTTCCGTGCAGCCCATCACCGCCACGCCCACGTCCCGTCGTACCAGCGTCGCGAGCGCGCGCGTCAGGCACCGCACCGACGCGTCGATCTTCCCCGCCTTGACCGCCGCGATGCACGCGGCGATATCGCGCTGCGCGGCCACGCCCGGCATCACCGGCTCGAAACCGCGCGCACGCAGCGCCGCCTGGTAAAAGCCCGACACCAGCGTGCCGCCCGTGGCGAGCACCGCGACGCGCCGCACGCCAGCCGGCAACGCGGCCACCGACGCATCGACGATATGCAGGATCGGCGCCGCGCTGCGTTCGCGCAGCGGCGCATACCAGTGATGCGCCGAATTGCACGGAATCGCGATCACGTCCACGCCGCAGCCGTTCAGCAGCGCGATGCCATCGAGCAGCGCCGGCAGCGGATCGGTCCCGCCGCCGATAATCGCGCGCGAGCGATCGGGCGTTCGCGTCAGGTTCGCGACGATCATCGGCAGGTGCTCCTGGTCGCAGCGTGCGCGTGTCAGGCCAATCACGCGATGCATGAAGTCGACCGTGGCCAGCGGCCCCATTCCGCCCAGTACGCCGACGAGTGCCATGACGCTTCTCCTCCTTCACGCGCGCGGCGGCCGCGCGCAGATCGCGGATACGACGGCCGAGTTGCCGATCACCAGCAACAGCGTCCGCAATATTTCGCAGAACGGATCGATCGCCGCGAACAGCACGAACGCGGCCTCGAACGGCAGGTGCAGTGCCGCGCACACCATGCCGGCGAGCGACACCGTCACGACGCCCGACGTGCCGGTCGACGCGAATCCGGCCAGCACCGATGCGACCAGCACGACGCAAAGCTCGCCGGGGCCGAGCGATCGTTCGTAGAGTTGCGCGACGAACAGCGTCGCGCTCGCGTAATAAACCATCGGCCCGACGCGCAGCAGCGACACGGCAAGCGGAACGACCAGTTCGACGCGCGCACGGGCGAAACCGAAGCCGTCGGCCAGGCACTCGATCATGCTCGGCATGCAGGCCACGCTGCTGCGCGTGGCGAGCGCCATCGCGAACGGCGTGCGCAACCCGGCGAGCGTCTCGGCCAGCGTCGCGCCCGAGCGTTTCCAGATCACGACGATCGCGGCCGCGATCAGCACGAGCGCGACGACGGCGAACGCGGCGACGAAGCGGACCATCGCCTCGAGCGGCCCGAACCCCGACGTGCCGATCTGCGCGGCGCCGCCGCAGAACAGCACGATCGGCGTCGGATACGCGAGCCAGTGCATGATTTTCTGACACGTGAAATAGACGGTCTCCAGCGTCTGGCTCAGCGCCGCCGAGATGCTCGCCGGCACGCGTCCCGACGCGAAACCGAAGAACAGCGAGAACACCAGCGCCTTCAGCGTGTCGCCGCTCGCGAGCGCCGCGAAGAAGTTGCCGGGCACCAGCGCGATCAGCATGTCGGCAAGGCCCGACGATTTCTCCGCGGGATCGGTGCCGTACAGCGTCATCACGGTGTCGCTCGCCGCGCTGTCGCTGCCGACCAGCGCGCCGAAGGCCTTCAGCGTCGCGTTCGACAGATGCTCGCCCGGCCGCATCGCGACCAGCACGACCGCGCCGACCGCCACGACGAACACCGACGCGCAGCCGAAGGTCGCGATCACGCGCATCACGAGATCCGACGCGCTGCCGTCGCGCAGCAGCCGCTGCAGGCTGAAGATCACGGCGGCCGTCATGAACGGCAGCGCCGTCATCTTCAGCAGGCCGACGTATACCTGGCCCACATAGTCGAACTTCGGCGCGGCGGCCGGCCACAGCACGCCCGCCACGATCCCGAGCGCGAGGCTGCCGAACACCGTCAACGGATGGATCGCGAACGCATGCAGCCGCTCGATGCGGGGCATGATCCTGATGTTCTCGTTCATGTTCATGTCAGCGACCCATCGCATCGAGCAAGGATTTCACGTCGAGCCGCTTGTTGCGCTCGGCCAGGAACTGATTGACGAACGCGAGCAGCGTCGGCGTGGACACCGGCACGCCGACGGCAAGCGCGTCGGTGAGGTCGTCGAAGGTCGCGACGCGCAAGCGGATCGGCGCGGTCGGGTCGTCCTGCATCACCAGCTTGATCGCCAGTTCGTCGCGATACACGGCCGTGACGGCACCGGCGTTCAGCGCGTCGAGCGTCGCCTGCCAGCTCGGATACGTGCGCACCCGCGCGGCCGGGAAGTCGTTGCGCACGTATTCCGCGTAGGCCGACCCCGCGACGACGCCGATCGTGCCGCGGTAATCGCGCACGACTTCCGGCAGCGCGCGCCCTTTCGCGAGTTCCGCGAAGCTGACGCGGTTGATCAGCAGCGCGCGTCGCAGGTTGATGTACGGCGTGCTGAAGCGGACCACCTGCGCACGCGGCAACGTGCGCGACAGCTTGCTGATCGCGACGTCGGCCTGCCCGGTCGCGAGCAGGTGAACGACATCGTCGAACGTGCGCGCATCGCGGTCGAACTGCACGGACACGCCGAGCTTTTTCGCGAGTTCGTCGGCGAGATCGATGTCGACGCCCGCCAATGCGCCGTTGCGCGACATGAAGAACGGCGGCTGATCGACGCCGAGCACCGCGACGACGAGCGCGCCGCGCGAGACGATGCGGGCGAACTCGGGCGCGAGCAGCCGGCCGTCGGGCATCTGCACGAGGCCGGTCGACGTGGTGGCGGGTGTCGCCGTCGCGGCCGGCGCGGACGCATCGACGGCGAGCGCCGGCGCGGCACACGAGAGGGTCACGAATACGCAGGCCACACCGCGCAGGAGCCGATGCAGGCATCGCCGCGTGGGGACGATCTCGCGGAACCACGCGAGCAGCGCACACAGGACGCGTCCGGAAAAAAGGTTCATGGCGGCAGTGGGACGAAGCGTGTCTGACGACCGCGCAGCCGTTCGTGCCGAACGGGCGCCGGGCCCTTGCGCGGGGCGCGTCGCCGTCGCCCGGCGCCGCGCCCTCCCGCACGCCCAATGTGTCAGAAGCGCCGGCTGGCCGAAATCCGTCGGAAGGCCCGGCCCGGATGGCACGGGTCGACCGGACGGCCCGTCGCGACGGGGGCCGGAAGCAGATAGAAATTCCCGATGCCGCGGATTGAAACAAGCAATTTCACAAACCTGGGGTGAACCCGGATACTGGCAACACTTCATCAACACCCAAGCAAAGGAACTCGCAAGATGCCGATCATCAACACCCAAATCAAACCGTTCAAGGCAACCGCATACCACAACGGCGATTTCGTGCCCGTGTCCGAAGAGAACTTCAAGGGCAAGTGGTCCGTCGTCGTGTTCTACCCGGCCGACTTCACGTTCGTCTGCCCGACCGAGCTGGGCGACCTCGCCGACCGCTACGCGGAATTCCAGAAGCTGGGTGTCGAGATCTACGGCGTATCGACCGATACGCACTTCACGCACAAGGCATGGCACGACACGTCGGACACGATCGGCAAGATCAAGTACCCGATGATCGGCGACCCGACGCTCACGCTGTCGCGCAACTTCGACGTGCTGATCGAGGAAGAAGGGATGGCGCTGCGCGGCACGTTCGTGATCAACCCGGAAGGCGAGATCAAGCTGTGCGAAATCCACGACAACGGCATCGGCCGCGACGCAGGCGAACTGCTGCGCAAGGTGCAGGCCGCGCAATACATCGCGGCGCACCCGGGTGAAGTGTGCCCGGCCAAGTGGACGCCGGGTGCGGAAACGCTGACCCCGTCGCTCGACCTGATCGGCAAGATCTGACGTTCGCGCCGCGCGCCTCGCACGAGGCGCGCGCGTCACGCGAATGCGGGCCGCCTCGTGCGGCCCGCGCCCTTCTCCGGCACGACGTGCCCGACCATAATTATCAATACGGAATCCGAAACGCCATGCTCGACGCCAATCTCAAGAACCAACTGAAAGCGTACCTCGAAAAGATCACGCGCCCGATCGAACTCGTCGCGTCGCTCGACGACAGCGCGAAATCGCAGGAACTGCTTGCGCTGCTGAACGAGATTGCGTCGCTGACGTCGCGCGTGACCGTAACCGAACGCCGCGACGATGCCGAGCGCAAGCCGTCGTTCTCGATCGGCGAACCCGGCAAGCCGGCCGGCATCCGCTTCGCCGGCATCCCGATGGGCCATGAATTCACGTCGCTCGTGCTCGCACTGCTGCAGACGGGCGGCCATCCGCTCAAGCTCGACGACGACGTGATCGAACAGATCCGCGCGCTCGACGGCGATTACGCGTTCGAGACGTATTTCTCGTTGTCGTGCCAGAACTGCCCGGAAGTCGTGCAGGCGCTGAACGTGATGTCGCTGATCAACCCGCGCATCCGCCACGTCGCGATCGACGGCGCATTGTTCCAGAACGAAGTCGAAGCACGCCAGATCATGGCCGTGCCGACGATGTTCCTGAATGGCGAATCGTTCGGCCAGGGCCGCAGCAGCGTGAAGGAAATCCTCGCGAAGCTCGACACGGGCGCCAGCGCCCGCGCCGCGAAGTCGCTCGAGAACAAGCCGGTGTTCGACACGCTGATCGTCGGCGGCGGCCCGGCCGGTGCGGCCGCCGCGATCTATTCGGCGCGCAAGGGCATCGCGACGGGCGTCGTCGCCGAGCGTTTCGGCGGCCAGGTGCTCGACACGATGGCGATCGAGAACTTCGTGTCGGTGCAGGAAACGGAAGGACCGAAGTTCGCCGCGGCGCTCGAGCAGCACGTGAAGCAGTACGACGTCGACATCATGGACGTGCAGCGCGCCGACGCGCTGATTCCGGGCGACGTGCACCAGATCCGCCTCGCGAATGGCGCCGTGCTGAAGGCGAAGACGATCATTCTCGCGACCGGCGCGCGCTGGCGCGAAATCAACGTGCCGGGCGAGCGCGAATACCGCAACCGCGGTGTCGCATACTGCCCGCACTGCGACGGCCCGCTGTTCAAGGGCAAGCGCGTGGCGGTGGTCGGCGGCGGCAACTCGGGTGTCGAGGCCGCGATCGACCTGGCCGGCATCGTGAAGGAAGTCACGCTGATCGAATACGGCGCGCAACTGCGCGCGGACGAAGTGCTGCAGCGCAAGCTGCGCAGCCTGCCGAACGTGACGATCGTCACGCAGGCGCAGACGACCGAGCTGACCGGCGACGGCAGCAAGCTGAACGGGCTCGTCTACAAGGATCTGCGTTCGGGTGAAACGAAGCGGGTCGATCTCGAAGGCGTGTTCGTGCAGATCGGCCTCGTGCCCAACACCGAATGGCTGAAGGGCACGATCGAACTGTCGAAGCACGGCGAGATCGTCGTCGATGCGCGCGGTGCGACGTCGGTGCCGGGCGTGTTTGCCGCCGGCGACGTGACGACGGTGCCGTTCAAGCAGATCGTGATCGCGGTGGGCGAAGGCGCGAAGGCATCGCTCGGCGCGTTCGATCACCTGATCCGGCAAGACGCGACGCCCGCTGCCGCCGACGCCCCGCAGGCCGAAGAAGCGATCGCCGCGTAACGCGCGACGCACCACACAGGTTCGTGTCTCTTGGCCCCGCATGCCCTGGTCGGCGTGCGGGGCCCTTTTTCATCCTGCATCGAGCGGCGCTGCGCGAGCGCGGCCGCTCCCTTCTCACTGCGCCACGCCGGGCCCCGCGTTCGCCGGTGTGGCTGCCTTGAAGCTGCTCGACTGCTTGACGAGCTGGTCGGTCATCGCGGCGGCGACCGGATTCGCGCCCGTCGTCGCGTGCTGCCGATCGGCGCTCGGCGTCGCCACGTATTGCGGCGGCGGCAACGATGGATCGAGCTTTGCCGATTCCCGCACGAGTGCAGCGGTTTCAGGCGTTTCGGATTTCATCGCGGGAGTCGCGGCCGCGTGCCGCTCGAGCCCGTCGCGCTTGCGCGCCGCGCGCTGGGTCGGCTGCTCCGCCTGCTGACTCGGCCGAGCCGCCTGCGTCGCCTGGGCCGGCGGCGTCGATTGCACGGGTTGCGCTGCTTGTACCGGCGCTTTTACGGGCGGAGCGGGCTGGGCTTTCGGCGGGGTCGCAACCTCCGGCTCGACCGTCACGACATGGACGGTCGGCGGCGGCGCACTCGGTTTCGCCGGTGGCGCCGGCGCGGCGACGACCGGCGCAACGGCAGCGGATGCCGGCGCCGCCCTCGTACGCGCAGGAGCCGCGGACGGCGGCCGTGCGGCCGCTGGTTGCGGCACGGCCTCATCGACATGCTTGGAAGGGACGGCGACCGCCGCAGGCGGCGCGATCGCGCCTTGTGCGGTGTGTCCGTCGTTCGCTGCCGTCATGGCGGCGGCAGGCGCCGTAGAGTCGCCGATACCGGCCTCCGCGATCGCGCGGTGGTCCGCACGCAGGAGCATCACGTAGCCGGTGCCGGCCGCGGCAACCAGCAGGCCGCCGGCGATCATCAATGTCTTACGGGTACTAGTCATGCTTGCTCACCGATCTTATCGACGTGAACAAGCCATCATACGCGTGCGATCGCGGCTGATCCCGCACGAATACAATTGGTTTCATTGATGTCGACCCCAGAGCGGCGCGGCCTTGCAACACCGCCTCGCCCTATCGTCAGACGGTTCGACATCGCCCCCAGCGATATTGCATCGGACGATCGAAGTCGCGGAAGGTCGGCCATTCTCGCCGCACCACCGCGAGCCAGGGAACGTACCGCGTGTCGAGAAACGGCGCCACACCTTGCCGCGCCGGTGCGTATGAACGACACACGCAATGAACGCGATCAACAGCCCCCCGCATGCGGCGATTACTCCGGAAACGGTAAATCCGTTTGTCCGTTCGCGCGCATGCCGAACGTGTTGAGCGTCATCGCCACGAGCGCGTAATAGCCGAGCAGCGCGACGAGGTTCACGACGGTCTCGTGGCCGAAACGCGCCTGCGCGCGCGCGAACGTCGCATCGCTCACGCGCCGCGTGTCGTACAGCTCGGTCGCGAACGCATGGATCAGCGCATCGTCGTCCGATTCGAACGCCGGCTCGACGCCGCGGCGGATCGCGTCGGCGGTCGCGGCCGGCACGCCGGCATCGAGCGCGATCGGATGGTGGATGTGCCACTCGGCCTGCGAGCGCCAGCGCGCGGCCGTCACGAGAATCGCGAGCTCGGACAGACGCAGCGGTAGACCCGTGCGATAGCGGCAGAACGCGCCGAGCCGCTGCGCATGCTGCGCGAGCTCGGGACTCGCGATCCAGCCGAGGAACGGCCCGTTCAGGTTGCCGCGCGGGCCGCTGAGAATGTCGGCGAGCACGGCCTTCTGCTCGTCGGTGGCCGATGCGGGATCGAAGGGAGGCAGTCTGTCCGTCATGGTGAGGATTCGATGAGATAAAGGTTCACGCGCCGGCCGATGCGAGCGCCGCATCGATCGCGCCGGACAGCCGTTCGACGATCGTGTCGATCTGCTGCGCAGTGCACACGAACGGCGGTGCGATCAGGATGTGATCGCCGTGCACGCCGTCGATCGTGCCGCCCATCGGATACACCATCAGGCCGCGCTGCATCGCCTCGCGCTTGACCGCCGCATGCAGCTTCAGCGCGGGATCGAACGTCGCCTTGCTGTCGCGATCGCGCACGAGCTCGACGCCGACGAACAGCCCGCGGCCGCGCACGTCGCCGACATGCGGATGCGCGCCGTAATGCTCGCGCAGCGACGCGCGCAGTTGCTCGCCGCGCGCCTTCACGTTGTCGAGCAGCTTCTCTTCGGCGATCACGCGCTGCACTTCGAGCGCGGCCGCGCAGGCCGTTGCATGACCGAGATACGTGTGGCCGTGCTGGAAGAAACCCGAGCCGTCGACGATCGTGCGGTAGATGTGATCGCTCACCAGCGTCGCGCCGATCGGCTGGTACCCTGCGCCGAGCCCCTTCGCGATCGTCAGCAGGTCGGGCGCGACGCCATCTTCGTCGCACGCGAACAGGTAACCGGTGCGCCCCATCCCCGACATGATTTCGTCGAGGATCAATAGCACGCCGTACTTGTCGCACACCGCGCGAATCTTCTTCAGGTAGCTACGCACCGGCGGCACCGCGCCGGCCGTCGCGCCGACCACCGTTTCCGCGACGAATGCCGCGACGTTTTCCGCGCCGAGCTCGACGATCTTCCGCTCCAGCTCGTCAGCCAGTCGCTGTGCATAGGCTTCGTCGGTTTCATCGGCCTGCTGGTCGCGATACGCGTAGCACGGGCTCACGTGATGCGCCTCGATCAGCAGCGGCAGGAACGGCTCGCGCCGCCATGCGTTGCCGCCGATCGCGAGTGCGCCGAGCGTGTTGCCGTGATAGCTCTGGCGACGTGCGATGAAATGGCGGCGCTGCGGCTCGCCCTTCTCGACGAAATACTGACGCGCGAGCTTCAATGCGGCTTCGATCGCCTCGGATCCGCCCGACACGAAATACACGTGTTCGAGACCGGCCGGCGCGGCCTCGACGAGCCGGTCGGCCAATTCTTCCGCCACGTCCGTCGTGAAGAACGACGTATGCGCGTACGGCAGTTGCTGCACCTGCCGCTTGATCGCATCGATCACGCGCTGGTTGCTGTGGCCGAGGCACGACACGGCCGCGCCACCGCACGCGTCGATGTAGCGTTTGCCGGTCGAATCGATGATCTCGATGCCGTCGCCTGCAACGGCGACGGGCAAGGTGGCGCGTGGAGCGCGATGAAAAACGGTCGTCATGCGTTGCCTCATGGATCAGGACGCGCTGCGCGCGTGCGCGGACGGCACGATGCGCGACGCGAAGCGCCGCGTGCCGTGCTGGTGAATGGTGAAGTCGATCGCGGTGTCGCGAATCGCGAACACGGCGGTCGCCAACGTGTTTTCGTCGTCGGGGTCGGCCGGATCGTCGCGATAGATCGGCAGTCCTTCCGGTGCGCGGTCGCCGAGCACGCGCAGCAACGCGGCTTCGTCGATCGCGTCGATGCCCGGCGTCAGCGCATCGACACGCCGCTGACGATCGCCGGACGATTGCGTGACGATCTGCGCTTCCCCCTCGCATCCCGGATGCACGAGATGGTTCGCGTGACCGGCAAGACGCGCGACTTCGACGACCGAGCAGCGCGCGACGCTCGCCTCGATGCTCAGGAGCCGCGGATCGCCGGTCGCGCCGAGCGTGTGGTGAAAGCCGCTCGCGCGCGCATGCGTGCGCAGCACGTCGGCGGCCGCATCAAGCGATGTGGCGTCGAGCACGGCGCGCGCGAGGATCATCCGCGGCACGCCGAGCGCCGGCGTGCGGATCCGCAAGTTGTTGATCGCCTGCGCGATGCCCGCGCGGTTCGCGGCGAACGTATGCCCGGGCAGCGAGCCCGGGTAGTAGAAACTGATGAAGCCCGGCTTGCCCTGCGGCTGCACATCGACCAGCAGGCAGCGCTCGCGCAGGTACGGATCGCCGTCCTCGTTGTGCGCGATCCAGCGCGTGCCGTGCGCGTCGCGCCCGGCGAGCGTCGTGCAGCCGTCCGGTGCGTGATGGATCAGTTCGCCGCGGCAGTTCCACAGAAAGATGTCCTCGGCCGGCCAGCCGACGCCCGCCGCGATCCCGTCCAGTTCCGCGACGAGATCGGGGTACGCGGCCAGCGCGGCCTGTCGCAGCGCGGCGACGAACGGATGGCCGCGCCAGCGGCGCACGGCCTGCCATGCTCTGCTCTGCTGCATGTACGCATCGAACACGGGGCGGGCAAGCTCGCCGAGGCGCACGCCGATGTCGAACGGCGTGCCGGCGATGACGGGAGATGGGGAAAGCGGCATGTCGGATGATTCGGTTTCGTTCAGGACACGTGTTTCAGGAATTCCTTCAGGCGCGGTGTCGGCGGGCGGTCGATCAGGTCGACCGGATGGCCGTCCTCGGCGATGCCGCCCTGATCCATGAACAGCAACCGCGTGCCGACCCGCTTCGCGAAGCCGATCTCGTGCGTGACGACGATCATCGTCATCCCTTCGGTCGCGAGATCCTGCATCACTTTCAGCACCTCGTGGCGCAATTCCGGATCGAGCGCCGACGTCGGCTCGTCGAACAGCATCAGCCGCGGCCGGATCGCGAGCGCGCGTGCGATCGCGACGCGCTGCTGCTGACCGCCCGACAGCTCCGACGGATAATGATTCGCGCGCGATTCGAGGCCGACCTTGTCGAGCAGCGCCATCGCCTGGTCGCGCGCGTCGGCGCGCGACGCGCCGCGTACCTGGGTCGGCCCGAACATCACGTTCTCGAGCGCGGTCATCTGCGGAAACAGGTTGAACTGCTGGAACACCATGCCGGCTTCGAGCCGGATGTTGCGGATCGTCGATGCGTTGCCGCGCACGCTCTGGCCGTCGACCAGCAGCTCGCCGCTCGTGATTTTCTCGAGCGCGTTGATACAGCGCAACATCGTCGACTTGCCCGAGCCCGACGGACCGATCACGACGACCACCTCGCCCGCATCGATCTTCAGGTCGATATGCTTCAGCACCGGCACATGGCCGAAGCTCTTCGACACGTTCTGGAATTCGATCATGCTCATAAGATGCGCATCCTCTTTTCGACGAGCCGAAGCGTCAGCGTCATCGCGCCGGTCAGCATCAGGTAGATGACCGCCACCGCGGTCCAGATCTCGACCGCCTGGAAATTGCCGGCAATGATTTCCTGCCCCTTGCGCGTCAATTCGCCGACGCCGATCACGATGAACAGCGACGTGTCCTTGAGGCTCACGATGCATTGGTTGCCGAGCGGCGGAATCAGGCGCCGGAATGCGAGCGGCCCGACCACCTTCAGCAGCACGCGCGGCATCGACAGGCCCATCGCGAGCCCCGCTTCCGTCAGCCCCTTCGGGATCGACAGCAGCGCGCCGCGCACCACTTCCGCGAGATACGCGCCCGAATTCACCGTGATCGCGATGATCGCGGCCGTCAGGCCGTCGATCCGGATATGCGCGAGCAGCGGCAACGCGAAATACAGGAACATCACCTGCACGACGATCGGCGTGCCGCGGATCAGTTCAATATAAACCTGTGCGAGCACGTTCATCGCCTTCGGTCCGTATGCGCGGAACATGCCCGCGATCATCCCCACGACGAATCCGCCCACCAGCCCGAAAAATGCGATGAACACCGTCAACCGGACCCCGTCCATCAGGTCCGGCAACGCCGCCCAGATCGCCGACCAATCGAAATTCACCTGTCGCTCCCCGTCCGATTCAAGACCGGCGCGGCCGCCCGGCCGCGCCATACTGTGCCGTCACGCTCACATCTTCGGCGGCTCGGCGCCGAACCACTTCTTGTAGATCTGCGCGTAGCGGCCGTCGGCCTTGATCTTCACGAGCGACGCGTTGACCTTCGGCACGAGCGCGCTGCCCTTCGGAAAGCCGATCCCGTACTTGTCGCCGCTGACCGGCTGGCCCGCGACCTTCACCTTGCCCTTGCCCTCGTTGTTCACGAAGAACAGCACGTTCGGCGTGTCGTGCATCGCCGCGTCGACGCGGCCGGCCTCGAGCGCGAGATATGCCTGGTCGATGTTCGGGAACTGGCGGATCTCCTTCGGCTTCAGGTGCGCCTTGATCCAGTCGATCGTCGCGGTGCCCGTCTTCGCGGCGATCACCTTGCCGTTCAGGTCGTCGATCGACTTGATCGTCGTGTTGTCCGTCTGCACCATCGCCGCGAGGCCGCTGTCGTAGTACGGCGCGGAGAAGTCGATCGCCTTCTTCCGCTCTTCCCTGATGGTCATCCCCGACAGCGCGACGTCGATGTTCTGCGTCTGCAGCGCCGGGATCAGGCCCGCGAAATCCATCGGCTGGATCGTGTATTTCCAGCCCTGGTCCTTCGCGATCTCCGCCCACAGGTCGAGATCGAAGCCGACGTACTTGTCGCCCTGCTTGAACTCGAACGGCATGAACGACGTATCGGTCCCGACGACGAGCGTCTTGGTATCCGCGTGCGCGATGCTGGCGCCGAGCGCGGCGACCACCGCGACGGCTTTCAGGAAGGAACGGCGACTCATGACTTTTCTCCGCATGGTTGAGCGATGTAACCGGCCGGCTGGCCGGGGAACGACGACATCAAGCCGCACCGCAACATGCGATGTTGAATTAGACCTTAGTGCAACAAGTGTTGTCAACACGGATACTACGACAACAAAAAAATACTCAACAGGAAAATGAATCGAGACAAACCCGAGCCGCACGGGCGGGATTGATCGGAGGAAAGGCGTGCGCGGATGGGCGCATGGCGTGGAAGCGGGGAACGCCCGGCAATTCGGCGTGACCGGAGGGCCCCGTTGCGCGCCGACGCCGCGGCGATCGTGATGCCGGCCACCGCCGGCGCGGCTCAACGAACGGCGTGTACCGCGAGCGACAACGCCGTTCGGCACGGCCTCGAAGCGCGGTCGGTCACGCCGCCACCCCGCTCGCCTGATGCGAGACCAGCCGCGCATACGCGCCCTGCCGCGCGATCAGCGCCGCATGCGTGCCCGCCTCGATGATCCTGCCGTGCTCGATCACGAGGATCGTGTCCGCGTTGCGGACGGTCGACAACCGGTGCGCGATGATGATCGACGTCCGCTGCGCCATCAGGTCCTCCAGCGCCGCGCGGATCTGCTGCTCGCTGATCGTGTCGAGATGCGAAGTCGCTTCATCGAGGATCAGCACCGGCGCATCCTTCAGGAACGCACGCGCGATCGCGACGCGCTGGCGCTGCCCGCCGGACAACTGCACGCCGCGCTCGCCGACCCGCGTCGCGAGCCCGTCCGGCAGCCGCGCGACGAAATCGCCGAGCGCCGCCTGATCGATCGCGCGCTGCACGTCCTCGTCCGATGCATCGTTCGCGGCAAGCCGGATGTTCGCTTCGAGCGTGTCGTTGAACAGATAGGTGTCCTGAGCGACGAGTGCGATGTGCCGGCGCAGATCGTCGAGCCTCAGGTCGCGCAAATCGGTGCCGCCGAGCGTCACGCGCCCGTGTTGCGGATCCCAGAAGCGCAGCAGCAGGCTCGCGACGGTCGACTTGCCGGCGCCCGATGCACCCACCAGCGCGACCGTGCTGCCGGGCGGCACCTCGAAGCTCACGCGATCGATCGCCGGCACCCCGCGTCCCGGGTACGTGAAACCCGCTTCCTCGAACCGCACGGTCGCGTTGCCGGACAGCGCGTGCGTGCCGTCGACGACCGTCACCGGCTCCTTCTCGAGCGCGCGCAGGCGCCGCGTCGACGCGATCGTGTCGGCCAGTTGCCGCGCGACCTGGCCGATCTCCGCCACCGGCATGAACGCGGCCACCGCGACCAGCACCAGCAGCGGCAACGATTCGTGCGCGAACCAGCCACGCGCGCACAGCAGCGCGCCGAGCGCAGCGACGGCCAGCCCGCCGAGCCCGCTCGCGACTTCGAGCGCGGCGCTCTGCGACGACAGGTCGTCGAGCAGCTTCGCGCGCTGCTGCCCGTACGCGTCGGCTTCCGCGACGAACGCGGCACGCCGCCGCGCGAGCGCCTGGAACGCGGTCAGTTCCGCCAGCCCCTGGATCGTTTCGGTCAGATGCGCGCCGAGCTGGCCGAGCGCCTCGCGGGCACCGGTGCCGAGCCGGTCGACGTCGCGCCGCGCCAGCACGGGCGCCAGCCCGGCCCACAGCAGGAACGGCAGCAACGCCAGCGCGAGCGGCCATGCGACCGACGCGAGCAGCGCCAGCACGCCGGCCGGCACCAGCACGGCGACGAACGCCGGCGCGAGCGTATGCGCGTAGAAGTATTCGACGGTCTCGACGTCCTGCGTCGCGAGCGCGACCAGGTCACCGGAACGGCGGCGCAGCAACCCGGCCGGCGCGAGCCGTTCGAGCGTCGCGAACAGCGCGATGCGCATTTCGGCGAGCAGCCGGTACGCCATGTCGTGCGCGAGCCACGATTCGAGCCAGTGCAGCACGGCCGCGACCGGCGCGACGACGAGCAGCGCCGCGACGAGCGCGCCGTTCGCGTGTCCGGCCGACACGCCGCCGACCACCAGCGCACCGATCACGCCGACGCCGATGAACGCGAGCACGCGACCGATTCCGAACAGCACGGTCAGCACGACCTTGCCCTTCCACGGACTGACGAAACGCAGCAGCGCGCGCAACGTTTCGGGCCAGCCGATGGTCGCCGCATCGTCGTTCAGCGGCCTGACCTGCGGGCCCGACGCGGCGCGCGCGCCCGCGCCGCTGGCGGTCGCGGCCATGCCGACGGCTTCGGCGGCGGCCTCCAGTTGCGGCCCCATCAGCCGGCGATACGGGCCGTCGCGCGCGATCAGTGCCGCATGCGTGCCCTCGTCGACCACCCGCCCGTGGTCGAGCACCAGGATCCGATCGGCGCCGATCACGCTGGACAGCCGGTGCGCGAGCACGAGCGTCGTGCGCCCGCGCGTGAGCCGGTCGAGCGCCTGCTGAATCAGCGCCTCGTTCTCGGCATCGACCGACGACAGCGCCTCGTCGAGCAGCAGGATCGGCGCGTCGCGCAACAGCGCACGCGCGATCGCGATGCGCTGGCGCTGACCGCCCGACAGCATCAGCCCGCGTTCGCCGATGCGCGTCGCATAGCCGTCGGGCAACGCCGAGATGAAATCGTGCGCGTTGGCGGCGCGCGCGGCCGCGATCATGTCCGCGTCGCTCGCATCGGGACGGCCGAGCCGCAGGTTGTCGGCGACGCTGCCGTCGAACAGCGTCGCGTCCTGTGCGACCACCGCGATCATCTCGCGCACCTGTTCGGCGTCGAGCGTGCGCACGTCGTGGCCGCCGATGCGGATTGTGCCGCCCTGGGCATCGTGCTGGCGCAGCAGCAGGCGCACGATGGTCGACTTGCCGGCACCGCTCGGGCCGACGATCGCGACCGTCTCGCCTTCGCGCACCGTGAAGCCCAGCGACGCATGCGCGTCCGCGCGACGCCCCGGATACGCGAAGCTGACGCCGTCGAACACGATCTCCGGCCGCACGTGCGGCACGCGCGGTGCGACTGCGGGCGGTGCGTCGCCGCCCGCGTCGAGCAGCGCGTGAATCGCGTTCGCCGCCGACTGGCCGATCATCCCCTGGTGCAGCACGCCGCGCAGGTCGCGCAGCGGCCGGAAGATTTCGCTGCCGGCCATCAGCACGATCAGCAGCGCCTCGAGACTCATGTCGCCATGGCGCACGCGCCATGCGCCGACCGCGATCGCCGCCGCCGCGCCGAGGCCGGTGCCGAGATCGGTGAAGAGCCGCGTCAGCAGCCCGAGCGCGAGCACCCAGAACGTGCTGTCGGACAGCGCGCGCGCCTTGGCCGCCAGCTTCGCGCCGAACGCACCGCTTTGCCCGAACGCCTTCAGCGTCGGCAAGCCCTGTACCGCGTCGAGAAACTCCTCGCCGAACGCCTTGAACGCGGCCGAGCGTGCGAGCGCCGCGCGCCGATCGGCGCGATGCACGAATTGCGGCAGCGCGAGCGTGACGAGCGCCGCGACCAGCAGGATCGCGGCCGTCGGCACGTCCCACCACGCGAGCACCGCGAAGATCATGACCGGCGCGCACGCGGCGATCACGAGCTGCGGCAGGTAGACGCCGAAGAAGGTCTGCAGTTGCTCGACGCCGTCGACGACGGCCAGCATCACGCCGCCCGTGCGCTCGCCGCTGAACCAGGCGGGGCCGAGCGCGGCGATCCGGTCGAACAGCCGCGCGCGCAGCGCGGACTGCACGCGCCCGGCCGTGTGCTGCGCGAGCACCGTGCGACGATGATCGAGCCATGCACGCAGCAGCACGCAAGCCGCCGTTGCGGCGACGGTTTCCACAATATCGCGCGCCGGAGCGCCGGCAAAAACGAGCGCCAGCACGCGGCCGAGAAACACGAAACGCAGGATGCCGACACTCATCGCGAGCAGCCCGAGCGCAACCGCGGCGGCAACCCGCCAGCGCATTCCGGCCATCATCGCCCATAGTCGTCGGTCGAAATACATGAAGCCCTCCGGTCGGTTTTGGTTGTGATTCGATTGACCGGACCAAGGCTACCCGCGCACCCGACGCGCGGCAAAAGATGATTTTTCAACGGGTGTTGAGTCAACTACAATACCCCGCATGTCGCACCTTCCTCCCCTCAGCGCGCTGCGTGCTTTCGAGGCGGCCGTCCGCCTTGGCGGGTTCGCGCGCGCGGCGGCCGAGCTGAACGTGTCGACGAGCGCCGTCAGTCACCAGATCCGCGCGCTCGAGGCATCGCTGGGTGCCCGCCTGCTCGAACGCAGCACCGGGCTCGGCGGCATCGGCCTCACGCAAGCGGGCGCCCGCCTGCTGCCGGCCGTCAGCGACGCGCTGTCGAAGCTGACCGACGCCTGCGACGAGATTCGCGGCACCACCGCGCAACGCCTGACGGTGTCCGCCAACGCGCCGTTTTCGTCGATGTGGCTCGCGCGCCGCCTCGCGGAGTTCTCGTCGCTGCATCCCGAAACGCCGCTGCATGCCGTCGTGGTCGAGGACGAACCGGATTTCGCGCGCAGCGGCGTCGATCTCGCGATCGTGCACGTGCCCGCGCACCGGCTGCGCGACGACGATGACGTGTTGCTGCGCGAAACCGTGTTTCCGGTCTGCAGTCCCGAACTGTATCCGCATGCATCGGGATATGTATGCCGCTCGCGGTTGCTGCAGGAGATGCACGAGGACAGCCCTGAAATCGACTGGCGCAACTGGGCCGTGCACTTCGGCTTGCCGGACGACTTCGAAACGAAGATCGTCCGCTACAGCAGTTTCAGTCAGGTGATCGGCGCGGCGCTGGGCAGCGCGGGCATCGCGCTCGGGCGCGTGCCGCTGATCGAGCCCGAACTGCGCAGCGGCCGCCTGGTGCCGCTGGTGCCGGGCCTCGCACGCGATGCGTCATGGCGCTTCGTGCTGCGCCGCAATCCGTCGGCGCGGCATCGGCTGCTCGATCCGTTGATCGCGTTCCTGCGCCGCGAAGCCGATGCACCACCGTTCCAGCTCGCGAAGATCGTTGCGCCCGCATCCAACGACAGTCACGCGCGCGGCGCGGGCGGTGCGTAGCGAACCCGCGCGCCAGGCCCGCGCCGGGGTCGCCCGTTCATCCTCTCGTCACGGCGCGGCAAAGAACAACGCGACGACGCAGGCCATCCCCGCGAACCACACGAGCGAGCGCAGCGACGCCCAGTTCAGCAGGTACGTCAGCACATAGACGACGCGAAGCGCGACGAACCCCATCGCGAGCTGATCGACGTGATGCGCGTTCGCGCCGTTGTGCCATGCGACGACCAGTGCGGCCGTAAACAGCGCCAGCGCTTCCCACGCGTTCTGGTGCGCGGCCTGCGCCCGCGCGCGCCAGCCTTCGAGCCTTGCCAGGTACTCGCGCGGCGCGCGGTTGTCGTAGCCCTTGCGGGCCTTGGCCAGGAACGTCATCGGGAACGGCAACAGCGCCACGATGAACAGGCAGATCTGGGACGTCGTCATCAAAGTCTCCTCCTTTATGATTACATTGATCAATGACACGGTCGCGCAGAGCTTAGCATTGCGGCGAGCTGTTCGCGCACCGGTTTTCTAGACGGGAGACTCGGCAAGTCAGCCTGCCAAAGGCCGTGACGGCATGGATCCGACACAAAAAATTCCACCAAATCGCCGACAAATACGTTAATTAAAACTGGTCGAACACCAATAAGATAGCGCTCAACACTGGCTTGGCGTGTTGCCGCGCCAGCCTGCTCACCCGCGCCGCGCCGCCGCGTGCGCCGAACGACTTTCGACCCGAGCCCGCTCATGCCCCGTCCCATCGTCGCCCATATCCGTCCCGACGCCGTCCGCCACAACCTCGACTTCATCCGCCGCACCGCCGCGCAATCGCGCGTATGGGCCGTGGTCAAGGCCAACGCATACGGTCACGGGATCGAGCGGATCTATCCGGGCCTCGCGGCCGCCGACGGCATCGCGCTGCTCGATCTCGACGAAGCCGTGCGCGTGCGGGAGCTCGGCTGGGACAAGCCGGTGCTGCTGCTCGAAGGGATCTTCGAACCGGCCGACGTCGAACTGGCCGATCGCCATCGGCTGACGGTGGCCGTGCACTGCGACGCGCAGCTCGATCTGCTGATCGCCGCGAAGCCCCGGCAGCCGATCGACATCCAGCTGAAGATGAACTCCGGGATGAACCGGCTCGGCTACCGGCCCGACGCATTCCGCGCCGCGTGGGAACGCGCGGCGGCCGCGCCGTCGATCGGAAAGATCACGCTGATGATGCATTTCGCGAACGCCGACGAAGGCGAAGTCGACTGGCAGCTCGATCGATTCGATGCGGCCACGGCCGGAATTCCGGGCGAGCGCTCGGCATCGAATTCGGCGGCCGTGCTGTGGCATCCGCGCGCGCATCGCGACTGGGTGCGGCCGGGCACGATCCTGTATGGCGCGTCGCCGACCGGCGCGTCGCGGCACATCGCCGACACGCCGCTGATGGCCGCGATGACGCTGACGAGCAAGATCATCGGCGTGCAGACGCTCGCGCCGGGGGAAACGGTCGGTTATGGCCGTCGCTTCACGGCAGACCGGCCGATGCGGATCGGCGTCGTCGCGTGCGGCTACGCGGACGGCTATCCGCGCCACGCGCCGACCGGCACGCCGATCGCGGTGGACGGCGTGACGACGCGCGTCGTCGGCCGCGTGTCGATGGACATGCTGACCGTCGACCTGACGCCGTGCCCGAACGCGGGCATCGGCTCGAGCGTCGAACTGTGGGGCGATCAGGTGAAGGTCGACGACGTCGCGGAAGCCAGCGGCACGATCGGCTACGAGCTGATGTGCGCACTCGCGCGCCGCGTGCCGGTCGTGACCGTGCCGCCCGGCGCGTCTACGATGCAGCCGGCGCTGCGCACGGGCAGCTACGGGCGTTGATGCCCGGCGCGGATGCGGCGGCACGCGCGCTGGCGCGGGCAAGGCGCACGCGCGGCCGCCGCGCTACGCACGCCACACCGGCTTGCGTTTCTCCAGGAACGCGTCGATCCCCTCGCCGGCGTCCTCTTCCATCATGTTGCGCGCCATCACGTCGCCCGCAAACGCGTACGCGTCGTCGAGCGGCAGTTCGCGCTGCCGGTAGAACATCTGCTTGCCGTAGCGCACCGCCGCCGGGCTCTTCGCGACGATCTCCGCGACCTTGCGCGCGACGGCCGCGTCGAGCGCATCCTCGGGCACGGCCTCGTTGACGAGCCCCCAGGCAGCCGCCGTCGCCGCATCGACGAAACGCCCGGTGACGAGCATGTCGAACGCGCGCTTCGCCGACACGTTGCGGCTCAATGCGACGGCCGGCGTCGAGCAGAACAGCCCGACGTTGATTCCGGATACCGCGAAGCGCGCGGTGTCCGCTGCGACGGCGAGATCGCACGCGGCGACGAGCTGGCAGCCGGCCGCCGTCGCGATGCCGTGCACGCGTACGATCACCGGCACCGGCAACGCGCGCATCGCGAGCATCACGCGGCTGCATTGCGCGAACAGCGTGCGGTAGTAATCGAGTTCGGGTTTGGCGCGCATCTGCCGCAGGTCGTGGCCCGCGCAGAACGCCTTGCCCTCGGCGGCGAGCACGACGCAGCGCACGTGCGGATCGGCGGCCAGCGAATCGAACGCGTCCTGCAGGCTCGCCAGCATCGCCTCCGACAACGCGTTGAACTGTTGCGGCCGGTTCAGCCGCAGCGTGACGACCCCGTCGCGCACGTCGCGCAGCAGGATCGGCTCGGGTGTTTCGTGACGGGATTCCATGATGCTCCGCTCGACGGGGTTCGATCGGGCGCGAATCCGCAGCACGGGCAGCACGGGCGACACGCGCCCGGATTCGCGATCGACACGATCACGAATCGTCCTCCACATTGCGCGCGGCGTCCAGCGGGGTCGACCGGCCGGCCGGCGAAGCCGGCTTGCACGCCCGCCGCACCGTGAAACGAAGGCCACCCAGGCTGCCCATCGATCGCCGCTCGACGGCGATGCATCCCCCGCGTGCGCGCTCAGCCCGCGAGCTTCTTCAGCGCGTCGAGCACCGCGTCGCCCTTGAACGGCTTCACGATCCAGCCCTTCACGCCGGCGGCCTTGCCGCGCTCCTTCATCGCCGGGCTGCTTTCGGTCGTCAGCATCACGACGTTGACCGACGTATTCGCCAGCTCGCCGCGGATCTTCTCGACCATCGTCAGGCCGTCCATGTTCGGCATGTTCACGTCGCTGATCACGAGGCGCACGCCGGGCGTCGCCTTGAGCTTCGCGAGCCCGTCCTTGCCGTCCACCGCCGTCGCGACGTCGAGCCCGTGATTGCGCAGGAACCCCGCGACCTCGTCACGCACCGTGCCCGAATCGTCGACCACCAGAATCTTTGCCATACCGTATTCCCCTTTCCTTGTTGCTGACTTCAACATTCAAAACAGTTCGAGTTCGCCCGACTCGACCATCGGCCCCACGTCCTGCACGGACTCGCGGAAATCCTCCGGCGACCAGCTCAGGCTGAACACGAAACGCTGGTCGAGCCGCACCGATCGTCCCGACTCGGGGTCGGTCATCCGGTACTTGAAACACAGCTGCGGACAGTCGCCGCCGAACGAAATGAATTTCTGCTTGTGATTGACGACGAGCGGCACCTGCACGGGATGCCGGGCGAGCGCCTCCGCGTCGCCGAGATAGCGGTTCTTGAACGCGCCCCACACGAGGTTGGTCAACTCGCCGAGCACGTTGTTCACGTCGCGGAAATCGGGTGCGCGGCCATCGTCGCGCGTGCCACCGATCATGTCGAGCAGCGGTTGCTCGCTCGTCTGCAGCAGCATGTAGCCGCGGCACCACGCGCTTTCCAGCGCGATCAGGCTGAACACCTCGCCGAAGATGATCTGGTCGCGCACGATGCACGGCGTGTCGCGCTCGATCGCGAGGCCCGGAAACAGGCTGTCGAGCCGCGCCTCGGTGATCTCCGCGATGCCGCGCACGAGTGCGTTCGGGTAGTCGCGGCCGAACAGGTATTCGTCGATCGCGCGCTTGAGCGGCGTCAGGTCGTCGGCGACGTAGGCCGCGCACGCGACGCGCGCGAGCGCATCGGGCAGCCCGTCGCGCGAAGCATTCGACGCGCGGCGCAGGATGATCGGCAGCTCGGGCCGCAGCGCATCGATCTGCGTCGCGATGATCGCGCTTTCGTCCGGCGAGCCGCCGTAGTCCTCGGCGAGCAGGATCGCGCCGAGATCGATGTTCGAGCGCAGCACCTTCAGCAGCCGGTTGCGCCGCACGGTCAGGCCGACCAGGTTGTGCTCGTCGCAGAAGCGCTTGATCGTCGCCGCATGCGCGCGGCTGTCGTCGAGCACGAGCACCTTGCTGACGGGTTGGTCTACGGTCATCTCGCGGAGTCCTTCCTCACAATCGGTCAAAACAGTTCGAGCTCGCCGCCCGTGTCCACGCTTGCCGCTTCCGGCACGTGGAAATCGACCGGCGCGTTCGCGCACACGCACAGCGTCGCGCCGATCCGCACGTCGCCGTCGAGCGTCACGTCGTACGCGGCCACGTGGTCGGGATGCAACGCCGGCAGGTAGTCGACGCTCGCGCCGCTCAACAGGTAAGGCGTCGACATCCCGAGATCGGGGAACGGCGCGGTCAGCGCCTGGTTGATCGCGCCGCAGCACAGGTTCGCGACTTCCATGAACGCCTCGGAAAGCGGCCGCTGCGCGCTCGCGCCGGGCGTCGCGGCGGCGAAATGACGACGCGTCGGTTCGTCGTCGCGAAAGCGCAGCGCGAGCAGCAGCCGGAAATGCAGTGCCGAGATCGTCAGCACTGCGACGTGTTCGGGCACCTTCGGCGTCGCGCGCGACTTCGCGCGTGACGGATCGTGCGACGCGTCGTGCGCATCGCCGGCGGCCGGCCTGATTTCGCACGCGCCGCCGGACGCGAGCCGCGTGCGCGCCGCATCGAAGAAGATCCGCTCGAAACCGGCCCGGGCCTGCGCGCTGATCACGCCGCCGCTCCGTCGAGCCGCGCATGCAGCTGCCCGGCCAGCGTCTCGACCGTCGCGAGCGCGGCCGTGATCATCTTGCCGCCGGCCTGGATGTCCTGGAACGTCGCGGCCGTCACGAGATCGTTGCGATTCAGGCTGTCGCGATAGCTGTTCGACAGTTGCTGCGAGCGCGCGGCGAGCCCGCGCACCTCGCTCGCGACGATCGAGAAGCCCCGCCCGGCCGTGCCCGCGCGCGCGGCCTCGATCGACGCGTTCAGCGACACGATCGACACGTGCGCGACGATCGCCGACAGCTCCTGGTTCTTCGTGCGCATGTCCTGGTTCTGCGTGGTCAGCGAGATCATCTGCTCGTGCCAGCGTTCGAACGTGCCGGCCAGCCCGCGCAGCCGCGCGGCTTCGTCGGCGAGCTTCGTCGCATGCTGCGACAGCGCGGCGCGCTCGGCCGCGACCGCCTGCAGCGCGTCGCGCTGCTCGCCAGTGCCGGCCACCTCGCGCGCCAGCGCCTCTTCGAGCGCCGCTTCGCGCCGCGCCCACGCCTGCGCCGCTTCGGCATGTGCGGCAACGGCTTCATCGGCCCGTGCATCGGCCGCGCCGAGCGCGGCGCGCAACGCCCCGGCTTCGCGCGTCAGCGCGGCAACGAGCCGTGCTCGCGCGATGCGACACACGATCGCGGCCACCGCCGCGACCACCAGGCCGCCCGCCAGCGCGGCGCCGATCGGGATCATCCACGCTTGCACGATCACTCCGCCACGTCGACGTTCGCGATGCCGGCGCCGGTCGGCTGCCCGGCGTCGCGGGCCGCGCCGTCCGCCGCGAATCGCGCCGGCAGCGACACGATCGTCTCGAACGCGCGATACGACGCGCCGACGCGATCGTCGGTGAAGCGCAGCGCGATGTCGCCGCCGTCGCGCTTCAGGAAGTTGCGCACCGCGTCCATCCCGACGCCGCGCCCCGATACTTCGGTCACCGCGCGCGCGGTCGAGAAGCCCGGGCGAAAGATCAGTTCGGCCACCGCTTCGTCGGTCAGCGCGGCTTCGTTGCCGGCGTCGATCCAGCCGCGCTCGCGCGCGATCCCGCGAATCCGGTCGAGCGCGAGGCCGCGGCCGTCGTCGCCGAGCACGAAGCGCAACGCATCGTCCTCCACGTCGACCGCGATGTCGATCTTGCCGGCCGGCGCCTTGCCGGCCGCGCGACGCTCTTCCGACGTTTCGATCCCGTGGTCGATCGCGTTGCGCAACAGGTGCATGAACACGTTCTTCAGCGTCGCGCCGATCTCGCTGCGCACGCGATGGCCGTTGCTGTCGATATGCACGACGGGCGCCGGCTTGCCGAGTTCGGCCGCGAGCGACGGCAGCGATTCGATCACGCCGCCCAGCGCATCGCCGATGCCCTGCGTTCCGAACTGGCTCAGCAGGCGGCGCACCGAATCGCGCGCCGCGCGCCAGTCGCTTGCGTTCGCCGGATCGGCGCCGTCGAGCATGCGCAGGCTCTCGCTGATATGCGCGCGCTCGACCATCAGGTAGTCGGCGCCGCCGTGCTGCGCCGCCTCGCCATGCCGGCCGAGCGTGACCGCGTTGATCGTCGCGTAGTGGTCGACTGCCTCGCGCACGCGGGCCAGGTCGTCCATCAGCGCATCGCGATTCCACTCGGGGCCGCCGTCCGCGCGGCGCAGCGATTCGTACGCCTGCTCCGCTTCGTGCACGATGTTGGTCAGATGCTGCAGGCTGTACGTGCGCGCGTTGCCCTTGATCGTGTGCATGTTGCGGAACAGTGCCGCGACGATCGAATGATCGGCGCGTTCGTGCTGGCGGATCATCCGCTCGTTCTCGCTGAGGAAGCCCTTCGCGCTGTGCACGAAGTCGTGGAACTTGTCCTGGCTGATCGACAGGATCTCGCCGATCATCTCGAGGCGGCGCTGCTGCTCGCCGGCCTGCGCGGTCAGCTCGCGAATCTCGGTCACGTCGCGCACGCACAGCATCAGGCGCACGACCGTGTCGGTCTCGTCGGTGATCGCCGACCAGCTCAGGTCGAGCCATTTCTCGCGGCCGTCCGGCATCCGCTTGGCGACTTCGTTGACGAGCAGGTGCTCGTTGAACGCGAAGTTCATGCTGTCCTCGCCGAGGCATGCATGCACGGCCGCGTCGACCTGCGAGCGCGCGTCGGAGCCGATGCTCGAATCGTCGAATACGAGCGCCATCAGGTCGCGTCCGGCGATGTCGCCGGTCTCGAAGATGGTCTCGAGGTAAGCCGAATACTCCGCATGCACGACGCCGCCTTCGACGACCGTCAGGATCCCTTGCTGCATGTTCTGCAGCATCGCCTGGATGTCGGCCGTCTTCTGCTTCAGTTGCGCGGCGTTCTCCTGGATCTTCTCGATCATCCCGTTGAACGCGACGATCGAATGACCGATCTCGTCCATCCGGCCCACCGGCACGCGGCGCGTGAAGTCCTGGCTCGCGGCGATCTCGCTCATCGCCGTCTGCATCCCGATCAGCGGACGCGTGATCTGGCGATACAGCACGAAGCCGAGCGCGGTCAGCAGCACGACCACCGTGCCCGCCACGCCCGCGATCGCGGTGGCCGTCGTCGCGAGCATGCCGTTCAGCGCGCGGATCGCATCGTCCTTCTGGCGGTTCTTCTCGACGCGCAGCGTGTCGACGATGCCCTCGAGTTCGTCGCGATACTGCGCGACGTTCGCGAACAGGTACGCCTGCGCCATCTCGGGCTTGCCGTCGGTCTTCATCTTCACGGTGTCGTCGATCGCGGCGAAGTAGTTCGCGGCGCTGTCCTTCGCCTGCTCGACGAGGCCTTCCTGCGCGCGGCCGACCGCCGATTTCGCCTGGGCGTCGAGCGCCGCGCGCAGCGCGCCCTGCTTCGCCTTCAGCTCGTCGCGCGCCTGCGCGGCGGTGTTCGCGTCGGGCGCGTACACCAGCGTCATCGTCGCGATCTGGATGTTCTTCACGTCGGCGACGAGATCCGCCGACGCGAGCGCGCTCGGCACGATTCCCTGGGTAACCTGACGCACCTCGGACGCGCTCTTGCGCGTCTGGTACACGGCGTACACGCCGATCGCGGACAGCGCGAAAAACGTCAGGACGACTAGCAGCGTAATGCGATGACGGATGGTCATGAGTACAGCTCCCCGCAGCGATCCGGCTTCGATCGCCCTTTTGTCTATTGAAAGAATGTGAGCGCCGAATTATCGGGGATGGTGTATGACTGTCCGATGACTGAAAATCAATCGGTCGTTGAGAAAATCGCAATGATCAATTGCGGCGAGAAAATCCTAAAGTTTTTCTCGAATCGGCCGTTAACCCCCGGCCTGAGCGGCCCGGCGGGCGTTGCCGGCAGCCTCGATAAATCGAATCCGGATATTCATTCTTTTATTTTCGATCCGGTAATTCAATCCGGCCGAATACCGGTAAAACGTTTGCGCATTATCCGCGAATCGAATCGGGCATGCACCTTCTGCCGCGCGGCCGGATTCGCCGCGCCGGCCGACATGGCGAATGGCCGACGATTCATTCCGATCAGGAAACAATCAATCGCCGTCCGGCGATTCACCTTCCCTCCCGCGCGTTCTAGACTGTCGGATCACTTCCCCAACCGGACCCTTGCAATGACCGACGTCCTGCCGCTGACCACCGACTCCGAATCCGGCCTCCACTACCGGCTGCGCCCGGCCGCGGGCCGCCCCGTGGGCCGCCTGTTGCTGCTGCACGGCGTCGGCGGCAACGAAACCAATCTGCTGAATCTGGCCGGCACGATCGACCCGCGCATCGAAATCGCGTTCGTGCGCGGCCCGCTGACGTTCGGCCCCGGCCAGCACGCGTGGTTTCCGGTGCGCTTCGGCCCGAACGGCCCGGAAATCGATGCGGCCCGCGCGGAGGCGAGCCGTGTTCAGCTGATCGCGCTGCTGCGCGCATTGCGCGCCCGGGGCACCGACGACGAACACGCGGCCCTGCCCACCGTGATCGCCGGCTTCAGCCAGGGCGGCATCATGAGCGCGAGCGTCGCGCTCACGTCACCGGCCGATGTCGCCGCGTTCGCGGTGCTGTGCGGGCGCATCCTGCCGGAGATCGATCCGCTGATCGCGCCGCGCGACGCATTGAGCGCGCTGCACGCGCTGGTGATGCACGGCCGCTTCGACGACAAGCTGCCGGTCGCGTGGGCCGAAACCGCCGACGCGAAGCTGACGGCGCTCGGCGTCGCGCACGACACGCGCCTCTACGACGCCGGCCACGAACTCACGGCGGAGATGGCCGGCGACTTCGGCCGCTGGGTCGCTGCGCGCACCGGATCGAACTGAGCGCACGGGCGGTCGGCCCGCCCGTGCGTATCGTCAGACGTTGCTCGCCGGATCGGCGCCGATCGGCGCGGCGGCCGCGGCGGACGCCTCTCGCGCGGCACCGCGCTTCGCAAGCTTCCAGCCCACGACGAGCGCGAGCACGACGACCGGGATCATCCCGACGGTCCACGTGCCGCCCGGGTAATCGAACGCCATCATCACCAGCACGCTGACCAGGAACCCGAGCGTGAGCCACGACGTGAACGGCGCGCCGGGCATCCGGAACGACACGGGGCTCAGCTCGCCGCGATTGACCGCGCGGCGGAACAGGATCTGGCACATCACGATGAAGCCCCAGGTCGTGATGATCCCGAGCGACGCCATGTTCAGCACGATCTCGAACGCCTGCGCCGGAACGATGTAGTTCAGCGGCACGCCGATCGCATTGACCGCGACCGTGACGAGGATCCCGCCGTACGGCACGCCGCGCGCGTTCATCCGCGACACGAAGCGCGGCGCCGAGCCGCCCATCGCCAGCGAACGCAGCACGCGCCCGGTCGAATAGAGGCCGGAATTCAGGCTCGACAGCGCGGCGGTCAGCACCACGACGTTCATCACCGTGCCGACGTACGGCACGCCGAGCTTGCCGAAGAACGTGACGAACGGGCTTTCGTGCGCGCTGTACGCGGTCCACGGCAGCAGCATCGTCAGCAGCACGACCGAGCCGACGTAGAACAGCGCGATGCGCCACATCACGCTGTTGATCGCCTTCGGCAGCACCTTGCGCGCATCGGCGGTCTCGCCCGCGGCGACGCCGACGAGCTCGATGCTCGCATACGCGAACACGACGCCCTGCACGATCAGCACGGCCGGCAGGATCCCGTGCGGGAAGATTCCGCCGTGATCCGCGATCAGGTGCAGCCCCGGCATCTGCCCGGCGACCGGATGACCGCTCGCGAGAAACACGGCGCCGACGGCGAGGAACAGCGCGAGCGTCCCGACCTTGACGATCGAGAACCAGAACTCCATCTCGCCGAACACCTTCACGCCGATCATGTTCATCACCGACACGATCCCCAGCGCGCCGAGCGCGAACACCCACTGCGGCACGTCCGTGAACACGGCCCAGTACTTCATGTAGATCGCGACGGCGGTGATGTCGACGATGCCGGTGGTGGCCCAGTTCAGGTAGTACATCCAGCCCGCGACGAACGACGCGCGCTCGCCCATGAACTCCCGTGCGTACGACACGAACGAGCCGCTGGTCGGCCGATGCATCACGAGCTCGCCGAGCGCGCGCATGATCAGGAATGCGAATACGCCGCACACGAGATACACGACCGCCAGCGCGGGGCCCGCGCTCTGCAGGCGGCCGCCCGCGCCGAGAAAGAGGCCGGTGCCGATCGCTCCGCCCATCGCGATCATCTGCACGTGGCGCGGCTTCAACTGTTTCTCATAGCCGGATTCGTGCGACGCGAACATCGCGTCTCGGTCGGCATGACGGGGATCCGCGCCGCCGGCCGTGTCGGCCGCGCGCTCGCTGGCGTGCTTCATGGTGTGTCTCCGTTTCTTGATGTGTCGCGCCCGTCGACGGGGCGCTGCGGGAACGGCCGCGCACGGGCGTCCGGCGGCATGCGCCGGCGCCGCGCGGCCGGAATCAGTACGCGCGCGGACGGATCAGCGCTTCGGGCTGCAGCGCTTCGTCCAGTTGCGCGGCGGTCATCAGCTGGCGATCGAGCACGACTTCGCGGATCGACTTGCCGCTCGCGTGGGCCTCGGCGGCCACGGCCGTCGCGCGCTTGTAGCCGATGTACGGGTTCAGCGCGGTCGCGAGCGCGACCGACCGCTCCATCGTTTCGCGCAACCGCTCGGGGTTCGCGGTGATTCCGCTCACGCAGCGGTCCGCGAGCGTCGTGCAGGCCGCCGTCAGGTGGCCGAAGCTGCGGAACAGCGCGCTCGCGATCACCGGCTCGAACGCGTTGAGCTGAAGCTGGCCGGCCTCGGCGGCGAACGTCACCGTGAGGTCGTTGCCGAATACTTCGAATGCGACCTGGTTCACGACTTCCGGAATCACCGGGTTCACCTTGCCCGGCATGATCGACGAGCCGGCCTGCACCGGCGGCAGGTTGATCTCGCCGAAGCCGGCGCGCGGGCCGCTCGACAGCAGCCGCAGGTCGTTGCAGATCTTCGACAGCTTGACCGCGATCCGCTTCAGCACGCCGGAAACCTGCACGAACGCGCCGCAGTCCTGCGTCGCTTCGATCAGGTTCGGCGCGGTGCTCAGGTCCAGGCCGGTGATGCGTCGCAGCGCGGCCAGCGCCTTCTGCGCGTACTCCGGATGCGCGGTGATGCCGGTGCCGATCGCGGTCGCGCCGAGATTGATCTCGCGCATCAGCAAGCCGGCTTCCTGCAGGCGCGCGATGTCTTCCGTCACCATCACCGCGTAGGTCGAGAATTCCTGGCCGAGCGTCATCGGCACGGCGTCCTGCAGCTGCGTGCGGCCGAGCTTCAACAGATCCGAGAACGCGTCGGCCTTCTCCGCGAACGCATCGCGCAGGCGCGCCATCGCGTCGAGCAGATGCTCGACCGCGAAGCAGGTCGCGATCCGGATCGCGGTCGGATAGACGTCGTTCGTGCTCTGCGCGAGATTGACGTGCTCGTTGGGATGGAGGTATTCGTACTGCCCGCGTGCATGCCCCATGATTTCGAGCGCGCGGTTGCAGATCACCTCGTTGGCGTTCATGTTGGTCGACGTGCCGGCCCCGCCCTGGATGATGTCCACCACGAACTGATCGTGCAGCCGGCCCTCGCGGATCTCGACACAGGCGGCGGCGATCGCGTCGCGATACGCGTCCGGCAGCAGCCCGAGCTCGCAGTTCGCATCGGCAGCGGCTTCCTTCACCGCCGCGAGCGCCATGACGAGGTACGGCAGCGACGCGATCGTGCGCCCCGATATGTCGAAGTTCTCCTTCGCGCGCAGCGTATGGACGCCGTAGTACGCCGAATCCGGAATGCTTCGTTTCCCTAAAAGATCCGCCTCGACGCGGAAGCCGCTTTCCGTCATGGTGCCCCTCCTGAATTGTCTCTGCCGACGTGGGAAACCGGCTGCGTTCACCGCTTCCCCGTACGACGGGATCGCATTCTATGCCTTTGCATAAAGAACCTCGCTTCTGTATTATCGAAAGCGGTTTTGCGTGGGATGCAACAGCGAGAGACGAATGAAAACAACGGCGAGAGACACCGGCATCGATCACCTCGGCGCGATGCGCGCGTTCGTGCGGGTCGTCGAAATGGGAAGTTTTTCCGCGGTCGCGAAGGAGATGCGCGTGTCGACGTCGACGGTCGCGCGCAAGATCACGGCGATCGAGGACGCCCTCGGCGTCGCGCTGCTGCATCGCTCGACGCACAGCGTGACGCTGACCGAGGCCGGCCACATCTACCTGGAACGCGCGGTCACGCTGATCGCCGATCTCGACGACACGCTGCGCGTCGTCGCCGAGCTCAATTCGCAGCCGAGCGGCCCGCTGAAGCTCACCGCGCCGGTCGCGTTCGGCCGCCGCCATCTCGCGCCGCTGATCGCGCCGTTTCTCGCGCGCTATCCGACGATCCAGCTCGACGTGCGGCTCACCGACAACCACAACGACCTCGTCGCCGGCGGCTTCGACCTCGACATTCACGAAGGCGAGAACTACCTGGACAACCTGGTCGTGCACCGGCTGTCGCGCAACGACAGCATCCTGTGCGCGACGCCCGGCTACCTCGACCGCTGCGGGCGCCCCGCGACGCCGGACGACCTGCTGCATCACAACTGCCTGCGCTACGTGCATCCGGAGGGCGATCCGCGCTGGGAGCTCGTGCGCGGCGATGCACGGCACAGCGTGCTGCCGGCCGGCAACCTCGTCACCGACCATTCGGAACTGCAGCTGGACGCGACCTGCGCGGGCCTCGGCATCGCCGAATTCGAGATCTGGCTGGTGCGCGACCTGCTCGCGAGCGGCCGGCTCGAAGCCGTGCTGCCGCGCTACCGGCTGCAGAACAAGCTCACGGGCGACTACATCTACATCGCGTATCTGGCGAACCGGCGCAGCTCGGCAAAGTTGCGCGTGCTGAAGGACTTCCTCGCGGAGCATCTCGCGCACATCGGCGAGCTGTCGGAAGTCGAGCTGACGAAGATTCGCGACGCGGGCGCGTAGCGGCGGCCGTCGCGCCGGCCGGCAAGCCAGCGCCGACGCCGCATGCACCTTCGGCACGCGGCATCGGCACGACAGCCGCCATCAGGCCGGCTGCAATTCGAACGGGAACGTCGCGTGCCCGATCTCGACGCCCTGCGTGTTCAGCATCCGCGGCCGGTGGAACGCGGCGAGCCGCGCGCGCTGCGCGTCCGTGCCGATCCGCAGCCGTTCGAGCAGTTCGCTGACCATCATGTACAGCACGTCGATGTTGCCGTCCTCGATCTTCACCGAGAGGCCGAGCGCGCCGTCGGCGCCGAGTTCCCGCGTGCGCGCCGATGCGCGTACGCCGATCCCGTAGCACGCGTCCGCGCCGAGCTTGCCGACGACCTGCCCGTCGAAGGCCTCCATCAGCACCGTGCAGTAGCGCCCTTCTCCGGCGACCAGCTCGGGATGGGCCGTCATCGCATGGTGAATGCGCGCCAGCGCGCGCACGCGATCGGTCGTCGCCGCGCCGCCGGCTTCAACCGTATCCGCACCGTCTGCCAGCGATGCATAAAGACGCGCGAGGCGGTCGAGCGGGAACGCCGGCGTCGGCAGGTTGCAGCCGTCGATCGCCCAGTCGACCTCGTCGTCGGGCAGGCCGCACGCATCGGCGACCACGTGCTTCACGCGCATCTGCATCGGATGCACCGGCAGATGGTAGTCGGCGATCGCGGCGCCGATCGCCCGCGCGCCGGCCAGCATCCCGACGTGCTTGCCCGAGCAGTTGCTGCACACGCCGGTCGGCGTGTAGTCGCGCTTGATCCACGACCGGTACACCGCGTCCGACAGCGGCGCATGGCCGCCGCACCGCAAATCCGACTCCTGCGCGTCGACCTTCGCCAGCATCGCCCGCGTGCGCGCGATGTGCCGCTCCTCGCTGCTGTGCGACGCGCACATCAGCGCGATGTCCGCTTCGTCGAAACCGAAACGCTCCGGCGCGCCCGTCTCGATCACGGACAGCGCCTGGGCCGGCTTCGCCGCCGAGCGCGCGAGCGTCATCCGGAACGGATCGCCGAGCCGGAACAGCAGCTTGCCGCCGGCATCCACCACCGCCACATCGGCGACGTGCGTGTTCTCGATCGCATTGCCGCGGTACGTCACGACCGCTGCGCGTTGGGTGTCCATCTGTGCTGTCTCCTTCGTCGGGGCCTGATATGCCGGGGCCCGTGCAACCGGTACGGCAGTGTATCGACTCTGCCGCCGGGTCGAGCCGGGCGCCCCGTGGAAAGCGGTATTGCGCCGGACGCAAAGCCGTCACGCCCGCCGGGCTCGAACGCGGGCCTCGGCGGCGGCGCCGCTCCCATCACCGCGACGAACCAGGATCTCGCGCCCGAGCGCTAGCGCAACATCGAGCTCGGCTTCGCAGGTACCCGACGCCGCGACTACGCGTCCAGCGCCAGCAGCGCGAACGTCGCGAGCCAGTGCTCGCCCATGTAGTCGCCGGCCACGTGCGCGAGCGCGCTCGCGAGGTGCCGGTCGGCCGCATCGCGCAGCTTCGCGCGCCGCGCATCGCCTTCCGGCAGCGCGCCGGCGAGCGAGCGCTGGCACCACGCGCGGCTCAGATTCAATCCGTCCAGATGCGCGATCTTGCCGTCGCTGCGGTCGCTGACCGTCGCCGGCTCGAACAGCGTCGCCGGCTCGCCGCGCGCGAGATCGGGCAGGAAACGCGCGAACCAGCCGTCGAATTCGGCGGCCGGCAGCACGCGCCGCATCAGCTCCGCCTCCATCAGCGCGGGCGACAGGAACTCGTCGCCCGACGGCTCCCACGCCTGGCACGCGACATCGTTCAGGTGCCAGCGTTTCGCCGTTTCGACGATCAGCGCCGCGAGCCCGTCGCGCTGCGTCGCGCGCGCGAAGTCGAGCGCGAGCGCCAGCGCGAACGCGGTGTTGAAGTGCGTGCCGACCCGCAGCGGATAGGTGGCCTTCGGCAGGAAGGTCTCGAAACGCGCGACGAACAGGTCGGCGAGCGGCGCGAGCGTCTTCGCCCAGCGCGCGGCCTGCGGCACCACGCCCTTCAGCGCGAGCCGCTCCAGCTGCGCGGACAGCGCCAGCAGCCACGCCCATCCGTAAGGCCGCTCGAAGCCGCTGTTGTGCGGCAGCGCCAGATACGCGCGTTCGCCGGCGACGTTCGCGTCGGTGAAGTGCGCGTCGACGACGGCGATGATCCGCTCGGCCTCCGGCAGCGCCGGATAGCGTTCGAGCACGCTCAGCACGAGCCAGTAGCCGTGCACGCACGAATGCCAGTCGTAGCTGCCGTAGAAGATCGGATGCAGCGCGCGCGGCCCCTGCACGTCGTGCGGGCCTTCGAGCGAATGCGTGAGCTTGTTCGGATATTCGCGGGTCAGGTGCGCGAGCGCGAGCGACGCGAATTTCGATGCGAGTTCGGGGGTCAGCCGGTCGGTCATGGGCACCTCGTCAGAAGCGGAATACGAACGCGTACATCAGCAGCGTGTTGACGGCCAGCAGCAGCACGGCGGTCGGCCACTGCGCCTTGATCACGCCGTTCTTGTCCTTCAGTTCGAGCAGCGCGGCCGGCACGATGTTGAAGTTCGCGGCCATCGGCGTCATCAGCGTACCGCAGAAGCCGCTCAGCATCCCGATCGCGCCGAGGATCGCCGGGTTGCCGTGAAATTGATGGACGATCAGCGGCAGGCCGATGCCGGCCGTCATCACGGGGAACGCGGCGAATCCGTTGCCCATGATCATCGTGAACAGCGCCATGCCGACCGTATAGGCGGCGACGACTGCGAACGGCGAATCGATCGGCACCCACTCCCTCACGAGCCCCGACACCACGCCACCGACGCCCGCGACCGCGAACAGCGCGCCGAGCGCCGCGAGCATCTGCGGCAGGATCGCGGCCCAGCCGACCGCGTCCATCGTGTGACGCGCCTCCTTCAGCGCGTGAACGGGCGAATCGCGCAGCATCGCGAGCGCGACGGCGAACGCGACGAGCGTGCCGAGCACGAGCGAGATCAGCGTCACGCTCTTCGGATCGACGAACGGCACCCGTTTCAGCGCGAACGTGCCGATCAGCGTGACGATGGGAATCAGCAACGCCGGCAGGAACAGCCGATTGCCGAAGCGCAGCGCCTTCGCGTCGCGCCGCGCGCCCGCCGCTTCGCTGGATTCGTCCGACTTGCCGCGTCCGAGCTTGCCCGAGCCCGCGATCAGCGCGAGCGCGATCGCGAGGCAGCCCGTCAGGAAGTGCGGCAGCCGCGCGCCGAACAGGAACGTGAGCGCGTAGATCGCCCAGAACGCGAAGTTGACGACGCGGCGCGGGTTCGTGCGGTCCGTCAGGTTGAAGCACGCGAACGCGCCGAACATCAGGCCGGCGAGCGTGTACAGCGGTTCGAGGCCGATCATCGCGCGCCCTCCCGCCCGAATGCGCCGAAGCTGCGCGACAGCCGGTGATCGAGCAGCGCGAGCCGCGTGCAGTGGATCAGCAGCGCGGCGATCGCCGTCGGGATCGCCCAGACCGACAGGCGCAGCGGCTCGACCACGATCCCGTTCTGTTCGAGGAAGCCCTTGATCAGCAGGATCGACTGGATCGCGATGAAGATGTCCTCGCCGAAGAACACGGCGACATTGTCGGCGGCCGACGCATGCGCGCGGATCTGCTGGCGCACGGATTCAGGCAGGTCGCCGAGCCGGCTGACGGCCGCGGCCTCGGCCATCGGCGCGATCAGCGGCCGCACCATCTGCGCGTGGCCGCCGAGCGACGTGAGGCCGAGCGCGGCCGTCACCTGGCGCAGCACGAAATACAGCATCAGCACGCGGCCGGTGGTCGCCGCGTGCACGCGCGAGATCATCCGCTTCGCCTGCTCCTTGAGCCCGTTGCGTTCGAGCAGCGCGATCACCGGCAGCGTCAGCCAGATCAACCCCATGTAGCGGTTGTCGGTGAACGCCTTGCCGAATGCGCTGACGATGTCGACGAGATTCATCCCGCCCGCCAGCCCCGTCGCGAGGCCCGCGATCGTCACCACCAGCAGCGCGTTGAAGCGCAGCGCGAAACCGATCACGACGATCGGCACCCCAATCAGCACCAGCATTGCCCCTCCTTGCGATGGATTCGCGGCGCCGTGAAGGCGCGCCGCCCGCCCGGTTTCGACCGGGTTCAGGCGGCAAAATCTAACACGAGACTTTATCGATAAAAAGTCGACAATTTGAAGCTTCGGGTAAACGTTGAAACCGATGCCACGTTGCACCGGCCGTGTGTCCGCCGTGTTTCGGCGGAACGAATCGCGGGCGGCGGCGGCGCCGGGCGGTGGCAACGCGCGCGGCAACGCACGATTCCGGCCGGCGTGCCGTTGACGGCCCGCGCCCCCGCCGCGCATGGCGGAGCGCCGGTGCGCCGACTACACTGGAAGGCATCGCAACGTTCGGGAGAGCCGCCATGATCGACGTATTCCAGACCATCGGCAGCCGCGCGTTCTCCGCTCATCTGGCGAAGGACGGGATGGTGACGCTGATGGAACAACGCCACGAAGTCGACCGCGTGACGCTCGCGACCGCCTATGCCGCGCTCGTCGAGGAATCGGAGCAGGAAGCCGATCTGCTCGACGCAACGGTCGAAGGGATGATGCGCGCGCTGATCCAGGGGTACGCCCGCAGCCATTGAACGACTGGACGCGCACCGCGCGCGGTGTGCCGGCCCGCGCGGCCGGCTCGCCGGTGCCTGCGCGTGCGCCCGTGCCGGGCGCCGCGCTTCGCGCCGTCACGAACGCGTCGACGACGGATTGCCGCGCTGCCGCATGATCCTGCACATCGCTGCCCGTATTCCCGGGCGGCAAAAAATGCCGTCTACCCATAGAGGAAAGGGTCGGAATCGACGCAATGCGCAATTTTTTCGATTGCCGCCGCTCGCGCCGCATGACAGCATTCGGGGCGTCGCCAGTCGAAAAGAATTTCGTGCCATCCGCCCGCCGATGCCGTTCGGCGGCGCCGGCCCGGCACTGCCTTTCATGAACCCGGCCCATATCCAACACTACGAACCGACCGGAGTATCCCGCTTGTGAACATCGGCATCGTCAACGACCTCCCGCTTGCCGTCGAGGCGATGCGCCGCGCGCTCGCGCACCGGCCCGAGCATCGCGTGCTGTGGGTCGCGACCGACGGCGCGCAAGCCGTCGAAATGTGCGCCGCGCAACCGCCCGACGTCGTGCTGATGGACCTGGTCATGCCGAAGTTCGACGGCATCGAGGCGACGCGGCGGATCATGCGCTCCAGCCGCCCGTGCGCGATCCTGATCGTGACGAGCTGCATCGGTGCGAACGCGTGGCGCGTGTTCGAAGCGATGGGCGCCGGCGCGCTCGACGCGGTCGACACGCCACGCCTCGGCGAAGGCGCGGGCGGCGACACCGCGCGGCTGCTGCTCGCGAAGATCGACCAGATCGGCCGGCTGCTCGACGCGCCCGGCGGCGTCCGCGCGGCCGGCACGGCCTCGCGCGCGAGCGGCGGCCCGCTGATCGCGATCGGCGCGTCCGCCGGCGGCCCCGGCGCGCTCGCGTCGATCCTCGGCAGCCTGCCGGCCGACTTCAGCGCGCCGATCGTGATCGTCCAGCACGTCGATCGCGCGTTCGCGGAAGGGATGGCGCAATGGCTCGACGGCCAGACGCCGCTGACCGTGCGCGTCGCGCACGAAGGCGACCGCCCTCAGCCCGGCGTCGCGCTGCTCGCGGCGACCGACGATCACCTGCGCGTCACGCGCACCGGCACGCTCGAATACACGCGCGAACCGGCCGCCACGCCGTACCGGCCGTCGGTCGACGTATTCTTCAACAGCCTGACCGAGCACTGGCCGGGACGCGTGATCGGCGTGCTGCTGACCGGCATGGGACGCGACGGCGCGATCGGCCTGAAGGCACTGCGCATGAAGGGCTGTCATACGATCGCGCAGGACGAGGCGACCAGCGCCGTCTACGGCATGCCGAAGGCGGCCGCGACGCTCGGCGCCGCGCGCGCGATCCTGCCGCTCGAGCGCATCGCGGGCGAGCTGGTGGCGCTCGCGCGAATCTGAACCCGATGAAACCCTGTCACACCCATCGCTACCATGGCGCAACCCTGCATCGATCATGACTAGCGACTTCACCCGCCCGCCCGGCGGGCTGCATGCGGCGTTCGACGCCGCGCACGCGGCGCCCACGCCGCACGCCGACGCGCCCGCGATGGTCCTGCTGGTCGACGACCAGACGATCGTCGCGGAAGCCATCCGACGCGCGCTCGTCGACGAGGACGGCATCGACTTCCACTACTGCCCGCGCTCGGACGACGCGCTGGCGACCGCGATCGAGACGCGGCCGACCGTGATCCTGCAGGATCTCGTGATGCCCGGCACCGACGGGCTGAGCCTCGTGAAGGCGTACCGTGCGAATCCGGCGACGCGCGACGTGCCGATCATCGTGCTGTCGACGCAGGAAGAGCCGGTGATCAAGAGCGCCGCGTTCGCGGCCGGCGCGAACGACTACCTCGTGAAATTGCCGGACCGCATCGAGCTGATCGCGCGGATCCGCTATCACTCGCGCTCGTACATGAACCTGCTGCAGCGGGACGAGGCCTATCGCGCGCTGCGGCAATCGCAGCAGCAACTGCTGGAGGCCAATCTCGAACTGCGGCGCCTGACGCATTCGGACGGCCTGACCGGGCTGTCGAACCGCCGCTATCTCGACGAATATCTGGCCGCCGAATGGCGGCGCGGCACGCGCGAGCGCAGCGAGCTGTCGCTGCTGATGATCGACGTCGACAACTTCAAGCTGTACAACGACACGTACGGCCACGTGTCGGGCGACGGCGTGCTCAAGCAGGTCGCGGCCACCATCGAACGCTGTCTCGGGCAATCCGGCGATCTCGCCGCGCGCTTCGGCGGCGAGGAGTTCGCGGTCGTGATGCCGGCCACGTCGCCGGGCGCCGCGCGGCTGCTCGGCGAGAAGATCCGCCTCGCGGTCGAGTCGTTGCGGCTCGAGCACGCGCACTCGTCGACGGGGCGCTACGTGACGATCAGCATCGGCGGCGCGAGCATCGTGCCGGCCGCCGGCCTGCCGACGACGTCGCTGATCGAGGCGGCCGATCGCGCGCTGTACCGCGCGAAGCACGACGGCAAGAATCGCGTCGAGATCGATGCGCCGCCCGCACCGCCGGCACCCACTGCCCCGCCTGCGTCGCCGGACGGCGGCGGTCTCGCGTGAACGCCTAGACGGCGACGAGCCGGCGCGCGTAGTCGGCCGGGTCGAGCGGCCGGCCGAACAGGTAACCCTGCTGCATGTCGCAGCCGATCTGCTGCAGGAACCACGACTGCGCCTCGGTCTCGACGCCTTCCGCGGTGACCTTCATCCCGAGCGAATGCGCCATCGCGACGACGGCCTGCGTGATCGCGACCGAGTCGCGATGATCGGGCACGCCCGACACGAACGAACGGTCGACCTTCAGGTTGTGCAGCGGAAAACGCTTCAGGTACGCGAGCGACGAATAACCGGTGCCGAAGTCGTCGACCGAGATCCGCACGTTCATGTCCGTGAGCGCCTCGAGCATCGGCAGCACGGTGTCCGTGTCGTTCATCAGCAGTCCTTCGGTAATTTCCAGTTCGAGCGCGCCCGGATCGAGCCGCGTCTGTTCGAGGCAGCGGTCGACCGACTCGACGAGCCCCTCGTGGAACTGCCGCGGCGACAGGTTGACCGCCAGCATCAGGTCGGGGGCGATCGTGCGACGCCATTCGGCGGCTTGCCGGCAGGCCGTTTCGAGCACCCACTGGCCGATCGCGACGATGAGCCCGGTATCTTCCGCGACCGGGATGAATTCCGCCGGCGACATCGGCCCGAGCTCGGGGCTCGTCCAGCGCAGCAGCGCTTCGGCGCCGACCGTGCGGCCGCTGCGCGCGTCGACGACCGGCTGATAGGCGAGCCGCAGCGCATCCGAAGCGATCGCGCGCCGCAGCGACTGCTCGATCGCGAAGCGGCGCTGCAGGCGCAGGTTCAACTGCGCGGTAAAGAACGTGAAGTGGTTGCGGCCGCGCTGCTTCGCGTCGTACATCGCGGAGTCGGCGTTGCGCATCAGCGTGACCGCATCGTCGCCGTCGCGCGGCGCGACGCTGATCCCGATCGACACGCCGAGCCAGTACTCGTTGTTCGCGATCGCGAACGGCTTCGCGATCGTGTCGATCACCTCGCGCGCGAGCACGGCGAGCGCGTCGGGATCGTCGCAGTCGTCGACGAGGATCACGAACTCGTCGCCGCCGACGCGCGTGAGCGCGTGGCGCCCGCCCGCGCACGCCGCGAGGCGCGCCGCGACGCTGCGCAGCAGCGCGTCGCCGGCGTCGTGCCCGGCCGTGTCGTTGACCTTCTTGAAGCCGACGAGATCGATGAACAGGACCGCGACACGCGCGGGCCCGGCCGCCGCATCGCGCGCGCCGAACAGCTCGCGCATCCGGTCGGAAAGCCAGCGCCGGTTGTAGAGGCCCGTCAGCGCGTCGCGCGTCGCCAGGTAGCGCAACTGCTGCTGCGCTTCGCGCACGGGGCCGATGTCGTGAAACGACACGAGCACCGATTCGGGTTGCGTCTCGCCCGGCTTCACGATCGGCACCGCGTTGCCGCGCACCCAGATGACGTCGCCGTCGGCGAGCCCGAAGCCGACCGAGTAGTCGAGCTGCGGCGTGGCCGTGGTCAGCGCGCGCCGGCTCGGCCAGTCGTCTGGCGCGATCGGCGTGCCGTCCTCGTACAGCTTGTACAGGATCACCGTCGACAGCCGGCGGCCGACGAGGTCGCCCTTCGCGCGCATCATCCGGTTCGCGCTCGGATTGCTCGCGACCACCACGCCGTCGGGCGACACGACGAGAATCCCTTCGTTCAGGCTGTTGACGACCAGGCGGTGATGCTCCTCGCTGCGCACGAGCTGCCGCGCGATCCAGTCCTGGTGCACCGCGAGGCCGACGCTGTTGCCGATGTCGCGCAACAGGTCGGTTTCCGCGTCGGTGGGCCGGCGCGGCGTCCGGTGATAGACCGCGAACGCGCCGAGCACGGTGCCCGCTTCGTCCAGAAACGGCACCGACCAGCACGCGCGCAGGCCGAACGGCAACGCGAACGAACGAAAGTCGGCCCACAGCGGATCGGTTTCGATGTCGTCGACGGCGACCATCCGGCGCTCGTACATCGCCGTGCCGCACGAGCCCGCGGCGGGCCCGATCGACGCCCCGTCGATCGCCGCGCTGTACTGCGCGGGAAGCGACGGCGCGGCGCCGACGCGCACGTGCACGCCGTCCGCGTCGAGCAGCAGGATCGTGCACGAGGCGCCGTCGCCGAGCAGCGCCTCGGCGCGCCGGCAAACCTCGACGAGCAGTTCCGGCAGCGGTGTGTTGCGCGTGATCAGCCTCAGCACGCTCTGCTCGGATGCGAGCACTTCGGCTGCGAGGCCGAGGCTGTAGCGAGAACTTTGCGGTTCGGTATTCGACATGAATCCTGCCGTCAGTTCGACCGGGTCTGATGCGCCCGATTCGTTAGCGATGCTTCGTGCCGTTTTCCGCACCGGGATGACGTCGTGCCCCCGGTGCGTCCCCATTCGGGTGCGCCCCTGATGCGCACCAAAATACATTTAATACCAATCCGTGCAGCCCTGCGCGTCCCTGCGCATCAGGGGTTACGCGTGGTCGCGGCCGGCCTGTCGCCGGAACCCGATTCGTCTGATTATTACGCCGCCGTCAGTCCTTGCGGATATGTTCGGCGAGGAAGTCGATCAGCAGCCGCACGCGCGGCAGGAGCCCGCGCCGCGACGGAAACACCGCGTGAATCACGCCACCCTTCGGCGCCCACCCCGGCAGCACGTCGATCAGCGTGCCGTCGCGCAGGGCGTCCTCGACGACCATGCACGGCAGCTGCACGATGCCGACGCCGTGCATCGCCGCATCGCGCAACGCGTGCATGTCGTCGGAGATGTAGCGCGGGTGATGGCGCAGTTGCGCCTGCTCGCCGTGCGGCCCGACCAGCTGCCACGCATGATGCCGCGCCGGCCCCCAGTCGAGGCTCGGCTCGCCGGCCAGATCGGCCGGTTCGGTCGGCACGGCGCGCCCGTTCAGCCACTGCGGCGCGGCCACCAGCCGCTGCGGGCTGTCGCCGAGAATCCGCATCACGAGGTCGCTGTCCTCCAGCGGCGGGAAGCGCACGCGCAGCGCCAGGTCGAAGCCTTCGCTCAACAGGTCGACGCGGCGGTTCGTCGCCTCGAGATGCACGTGCACCGCCGGATGGATCGCCATGAAGCGCGCGATGAGCTCGCTCACGCGATATTCGAGCAGCGCGGTCGGGCAGCTTACGCGGACGATCCCGCGCGGCACCGCGTGCCGGCGCTCGATCACCTCGCGCGCCGCGTCGGCTTCGACCAGCACCGCGAGGCAGCGCTCGTAGAATTCGCGGCCGGTTTCCGTGACCGTGAAATGACGCGTCGTCCGCTGCAGCAGCCGCACGTCATATTGCGCTTCCAGCGCGGCGATGCGCCGGCTCAGCGTCGACTTCGGGACATTCAGCGCCCGCCCCGCCTGCGTGAATCCGCCGTGCTCGACCACCTTCACGAAATAGTAGAGGTCGTTCAGGTCATCCATGATTGTTCCACCCATAGAACACTGACGGCATTTTAAGGGGCTGGAAACGCGGTTGTTGCACGACTAGCATCTTTATTCGATGACCAAGCCGGCAGCATTCGCCCGCCGTGCAACCGCATCGGACGCCTGCGACGGCACGGGCGTACCGCCGCGACGACGATCCCGACGCCGCGGTCGACCTGCCCTGGACCGTCGGGATTTCTCTCACTTCCTGCTCTGTCTCTGGAGGCAACCATGGCAAGCGAACCGATTCGCGATCCCGCGAATGACCACCTGCTCACCCCGCAGAACGCGGCGTTCATCGTCATCGATTACCAGCCGGTCCAGGTGAACTCCATCGCGTCGATGGATCGCCAGTTGCTGATCAACAACATCGTCGGCGCATCGAAGGCCGCGGTCACGTACAACCTGCCGATCGTCCACTCGACCGTCAACGTGAAGACCGGCCTGAACAAGCCGCCGATCCCGCAGTTGCGCGCCGCGCTCGAAGGTTATCCGACCTACGACCGCACCAGCATCAACTCGTGGGAAGACGTCGAGTTCCGCAAGGCCGTCGAGGCCACCGGCCGCAAGAAACTGATCATGACGGCGCTGTGGACCGAGGCATGCCTGACCTTCCCGGCACTCGACGCGCTGAAGGCCGGCTATGAAGTCTATGTGGTCGTCGACGCCGTCGGCGGCACGTCGGTCGCCGCGCACGAAGCCGCGCTGCGTCGCATCGAGCAGGCCGGCGGCCAGATGATCAGCGTCGCGCAGTTGTTCTGCGAACTGCAGCGCGACTGGGCGCGCAGCGAAACCGTTCCCGCGTTCATGAAACTGTTCATCGAAACCGGCGGCACCGCAGGCATCCAGTTCGCATACGACAAGAGCTGATTCCGGCGCGAACCCGACACGCATCGCAGCCGCACGCGCGCGTTGCGTGACTTGACCCGCCCGCGCCGGTCGGCCCGGGCGGGCGACGACACGGCCAGCCGCGTTCGCGGATACGTGCTTCAATGTCGTTCGAACCGGCGTCGCGCGTTGTCACCACGCCGCGCATCGCGCCTCCCTCGACCGACCTTCACGGAATCCCATGACGAACCCTGCCGACATCAAGGCGCTCGTTTTCGACGTGTTCGGAACGATCGTCGACTGGAGAAACGGCGTCGCGCGCGAAGCCGCCACGTTCCTGGCGCGCCATGCGCCGGATCGCGATCCGTTCGAATTCGCCGATACATGGCGTCGCGAATATGCGCCGTCGATGGAGGAAATCCGCAGCGGGCGCAGGCGCTACGTGCGGCTCGACGTGCTGCATCGCGAGAACCTCGTGCGCACGCTCGACCGCTACGGGATCGACGGCGTGCCCGACGCGGAGATCGACGCGCTCAACCTCGCGTGGCACCGGCTCGATCCATGGCCCGATTCCGTCGCGGCGCTACAGCGGCTGAAACGGCGCTACATCATCGCGCCGCTGTCGAACGGCAACATCCGGCTGATGATCGACGTCGCGAAACACGGCGGCCTGCCGTGGGACGCGATTCTCGGCGCCGAAGTCGCGCACGCGTACAAGCCGTCGCCGAAGGTCTACACCGAAGCGGTCGAGATTCTCGGCGTCGAGCCGGCCGAGGTTTGCCTGGTCGCCGCGCACAACGGCGATCTGGCCGCCGCGCGGCAACTGGGGCTCGCGACCGCGTTCGTGCTGCGGCCGACCGAACACGGGCCGAACCAGACGTCGGATCTGAAAGCCGACGGCGCGTGGGATTTCGACGTCAAGAACCTGCACGAACTCGCGGACCGGCTCGGCTGTCCGGGTTGACGCACGGCCGCGTGCCCGGAAGGCGATCACGACATGAACGCACGGGTCGTCACCGCGGCCCGGTTGCGTTCGTCCTCGTCGCCGATCGACACGGGACGGATCGCCCGTGACGCACCGCCGCGCTCAATCGCCGACGAATCGCAACTGCTCCGACTCCCCCATCAGCAATGCCCGGTTCGCGTCCGCCGCCGCGCGCAGGTAATCCCATAGCGCCGTCACGCGGCGCAGCTTGCGCAGGTCCTCGCGACACGTCAGCCAGAAGCACCGCGTGACCACCACGTCGTCCGGCAGCACCGGCACCAGCGCCGGCTGCGTGGCCGCCATGAAGCACGGCAGGATCGCGAGCGCGCCGCCCTGCAGCGCCGCGAACACCTGCGCGATCACGCTCGTCGTGCGCAATCCGGCGGTCGCGCCGGGCACCGCGCGCTCCAGATACAGCAGCTCGCTGCTGAACGCGAGATCGTCGACGTAGCTGATGAACGCATGCCGCGCGAGATCGTCGGTGCACGTGATCGGCGCGTGGCTCGCCAGATAGTCGCGCGTCGCGTAGAGCCGCAACTGGTAATCGCACAGCTTCGTGACCACGTAAGGCCCGCGTTCGGGCCGCTCGAGCGTGATCGCCAGATCGGCCTCGCGCTTCGGCAGGTTGACGAAATGCGGGACCGGCAGCAGATCGACCGTCACGTGCGGATGCGCGACGCGAAACCGCGCCAGCTGCGGCGCGAGGAAAAAGCAGCCGAACCCTTCGGTCGATCCGATCCGCACGTGGCCCGACAGCGCCTCGCCGGTATTGGCGACCTGGTCGCACGCGGACTGCACGGTCGTCTCCATCGCGTCCGCGTACGCGACGAGCCGCTGCCCCTCGGCCGTCAGCGTGAAGCCGCCGGAGCGCGACTTGTCGAACAGCAGCGTGCCCATCGCGGCCTCGAGCGCGCGAATGCGCCGCGCGACCGTCGTGTAGTCGACGCCGAGACGCTTCGCCGCCCCGCTCGCGCGCTGCGTGCGGGCGACTTCGAGGAAGAAGCGCAGGTCGTCCCAGTTCAGGTTGCCGGAAACCGGCTCGGTGGCATGTCGCATCGGCGGGAAAAAGGGCAGGAGTCTCCGGGCCGGCCGTCGATATGCATAAATGCACATCCAACCGGTTTTCTTGTCGGTACATCGTGGATCCGCGCATAACTATACTCGACCGTGACCTGCGGACCATGAGCCGCGGGCAATAAATACGGAGACACCATGCAGACGCGATCCACCCTCGATGAGCATGCCGCCGTCGCGACGCCGGCCCCCGCCCGCACCGCGAGGCACTACCTGCTGGCCGGCTGGGCCAGCATGGCCGGCACCACGATCGAGTGGTACGACTTTTTCCTCTACGGCACCGCCGCCGCGCTCGTGTTCAACCGCATCTTCTTCCCGTCGCTGGACCCCGTCGTCGGCACGCTCGCCGCGTTCGGCACGTTCGCGGTCGGCTTCATCGGGCGGCCGATGGGCGGCATCGTGTTCGGCCACTTCGGCGACCGCATCGGCCGCAAGTCGATGCTGATGATCACGCTGCTGCTGATGGGCGTGCCGAGCATGATCATCGGGCTGATCCCGTCGTACGACCGCATCGGCTACTGGGCCGCCGCCCTGCTGATCGCGATGCGCTTCCTGCAGGGGATGGCGGTCGGCGGCGAATGGGGCGGCGCGGTGCTGATGGCGGTCGAGCACGCGCCGAAGGGCCGCAAGGGGCTGTTCGGCAGCCTGCCGCAGACGGGCGTCGGGCTCGGGCTGATCCTGTCGTCGGTCGCCATGGCGGCGGTGGCCGCGCTGCCCGAAGCGGACATGCTGTCGTGGGGCTGGCGCGTGCCGTTCCTCGCGAGCATCGCGCTCGTCGGCCTCGGCTGGTTCATCCGCGCGAAGGTGCCCGAGTCGCCGGACTTCGAAAAGATGCAGCGCCAGGGCAAGGCCGAGAAGTCGCCGGTGACGGCCGCGCTGCGTCGCCACCCGCGCGAGGTGCTGACGATCGTCGGCGCGCGCGCCGCCGAGAACACGTGGTTCTACATGGTCGTCACGTTCGCGCTCGCCTACGCAACGCAGCAGCTGCATCTGCCGAAGGCCGACATGCTGCACGCGATCACGGCCGGCGCGGCGCTGTCGCTCGTCACGATGCCGCTGTGCGGGCATCTGAGCGACCGCATCGGCCAGCGCCGGATGTTCGCGATCGGCCTCGTGCTGATGTGCGCGTTCGCCGCGCCGTTCTTCATGATGCTCGGCACGCAGCAGACGTCGACCGCATGGTGGGCGATCGTGCTCGGCCTCGGCGTCGTGTTCCCGATTCTTTATGCACCGGAGTCGCTGCTGTTCGCGCAGCAGTTCCCGGCGGAGATCCGCTACAGCGGCATCTCGCTGTCGGTGCAGCTCGCCGGCGTGATCGGCGGCGGCTTCGCGCCGATGATCGCGACGTCGCTGCTCAAGGCCGATGGCGGCCAACCGCACTACGTGATCGCGTACCTCGTCGGCTTCGGCGTGTTCGCGCTCGCGTGCACCGCACTGATGCGTCCGGCACGGACGTAACGCATCGACGCACGCCGTCCCGTCCTTACCCGGTTTCCATTCGACCTGCCGTCCGCCGTGGCCGAACGCGCGACGGACGCAGGGCACCCATTTTCTTCGCACCACCGTTTCCGGAGAGTTCCATGAACGCCGCAGTTCCCCAGACCACCCTCGCCCTGCCCACCGCCAAGCTGCTGATCGACGGCGCGTTCGTCGATTCGCAAAGCGCCGAATGGGGCGACATCGTCAACCCCGCGACGCAGGAAGCGATCGGCCGCGTGCCGTACGCGACGCTCGACGAGGTCGATGCCGCGATCGCGTCCGCGCAGCGCGCGTTCCAGACCTGGAAGACGACGCCGATCGGCGCGCGGCTGCGCATCATGCTGAAGTTCCAGGACCTGGTGCGCCGCAATCTCGAACGGATCGCGCACACGCTGACGGCCGAGCAAGGCAAGACGCTGCCCGATGCGCAGGGCGACATCTTCCGCGGCCTCGAAGTGGTCGAGCACGCATGCTCGATCGGCACGCTGCAGCAGGGCGAGTTCGCGGAGAACGTCGCGGGCGGCGTCGACACCTACACGCTGCGCCAGCCGATCGGCGTGTGCGCGGGCATCACGCCGTTCAACTTCCCCGGCATGATCCCGCTGTGGATGTTCCCGATGGCGATCGTGTGCGGCAACACGTTCGTGCTGAAACCGTCCGAGCAGGACCCGCTGTCGACGATGCAGCTCGTCGAGCTCGCGATCGAGGCCGGCGTGCCGAAGGGCGTGCTGAACGTCGTGCACGGCGGCAAGACGGTGGTCGATCGCCTCTGCACGCACCCGGACATCAAGGCGATCTCGTTCGTCGGCTCGACGCGCGTCGGCACGCACGTGTACAACCTCGGCAGCCAGCACGGCAAGCGCGTGCAGTCGATGATGGGCGCGAAGAATCACGCGGTCGTGCTGCCGGATGCGCATCGCGAGCAGTCGATCAACGCGCTGGTCGGCGCGGGCTTCGGCGCGGCCGGCCAGCGCTGCATGGCGACGTCGGTCGTCGTGCTGGTCGGCAAGGCGCGCGACTGGCTGCCCGATCTGGTCGAGAAGGCGAAAGCGCTGAAGGTCAACGCCGGCGCGGAAGCCGGCACGGACGTCGGCCCGGTCGTGTCGAAGGCGGCGAAGGCGCGCATCCTGTCGCTGATCGACGCGGGCGTGAAGGAAGGCGCGACGCTGCTGCTCGACGGCCGCGACGTGAAGGTGCCCGGCTACGAGCACGGCAACTTCGTCGGCCCGACGATCTTCTCGGGCGTGACGACCGACATGTCGATCTACACGGAAGAAATCTTCGGGCCGGTGGTGGTCGTGCTCGAAGCCGACACGCTCGACGACGCGATCGCGCTCGTCAACGCGAACCCGATGGGCAACGGCGTCGGCCTCTTCACGCAGAGCGGCGCGGCCGCACGCAAGTTCCAGAGCGAAATCGACGTCGGCCAGGTCGGCATCAACATCCCGATCCCGGTGCCGGTCCCCTACTTCAGCTTCACGGGCTCGCGCGGCTCGAAGCTCGGCGATCTCGGCCCGTACGGCAAGCAGGTCGTGCAGTTCTACACGCAGACGAAGACGGTCACCGCGCGCTGGTTCGACGACGATGCGACGGCCGGCGGCGTGAACACGACGATCGCGTTGCGCTGAGCGCGAAGCATGGGACCGGACTAAGCGCTGAAGCGCTAAGTCCGGTCGACACAGGAGCCTGTACATGGAAATTGCATTCATCGGACTCGGCAACATGGGCGGCCCCATGGCCGCCAACCTGCTCAAGGCCGGCCACACGCTGACGGTATTCGACCTCGATGCGAACGCGGTCGACGCCGCCGTGCATGCGGGCGCGACGGCGGCCGCGTCGCCGCGTGACGCGGCCGCCCGCGCGTCGCTGGTAATCACGATGCTGCCGGCCGCGCAGCACGTGCGCGCGGTTTATCTCGGCGACGACGGCGTGCTGGCCGGCGCGCGCGCCGGCGCGACGTTCGTCGACTGCAGCACGATCGATCCGGACACCGTGCGCGCGCTGGCCAACGCCGCCGCGCAGCGCAACTTCCCGCTCGCCGATGCGCCGGTGTCGGGCGGCACCGGCGGCGCGCAGGCCGGCACGCTGACCTTCATGGTCGGCGCGGAAGGCGCGCTGTTCGAGCGCATCCGCCCGGTGCTGCTCGACATGGGGAAGAACGTCGTGCATTGCGGCGGCACGGGCACCGGGCAGATCGCGAAGATCTGCAACAACCTGCTGCTCGGGATCTCGATGATGGGCGTGTCGGAAGCAATGGCGCTCGGCGCCGCGCTCGGCATCGATCCGGCCGTGCTGGCCGGCATCATCAACACGTCGACCGGCCGCTGCTGGAGCTCGGACGCGTATAACCCGTACCCGGGCGTGAACGACGCGGCGCCCGCCGCGCGCGGCTACTCGGGCGGTTTCGCCGCGAACCTGATGCTGAAGGATCTCGGGCTCGCGACCGAGGCCGCGCGCAGCGCACGGCAGCCGGTGTGGATGGGCGCGCTCGCGCAGCAGCTTTATCAGTCGATGAGCCAGCAGGGGCTCGGCACGCTCGACTTCTCCGCGTGCGTGAAGCTGTACGAGGCGCAGCCCGCGTAACGCGGCCGACGGACGTGCGTCGACCCGCGATGCCCGTCAACGGCATCGCGGGTCGATTCACTTCCGGAGCAGCACGGGCGTGGCAGCCACGGCCACGGCCGCGCGGGCGACGCGGCGCTTATCCGCGCGGGTTCGACGCCGTCTCGAAGGTCGGATGGCACTCGAACGCGAGTTCCGAGCGCGCGTCGACGCGGCGGCCGCCGGTCACCGACTCCTGCTTCAGGCTCGCGCGCATGCCGCGCTGCGTGCAGTAGTTGGTCGCTTCGTTGACGGCTTTTTCATGGGCGTCGGCCCACGTCGTCGACACGCCGAGCGTGCGCGTCGTCACGGTGAAGACGTTCGGGTTCGACGTCGTGGTCACGTCGGAGGCGGTCGAACACGCGGCGAGCAAGCATGCAGCGGCCGCGATGGTCAACCCTCGCAGGGATCGAAAAGGTACTGGGATGGACATGGGGGGCAAGCGCACGTCGATTCGACGGCATTGAGCAACATAGGCGACAGTATGCCTGCCCGATTGCCGGAGATCATGCCCTTTTCGGTGAACACATTGTTTCGAATGGTTAAACGATGGGTGTCCGCGGCAAGATTTACGGGGCCGCGGCGCGCCCGGCGTTGCCGCCGCACCTCCGCCACACGGGCGCCCTCGCCCATTCCGTCGCGCGGGCACATCGCTTGCGACATCCATGCGCCCGCCGCCCCGGCGGACGGCAATTCCTTCCTTCAATCCGGCGCTGCGTACCGCGCGATGTCTCGCGCGGCGACACCGCATCGCAATCAGGTTCCCTGAATGAGAGGACGACAATGAAATCCATTCGAACAATAGCAGCCCTGTGCTCGGTCGTTTCCATGCTCGCGGCATGCGGCGGAGACGGCAACGACGTCGGCACCGAACTCGGCATCTCGAAACCGCAGGCGCGCTTCATCAACGCGGTGCCGGCCGGCCCGAATCTCGATTACTACCTGAATGCGAAGGTCGACGCATCGGGTGTCGCGTACAAGGGCGTCACCCGCTATCACGACATCGACTCGGGCACGCAGACCGTCAGCTACGACGTATCGGGAACGACCACGACCGTCGCGTCGCAGTCGTTCGGCGCGGCGAACGGCCATCACTACACCACGATCGCGTTGCCGAGCACGTCGTCGGCGATTTCGGTGATCGACGACCCGTTCGACAAGAAGCTGCTGTCCGACAAGGCGCGCGTGCGCAGCTTCAACGCGTCGCCGAACGCGCAGAACGTCGACGTGTACGTCGTGCCTCCAGGCACCGACATCAACGCGCAAAGCCCGACGCTGGCGGGCGCCGCGTATCAGAACGCCGTGCCGGCATCCGGGCAGGATTCGGTCTACCTGAACGGCGGCAGCTACCAGGTGATCGTCACGACGGCGGGCAGCAAGTCGCCGATCCTGAAGACCGCACCCGTGAGCATCAACAACAACGCCGACTGGCTGCTGGTGACGATTCCGTCGGGCGGCATCGGCGACGTGACGCCGAACGACGTCCACGTGCTCGTCGCGCAAGGCAACGATGCGGACACGTCCGCGCAGGAACTCGGCCCGCAGTAACGGCCATCGGCGGACCGCCGGCCGGCGGTCCGCCCCGCGTCCATCGATGCGTCAGTCGGTCCGCTCGAGGCGGATCACGTGCTCGGCCCGCGTGCCGTCGCCGTGCTCGACATCGACGTCGCCGACATAGCAGACGCGCCAGCCCGGCCGCGTCGCGATTTGCGGCATGTTGCCGCCCGGGCGGCTCTCGATCCCGCCGAGCCCTTCGTCGGGCGTGTCGACCGCGTCGTCGAGCGACGCGTTCGAATAAATCACGTTGTCGTGCCATTCGGTCGCGCCTGCACGGGCCTCCAGGCCCTTGCCGTCGACGTCGACCGTGTTGTCCGTCATCGCCATGTTGGCGTTGTCGAGCGTGACGATCCGGCCGGCCGCGCGACGCACGGGGTCGCCGCTGTCGACCGCATGCGCGTCGACGTCGATCGGCGGCAGGCCGGTCGGCGTTTTCGCCGCGACCGCCTCCGGCGTCAGCGGATGCTTCGCGACTTCGGCAGCCTGGGTCGCCGCATCCGGCATGTCGCCGGCCGCCGGCGTCTTCACCGGGCTCTTCCGGATCTGTTCCCGCTGCTGTTCCGGGGTTGGGTTCGATTCCGCGTTCTGCATCGCACCTCCTGTTCCCGACGGCGCGCGCCGGCATGACGCCGCCGGCGCCGCCCCGGGAATCGCTACAACGGTCCTTGCAAATCTTTCACGCGCAGCGCGCCGCCCGCGCACGTCCTGCGACGCACGTGCCGAGCGGAATGGCGTGACGGCGGCGCACGGGCGATCCGCCCGCGCACGCCGCCCGCTCCCGCCGATCAACCGCCGCTTGCGCCCGTCGGCGCGGATGCCGCGCCCGGCATGCTCGCCGCGCCGCCGGCCGTGCCGCTGCCCGGCATGCCCGACGGTGCGGTGGACGGCGCCGGCGCCATGCCGCCGGTGGCGCTCGTGTCCGAACTCGCGCCGGTGCCGGTGTCGCTCTTTTTCTGACAACCCGCACCCGCCGCCAGACCGGCGATCAGGATGCCGGCGAAGACGGCCCGCGATACGTGACGAATGGAATATCGCTGCATGACACCTCCGCTGATGTCGATGTGGATGGAGCCCTTCAATACGCAATTCGCGTGCCGCGCGGTCGATCCATCCCCATTCATTTTTCAAATGACGCCCAGCCGAATATTTAATTTCCCATCGCCGCGCCCGCCGCCCATACTCGCGAACAAATCCGAGACATAACGTCCACGGCGGCCGGCCCGCGCTGCGTGCACACGCTGCCGGTTCGCGCCCCGCACATGGAAGGAGACAAGGCGTGCAACTGGAAGCCATCCACCGCGCGGGCATCGTGCCCGGCGCGCACGACGCACTGCATCGAACCGATACGGCCGCGCGCGATCCCGCGTTGAGCCCGCGGCTGCACAACGCCGACCTCGCGCCGACCAAGGCCGAGGGCCGCACCTGGGGCCGCTACAGCATCTTTGCGCTCTGGACCAACGACGTGCACAACATCGCGAACTACTCGTTCGCGATCGGCCTGTTCGCGCTCGGCCTGTCGGGCTGGCAGATGCTCGCGTCGCTCGCGATCGGCGCCGTGCTCGTGTATTGCTTCATGAACCTCACCGGCTACATGGGCCAGAAGACCGGCGTGCCGTTCCCGGTGATCAGCCGGATGAGCTTCGGCATCTACGGCGCGCTCTTGCCCGCGATGATCCGCGCGGTGATCGCGATCGCATGGTTCGGAATCCAGACCTATCTCGCATCGGTCGTGCTGCGCGTGCTGCTCACCGCGATCTGGCCGGGCCTCGCCGCCTTCGACCACGATGCGATCCTCGGGCTGTCGACGCTCGGCTGGATCACGTTCGTCGCGATCTGGCTGGTTCAGATCGGCATCCTGACTTACGGCATGGAGATGGTCCGCAAGTACGAGGGGCTCGCCGGCCCGGTCATTCTCGTCACGACGCTGTCGCTCGCCGCGTGGATGTTCAGCCGCACCGGCGGCCATCTCGCGATGTCGATCGGCAAGCCGATGACCGGCCTGAAGATGTGGACCGAGGTGTTCGCGGGCGGCTCGCTGTGGCTCGCGATCTACGGCACGCTGGTGCTCAACTTCTGCGATTTCGCGCGCTCGTCGCCGAGTGCGAAGACGGTGCGGGTCGGCAACTTCTGGGGCCTGCCGGTGAACATCGTGGTGTTCGCGGCGATCAGCTTCGTGCTCGCGGGCGCGCAGTTCAAGCTGAACGGCCAGATCATCCACAGCCCGACGGAAATCATCGCGACGGTGCCGAACAAGCTGTTCCTCGTGCTCGGCTGCCTCGCGTTCCTGATCGTGACGGTCGCGGTGAACATCATGGCGAACTTCGTCGCACCGGCCTTCGTGCTGACGAGCCTCGCGCCGCACCGCCTGACGTTCCGCCGCGCGGGCCTGATCAGCGCGACGGTCGCGGTGCTGATCCTGCCGTGGAACCTGTACAACAGCCCGATCGTGATCGTCTACTTCCTGTCCGGCCTCGGCGCGCTGCTCGGCCCGCTGTACGGGATCATCACGGTCGACTACTGGCTCGTGCGCAAGCAGCGCGTGAACGTGCCGGATCTCTATACCGAAGCGCCGACCGGCGCCTATTTCCATACGCGCGGCGTGAACCGCAAGGCGCTGGCGGCCCTGGTGCCGTCCGCGCTGATCTCGATCGCGCTCGCCGTCGTGCCGGCCTTCGGCGCGATGACGCCGTTCTCCTGGCTGCTTGGCGCGGCCGTCGCGGGCGGCGTGTACTGGCTGACGGCCGATCGCAAACGGCAATACGAGGAGCGCTCGGGCGAACACATCGCGGTCGCCTGCGCCCGACACTGAACGCAGCATACGGAGTGCACCGATGAGAATCCTGGTAGTCAACGTCAACACGACCGAATCGATTACCGACGCCATCGCCGCGCAGGCGCGCGCCGCCGCGTCGCCCGGCACGGAGATCGTCGGGCTGACGCCGCGCTTCGGCGCGGAGTCGGTCGAGGGCAACTTCGAGAGCTACCTCGCGGCGATCGCCGTGATGGACCGTGTGTTGAGCTACGACGAGCCGTACGACGCGGTGATCCAGGCCGGCTACGGCGAACACGGCCGCGAAGGGCTGCAGGAACTGCTGACGGTGCCCGTCGTCGACATCACCGAAGCGGCCGCGAGCGTCGCGATGCTGCTCGGCCATCGCTATTCGGTCGTCACGACGCTCGACCGTACGGTGCCGCTGATCGAGGATCGCCTGAAGCTCGCCGGGCTCGATGCGCGCTGCGCATCGGTGCGCGCAAGCGGCCTCGCGGTGCTCGAACTCGAGGAGAACCCGGCCCGCGCGATCGAGTCGATCGTCGACCAGGCCGCGCGCGCGGTGAAGGACGATCACGCGGAAGTGATCTGCCTCGGCTGCGGCGGGATGGCCGGCCTCGACCGGCAGATCGAGGAATGCACGGGCGTGCCGGTCGTCGACGGCGTGTCGGCCGCGGTCGCGCTTGCCGAATCGCTGGTGCGCCTGAAGCTGAAGACGTCGAAGGTCCGCACGTATGCGCCGCCGCGTCCGAAGCGGATCGTCGGCTGGCCGGGCACCTTCGCCAAATGACGGGCCGCGCGAACGCGTAGCGACATGCGGGACGCACCGGAGCCGAACGGCGTTGCCCTCGACGCGTCCGACGCAACGGGCGCGCTCGACGTGCTGGACGCGCGGCTGATGCGCATCCTGCTCGTGCTGCTGACCGAGCGCACCGTGTCGCGCGCGGCCGTGCGGCTGAACATGTCGCAGCCGGCGACGAGCGCCGCGCTCAAGCGCCTGCGCACGCTGCTCGGCGATCCGCTGCTGGTGCGCAGCCGCTACGGGATGGTGCCGACCGAATTCGGCGCGCGGCTGATCGAGCCGCTGCGCAACGCGCTGCGCGTGATCGACTTCATCCGCATCCAGCAGCCGACCTTCGACGCGCGCACGTCGGTGCGCACTTACCGGATCGGCTGCCCCGACTACCTGAACGTGCTGTTCGTGCCGAAGCTCGTCGCGCTGTTCCGCGAACGCGCACCGAACGCGCAGCTCGTGTTTCATCCGCTCGGCGACGGCTTCGACGACGAACGGGCACTCGCCGACGGCGAGCTCGACGTCGTGATCGACAACCGCCCTGCCCGCTCGTCGCGGTTCCGGCAGGACGACCTGTTCGACGATCGCGTCGTATGCCTGATGCGCGCGACGCATCCGCTCGCGCGGCGCGGCGCGATGACGGCCGCCGACTTCGCGCAGGCGCCGCAACTGTGCCCGACGCCGTCGTGGCTCGAAGCGTCCGGCGCGATCGACCGGCAGCTCGAACGCGTCGGCCTGCAACGGCGGATCGTCGTCACGCTGCCTCACTTCGAACTCGCCGCGCATGCGCTGGTGCGCTCCGACCTGATCCTGACCACCACGTACCGGCTCGCGCGCCACTACGCGAAGCTGCTGCCGCTCGGCACGGTCGCGCTGCCGGCCGAGCCGCCCGACATCGTGTACCGGATGACGTGGAACGAATCGGGATCGTGCGTGGACGGCGTGCGCTGGCTGCGCGGGCTGATCGCCGAGGCGACGCGCGGCTGGCTCGATGCGGAGGCCGCACGGCCGGCCGTTGCGGCGGTCGCCGCGAACGCGAACGCGGATGCGGACGCGCGAACGAACGCGCCGATCATCGATGCCCCGCCCGAGCCGACGCGGCGCACACGCCGCCGGCAGGCGACGCACTGCGGTGCATCGCAGCGACCGCACGTCGCGCGCGCTGCGCGCATCCATCGCCTCGCGATGAAATCGCGCTGAACCGCAGGCTCGACGACGCCGCGTCGTCGCATGCAACGGGCGGCACACGCATCGCGACAGACGTCACGCATCGCGCATCGGTTGCGCAAGCAACGTGTATGCAATGGCGGCGACAGCCAGCGCGAGCACGCCGCTCACCGTCAGCGCGGCGGCGAATCCGCTCGCGAAGGCCGCGGGCGCCGCGTCGGCGAGCGTGCGCGCGGCCGACGGCGGCACGTGCGCCAGCGCCTGCCCGAGATCGCCGGCCAGCAGGCTCGACATGAACGGCGCATCGACGAACGCGCGCACGTCCGCCACGGCGGACACCATCCGGTCGAGTCGCGCGTGCGTGCTGGCGGCCAGCACCGCGCCGAGCACGCCGACGGCCGTCACGATCGCCGAGAAGCGGGTGGTCGTGCTGATGCCCGACGCCATTCCGGTCCGGTTCGGCGGCACGCACGCCATGATGGCCTTCTGCGTGTCGCCGTTCATGATGCCGGCACCGCAGCCCGTCACGAACATCCCGAGCGCGACGAGCCGGTAGTCGCCGAAAGCGGTCAGCGCCGCGGTCGCGAGATTGCCCGCGCCGATCAGTGCGAGCCCGCCCGCCAGCACGCCGCCGGACGACACGCGCGACGCGAGCATGCCGCCGAGCGACGGCCCCGCGATCATCGCGAACGCGAACGGCAACATCCCGAGCCCCGCGTCGATCGCCGACATTCCGAACGCGTTCTGCAGGTACAGCGGCAGGAACGTCATCATCACCTGCGCGCACGCCGCGTAGCCGAACATCGCGAGCACGGCGCCGACGAAGCGCGGCTGGCGGAACAGCGCGAGATCGATCATCGGCCGCGCCTGCCAGCGCTCCGCGCCGATGAACGCGGCCAGCAGCGCGCCGGCGAGCGCGAACCGGCCGAGCGTCGCGGCCGACAGCCAGCCGTGCGACGGCGCGCCGATCAGCGCCGCGATCGCGCACGCGAGCGCCGTGCCGAACAGCAGGCTGCCCGCGGCGTCGACCCGTTTCGCATGCGGGTCGCGCGACTCGTCGATCGCGACGCGCGCGCCGAGCGCGAGCAGCGCGCACACCGGCAGGTTCAGCAGGAACACCCAGCGCCAGCCGATCCACTGCGTGATCGCGCCGCCGACCAGCGGCGCGACGGCCGTCGCGATCCCCATGCACATTCCCCAGATCGCCCACGCGCGGGCGCGTTCGCGCCCGTCCGGAAAGCGGTTCGCGATCACCGCGAGCGCGGCCGTCAGCAAGAGCGCGGCCCCGCCGCCCTTCACCGCGCGCGCGGCGATCAGCCAGCCGGCCGACGGCGCGATCCCGCACCCGAGCGACGCGAGCGCAAAGAGCGCGAGCCCCGCGCCGAGCATGCGTTTGCGCCCGAAGCGATCCGCGAGCCCGCCGGCCGGCAGCAGGCATGCGGCGAACGCGGTCATGTAGGCGCTCACGACCCACTCGATGTCGGCGAAACTCGCATGAAAGCTGCGCGCGACACTCGGCAGCGACACGGCGACGACGTTCGTGTCGAGCACGATCAGCGAGCACGTCGCCGAGGCGACCGCGAGCGTCGCGGCGGCCGGCAGGCGGGCATGCGCATGCGCGGCGGCGGGCGCGCCGGCACGCGGGGCGGGAGAAGACTGGGACATCGACGGGCTCCGGAGCAAGAGCGACGAGCCGTATGCTAGGCTGGCCCCGTATTGCCTGTCATTGACATACCCATGCAGTTTCATTGACGAAAATCGCAATCATGAATCCGCTCGAATTCCGTCACGTGCGCGCGTTCCTGGCCGTTGCGCAGCACCTGCATTTCGCCCGCGCGGCCGATGCGCTCGACATGGCGCCGCCCGCGCTCACGCGGCAGATCCAGGAAGCCGAGCGGGTGCTCGGCGTGCGGCTGTTCCAGCGCTCGCGCCGCGCGGTCACGCTGACGGCGGCCGGCGAGGCGTTTCTCGCCGAGGCGAGCGCCGCGTTCGAGCATCTGCAGCGCGGGCGCGAACTCGCGACGCTCGCCGAGCGCGGCGAGCTCGGTCGCCTCGAGATCGGCTATGTGTCGTCGGCCGTCTATTCGGGCACGCTGCAGCGCACGGTCGGCGCGTTCCGCGCCGCGCATCCGCGTATCGAGCTGAACCTGCGCGAGGTGCCGATGGACGACGTCGCGAAGCAGCTCGACACGGGCCGGCTCGACCTCGCATACGTGCGCCCGCCGTTGCCGCTGCCGGGCGGCCTGCGGATCGTCACGCTGCAACGCGACGTGTTCGTCGCGGCGGTGCCGGCCGATTCGCGTTACGCGGCGATGACCGCCGTGCGCGCCGCCGATCTCGCCGACGCACGCTTCGCGGTGCCGGAACAGGAACGCGGCACGCTCGAAGTCGCACGCCGCGGCCGCTTCGCGCCGGTGATCGCCGCGCGGCCGGGCGGGTTGCTCGCGGTGCTCGCGTGCGTGTCGGTGAACGGCTGGGTCGCCGTGATCCCGGACGCGCTCGCCGGCTGCGTGTCGTTGCCGGGCGTCGTGTACCGGCCGATCGCCGGCAAGCCGATCATGTCCGAACTCGCGCTCGCGCATCGGCGCTTCGAAAAGGCGCCCGCGGTGCGCGCCTTCCTGCGCACCGTTCCGGCCGCTGGCTAGGGCCTGGGCCTGTTCGCGCCAGCAACGGACTGGCGCGAACCCCGGGCATTCCGCCCCGCCGCCGTCGAGCATGCGTCGAGGACCGCCGCGGCCTCGGCTTCTCCACACCGCCACTCCCCAGCCTCGCGTGAATAAGCATTTCGCGATTCGATGTTTGCCGGCGCGAAACCGATTCCGTAATCTGCCCGGCAGCCGCGCGGCTTGCGCGCGGATCACCGAGGACCTGCCGCCGATGACTTCGCCCCCCGCCCCGGCCCGCCGCCGCGCCCTGCTGCGCGTCGCCGCCCTGGCCGCCGCACCGCTGGCCGGCGCCGCCGCATCGCCCGTGCGCGCGGCCGGCCCCGACCTGTCGAACGTCACGCTGGTGCTCGGCGACCAGGCCGGCGGCCTGCGCGCGCTGGCCGAAGCCGCGCGCGTGCTCGACGGCGTGCCGTACCGGTTTCGCTGGGCGAATTTCCAGGGCGCGGCACCGTTGTTCGAAGCGCAGCGCGCGGGCGCGATCGATCTCGCGCCGGCCGGCGATCTGCCTGTGTTGACGGCCGCGCTCGGCGATCCGGCGCTGCGGATCGTCGCGACGCGCGTCGGCTCGCCGGCGTCGCTCGGCATCGTCGTGCAGCCCGATTCGCCGGTGCGCACCGTCGCCGATCTGAAGGGGCGCACCGTCGTCGTGTCGTCGGCGCGCGGCAGCATCTCGCAATACCAGCTGTACGGCGCGCTGCGCGAACACGGCCTCGCACCGGGCGACGTCGAGGTGCGCTTCGTGCTGCCGGTCGATGCGTTCGCCGCATTCGAGGCGAAGCAGATCGGCATCTGGGCGACCTTCGATCCGTATTACGGACACGTGGTGCGGCGCGGTGCGCGCATCGTGCGCGACGGCAGCGGGATCAATTCGGGGCTCGCGTTCCTCACGTCGCCGGTCGACACGCTCGACGATCGATTCAAGCGCGCGGCGCTGTCGGACGTGCTCGCGCGCCTGACCCGCGCCGGCCAGTGGGCCTTGTCACACCCTGTCGATTACGCGGCCGTCTATGCGTCGCTCACGCGCCTGCCGCGCGATGCGGCCGCCGACATCGTCCGCCGCGCGGCGCTCGCGCAGCGAGGCGTCACCGGCGCGGACATCGACGTGCTGCAACGGGTCGCCGACCGTGCCGCCGCGGATGCGATCCTGCCGAAGCGCGTCGACGTCGCGTCGATCGCGATACGCAACCTGTCGGCCGCCTAATCGGTTTCGCACGCGCTCAGCGCGGTCTCGACACCGGCGTGCCGCCCGGTTCGCGAATGACCGTGCACCGTGCTGCGTCGACGCGCGGCGCGCCGAGGTCTTCCGCCATCGCCACCCAGAAATCGGGCGGCGCACCGGCCAGATCCTGAACCTGCATCGCGCCCTCCAGCGGTCTTGAAAACGCCATCCTGGCGCCGCCGTCCGATGTTTTCCCCGGCAAACCGGCCAGGCATGCAAATCCACCGATACGTGTTACGAATCGGCGATTCCTGCCTACAATGAACGCAATGCCTGTCGTCCGGTACGCGGTGGACGAACAGGCCGGAACCGACTTCACGCCGAACCGGGCCGGGCCCGTTCGGCGAACGACAACCGGAACCATACGGTGCAGCGCAGGCCGGATCTCTCGGGGGAACCGCAGCATGTCCACGCACGCCAGGAAGCCGCTGATATCGCTCGTCGTGCCGTTTCACGACGAAGAGGAAACGATCGACGCGTTCTTTGCAGAAACGCTGCCCGTTCTCGAGTCGGTCGCCGGGGTGCGCTTCGAGATCGTCTGCATCAACGACGGCAGCCGCGACCGCACGCTCGACCGGCTGGTCGCGGTCGCCGCCCGCGACCCGCGCGTGCACGTCGTGGATCTCACGCGCCGCTTCGGCAAGGAAGCGGCGCTCACCGCGGGCCTCGACGAGGCCGCCGGCGCCGCGGTGATCCTGATCGACGCCGACCTGCAGGACCCGCCCGCGCTGATTCCCGCGATGATCGAACACTGGCGCGGCGGCGCCGAAGTCGTCGCCGCGAAACGCACCGACCGGATGTGCGATCCGTACCTGCAGCGCGCGGCGGCGGCACTTTACTATCGCGTGCACAATGCGCTGTCCGAAGTCGAAATGCCGGAAAACGTCGGCGATTTCCGCCTGATGGATCGCGAGGTCGTCGATGCGCTGCGCGCGCTGCCGGAGCGGCGGCGGTTCATGAAGGGGCTGTTCGCGTGGGTCGGCTTTCGCACCGCGATCGTCGAATACACGCGCGCGCCGCGCAGCGGCGGCCGCTCGAAGTTCTCCGGATGGCGCCGCTGGAACTTCGCGCTCGAGGGCATCACGAGCTTCAGCACCGTGCCGCTGCGCGTGTGGACCTACGTCGGCCTCACGTTCGCGATGCTGTCGCTCGTGTACGGCGCCTTCATCGTGGTGCGAACGCTGCTGTTCGGCAATCCGGTTCATGGCTACCCGTCGCTGATTTCCGTCGTGCTGTTCGTCGGCGGCATCCAGTTGATCGGCATCGGCGTGATCGGCGAATACCTCGGCCGGATCTATCACGAGTCCAAGCAGCGCCCCGTCTATCTCGTAAGGCGACGCTATCGTGCCGAGCGCGATGCCGCCGGGCAGCCGGCATCGAAGCTGCTGCAGTTCCCGCTGAAGCGCGCGAACGCCGCGCGCCGCCGGACGGCGCTGCCGGCGGCAACCGGCGTCGCCGCTCGCAAGGCGTCGTTCAAGTAGAACCGGGCGGCCGCAATTGGACATTCCCCGGCAATCGCTGCGCTCGGCGGAGCGCCCGGTCGTCGCGTGGCTCACACCGCGACGCGTCATCCTGTACAGCACGCTGATGCTGGCGTTGTCCGCGCTGTTCGTCGCGATCTGGATATCCGTCGTGCGTCATGCGCACGGCAGCGTCCTGTCGCGCGCCGGCGCCGACTTCTCGGTGTTCTGGTCCGCGTCGTACGTCATGCTGCACGGCTCGCCCTCGCAGGCATACGATTTCTCGGTATTCTCGCGGCTGACGGCCGAACTGTTCCCGAATCTTCGTCGCGACGCCTTCGCCCCGTGGCTGTACCCGCCCACGTATCTGCTGCTCGTAACGCCGCTGGCGCTGCTCCCCTTCGCGCTCGGTTATCCGCTGTTCGTCGCGTCCGGTGTCGCCGCGCTGGGCCTCGCCGCCTGGCGCGTGGCGCGTCTCGGCGTGATTCCCGGTGCATGGCGCGCCGGCATCGTTGCGCTGCCCGTCGCGCCGTGCGTGTTCGTCACCGGGGCGCTCGGGCAAAACGCGTTCCTGACCGCATCGTGCGCGGCGCTGGCCGTCCACTGGGCCGAGCGACGGCCGATGTGGGCGGGCCTTTGCATCGGACTGCTGTCCGTCAAGCCGCAGATGGCGCTGCTGTTCCCGTTCGTGCTGGTGGCGACACGCGCATGGCGCACGATCGCGTGGGCTGCGCTCGCCACCGGCACGTTCGTCGCGCTGAGCGTCCTGGTCTGCGGCATCGAGTCGTTGCGCCTGTTCGCGGCCGGCACGGACCTCGTACGCTCGATCGTCCTCGAACACGGTGTCGTGTTCTGGCTCGCGTCGCCGACGCCGTTCGCGGCGTTCCGGCTCTCGGGCGTGCCGCTCGGCGCCGCGTATGCGGCACATGCGGGTATTGCCGCGATCGCGATCGCGGCCGCCTGCATCGCCTGGACGCAGTCGCGCGATACCCGCGTGCGCGCCGCCGTGCTGACGGTCGCGACGCTCGTGGCCACCCCGTACCTGTGGCACTACGAACTCACATGGCTCGCCATCGCGATCGCCTGCATGCTGTCGATCGGCTGGCGCGACGGCTGGCTGCGCGGCGAACAGACCGCGATCGCGCTGATGTGGGCACTGCCGATCGTCGAATACCTGAACCCGTGGCTCCAGTGGCCGCAGATCGGCCCGGCCGTGACGCTCTTCGCGCTGCTCGTGCTGCTGCGCCGCGCGCGCCACGACGCTCACAGCGCGAGCCGCGGCGGCACGTATACGCCGTAGTACGGCCCGACGCCCGTCGCGACGCCGGTCATCTTCACGCCGGCGACGAAGTGCCCCTGGATGTACTTGTACGTCCCGCCGAGCGACACATCGATGTGGAACGCCGCGAACGCGACGATCGGCACGTAGGTGCTGCTCGCCGTCTGCGTGACGACCGGCAGCACGACCGTCGTGCCGACCGGCACCGACGTGTAGAGCGTGGCCTTCACGCCGGTCGCGAGATAGATGCTGTCGCCGATGTTGAGCGTCGTCGGGTTGCCGGTCACCATCAGGCCGCCCATCGTCGTCGTGTCGGTCGCGGTCGACTGGAACGACGTCCACTGGCCACCCATGCACAGCGCGCCGTAGGTCTGGCCGTTCGTGATCGAGAATTCGTACGGCAGGCCGGTCAATGGATTGATCAGCGGCTGGTTGGTCGCCGCGTTCCAGTACTGGTTGTACACGCACTGGTCGATCGCGATCGGAAAGAGCCCGCCTGCCGCGACTCCGCCAGGCGCGGCGAGCACCGCGATCGCGGTCGCGCTGCCGGATGCGCCGGGGATGCCGAGCAGCCCGCCGAGCAGCAGCGGAATCGCCCCCCCGTTCACGCCCGGCGCGCGCGACACGGTCACCTGCACCGCGGGCACATCGTACGAGCCGGGCGTGATGGTGGTCGGCTGCATCGACGCGGGGCTGCGCGTCACGTTCCAGTAGCCGGTCGTCACCGTGCCGGTCGCCAGCGGTTCGCCTGCCGCCGCGTTCTGCGCGATCACGCCGTTCGCCGCGGGCGCGGCCTGCGACCAGTTCAGCGCGCCGCCGGTCGGCGACATCATCGCGTCGGCCCCCGCGAGCGCAGCCGCGTCGGCGGCGTTCTGCAGCTGGTTGCGCACCGTGGCCACCCACGCGATGTCGATCGCCAGCGCGCCGAACGACAGCAGCGGAATCAGGAACATCAGGAAGAACAGCGCGACGGAACCGCGCTCGCGCACGGCGCCGATCCCTGGCGCGTCGGCGGCATCATTCATAGAGCATCACCGAGCTGGCCGAGATCGTCACCGGGCCGGTCAGCGCGCTGAATGCCGAACCCAGCACCAGCCCCGAATACGTGTAGGTCACCGTGACCGTCAGCGCGGTGCCCGACGTCGTGCCGTTCGCCTGCGTCACGGTCACGGTCGGCGTCGTCGCGGCGCCGCCGGTGATCAGGCTGTTCTGCGTGTAGCTCGATGCGACGCTGGCGATCTGCGTCGTGGTCAGCATCGGCACGCGCAACACGACGCCGGCGCGCGCGGCCTCGCGGCTCGCGTTCGTGATGACGGCCTTGTCGCATAGCAGCAGGCTGGTGTCGATGATGCCGATCAGCACCATCAACAGGAACGGCAGCATCAGCACGAATTCGAGCGACACGACGCCGCGCGCGCGGCGCGCGCCCATCGCCCCGCGTGTCATTTTTCGGCCTCCGCGGCGGGCGGCACGGCGCGCGGCTCGAGCGCGGCGCCCGTCGACGGCCGCGCCGCGGCGGACGCCGGGCGCGACGCGAGCTGCGCGCGCACCGCCTGGTAGACGCGCAGATTGTCAGCCACCGCCGACGCGGGCAGATCCGCGGACAGCAACTTCTTCGCCGAATCGGTGTTGCCGAGCACGCCATACGCGAACGCGAGATTCTGGCGCGCCTGCCACGGCGCGTCGGGCAGCCCGGCCACGTCGAGCAATACGTTCACGCCCTCGCGTGGCCGGTTGCCCAGCACGAGCGACAGCCCGAGGTCGACACGCAGCCCCTGCGCATCCGGATGCGCGCGCAGCGCATCCCGGTACACGGCCTGCGCGTCCTCGTGACGGCCCTGCAGATCGAGCACCGTGCCGAGCCCTTCGGCCGCGAGCGGAAGATTCGGCTGCGCGGCGAGCAGGTCGCGGTAGCGCCGTGCGGCCTCGTCGAGCCGACGCTGCCGCAACGCGACACGCGCAAGCCCGATCTGCGGCCCGAGTTCGGCGGGCGCCTGCTGCCGTGCCTGCTCGTAGAGAATTCGCGCGCGCTCGAGATCGCCCGCGCGGTAGTTGACGTCGCCGAGCCCCAGACGCGCCGGGAGCGAATCGGGATGCCGGGCAAGCACCTTCTCGTACAGCGTCGACGCGAGATCGACGTTGCCGCCGGCCAGCGCGCTGTCGGCAATGCGCAATTCGGCCTGCGGATCGTCGCTCTTGTGCGACAGCGCCGGCCGCGTCTGGATGCCCGGCGCGCAGCCGCCGGCCAGCACCGGCAACACGGCCGCGAACGCGAGCGCACGGAGGACGGATCGTGTCATTTGAATACCTCGAGCAGGCGGATCGCCGCCGGGCCCGCCGCGATCAGGCCGACCGTCGGCAGGATGAACAGCATCATCGGCAGCGTGATCTTCGGCGCGAGCTTCGCGGCCTGTTCCTCGAGCGCGACGATCTGCTCGGTCCGCTCGCTGCGCGACAGCGTCCGCAGCGCCTGCGTGATCGGCGTGCCGAATCGCTGCGATTGCGTAAGCGTCGTGGCAAGCGAACGCGCCGACGCGAAGTCGACGCGTATCGAAAAGTGCGTGAGCGCTTCGGCCACGTTGCCGCTCAGCGTCAGCTCGTCCGCGCACACCTTCAGCTCGTCGGCGAGCGGCGGGCAAATGCGCTCGAGTTCGCGCGCGACACGCCGCACGCCCGATGCGAGGCTGTTGCCGGCCATCGTGCAGATCACGAGCAGGTCGAGCGCATCCGGAAAGCACGCGGAGATGATGCGCCGGCGCCGGCGGATCATCGCGCCGAGCACGTATTCGGGCACGATCACGCCGATCACGAACGCGGCGACCATCGCCAGCGCCCGGATCACGAAGTATTCGCCGAAGCGCGGAATGTACGGGCTGAACACGATCGCGACGCCCGCGAACAGCACGCCGCAACTCAGCTTGATGCCGATCATCGACGACACCGCACGCCGCTCGCGAAAACCCGCGCGCGTGAGCTGCAGCCCGAGCTTCGCGCGCTGCATCGGGTCGAGCACGGGCAGCCGCTCGCCGAGCTGCGCAAGCCGCCGCGTCAGGTCCTGACGCACCTCGCCCGGCTGCAGCCGCCCCGACGCCAGCGACAGCGGGCGCTGCCCGGCCGCCTGCTGCACTCGCTCCGCGATCCGCCGGCGCGTGCCGCCGCCGGGCGGCGCGAGCGCCGCCGCGACGCATGCGAGCAGCAACAACAGTTCGAGGCCGCGGGCGGCCAGCATCGACATCGTCATCGCGCGGTATCCAGTTTCGAGATCTTGCGGATCATAAGCAGTCCGATTGTCAGCAGCGCCGCGGCGATCGTCAGCATCACGCGTCCGGGATGCGTGTCGAACAGCAGCATCACGTACGCGCGGTTCACGAGGAACAGCGCACCGATCATCACGAACGGCACCGCCGAAATGATCTTCGTCGTGATCCGCCCTTCGGCGGTCAACGCGCGCGTCTTCAGGCGGATGTCGCGGCGCGTGCGAATGATGCTCGACAGCTCGTCGAGCGTCTCGCCGAGGCTGCCGCCCGTCTCGCGCTGCAGCAGCAGGTAGACGGTGAAGAACGAGAAGTCCGCGATCATCAGCCGGTCCGCCGCGAGCGTCAGCACGTCCTTCAGATCCGCGCCGACGCGCAGGCTGTCGCCCATCGTGCGAAACGTCGAGCGCACCGGCTCCGCCGCGCTGTCGCCCACCGTGCTGATCGCCTGCGTGACCGGAATGCCCGCGCGCACCGCCCGCACGATCAGGTCGATCGCGTCCGGGAACGCTTCAAGAAAGCGCAGCCGGAAACGCTCGACCAGCGCGCGGTAACTGGCGCGCATCGCCACGAGCGGCAACCCGACGTAGATCAGCGGATGAAGTACGCTCGGCAGCGCGACGAGCTCCACCACGGCGATCGCGGCGATCGCGCCGGCGAGCGTGCCGGCGACGACGATCCGCATCCCGCGTTCGCCGCCGACCGCCCGCACGCGCGTCACGTAACGCTGCAGCCACGCGCGCGCGCGGCTTTGCCGGCGCGGCAGGTTGAACAGCGCGATGCCGGGCGCCGCGGCCGCACCGGCCTCCCGGCCCGCCAGCGACGGCGCAAGGTGCCGCATCCGCGCGCGAATCCGCTGCTCCGGCGTGTGGCGCGCACGATCGAGCAGCGCGGACAGCGCGAGGCCCACCGCGAGGATCACGACGAATGCGCCGAGCGCGAACAGGTCCGCGGCGCTCATTGCCGGAATACCTCGGACAGCGCGTCCTCGACGCCGTAATACGCGGCGCGCGGTGCGAACGCCGGCCGCAGCGACGACGCCTCGAACACGCCCTTCACCACGTCCCGCGTCGTGTCGCCTTCCTGGCGGAACGCGAAGAGATCCTGCGTGATCACCACCTCGCCCTCCATCCCGACGATTTCGGTGATGCGGGTCACGCGGCGCACGCCGTCGCGCATCCGCTCGACCTGCACGAACAGGTGCACGGCGCTCGCGATCTGGCGCCGGATCGACAGCAGCTGCAGGTTCGCGTTCGCCATCATGACCATGCTTTCGAGCCGGCTGATCGCGTCGCGCGGCGAGTTCGCATGGATCGTCGTCATCGAGCCGTCGTGCCCCGTATTCATCGCCTGCAGCACGTCGAACGCCTCCGCGCCGCGGATTTCGCCGAGGATGATGCGGTCGGGCCGCATCCGCAGCGCATTGCGCACGAGGTCGCGCTGCGAAATCCCGCCGAGCCCTTCCGTATTCTCCGGCCGCGTCTCGAGACTGACGACGTGCGGCTGCAGCAGTTGCAGCTCGGCGGCGTCCTCGATCGTCACGATTCGTTCGTGCTCCTCGATATGTTGCGACAGCGCGTTGAGCAGCGTCGTCTTGCCCGAACCCGTACCGCCCGAGATCACGATGTTCAGCCGGCATGCGCACGCGATCTTCAGCACCTGAAGCATCCCGTGCGAGATATTGCCCTGGTGCGCCATGCGCGCGAGCGTGATGTCGCGCTTCGCGAACTTGCGGATGGAGATCGACGCGCCGCGCATCGCGATCGGCGGCAGGACCACGTTCACGCGGCTGCCGTCGGCGAGACGCGCGTCGACCATCGGGCTACTTTCGTCGACGCGACGCCCCACCGCCGCCGCGATCCGCTGCGCGACGCTCGTCACGTGCGCGTTGTCGCGAAACTTCAGCGGCGTGAGTTCGAGCCGGCCCGCGCGCTCGACGTACACCTGATCGGGGCCGTTCACGAGAATGTCGGAGACGGTGTCGTCGGCGAGCAGCGGCTCGATCGGCCCGACGCCGAACATGTCGTTCAGGATCGCATCGACGATCAGCACCTGCTCGCCCGTCGTGATCTTCAGACGTTCGCGCTCGACGGTGTGCGCGGCCACCTGCTCGATGCCCGCACGCACTTCGTCGCGCGTCTTCATCAGCGCCGCCGACATGTTCATCGACGAAAACACCGCGGTGCGAATCGCATCGAACTTGCCGGAGCGAATGAGCGCCTCCTGGGTATCGGCCGACGCCAGCGCGCGCGCGGACGCGGGCGCCGGGCTCGCGGCCGGACCCGCGCCCGGGCCCGGCCCGGGCGCGCCGTCGCGCGGCGCGGCGGGCGCCCCTGCGGGCGCGGGGTCCGGCGTCGACTGCTTGCGGGTACCGAACGTCACGATCCCTTCCTCCATTTGACGAAGCGCGCGTACCACGGCTCGGCGACGGCCATCGATTCGCCGGTGATGCCGTTCGCGAGCAGCCGGATCTCGTCCAGGAAGCCGTGACGTTTCGCGCGCTCGATCGGCTCGCCGAGGTTCTCGGCGACCGCGAGCGGCTGCGGCTCGTGCGGCAGCACGCGCAGCCTCACGCCGCCGAATGCGTCCTCGAAGTCGGTCTGCGCGACGCGCCCCTTGACCGGTTCGAGCGGGTTGTTCAGCATCATCGACAGCAGCCGCTCGCCGGGCAGCTCCTTCACGAAGCGCGCAAGCCGCGCGGCTTCGTACGCGGCGTGCACCGAACGGTCGGCGACGATATAGACGAGATCGGACACCGCCAGCGCGTCCTCGAACAGCTTGCCGACGCGGGTGCCCACGTCGAACAGCACGTAGTGGAAGCGGTCCTTGAGCATGTCGACGAGCAACGCGACCGCATCGTCGCGCAACGACGCTTCCTCGCCGTACGCCAGTTCGGCCGACAGCACGTGCAGGCGGTCGCCCTTCGTGACGAACATGCGGTCGAACAACGCGTCGTCGGGGCGCTGCTCCATGTTCAGCAATTCGATCAGCCCGTTGTTGCTCGACAGCCCGAACATCGAGTTCGCGCCGCCGCCATGCAGGTTGAGGTCGACGTACGAGACGCGGCGGCGCTTCTCGCCCGCCAGGCAGCGCGCGAGACTCACCGCGATCGTGGTCGTGCCCACCCCGCCGCGCGCGCCGACGAAAGCGACGATCTTGCCGGTGCGCGCCTGCACGACCGATTCCGTCGCGGTCAGCGCGCGCCGCATCAACTCGACGGTCAGCGGCTTCACGATGTAGTCCTGCACGCCGATGCCGAGCAGGTTGCGGAACAGCCCGACGTCGTTCTGCGTGCCGATCGCGATGACCCTCACCGACGGATCGCACACGTCGGCGAGCCGCATCAGGTCCGATACCGGCAGCACCGAATCCGACACGTCGACGATCAGCTGGCGCGGCGAGCGTTCATGCTGCTGCAACAGCCGGATCGCGTCGTCGCAATTGCCCGGCTGCACATGGGCGCGCGTGATCGACAGATCCTGCGCGACGCGCCGGATCACGTCCTCGCTGCCGGCGTCGGACACGACCGCGACGAGGTCCGCCGCTCCGGCTGCGGCGGCGTGCTTGGCATTCTGGCGGTCGAGGACGTTCATGGGCGGCATCGCGCTTCGCATCGGGAGTGGGTCAATGGCCGGGCGAGCCGGTCGTCGTCAACGTCTTGCCGGGTGCGGGCTGCTTCACGCGATCCTCGACGTAGCGACGCACGGCGTCGGCCGCGACTTGCGCGTCCGCGCCGCCATACGGCACGGGCGCGACGAGATCCTCCGGGCGCGCGAGCATCGTCGCGAGATTCGTGTAGGTCGCGCAGCCGAACGGCACGCCGGGCCGCCCGAACCCGGCATCGACGAGATGCGACGGCTGCATCAGCTTCGCGCAGTCGGGCGGCACCGCGTGCACGCCGTCGAAGCCGATCGCGCGCGCATCGGGCAGGTTGATCGGCGGCGGCGCCGACAGGCAACCCGCCAGCGCCGGCGGCAACAGGACGGAGACGATGGTTCGAATTCGCATGCGCGCTCCTCCGGTCAGTACACGAAGCCCGCGGCGCCGACGAGACGCGGCGTGTCGCCCGACAGCATGTCGATCCCGAGATTACGCTGGATCGCGAACTCGAGATCGCTGCTCGGCCGCGCGACGGTGTCGAGCGCCTGCTCGAGCTGGCCGGGGCCGGTCGGCTGCACGATGTACGGCGTCACGATCACGACGACCTCGGTCTTGTTGTCCTGGAAGTTCTTCGACGAAAACAACCGGCCGATGATCGGCAGCCGGCCGAGCCCCGGGATCTGCGACACGGTATCGGCCGTCTGGCTCTGCAGCAGGCCGCCGATCGCGAAGCTCTGCCCGCTCGACAGCTCGACCGTCGTCTCGACGCGCCGCACGGAGAGTCCCGGCACCGTGACGCCGCCGGTCGTCACGCTGTTGCTCGAATCGACCTCGCTCACCTCCGGCCGCACCTTCAGGCTGATCCGGTTGTCGGCGAGCACGGTCGGCGTGAAGTCGAGCGACACGCCGAACGGCTTGAACTCGACCGTGATCGCGCCGGTCGTGGTGCCGGCCTGCGCGACCGGAATCGGAATTTCGCCACCGGCGAGGAAGCTCGCGGTCTGCCCGGACATCGCGGTGAGATTCGGCTCCGCGAGCATCGTGATCAGGCCCTCCTGGTCGAGCGCATCGAGCACGACGTCGATCGACCAGCGCCCCGCGTGGAAACCGCCGAGTATCGAATACGCGCCGGTCGGCGACAGATTGAACAGCTTGGTCGTCGGATCGAACAGCGTGCGTCCGTTGAACAGCCCGCCGACGAAATTGCCGGCCGCGCCGAGCGAGCTCCAGTTGATGCCGAGCTGCTGCGTGACGTTGCGGCTCACCTCGGTCACGCGCACGCGCAGGTTCACCTGGATCGGGCGCGACAGCGTGAGCCGGTTGACGATCTTTTCCTTGTCGTTGAGATACGGCGTGAGCGACTGCATCACGGCGTCCGCGTCGGCTGCGCTCGGCACCTTGCCCGACACCATCAGCGAGCCCGGCGCGCCGGACACCGACAGCTTCAATTGCGGAAAGCGGCTGTCGAGCACCGCCTGCAGCGACACGGTATCGACCTGCACGATCACCGTCCGGCGCAGGATCGGCCGATGGTTCGCGCCGAGCGCGATCAGCGTGGTGGTGCCCGCCTTCTTCCCGAACACGAACACGGTGCGCGGCGACGGCACCTGGATGTCCGCGATGCTCGGGTCCGCGACGAACATCGCGGTCGCGGGTTCGGACAGCGACAGCATCTCGCCCTTGCCGGTCGCGATCGACAACGCCGCGCCGGCGTCCGCCGCCTGCGCGCGCGGCGCGAGCACGACGCCCGGCGCGACGATGCAGGCTAGGCACCAGAAAGCGATCCAACGAACCATGCGCACCATGCGTCTTCCCGTCAAATGCCGGCCGCCGGGCGGCCGGCCCGAATCGTCATGCCGTCACTGCGGCACGGCCGCGCGCGGCGCTTGCGCCGTCGCGTCCGCGGCGACGTTGCCGCCCGCGGGCGCAGCCGGCGCAACCGGCATGCCTGGCGTGCCTGGCGTGCCTGGCATAGCCGGCCACCCGGACGGCAGCGGCGGCAAGCCCGGCGTGCCGATGCCGCTGCCGCGCGACCCGTCGTCGACCGACGAGCCGCGATAAATCACGACCGTATTGCCCTGCACCGCCGGCCGCGTGCCGCCGTCCGTTCTCCCGGACGGCGCCCGCGCCGCGTCACGGGCCGCGCGCGACACGTCGCCGGCCCACACCGGCGGCGTATCGGGCTCCTGTTCGCCGCCGCCCGCCGCCTGGCGGCGATCGCTCGTCGCGAAGCTGCGCAACGCCAGCGACAGCGAGCCGAGGCGCGTCGCGACCAGCACGACCTGGGCGGTGCGCGGCGCGACCTCGAGCGTGACCGTGCGCGCGCGGACCGGCGCGTCCGGCGCGCTCGCGGGTGCCTTCGCACGCTGGAATTCCGAGCCGACCGCGAGCACGCGCGCACGCCGCACGACCGTCTCCGCTTCGAACGTGCCGGGCGTCGTCGCGGACCCGCCGATCTCCTGCGTGAGCACCACGTCGACGAAGTCGCCCGGCTGGATCAGCCCCGCGTTGCCCGACACGTCGTCGACCGGCACCGAGATCGCGCGCATGCCGGGCTGCAGCGCGGCCGCGAGAAAATCCGGCGCGCCGGCCGCAATCACGTTGTCCGCGCGGATCGGCGCACCGGCGTCGACACGATTGCGCAGCAGCGCGCCCTTCAGGTCCGCGCCCGGTTGCGACTCGACGAACGCGCCGGCCGGCACTTGCGTGCGCGGCATGCGCTTCCACGCGAGATCGTTGTCGCGCAGCAGCAGCCCTTCGGGCAGGTCCGCCGCCGCGACGCGCACGCTCACCTCGGCCGCTTCGCCGGGCGCGGAAGGCGTCGACGCGGAGACGTACAGCTGACGCAGGATGAACGCGCCGATCGCGGCAGCGATGATCAGCACGGCCATTCTCAGGGGTTTGGGCATGGCGGCGTGCGTCCCCCGGCTAGGCAAGCGAAACCGCGTGAGGAAACGGCGCCCAGACGGCCAGCATGCCGCCAAGCGCGAGCGCGATGCCGTACGGCACGCCGCGCGGCGCGATCACACGTGCCGGCGCGGTGTGACGCCGCCATGCAACGGCCGCGAGCGCGGCGACGCCGTACAGGGCGCCGCTCGCGGCGACGAGCGTCAGCACCGGGAACGCGAGCGTCGGGCCGGCCCACAGGAACACCGCCGCCGCCAGCTTCACGTCGCCGCCGCCCACCCAGCCCGCGTGACGCAAGCCGGCGAACAGCAGCAGCATCGCCGCGGCGGTCGCCACGTGACCGGTGAGTTGCGCGAGCCCGTCGCGCGCGAGTGCCGCCGCGACGAAATACAGCATCGCGAACGCCAGCACGGCGCGATTGGACAAGCGCCGCTCGCGCAGGTCCTGGGTCGCGAGCGACACCAGCACGAGCGTCGCCGCCGACTGTGCGAGAAAGAGCATCGGAGAGCCGTCCGTCGGCGCGCCCCGGCTGGATACGTCGTACCGCTGCGGATCCGTGTGTCCGCCGACGGCGCGCGGGTTCAGGAGATCAGATCAACGCCGTGACCTTGTTGATCAGCGCGGTGAACACGGCCGGCAAGCCGCCGGACGTGCTGCTGAGAATCACCCCGACCGCCGCCAGCGCGACCACGACGATGCCGGCCAAAACCGCATATTCGAGCGAGCTGACACCACGTTCATCGCGCAGCAAGGTCTTGACGTATTGCAGCATGACAACCTCCGTGTGGCGGGGTCGGTGATCGACCGTTGAATGTAATGACGCGGTGTTGCACGGGGTGGTGCGCACGGCGTTCGCTCATTCGTGACCCATGCGGCGGCCCCGGCATCGGACCGTGCGCATTCCCCGGAATCCATTCGATCGCTGCAACGCGTGGCGTGCGGCGACGGCATTCCCCGCTACATTCGCGCGTTTGTGGCGAGCCGCATTGACACGATGCGGATTACGCCAATTCGTCTAGGGTATAGACAATTTTTTGGGCGAATTCAAATGATTTGGCGTCGGAATGCATTTATGCGCGGAGCGCTTCAGCGATGAAATACGCGCACGTCATTTACCGCTTTTCCAGCGTGGCGCGGCAGGCCTGTCATGGCTCGAAGTAAGAATGTTAATGCCCGGCCGCATCATTGCCGCCGGCGTTCAATTCGATGGTTTTTTATTCAGTTTTTCGATATGCCGCACGCTTCGCATTGACGAATTCAGAACACACTCTCGCGTGCGTTGCCCGGCAATCCTTTCGTGCATGCCAGCGCGATCCGGAAAATATTGCACACCATCGATCGGCTGCGGGATCGGCGCTCCGCGCTCGCGCGATTCGACATTTCCAATTGGCGCCACGCGTGATTTGCCAACCGGAAACGCGGCGATAAGCATAGTTCAAATCGTTGCTTGTCCCGCGCCGGCGGCCTCCTCCAGAATGGTTCGACGCCCTCCGGCCCGATTTCCACTCCTCGCCATCCGACGCGCCATGATCGACCGATTCCCGTCTCCGCTGCGCCTGCTGCGATCGTTGCTGATCGCGTCCCTCGTCGCGTTCCCCGCTGTCGCCGCGCACGCCGACAAGCCCGCCACCATCCGCATCGGCGTCGCCCAGCAGGGCACCGGCGATCCGCCGACCTTCGGCGGGTCGAGCGCGGCCACCGCGCAATTGCAGCAACTGGTCGAAAAGGAGTTCGCGACCGACGGCATCAAGGTGCAGTGGCTGTTCTTCAAGGGCGCCGGCCCGGCCGTCAACGAGGCGATCGCCAACAAGGCGCTCGACTTTGCCTACCAGGGCGACCTGCCGGCGGTGCTCGCACGCTCGAACGGAATCAGGACGCGCCTGCTGCTCGCCGCGAGCGTGCGCTCGGGCGTGAAGATCGCGGTGCCGCCGGACTCCGCGATCCGCTCGATCGCCGACCTGAAGGACCGCCGCGTGTCGATCTTCCGCGGCACGAACCTGCAGCTCGTCGCCGACAATGCGCTCGCGAAGAACGGCCTCGGCGAACGCGACCTGCGCGTGATCAACCTCGATTCGGCGAGTTCGCTTGCCGCGCTCGCGTCGAAGGGCATCGACGCATCGGTCGGCGACTATCAGTTGTACAAACTGCGCGACGCGGGCCTTGCGAAGATCATCTACGAATCGCAGAACGACGGCCCGCAGTTCACGCGTCAGACCCACCTGCTCGTGCTCGACGACTTCGAGCGCGCGCATCCGGACATCGTGCAGCGTGTCGTCGACGCGCTGGTCAAGGGCGCGCAATGGTCATCCGATGAAGCGAACCGCGACGCGTTGTTCAAGCTGTGGGCGAAAAGCGGCGTGCCGTATACATCGTGGCAGGCCGACTTTGCGAACCAGCGCCTGAAGGACCGCCTGTCGCCACTGATCGATCCGTTCCTCGTCGCGCGCTACAAGGCCGTCGCGCAGGACGCGCTGAAGCTGAAACTGATCCGCCAGCCGGTCGACGTCGACGGCTGGTTCGAACCGAAGTATCTCGACAACGCGTTGCGCGCGCAGCACCTCGAGCACTACTGGCCGCGCTACGACGCGTCCGGCAAGCCCCTCTCCTGACCCGGACCGGCCCCGATGAGCGACACCGCGATCCCGATTCCGTCGTCCGACCCGCCTGCGCTCGCGGCGCAGCCCCGCGCGGCAGCCGTGAAGCGCGTGGCGTGGCGGCTCGCGCCGTGGGCGCTGCCCGCACTGCTGTTCGCGCTGTGGACCGTCGGCAGCGCGCGCGGCTGGATCGCGCCGCAGATCCTGCCGCCGCCCGAACAGGTCGCCGACTCGCTCGCGGAACTCGCCGCCAGCGGCGATCTCGCGCGCCATACGCTGATCAGCCTGCAGCGCGTGCTGGTCGGCTTCGCGGCCGGCACGCTGCTCGGATTCGCGACCGGTGCGGCGCTCGGCCTGTCGCGCACGCTGGAAGCCTACGTGCTGCCCGGCTTCAACGCGCTCGTGCAGATTCCCGTGCTCGGCTGGCTGCCGTTCCTGCTGCTGCTCGTCGGCGTCGGCGAGCCGCTGAAGTACCTGCTGATCGCGCATGCGGCACTCGTCCCGGTGACGATGAGCACGCTGCAGGGTTTCCGTCAGACGCCGCCTGCGCTCGATGAAGTCGCGCGCGTGTTCGGCTATACGCGCCGCCAGCGCATCGCCCACGTCGTGCTGCCCGCCGCGATCCCGACGCTCGCGACCGGTGTACGGCTCGCCTTCACGAAATCCTGGCTCGCGCTCGTCGTCGTCGAACTCGTCGCATCGTCCGAAGGGCTCGGCTACCTGATCGTGTACGGGCGCCAGCTGTTCCAGCTCGATCTCGTGATGGCGGCGGTGATCGTCGTCGGCGCGGTCGGCCTCGCAATCAACCGGCTGCTCGACGCGCTCGAAGCACGGCTGCGCCGTGGCGTGCCGTCCGCGTTCCGCGGCTGAACCCGATTCAAGGATGCCGCTCATGCCGCCCGCCGCCACGTCGATACCCGACGCCTCGTCGCCCGCCGTCTCGACCGCCCGGCGCTTTCCCGTGCCCGACTGGCGCGGTTTCGTCCTGCCACTCGGCGCGTTCGCGCTCTGGTGGGCCGTATCGTCCGCGCATCTCGTCAAAAGCGGGCTGCTGGTCGGCCCCACCGACGTGCTGCACACGGCGTGGACCCAGACGACCAGCGGTGCGCTGGCGCGCGCGCTGTCGGCTTCGCTCGCGCGCGAAGCGTGCGGCTTCGCGATCGGCGCGACCGGCGGCCTGCTGCTCGGCGCCGCGCTCGGCCTGTCGCGCATCGCTGCGCGGGTGGTCGGCCCGAGCTTCGACACGTTCAAGCAGATCTCGCTGTTCGCGTGGATTCCGCTGATTTCCGTCTGGTTCGGCCTCGGCGACGCCGCCAAGGTCGTGTTCCTGTCACTCGCCGCGCTTCTGCCGGTCGCCACGCATACGTGCGACGGCATTCATGCGGTGCCGCGCGCGTATGTCGACGTGGCCCGCGCGCTGCGCTATTCGCGGCTTCAGCTGGTGCGTTACGTGCTCCTGCCCGCCGCGCTGCCGTCGATCTTCACCGGGCTGTATCTTGGCCTCATCTACTCGTGGCTCGCGACGCTCGGCGCCGAGTACCTGCTCGTCGCGGGCAGCGGGATCGGCAACACGCTGATCGACGGCAGCGAGCAGTTCCGGATGGACCTCGTGCTGTTCGGAATCATCGTCGTCGGCGTGACCGGCTGGGCGCTGAACGCGATCGCGCGTGCGGTCGAACGCAAGGTGCTGGCCCGGCGCGGCGACCTGCGCCGCTGATCGCCCTCCTTCTACCTGTCGCTTCCTGCTCCGCCATGACGAACCTCGCTTCCGATTCGCTCGATATCCTCCACGTGAGCAAACGCTATGCGCAACGCGGCGCGACGCTTGCCGTGCTCGACGACGTGTCGCTGCACGTGCGTGCCGGCGAATTCGTCACGATCGTCGGCGCGAGCGGCTGCGGCAAGTCGACGTTGCTGCGGCTGATCGCCGGGCTCGACACCGATTACGCGGGCGAAATCCGCGCCGGGGACGAACCGGTGCGCGACACGTCGCTGCAGCGCGGGATCGTGTTCCAGGATCACCGGCTGTTCCCGTGGCTGACGGTCGCGCAGAACGTCGAGGCCGCGCTGCGCAATGCACCGCTCGACGCCGCGAGCAAGCGACGCGCAGTGGCCGAGCACATCGCGCTCGTCGGGCTGAACGGCTTCGAGCATGCGTACCCGAACCAGTTGTCGGGCGGGATGGCGCAGCGCGTCGCGATCGCACGCGGCCTCGTCAACCGGCCGCGCGTGCTGCTGCTCGACGAGCCGTTCGGCGCACTCGATGCACAGACGCGCGCACGCATGCAGAACGAGCTGCTGCGCATCTGGGAGCAGGAACGCATCACGATGGTGCTCGTCACGCACGACGTCGACGAAGCCGTCTATCTCGGCGATCGCGTCGTCACGATGGCGCCGCGCCCCGGGCGCATCGAGCGCATCGTCGACGTCGCGCTGCCGCGGCCGCGCCGACGCGATTCGCCGGAATTCGCGCGGCTGCGCGATACGGTGCTCGCCGATTTCGACGATCGTGCACCGCCGGGTGGCGGCGGTGGCGGCGGTGGCGGTGGCAGCCGGGCAAAGCGCGTCGATGCGCCCGATGCGCACCGGATCGGCGAATGGCGGCTCGCGTGGTGACACGGTCGCGCCGCATGACCCGACACCGTGCCCGAATTGCTCAGCATGACGACACATATCGATCATCGCGGCGCGCGCTAAGGATGTGACGATTCATCGGTTCCGGTTCCGCGCGGTCCCTGCTTGAATGGAGACTCGACCGATCCGATCCAGGAGACTCCCGATGTCCGAAGTCCAGCACGCCGCTCACCCGTCATCGCATGCTTCGCACGCCGCCGCACCGCGCACGGCCGCCGTCCCGCTTCAGGTTCGCCAGGTCGCCGGCCGGATCGGCGCCGAGATCGCCGGGGTCCGGCTGTCGGGCACGCTCGACGACGCGACGTTCGACGCAATCCAGGCCGCGCTGCTGCGCCACAAGGTGCTGTTCTTCCGCAACCAGGGCCATCTCGACGACACGGCTCAGGAAGCCTTCGCGCGCCGCTTCGGCGAGATCGTCGCGCACCCGACCGTGCCGTCCGTCGACGGCAGCGCGCACCTGCTCGAACTCGATTCCGCCCACGGCGCGCGCGCCAATTCGTGGCACACCGACGTGACCTTCGTCGACGCGTATCCGAAGGTGTCGATCCTGCGCGCGGTCGTGATCCCGCCGTTCGGCGGCGACACGGTGTGGGCCAACACGGCCGCCGCGTACACGCATCTGCCCGAATCGCTGCGCGCGCTCGCCGACACGCTGTCGGCAGTGCATACGAACGCTTACGACTACGCGTCGACGCACGTGCATGCCGACGACACGCAACTGAAGCGCTACCGCGAAGTGTTCACGTCGACCGTCTACGAGACCGAACACCCGGTCGTGCGCGTGCATCCGGAGACCGGCGAACGCACGCTCGTGCTCGGGCACTTCGTGCAGAAGATCAAGGGGCTGTCGTCGCAGGATTCCGCGCATCTGCTGCAGGTGCTGCACGAACACGTGACGCGCCTCGAGAACACCGTGCGCTGGAACTGGCAGCAAGGCGACGTCGCGATCTGGGACAACCGCGCGACGCAGCACTATGCGATCAACGATTACGGCGATGCGCACCGCGTCGTGCGGCGCGCGACCGTTCACGGCGACGTGCCGGTCGGCGTCGACGGCCGCCGCAGCGTCGTGCTGAAGGGGCCCGGCGCGACGCTGCAATGACGTTCGCCGCGCGCGGCGGCGACTTCGGCCGCCGCCGTGCCGCCCCCTTTCCGCACTCCCGCATTGCCGACCGGAGGATCCGACCATGACGTTCCCGCCACCGGGCCGACGCTTGCATGCGCAACGATGTCGCCGGCCGTCCACCCCGTTCACTTCCGCCAGGAGCGTCGCATGAGCGCCCTACCCGAACCCGCCGCCCAGCCGGTCGACGTGATCCCGCTGTCCGCCCACATCGGCGCGGAGATTCGCGGCATCGACCTCACCCAGCCGTTGACCACGCCGCAGATCGCCGCGATTCGCGCCGCGCTGCTGAAATGGCGCGTGATCTTCTTCCGTGAGCAGTTCCTCACGCACGAGCAGCATGTCGCGTTCTCCGCGCAGTTCGGCGAGCCGACCGTCGGCCATCCGGTGTTCGGGCACGTCGACGGTCACCCGGCCGTCTATTCGATCGCGAAGCATCGCAAGGCGACGCGTTTCGAAGGCGAGCCGGTGCGCCGGCCATGGACAGGCTGGCACACCGACGTGACGGCCGCGGTCAATCCGCCGTGGGCGTCGATCCTGCGCGGCGTGACGATTCCGCCGTACGGCGGCGACACGCACTGGACCAACCTCGTGCGTGCGTACGAGACGCTGTCGGCGCCGCTGCGCGGCTTCGTCGACGGCTTGCGCGGCATCCACCGCTTCACGCCGCCGGCCGGTGCGCGCGCGACCGGCGCATTCGATGAAGCCGTCGAGCGCCGCCCGCTCGTGACCGAGCATCCGCTGGTGCGCGTGCACCCGGAGACCGGCGAACGTGCGCTGTACGTGAGCCCGAGTTTCCTGAAGTCGATCGTCGGGCTGACGCCGCGCGAAAGCCAGGCGTTGCTCGAACTGCTGTGGGAACACGTGACGCGGCCGGAATTCACGATCCGCTTCAAGTGGGAGCCACGCAGCATCGCGTTCTGGGACAACCGCTCGACCGCGCATCTCGCGCCGGTCGACATCTTCGATCTCGACTTCGATCGCCAGCTCTATCGCACGACGCTCGTCGGCGACGTGCCGGTCGGCCCCGACGGCCGGCCATCCGGCGCGCTCGAAGGCTCGCCGGTCGAAGCAGCGGCCGCGGTCGCACTGAACTGACCGTCGCGTCGACGGCCGGCGCACGCGCGCCGGCCTGCCTTCCTCAATCCAGCGAGACGCCGTCGAACCGGTGCCCGCCGAGCGGCGAGAACGTCACCCCGTGCACGCGCTTCGAGAGCGGCAGCGACACGATCGATGTCGCGATCGGCGTGAACGGCACCTGACTCTTGAATACGACCTGGGCCTGCTCGTAAAGCGACGTGCGTTTCGCGACGTCCGCGTTCGTGCGCGCCGCATCGACGAGCCGCTCAAAATCCGCGTTGCACCATTTCGCGAGGTTGCTGCCGTGCACGGCGTCGCAGCCGAGCAACGTGCCGAGCCAGTTGTCGGGATCGCCGTTGTCGCCCGACCAGCCGTACAGGATCGCGTCGTGCTGCCCGTCGTGTTTCGCGCGACGGTTGTACTCGCCCCACTCGTAGCTGACGATCTTCGCGCGCACGCCGATCCTCGCCCAGTCCTGCTGGATCAGTTGCGCCATCAGCTGCGCGTTCGGGTTGTACGGGCGCTGCACCGGCATCGCCCACAACGTCAGGTCGAAACCGTTCGGGAATCCCGCTTGCGCGAGCAGCGCCTTCGCCGCGGCCGGATCGCGCGGCGCGTCCTTCAGGCGCGGGTTGTACGACCATTGCGCGGGCGGCATCGGGTTCGTCGCGATCGTCGCGTCGCCGTTGAACACGGTCTTGATGATCGCCGCCTTGTCGATCGCGATGTCGAGCGCGCGCCGCACGTCGACGCGATCGAGCGGCGGATGCTGCGTGTTGTACGCGACGAAGCCGACGTTGAAGCCCGTCCCCGAAAACAGCGTCAGCTTCGGATCGCGCCGCACCGTCTCGAGATCGGCCGGTCGCGGAAACACCGACACCTGGCACTCGCCCGCCGTGAGCTTCTGCAGGCGCACGGCCGGATCGGGCGTGATCGCGAACACGAGATGCGCGAGCTTCACGTCGTCCGGCTTCCAGTAGTCGGGGTTCGCGTCGTAACGGATCGTCGCGTCCTTCTGGTACGCGCGCAGCTGGAACGGTCCCGTGCCGACCGGGAACTGGTTGATGTCGGCCTCGCGATGGCTCGCCGTCAACTGCGCCGCGTATTCGGCCGACAGGATCGACGCGAACGCCATCGCGAGATTGCGCACGAACACGACGTCGGGCGACTTCAGCACGAAGCGCACCGTGTCGTCGTCGACTTTCTCGATGCGCTCGATGTTGCGGTCGAATCCGAGATCGCTGAAGTACGGGAAGCTGACCGGATAGGCCTTGCGGAACGGATCGTCGGGGTCGAGCATCCGGCGGAACGTGAACACGACGTCGTCCGCCTGGAACGGCCGCGTCGGCTTGAACCACGCGGTCGTCTGGAACTTCACGCCGCGCCGCAGGTGAAACGTGTAGACGCGCTGGTCGGACGACACGTCCCAGCTCGTCGCGAGCGACGGCGCGAGATCGAGCGTGCCGCGTTTGAACTGCACGAGCCCGTTGTAGATCGTGTACGTGCTCGCGTCGAAATCGGTGCTGGTCGTGTGCTGGCCGGGGTCGAAACCGGCCGGGCTGCCTTCGCTGCAGAACACGAGCGTCTTGCCGGCCGGCGCCGCGAACGCGTGCGCGACCGCGCCGGCGAGCAGCAGCGACGCGGCCATGCCGCGCAGCGCCGCAACGGTAACGGATGCGGGCCGCGCGCGATGCGCCGAGAACGAAACGAATGGAATCTTCATGGTGGCGGTCGAGAAAGGACTTCATGCGAATGACGACCGCCGATCTTCGCGCGCCGCCCGCCGATCGCTTACCAATTAATTCCGCGTTGCTTATCGCGGCGGATGCATCGCGCTGCCGCTGCATGAAAATCTCCGCGCGAGCGTCGGGCATGCAGGAGAATTCCGGCTGCCACGCGCCGCCGCTTCGCGCCATGCAGCGACGCCATTCGCGGCTCGCCTTCCGGCCCCCTGCAGAGTCTCCGGAATTGGCGCATCGTATCGGTTGGTCAACGCCGGCACCGGCGCGCGCGCATTCGCCCGCGCGCACGTTGCGGCGCGGCGCGCCTGCCGGCGCGCTGCCCCTTCCTGGAGGACCCACGATGTCGATCAGCCCCGATACGCCCTCTCGTCCCGTGAAGTCGCCGGGCCCCGATCATCCGATCACGATCGAACCGCATCCGTCCCGCGTGGTGGTCAAGGTGGCCGGCAAGGTCGTCGCCGATACGCGCCACGCGCTGGCGCTGCGCGAGGCCAGCTATCCGGCCGTGCTGTACGTTCCGCGCGAGGACGCCGACATGGCGCTGCTGCAACGCACCGACCATGCGACGTACTGCCCGTACAAGGGCGATTGCGCGTATTACTCGATTCCCGCCGGCGGCGAACGCGCGACCAACGCGGTGTGGACGTACGAGCATCCGAACCCGGCCGTCGAATCGATTCGCGCGCACCTCGCGTTTTACCCGGATCGCGTCGACTCGATCGAGGAAAGCCCGCTCGGCACCGATTGAGTGAGGCGGCGCCAGCCGGCCCGTCGTTCACGTATCGTCCGGCCGCTGATTTGCATATGCGGATTCATTGGTTGGCCGCCGATTCGCGCGGCCGTATCGTCGTGCATCCGGCGCGGGCCGGCCGCGCGCAGCTTGCGCATCCGGCTGCGTCCCGTGCCGATCGCGCCGCAAGCGCGCGCGACCCGTGAACCCGCCCGCAGGACGCCTCGATGAACGACGAATCACACGCAGACCTTGAAACGACCCCGGCAAATCCGCGCCGCCGCCAGTGGCTGCACGGCGCGGCCGCCGGACTGGCCGGGCTCGCGCTCGGCCCGCTCGCGGGCATGCCCGCACTGGCGCAGGGCAGCGAGAAGCGGCTGCGCGTCGGCTTCCAGAAATACGGCAACTTCGTCGTGCTCAAGGCGCGCGGCACGCTCGAGAAGCGGCTCGCGAGCCAGGGCGTGACGGTCCAGTGGCTCGAGTTTCCGGCCGGCCCGCAATTGCTCGAGGGGCTGAACGCGGGCGCGATCGACGTCGGCACGGTCGGCGAGACGCCGCCGATCTTCGCGCAGGCCGCGGGCGTCGATTTCGTCTATCTCGGCAACGAACCGCCCGCGCCGCACGGGGAGGCGATCGTCGTGCTGCCCGATTCCCCGATCCGCACCGTCGCGCAGTTGCGCGGCAAGAAGGTCGCGTTCAACAAGGGTTCGAACGTCCACTATCTGCTCGTGAAGGCGCTGGAACATGCGGGCCTCACGTATGCCGACATCCAGCCGATCTATTTGACGCCCGCCGACGCGCGCGCCGCATTCGTGCAGCGCAGCGTCGACGCGTGGGTGATCTGGGATCCGTATCTGGCGGCCGCCGAACGGCAGCTCGGCGCACGCGTGATCGCGGACGGCGACGGGCTCGTGCGCAACACGCAGTACTACCTCGCCGCGCGCAAATATGCCGCCGCGCAGCCGCAGGTGCTGCGCACGCTGCTCGACGAAGTCGACGCGGTCGATCGCTGGGGACGCGACCACGTTCCGGAAGTCGCCGCGCAACTGTCGCCGCTCGTCGGCCTCGACGCGCCGACGCTCGAAGTCGCGCTCAAGCGCGCCGGCTACGGCGTGCAGCCCGTCACCGATGCGACGCTCGCGTATCAGCAGAGCATCGCCGACGCGTTCAGCGCGCTGAAGCTGATTCCCGGCAAGGTGACGGTCGCCAACGCGCGCTGACGCGCCGTCGCTGCGCCGCGTTACGGCGAACGCGTCGCGCCGATGCGCCGCCACTCGTCGTAATCGGTGACGAGGCCCGCATCGTCGACCGCGATATCGGCCGCATACGTGCCGCTCTCGTAGCGGTAAACGTGCTCCGCCGTGCGCGCATAGCGCTGCTCGCCGCGCACGATCTCGAACGCCGGAAAACGCAGCCAGGCCGTGTGAATGACGGCCGACGCGCCGACCGCCAGCCCGAGACGCCGGATCGGCAGCGTATTGGTCGACGGACTGAAGCCGAGATCGATGTCGGTCGCGCCCGCGAGGGCCGGCGCGTCGACGCCGTCGATCGTCCAGCGCCCTGCGTCGCGTTCGATTGCGAGCCGCCGTGGCGGCGCTGCGCCGAGCCAGTACGTCACGTGCGCCGATCGCGTCAGCCAGTCGGCCCCGCACGCGATCGCATAGTCGACGCGAAACGGCGTGCCGTCGATCGCGCCCGCGACCGCGCCCGACAGGTCGATGCCTGCATGCGTCTCGACGAGCCGGCACCATTCGGCCGCCTGCCAGGTTTGCGTGTTCTGCCACGCGACGCATCGCGTGCGCGCTGCTTCGTCCCGTTGCGTCATGTCGTCTCCTGTCGGTTGCATGAGCCTTTTATCCAGACAGTGACGGCGACGCGCCACTGACGCCCGATGTTCGACACGATCCTGGCCGGCGGCGGCATCGGTGTCGTGCAGGCACCGGCCTGCGGCAATGCGCTCGCGCACGGCAAGCGCGCCGCGATCACCACGCCTGCCGATAGATCGCCAGCGCGTCGGCTTCCGTGACTTCGCGCGGATTGTTCACGAGCAGGCGCGTCTGCAGCATCGCGTCCGACGCCATCCTCGGCAAGTCGCCCTCGCCGACGCCGACCTCGCGCAGCGTGCGCGGAATGCCCGTCGCGACGATCAGGCGATCGATCTCGTCGATCAACGCCTGCGTTCTCGCTTCGTCGCTACCCGTCGCCGACGGCGCGACGATCGCCGCGAGTTCCGCATACAGCGGCGCGGCAGCCGGCGCGTTGAAGCGCAGCACATGCGGCAGCACGAGCGCGTTCGACAGCCCGTGCGGCACGTGGAAAATGCCGCCGACCGGATAGGCCAGCGCATGCACGGCCGCGACCGGCGCGTTCGCGAATGCCTGGCCGGCGAACATCGCGCCGACCAGCATCGCTTCGCGCGCGTGGCGATCGCCGCCGTCGTCGCATGCCTTCAGCAGGTTGCGCGACAGCAGCGTCAGTGCCTGCACGGCCAGCATGTCGGACACCGGATTCTTGAGCCGCGACGACGTATACGCCTCGATCGCATGCACCATCGCGTCGATGCCGGTCGCGGCCGTGGCCGCGCGCGGCAGCCCGAGTGTCAGCTCGGCGTCGAGGATCGCGACGTCCGCGAACAGGTGCGGCGACACGACGCCCATCTTGCGCGCCTCGCCGACCGTGACGATCGACACGGCCGTCACTTCGGAGCCGGTGCCGGCCGTCGTCGGCATCTGCACGAGTGGCAGCCGCGACGTTGCAACCTTGTCGACGCCGTACATGTCGGCCAGCGCCTGCCGCCCCGGCGCGAGCACCGCGATCAGCTTCGCGACGTCCATCGACGAACCGCCGCCGAGGCCGAGCACGATTTCCGCATCGGCCGCCACCGCCCGCGCGGTCGCTTCGAGCACGACGTGCTCGGGCGGATCGGCGATCACGTCGTCGATCACGGTCACCTGCCAGCCGTGCGCGGCGAGGCTCTGCAGCGCGGGCGCGAGCACGCCGCTGCGATGCAGGAACGCATCGGTGACGACGCACAGCCGCGCGAGCGCCGGAAAGCGTTCGCGCAACAGCGCGCCGAGCCGGCGAGCAGCGCCGAATTCGACGATCTGCGTCGGAACGGTACGGAATTGAAACGGGTTCATCGGATGCCTCCCGGTGGCGTCGCCGTGCCGGTGTCCGGCTGCACCACGAAGCGCGTCACGTCGCGGCGATCGAGCAACGGAAAGATCGCACCGACACCGATCCGCTGGAAATGCGGCGTTTCCCGATGCACGTCGAGGCCGTCGGCCTCGCGATAGCGCTCGAGGATCACGATGTGGTCGGGATCGACCGGCGACCGGAAGTATTCATAGTCGAGGTTTTTCGGCTCGGTGCGCGTGGCCGGCGCGAGTTCGGCCAGCAGTTCGATCACACGGTCGCCGTTGCCGGGTTTCGCGAAGAAATGCGCGATGACCTGCAGGTAAGGTTCGTTCATGCTGCGCTCCGTATTCGCCAGCGGCCCGTCATGACGGGCCGTCATTCCACCATGCGCGATTGCGCGCCGAAAGTGGCGGTCGGCGGCCCGACGCGGCGCCGACGCCCCGACGTCGCATTGTATTGAATCGGCGCCGCGTGCGCAGCGCATCGTCACGCGCGCCGCTGCACCGGCCGCTACCACGGCACGGTGCGCCCCTGGTAATCGAGGTATTCGAGCCCCGCGCGCCGTTGCTTCCCGATCAACACGTTCACGAGGCTCGGCACGCTTTCGTCGATCGTCAATCGCGCATCGGGCCCGCCGAGTTCCGTGCGGACCCAGCCCGGCGCCATCAGCACCATCGCGCGCGGCGTGCCGGCCTGGCGCGCCGCGAAACTGCGCATGAACTGGTTCAGCGCGGCCTTGCTGCCCCGGTAGACCTCGCGCATGCCGCTCACGTTGTTCGCGACGCTTCCCTGCCCCGACGACATCGCGCCGATCAGGCCATCCGGGGTCACGAGATCCTGCAGCGTGTCGATCACGCGCATCGGCGCCAGCGCATTCGTGATCATCACGCGCACGAATTCGTCGGTCGTGACGTCGCCGATCGTTTCGTTCGGGTCGTTGGTCGTGCCGGCGTTCACGAACAGCATGTCGAAGCGCCGGCCCGACAAGCGCGCACGCAGCGCGGCCAGTTGTTCCGGCGCGCAGATGTCGAGCGTCTCGATCTCGAGCCGTCCGTCGAAGCGTTCGGCGAGCGCGTGCAGCTGCGTGCGCGCCGATGCCGTGCGCACGGTTCCGGTGACGTGCCAGCCCTTGTCCAGGAATTGTTCCGCCATCGCGAGCCCGAGGCCGCGCGAGGCCGCGACGAGCAGGATCGAAGGTGTCCTGGGGGGCGATACGGTCGATTGCATGGATTTCACCTTTGCCGGAGTTCGTCATCCGGCCACTATAGGCGCACCCCATCGCATGCACCAGACGCACCGGACTCAATCGATAGTTGCATCGAACGCCCTATCACATCGTGCGATGTCGTATGCTGTCCGGATGGAAGACATCGACCTGAATCTCGTCGCCGCGCTCGACGTGCTGCTGACCGAAGGGAGCGTGACCGGCGCCGCGCGCCGGCTCGGACTGAGCACTTCCGCAATGAGCCGCACGCTCACGCGGCTGCGCACCGCCACGGGCGATCCACTGCTCGTGCGTGCCGGACGCCGGCTCGTGCCGACGCCGCACGCATCGGCATTGCGCGATCGCGTGCACGCCATCGCGAGCGATGCGCGTGCCGTGCTTCGTCCGGCCTCGGCCGACGTCGACATGGCCACGCTGTCGTCCACGTTCACCATCCGGGCGGCCGCGTCGTTCATGGACATGCTCGCCGGCCCGGTGGTCGCCGCGATCGGCGACATCGCACCCGGCGTGCGCGTGCGTTTCGTCGCCAGGCTCGACCGCGATCCGAGGCCGCTGCGCGACGGCACGGTCGACCTGGAAATCGGCAAGCGCGGCGACGACGCGCCCGAGCTGCACACACGCGAGCTCTTTCACGACGGACACGTCGCGGTGGCACGCGCCGGGCATCCGCTGTTCGCGGCGGCCAGGATCACGCCTGCGCGCTACGCGGCCTGCCGCCACGTGATCGCATCGCAGCTCGGCGACTTCGGCGGGCCGGCGAACGATCCGGCAGACACGCTCGCGCCCGCTCATATCGTGCAGGTCGTGGTGCCCGGCTACCCCGATGCGATGCGCGTCGCGGCCGGCACCGACCTGATTGCGCTCGTGCCGCGCTCGAGCCTCGGCAACGCATTCACGCCGGGGCTCGTGGACGCGCTCGGGCTGCGCAGCTTCGCGATACCGGTCCGGCTGCCCGAGATCCTGATCTCCGCGCTCTGGCATCCGCGGATGCAGCGCGACCCCGTGCATCGCCGTCTGCGCGAGGCCGTCATCGACGTGTGCAAACGCGCGTATCCGGCGGCCCGCGCGCCCCGCGCACCGAAGCGCGGCCAACGCAACGCGCCCGACGGCGCCGGCGAGCCCTTCGGCTAAAATGCCGCACTTTCCATCCTGTCCGGCCCGCTCGCCATGCAACCCGCCTCCCACGCCCGATCCGCCTCCCACGGCGCCGACGACGCAGATTCGTCGCGCGACCTCGTCTATGGCCCCAATGACCGGCCCGCGCCGATGGTCGCCTTCGTCGCGGCGCTCCAGCACCTGCTGGCGATCATCGTGCCGATCGTCACGCCCGGCCTGCTGATCTGCCAGGCGCTCGGCGTATCGAGCCGCGATACGACCCTCATCGTGTCGATGTCGCTGGTGATTTCCGGTATCGCGACCTTCGTGCAGTGCAAGCGCTTCGGTCCGCTCGGCGCCGGCCTCCTGATCGTGCAGGGCACCAGCTTCAACTTCGTCGGGCCGCTGATCGCCGGCGGCAGCGTGATGGTCAAGCAGGGCACGCCGGTCGAGACCGTGATGGCCGCGATCTTCGGTGTCGTGATCGCCGGTTCGTTCGTCGAGATGGGCGTGTCGCGCATCCTGCCGTTCGTGAAGCGCCTGATCACGCCGCTCGTCACCGGCATCGTCGTGTTGCTGATCGGCCTTACGCTGATCAAGGTCGGGCTCATCAGCATGGGCGGCGGCTACGGCGCGATGGCCAACGGCACGTTCGCGAGCGCCCAGAACCTGACGCTGTCGTGCCTCGTGCTCGGCACGATCATCCTGCTGAACCGCGTGCCGATCGTGTGGGTGCGCAGCACCGCGCTCGTGATCGCGCTCGCGATCGGCTATGCCGCGGCCGCGGTGCTCGGCCGCCTCGACTTCACGGGTGTGCATCAGGCCGCGCTGTTCCAGGTCCCGACGCCGCTGCACTTCGGCATCGGTTTCTCGTGGTCGCTGTTCGTGCCGATGCTGATCATCTACCTCGTCACGTCGCTCGAGGCGATCGGCGACGTCACCGCCACCAGCAAGATCTCCAAGGAGCCGGTCGAGGGGCCGGTGTGGATGCAGCGGATCAAGGGCGGCGTGCTCGTGAACGGCGCGAACTCGCTGCTGGCCGGCGTGTTCAACACGTTCCCGAGCTCCGTGTTCGCGCAGAACAACGGCGTGATCCAGATTACCGGCGTCGCGAGCCGCTACGTCGGCATCTGGATCGCGGGCATGCTCGTGGTGCTCGGCCTGTTCCCGGTCGTCGCGGGCGCGCTGCAGGCCGTGCCGGAGCCCGTGCTCGGCGGTGCGGCGATGGTGATGTTCGGCGCGGTGGCCGCATCGGGCATCAACATCCTGTCCGGCATCCAGCTCGATCGCCGCGCGCTGCTGATCATCGCGGTGTCGCTCGCGCTCGGCCTCGGCGTGTCGCAAGTGCCGGACATCCTGAACAGCCTGCCGCATGCGTTGAAGAACGTGCTGGAATCGGGCGTCGCGACGGGCGGCATCTGCGCGCTCGTGATGAACTGGTTCTTGCCGGAACGGAAGTAACGCTACGGATTCCGTGACGACGCGGCCCGACCGACGGGCCGCGTCGCGCTCGGCGGCTCCGGCTTGGCCGGGCGCCCGAGTCTCGCTAGAATCGGGGCATGTCTCAAGCCCCCGTCTCCACCAATGCGCCGGAAGCCAGTGCGGTCCTCGTCAAGGAACGCGCGACCGTCGTCTGCTACCGCGAACGACAGGTCTTGCTCGTTGCGCGCGTTTCGTCGCGCTGGGCGCTGCCCGGCGGCACGATCAAGCGCAGCGAAACGCCACTCGAGGCCGCACATCGGGAACTGCTGGAAGAAACCGGCATCGTCGGCCAGAACCTCGTCTACTCGATGCAGTTCACCGGGCTCGCGAAGGTGCACCACGTGTTCTTCGCGGAAGTCGGCCCGGAGCACAACGCCCAGGCGAGCAACGAGATCGAGAAGTGCAAGTGGTTTCGCATCGACAACGTCGATGCGCTGCGCGCGAGCATCCCGACGAAGCGCATCGTCGAGCTCGTCTACCGGCACGAAATCCTCAAGTAAGTAGACACCCCACCCCCGCCGGCTCGCACGAGCCGATATCATGCGCCCACGGTCCGTCGTCGCGTTCCCTTTCGAGCGAGCTGCAGATGAACAGTGCGTACACCTACCGCGGATACACCATCGATGTCCGCTGCGAATTTCGGCTCGACGAACCGCGCGACCACGCGCCGCCACCCGCCACGCTTCGGTTCGGATTCGTGGCGGTCGTGCAGGTCCGCGCGGCCGGCATCGCGCCGCGCCTGCTGGCGCCGGTCCGGCTCGGCGACGATGGCGGCCGCCTGTTCGACGACACCCTCGACGCGCTGCGCGCCGGCCGGGCGGCCGGCGAAATCATCGTCGACGACCTGCTGGTCGATTCCGGCTCCACCGACGGGCGCGCGCATTCCTGAGCCGGCAATTGGCCCGGAGCGTTCTGCGCGGGTCGACGGTGCCCCGACGCTCAGTTCAGGCGTTTTCGTCGTAGTTCGTGTGTCGAATAGACGACGAGGAAGATCCCCAGCATCGCGACGCCGGATGCCATGAAGTCGTTTGCGGTTCCCATGCTGTTCAGCGATTTCGGGAAAATGCCGAGACTCAGTCCCGCGGCAGCCAGGAGCACGCCTGCCGCCACACCCCATACCGGTCCGGTGGTCTTTTCGATTGTGTTTTTCATACAGCACCCGTCTTCAGTCGTTACCTGAACGGGGGCGGCGCATGTCGCTCGCGACCACCGTTCGTGCTTCGACTATAGCGGCGAAATAATCAGGGCGGATTCAGTGCTTTCACCGATCAAGTTTTCGCCGATCGCGAATTGGGCGGTGTTCCGGCGACACTCGTTCTCGCCGATCGGTTCGGAGCATGATTCATTCCCCGCGCGCCGCAATACGTGCCACCGGGTCGCGAATACCGGTCGAGAAGCGCCTCCCCTTACGCTCCGACGCAGAATTTACGGTTCGTTTCAAAGCTGTCCATACTGTGGGCATTCCCCGACGCTATGCTTCGTTGCATCCACAATAATTTCCTGGAGGGGGACAAAACAATGAACCATTCATTCTGGAAGGCCGCACTATGTGCGGCAGCGGTGCCGCTCGCGCTCGCGGGATGCGGCGGCGGCGATGATAGCGGCCCACAAACCGGCACGCTGCATGTCGCGATGACCGATGCGCCTTCATGCGGCTTCGATCATGTCTTCATCACCGTCTCGCAGGTTCGCGTCAATGCGAACGGGAATGCTTCCGACAACGACGCCGGCTGGTCGACGATCACGCTGGCCACACCGCAGAGGATCGACCTGCTGTCGCTGACCAACGGCGTGCTCGCCGATATCGGTCAGACGGCGCTGCCGGCAGGTCAGTATCAACAGGTCCGTCTGGTTCTCGCGCAGAACCAGGGCAACACCCTCGCGAACTCGGTCGTCCCGACGGGCGGCACGGAACAGGCGCTTGCAACGCCGAGCGCGACGCAAAGCGGCTACAAGATCATCCAGCCTTTCACGGTTCAACCGAACACGCTCGTCGACCTCGTGCTCGACTTCAACGCGTGCAAGTCGATCGTCCAACGGGGCAACGGCACGTATGCGCTGAAGCCGGTCGTCACCGCGATCCCGACCGTCGTGAGCGGCGCGATCTCCGGTTACGTCGCATCGGCCGAAGCCGGCGCGACCGTGTATGCGGAACAAGGCGGCAAGGTGGTCCGCGGCACGGTTGCCGATGGTACCGGGAAGTTCGTGCTGTCGCCGCTGATCCAGAGCTCGACGCAAGGCAACTACGATGTGGTGGTCGTGCAGAACAACTTCGCGTCCGGCATCGTGCGCTCGGTTCCGGTCGTCGTGAATACGACCACGGCGGTGTCGACGTCGAACGCGCCGATCGCGCTGCCGGCATCGACGATGAGCACGGTCAGCGGCACGGTGACGGCAAGCGCCGACGCGTTCGTGCGGGCACTGCAGACCGTCGATGCAAAAGCGTACGAGATCACGTCGATCAACGCGAACATGGATACGGGAGCGTACGCGCTCAATGTACCCACGGCCGCGCCGATCGTCGGCACTTACTCGGGATCGCTGCCGGTCGCGCTGGCTGCATCGCCGGGCGCCGCGGCACAATATACGATCGAGGCGGACGCAGCGTCGGGCGCAACGCAATCGACGAACGTCAACGCAACGACCAGCCAGTCGAACGTCAATTTCAGTTTCTGACGCATCGACAGCATCATCGAAAGGGCCGCACGGCCCTTTCATCAATAAACGGGAGAACGAAGTGAAGAAAGGGGTTATCGCATTGCTCGCGGCGGCGAGCGTGGTCGGCGCGCTCAGCGGGTGCGTCGCATATGTTCCGGGTCCGCCGGTGGTCGTCGCACCGCAAGGCGGGCCGGGGAACGGGTTCTGCCCGCCCGGACAGGCAAAGAAAGGCAATTGCTGATTGAACGAGGCCCGCGTACGCGGGCCTTTGATTTTCAACGGTGCAGCAACGGGTACGCGGCGAGCCCCATCGACACCGCGCCCGCCACGATCGCCGGTTCGGGCAGACGTATGTGCTCGCCCGGAACACCACCGGTTCTGTCCATCGCGAATCACCCTTCGCGTTGGACATCCGAGATATCGCGGAAACGCGCGCGTCGATCTCGCACTCGAGCCCGGAAGAAAACACTCCGGTGCCCCAACGTTCAGGCGCGCCGTTACCTCGAGCTACACCCTCGCTGCCGCTTCTCGAAGCCGGCACGCACCACCCACTCTCGCACATCAAGGCGGCATCGCGGCAAGGCCACCCTGCTCTTCGCACTGCTTACCGTTCTGCAGTTGAAACTGCTCTTCCCAAACACGGTCCGGCGCGGCTGCCGCGAATCATCTGCTCCGCTGCGTACATTTCGTCCGAAGTTTCATTCAGTACGTCATGTTTAGCAAAACAAACAAAAAATCAGGGAGACATCTGATAGTTGATAAACCGACGGCTCTGTAATATTCCGTAACACCAGGGAGGTGGACAACAATTTCCAACAAGGAGACCGAAGGTGACAAATAGCACACGCTGGATCGTGGCCGCAGTCGCGGCCGCAATGTTGAGCACCGGTTGCGGCGGCGATACGGCTGATAGCCCGCCTGCAGATCATTCACCGATGTATCCCGGCAGGCCATCGAATCCCGGCTCTCCGTCGAATCCATCCAATCCCGGTACGCCGTCCAATCCGACACCGTCCGTCAAGGATTTGCAGTTGACGCGCTATGTCGACCCGATGATCGGCACCGATCAAGTGCCGCCGATCGATCCCGACATTGCGAAAGCCGAAGCTCACCCTGAAGATTTGCTCGGTGGATTTACGACGCCTGCCGCTACGTTGCCGTCCGGCATGGTTCAGTGGGGGCCGGATACTCCGCCCGTTCCCAACGTGTGGAGTCCGCCCGGCTACCATTACAGTCAGACGCAAATCACGGGTTTCAGTCTCACGCACCTGAGTGGTGTCGGCTGTAGCGCAGGTGGGGCGTTGCCGGTATTTCCGACCGTTGCCGGCGAGGATGGCCCTTCGTCGTTCAGGCATTCGAACGAAACCGCGAAGCCCGGCTACTACGGCGTGACCTTTGACAACGGCATCCGTACCGAACTGACGGCAACATTACGTTCCGGCGCCGCACGTTTCGCGTGGCCGGACGGCAAGATCGGACAACTCAATATTTCTGCAGAAAGTACCGAAAACGCGGGTGACGGTTCAATTGCCATCGACCCGGACGACTCACAAGCGTTGCAAGGCACGTTGACAGGCGGCGGCTTCTGCAGCAATGGCCAGACTTACACGATCAATTTTTATATTAAATTTGATCAGGACTTCAAACCAAGCATAAGTGGTGATAGTGCGAAATTGACATTTTCGCCATCCAAGCCGGTCAACATGAAGGTCGGCATTTCGTACGTCAGCATCAAGAATGCCAAGGAAAATCTGCAGCAAGAGAGCGGATCACAAACGTTCGACCAACTTGCGTCGCAGGCTGATGCAATTTGGAACAAGGAACTGAACGCAATCCAGGTGACAGGTGGCAGCGACGAAAATCTGAAGAAGTTCTATTCGGCCTTATATCACGCGCTCCTTGCACCGAGCATTTTCAATGACGCGAACGGCGAATATCTGGCGATGGATGGCACAACAGCCAAAGTTCAAACGGGTCACAGCCACTACACCACGTTTTCCACCTGGGATATTTACCGGTCGCTGATGCCGATGATTGCGTGGCTGAAACCGGTTGCAGCAAGCGACATGATGCAGTCGCTTGTCGACGATGCCAACGTGTGCGGCGGCAGCTTTCCGAAATGGGTTGAAGCCAGCACGAACAGCGACGTCATGCCGGGGGACGGCGCGTCAATTCTTGTTGCGCAGAGCTACATGTACGGCGCAACCGGCTTCGATACGAAAAAGGCGTTGTCGATCATGCTCGATACGGCAAACGGTGTCGCCACCTCGTGTAACGGAATTACTGCGCTCCCCGGACTTTCCGATTACATCAAATATGGCTACCTACCCCCGGAAACCGTCAGCAACGGCCCCGCATCGACGACGCTGGAATATGCAGCAACGGATTATGCGATTTCCCGTTTCGCGCAAGCGCTCGGCGACAGCAGTAACGCGGCGAAACTGCTCAAGCGTTCAGCAAACTGGAAAAATCTGATCAATCCGTCTGCTCCCGGTTATAACGGCACTACGTTGGCGCGCCTGTCGGATCGAAAAGGCGATGGTAGCTGGGTGGCGGACGCCTACAAGGAAGTCGAAGGAAACGTCGAACAATACACGTGGATGGTGCCGTTCGACATTCCGGGATTGATCAATGTCCTCGGTGGTGACAGCGCAGTCGTGCCCCGGCTCGATATGTTCAACCGCTTCCTGAATGCGGGTGAAGGCAGTCAGCACATGTGGATCGGAAACGAACCGTCGTTTGCAACGCCGTGGATTTACAACTGGACAAGCCGCCCGGACCGGACGCAAAAAGTCGTACGCCGGATCGTCAACCAACAGTACACGACGGCCGCATCCGGTCTGCCAGGCAACGACGACGAGGGTGCAATGTCCGGTTGGTTCGTCTGGGCGGCGCTTGGCCTTTACCCGGAAGTTCCGGCTGTTCCCGGCTTTACGCTGACGAGCCCGTTGTTCCAGCATGCGCTGATTAAACTTGGCAACGGCAACATGCTCGCGATTGACGCCGACAATCCGGACTTCACCTACGTGAAAAACGCCACACTGAACGGCGCGGCGTTGAACAGCACTTGGCTCGACCTGGATCAGGTCAAGAACGGCGGCGCACTCGCTTTCGGCCTGAGCGATGCACCTACGACATGGGGGCGTTCCGCTGTCGCACGGTAACTTTTCAGCGCAAAGCAAACTGCGCGAAACCCATTTGGCGCAGATGCTTCTCTGATGGACAACGCTGCTTTTTTGATATTACGATCTGACCGACCTCCATTGCCCCTCCTAACTCGATCCCGAGGGGCAATTTTACGGCGGGTGTCCATTTTCATGGCACCCGCTCTTTTTCGTACTGCAAACGATGTGATGTCGATTTGTAAAAGCTGTCAGCCGAATACGCAGCCATTGATCTGATCCACCAGAGATAGACCATGACCCATGCAGCAACCCTCCATTTGTCTGCCGATCGGCTCGAAGCCGCGCAGACCAAAGTCACTGACATATTTCACGCGATCGGAACAGTCTTGACTCTCATAAAAGAAGGGCCGGACATTCAACTCGAACTGGCGACCGACTGTATCAAAGTGGCCGAGTTCAGTCTCGCCGGGCTATGCAGCCTAATGGGCGTCGACACCTTTACCTCAAGGGAGCGCGAGCAGCGTTACCTACACCTTCGAGCAGCCAACAAGCGCATTCGTGATCTCGAGACGCAGCTTGGCAACACGGCGTCCCCGGAGATCACTCAACACGCCATCAAGAACATCGCCCTTCACCTCAAGAAGTGGTGGAACCGCGACGGATTCGGCTATGTGCACGACCTCGAATTCGGCGCCTACGGTACCTGTCATGGCAAATTCTCGTTTCGGCTCAACGCTGGAGTCCCGCCCCCCCGACTCGGACACGCCTGCCTTCGACAAGCGGAACGACGCAGCGCGAATAGATAGCTTGCGCAACCGAGGCTTCGTAATCGTTCGGGATGACAGACAATGGGCGATCGCCGACTGCGATGCCAGCCGTGCTGCATTGATCGATCTTTTCGCCAAGAACATTCCGTCGGCCAGGGTTTTCAGGATCGAGAACGTAAATCGCTGGCGTGCGAACGACTTCGTCCTGACAGCCGCCGAAGTCTACATTCATGACCTTACGGAAATCATCGCGCTCCCAATCCCTCCTGTTTGACGACCATTGCCATGGCTACCCGAAACGTTCTCCAGCCGATTCCCGTCATACGAGACGAGAACGGCTATTTCATGCATCCGGATCTTCGCCGTTTCTGCAACGTCACGATGAGCGGCGCCAAACAATGCGGCGCATTAGAGTGGGCAGCGCTCGAGGCCCAGGCCGGCGTCAAGACGTCGGTCTACCTTCTCGAATCCGAGCCACAGGATCATCCGGCGGTCGACGCATATTTCGTACGCGGCATCCGCGAGGCATTACGTGCATCTGGTAACCGCCCAGCTTGCATAGCGCCCGTGTCCGCTTTTTACGGAATTCCAATCCCAAGCCATCGGCGGAAATCGTAGATCAAACCCCAAAGAAGGCCAAGCCCGCGATCACGATGCCAATCGCGGCCACGCCGATCGACAGACCTTGCATCCATGACCGTCGCGTGAGAATCGTGATCGCCGCCAGTGCGATCGAGATCTGGATGATGGTCGTCGCCTGCGACCATCGATGGTGTCGGTGCATCCGCTCCTCACTCGCCACGTTGTTCTTCTCGACTTCCTTTTCCAGCGCCTCGGCACGTACCCGGATCGGCTCCTTGTCGGCGCGGTATCTCGCGGCATCCGTCTCGAACCGCTTTCGCTGCTGCGACGTCTCCGGGCTCAACGCCGCACCGAGTTCGGCGAGGTTCTGCTTGTTGCCCTTCGCCTGATAGTAGGCCCACTGGTTCGCAGCCTCGGTTTTCCGGATCGCGGCGTCATTCTTGTAGAGCAACGCAAGGCTTTCGTCGGCACCGCTCTGATAGGCAGATATCGCGCCGAAGCAGGCAAGCACCGCCGTCAGCACCGCGATGCGCGACGTACCGTGATCGCCATCGTGAGCCGCGTGATGTTCCACCGCATGGTCGTGAGGACCATGAACTTCGTATTCTTCAGACATCCTTGGCACCCGCGTGATACGCGTTCTGTCGGGATAATGCGGCGATTATCCGGCATGAGGGCGATTTCGGGCAACGCCCCGGGCATCGAACGCGTGTGCGTCACGCCGATATGGACCAGCCCGCAGAACAATACGTAGACGTAGGTCGGGAGATGTTGCAGGCGCACATGGACATCGTCGCTCGGTCGAAGCCAAGAATCCATCGTTGCAGTCTCGTTCGACACTCGCGCGATGCGCTCGCCGGATAACTGCCCGGCTCGCGGAAGCCATCAAGAAGACCGGCCAATCGTAGAGCGCCGACACGATACGGGCAAAAAAACCCGCCCCACTTACGAAACAAGGCGCTCCCGATGGAGCGCCTGGATCGCCGAAAACCAATGTGGCGGAAGGCAGCCAGAGTCGAACTGACCCGGGAGTGTCTGACACCCCCAACCGGGTTTGAAGCCCGGCCGTACCACCGGATACGAATGCCTTCCGTGGGAAAAAACCAAAAGAACAACGAGCGCCTACGCCTGTACACCCATCCAACCGCTATCAGGCCGCAGGAAGTGAAGATCGCGGTGGAAGCGAGTATACCCAACCCGATCGAAGAATTCGAGAATCTGGATCGCCCGCTTGCGGCCGAGCCCGGTCGCGTCGCGGAACGTCGCCGCATCGAGCCCGCCGCCACGCGTCGGCGCGAGATTGGCAACCAGCCCGGCCAGTTCGCGCACGACATCCGCGTGATAGAACAGGTCGCGCACGACCTGATGCACGTCGCCGCGCCGCGCGAGCTTGCGCAGCAGCGTGCGCACGGCATCCTCGGCCGCCCCCGTGTCGCGCGCCAGATCGCGGACCCACGGCGGATCGAAGCGCCCCGCATGAATCAGCGGCAGCAGTTGCTGCGCCAGCGCTTCCTCGCGCGCATCGAAACTCACCGCATGCGCCGGCAGATGCAGCCACGGCCCGCTTCGCGCGACCTCCCCGCCATCCACCAGCGCATCGACCAACGCGCGCCACGGCACATCGCCGACGAGCGGCGCCGCCATCCGTCGCAGGCGCGCCGCATCGAGCCCCTGCTCGTCCGGCACGCGCTCGTGATACGCGCGCAGCGTGTCGATCGCCCGCGCCTGCAGCGCATGCCAGTGCGCGCGCGCGATCACCGTGCCGTCGTTCGACGCACGCTCGCGCTGGCCGATCGCCAGGGCGTCGTCCGGCAACGCGAGCGCATCGGGCGCGAAGCCCGTCAGGTGCGTGAGCATCGTGCGTGCGATACCGAGCGGCGCCTGCGCAAGCAGCGCATCGAGCCGCCCTTCGTCAAGCCATGCCGCGAGTGCGTCGAGCCATGCGCGACGCGCGGGCGTGCGGCGCTTGCGCGCGGGACCGAACGGGTCGAGCACGCGGCCGCCGCCGACGGTGCGCGTCGCCTGCGGATTGCGGACGATGAAGCGATCGCCCGGCAGCGCGAACACGGGTTCGTCGAACACCAGTTGCACGCGCATCTTTTGGCCGGCCGCGAGCGTATCGCCGTCGAGCAGCGCGACGTGCGCGACGCGATGCAGCGTGCCGAGATGCACGTGCAGCGGCGCCCAGTGCGTCAGCGTGAGCCCCGCATCGGCCAGCAGCGTCAGGTCGACGTCGAGACGCGGCGACGTCGCGACGAGCCGCGCGTCCGCGACGGTATCGCCACGCTCGACGTCCGCCTTGTCGACGCCGGCCAGGTTCAGCGCGCAGCGCTCGCCAGCGCGGCCCGCGCCGACCGGCCGGTTCTGCGCATGGATGCTGCGCACGCGCGCGGCGGCGCCGGTGCGCACGACCGCGAGCGTGTCCCCGGTCGCCACGCGGCCGGCGAACGCGGTACCCGTCACGACGGTGCCCTGCCCGGCGAGCGTGAACACGCGATCGACCGCGAGCCGGAACAGGCCGTCGTCGCGACGTGCGCGCCACGCGAGCGCCGCATCGGCGAGATGGCGCTTCAATGCGGCGCCGCCCGGATCGTCCTCGCGCGTCGCGCAGGTTTCGAAGATCGGCGCGCGATCGAGCGTCGTGCCGTGCAGCCACGCGGCGATCTCGTCGCGCACCGCCGACAGGCGTGCGATGTCGACGCGATCGCACTTCGTCAGCGCGACCGCGCCATGCGTGACGCCAAGCAGTTGCAGGATCGCGAGATGCTCGCGGGTCTGCGGCATCACGCCGTCGTCGGCGGCGATCACGAGCAGCGCGAAGTCGATTCCGCACGCGCCGGCCGCCATCGTGTGAATCAGCTTCTCGTGGCCCGGCACGTCGATCAGGCCGAGCACGTCGCCGTTCTCGAGCGGCGTATATGCATAGCCGAGTTCGATCGAAATGCCGCGCGCCTTCTCTTCCTTCAAGCGGTCGGTATCGACGCCCGTCAGCGCGCGCACCAGCGTGGTCTTGCCGTGGTCGATGTGCCCCGCGGTACCGACGATCATGCAGCCGGCCCCGCGACCTGCACGCATTGCGCGACGAATGCCGCTTCGTCCGCCGCTTCGAGGCAACGCAGGTCGAGCCGCAGCGCGTTGTCGGCGATGCGGCCGATCACCGGACGCGGCCATTCGCGCAGTTTCTTCTCGAGTTGCGCGAGCGCGCGGCCGCCACGCTTGCCGTCCGGCGTGCGCACGACGAGCCCGGCGCTCGGCAACTGATCGATCGGCAGCGCACCGCTGCCGATCTGGCTGAACATCGGCTCGACCGTCACGTCGAAGCCGCTGCCGAGCGCGGCCTGCAACGCAGGGCGCACGCGCTCGGCGGCCTCGGCGATATCGCGCTGAGGCCGCGTCAGCAAGCGCAACGTGGTGAGCCGCTCGCGCAGGAATTCCGGCGCGCGGTAGAGCCGCAGCACGGGTTCGAGCGCGGCGAGCGTCAGCTTGCCGACGCGCAGCGCGCGCTTGAGCGGATGTTTCTTGATCTTCGCGACGAGCGCGCGATCGCCGACGATCAGGCCGGCCTGCGGCCCACCGAGCAGCTTGTCGCCACTGAACGTGACCACGTTCGCGCCGGCGGCGACGGTTTCCTGCACGGTCGTTTCGTGCGGCAGGCCCCACTGCGTCAGGTCGGCGAGCGTGCCGCTGCCGAGATCGACGGCAACTGGCAGCCCGCGCTCGCGTGCGAGCGGCGCGAGTTCGGCCAGCGTCACTTCCTTCGTGAAGCCGCTGATCGCATAGTTGCTGCAGTGCACCTTCATCAGAATCGCCGTGCGCGGGCCGATCGCATCCGCGTAGTCGCGCAGATGGGTGCGGTTGGTCGTGCCGATCTCGCGCAGCTTCGCGCCCGCGCGGCTCATGATGTCGGGAATGCGAAATGCACCGCCGATCTCGACCAGCTCGCCGCGCGACACGATCACTTCGCATTTCGGTGCAAGCGCGGACAGCGTCAACAACACGGCCGCGGCATTGTTGTTGACGACGGTCGCGGCTTCCGCGCCGGTCAGTTCGCACAGCAGATCGTCGATCAGGTCATCGCGATCGCCGCGGCGGCCGGTGGCGAGATCGAATTCGAGGTTGACGGGCTGGGTGAGCGCGTCGACCACCGCACGCACCGCGTCGTCGGGCAACAACGCGCGCCCGAGATTGGTGTGCAGCACGGTGCCCGTCAGGTTGAACACCGGGCGCACGGTGCCCGCGTTCTGTGCGGCCAGCGTGCGGGCGACAGCCGCGGCGATGCGCGGCTCGTCGAGCGGCTCGGCCGCCGACGGATTCTGCTGAGCGGCGGTGCGCCAGCGTTCGAGTTCGGCACGCACCGCGTTCAGCACGCGGGTGCGGCCATGGTCGGCGAGCAGCGGTTGCAGCGGTGCCGACGACAGCACGCGCTCCACCGACGGCACGCGCGCGAGGACGGCATTCAATTCATTCAAACCCGGTTCGGTCACGTAATGGTGGCTCCATTTCCATGCGCGGCGGGGCAGCCGGCACCGGCGCTCGCGCGCCCGCCCCGGCTGCCCTGCCGTCACTCCGCTTCGCGCGACATGTCCGGCCACAGCAGCGGGTTCGGCGAACTGCGCTGGTAGCCGGCTTCGTTCATCAGCAGATCGAGCGTGAGGCTCGCGAGATCGTCCGCCAGCGGCTCGAACTCGTAGTCCTTGTCCTGGTAGCCGATCTTGCGATAGGTCTTGCATTCGTCGCACGACTCGGCCTTGACGGCTTCGCTGCCGCCCTCGATCCCGTGGTAGGCGATGCCCTTGGTCGAGTCGCAGTGCGAACATTTCGTGCGCACCATGTGCCACTCGGTCGTGCACAACCCGCACTGAAGGAAACGGTAGCCCTGGAACTGGCCGCCCACGCGCACGACGCTCGCGACCGGATGCGAGCCGCACACGGGGCACAGCCCCGGCTGGTCGAGATACGGGACGTCGGCCGGTGCGACGCGGCTCGCAAGATCGGTCCAGACGACCTGCAACGCGGCCATCAGGAACGGCGCGGTGGCCGGATCGACTTCGGCGAAGCGCAGCGCGAGGATCGCGTCGGCCTGTGCGTCGAGTTCGGCGGGCGCCATCAGGCGCAGCCGGTCGAGCAGCTTCGCGAGCGACGGATTGACGAGCCCGGCGCTTTCGACGCGGTCGAGCAGTTCGTACAGCACGGCCCGCCACTGCGGGTTGCGCTCGCCGTCGAGCGCCGGCACGAGCGGCATCGAATGCTGCTGTGCACGCGCGATCGCTTCGGGCGACGGCATCGGCAGGTTCAGCGCCTGCAGCGTCGCGTGCTGCGCATCGGCGACGGTCGCCATCAGCCGCAGGTAGCCGCTGATCGGGTTCAGGTCGGCGAGCTTGCGCAGCCGTGCGGCACGCGCGGCAAACACGGTGTCGCGCTCCGGCAGGCGAAAGCGCGGAATGGCCGAATGATCGAGCGTCGAGATCTCGGTCGGTTCGAGAATGCGTTGTGTCACGAAAATGTCATCCAAAAAAACAAGCGCCGACGGATCGGCGCTCTTCAGGCAGTCCCGGCGGCAGGCGGGACGGCGCGCCGCAATCGGCGTACCGCCCCGCTCCCGTGCGTTATTTCACGCTTTCACGGAACCACTTCGGGTGATGCTTGCGGGCCCAGCCCAGCGTGACGGTGCCGCGCACCATCGCCCCGATCGAGCCCTTCACCCACAACGCCGCGTAAATGTGCACGATGATGCTCGCGATCAGCACGAAGGCCGCCACGGCATGCACGACGGCCGCCGCGCGGATCATCCCGATCGGGAAGTAGAACGAGAAGTAGCGTCGCCAGATCACGATCCCCGACAGCAGGAGCAACAGCAGGCACGCCACCAACGTGAAGAATAGCAGCTTCTGTCCGGCGTTATAGCGCCCGACAGGCGGCAGCTTGTCTTCCTGGTTGGTCAGCACGTCGTCGATCTGCTTCAGCCATTGCCGGTCATCCGCGTCGAGCACGTTGTGGTGCCAGAAGCGCACCACGAGAATCGCGAACGACACGAACATCACGAGACCGACGAACGGATGCAGGATCCGCGTCCACTGGCCGCCGCCGAACAGCGCGGTGAGCCAGAACATCGACGGATGGAACAGCGCGAGCCCGGACAGCGCGAGCAGCACGAACGTGATCGCGGTGATCCAGTGGTTCGTGCGCTCGTTCGGCGTGTAGCGGACGATCAGGTTGGGGTCGTCGTGCTTCATTTTGCGTCCTCCTTGATGCGTCGCGCCTCGTCGCGGGCGGCGGCTTCCTCGTCCTCGCTGACCTCGTTCGGACCGACCCGGGTGTAGTGGAAGAACCCGGCCAGCGCGGTCAGCGCGAGCCCGGCGACCGCGAGCGGCTTCGCGATGCCCTTCCACAGCTTCACCATCGGGCTGATCGACGGATTGTCGGGCAGGCCGTGGTACAGCGACGGCTTGTCCGCGTGGTGCAGCACGTACATCACGTGCGTGCCGCCGACGCCCTGCGGGTCGTACAGCCCCGCATGCTCGAAGCCGCGCTCCTTCAGGTCCTCGATCCGCTCGGCCGCGTGCTGCTTCATGTCCTCCTTGGTGCCGAACACGATCGCGCCCGTCGGGCAGGTCTTCACGCAGGCCGGTTCCTGGCCGACCGCGACACGATCGGAACAGAGCGTGCATTTGTATGCGCGATGATCCTTCTTCGAGATCCGCGGAACGTTGAACGGGCAGCCGGTCACGCAATAGCCGCAACCGATGCAGTTTTCCTCGTGGAAATCGACGATCCCGTTGTTGTACTGCACGATCGCGCCCGGCGACGGGCACGCCTTCAGGCAGCCCGGATCCTCGCAGTGCATGCAGCCGTCCTTGCGGATCAGCCACTCGAGGTCGCCTGCCGGGTTCTCGTATTCGGAGAACCGCATCACCGTCCACGAGTGCTCGGACAGGTCGGACGGGTTGTCGTACACGCCGACGTTGGTGCCGACTTCGTCGCGCAGGTCGTTCCATTCCATGCATGCCGTCTGGCATGCCTTGCAGCCGATGCACTTCGATACGTCGATCAGCTTCGCGACGCTCCCGGTCACCGGTTCGCGCACCGTGGGCGGTGGCGTCGTGGTGGCCGAGACGCGCTTGATATCCAGCGATTGCAATGCCATCTCTTCCCCCTTACGCCTTTTCGACCTTCACCAGGAACGACTTGAATTCCGGTGTGTACGAGTTGCCGTCGCCTACGGACGGAGTCAGGGTATTGGCGAGATAGCCGGGCTTCGTCAGACCCTTGAAGCCCCAGTGCAACGGGACGCCGACCGTCTGGACCTTCTTGCCCTCGATCGTCAGCGGCTTGATCCGCTTCGTGACGAGCGCGACCGCGACGATGTAGCCGCGCTTGGACGACACCTTCACGCGATCGCCGTGCGCGACGCCGACTTCCTTCGCGAGATCTTCGCCGATCTCGACGAATTGCTCGGGCTGGATGATCGCGTTCAGACGCGCATGCTTGGTCCAGTAGTGGAAATGCTCGGTCAGCCGGTAAGTCGTCGCGACGTGCGGGAACTCCGACACCTTGCCGAACGACGCGCGGTCGTCCGGGAACACGCGGGCGGCCGGGTTATTCAGCGCCTGCGGGTTGTCTGGGTGCAGCGGGTTCGCCGCGAGCGGCGTCTCGAACGGCTCGTAGTGCTCGGGGAACGGACCTTCGTTCATCCCCGCGCGGGCGAAGAAGCGCGCGACGCCTTCCGGGTTCATGATGAACGGACCCATCCCGTTCTCGGGCGATTCGTCGGCCTTGAAGTCCGGCACGTCGGCGCCCTTCCACGCGCTGCCGTTCCAGCCGATCAGCTTGCGGGTCGGGTCGAACGGCTTGCCGCTCACGTCGCACGACGCGCGGTTGTAGAGGATCCGCCGGTTGGCCGGCCACGCCCACGCCCAGTTCAGCGTCTGACCGATGCCGGTCGGGTCCGAGTTGTCGCGCCGCCCCATCTGGTTGCCGGCCTGCGTCCAGGCACCGCAGAAGATCCAGCAGCCGCTCGCGGTCGTGCCGTCGTCCTTCAGCTGCGCGAACGCGGCGAGCTGCTCGCCCTTCTTCACGAGCGTCTTGGCCGGATCCTTCGGGTCGGGCAAGTCGGCGAGCGCACGGCCGTTGAACTCCATCGCGAGCTCTTCGGGCGTCGGGCTTTCCGGGTTCGCGTACGGCCAGGTCAGGTTCACGATCGGATCCGGATACTTGCCGCCGTCCGTCTGGTACATCTTGCGCATGCGCAGGAACAGCCCCGACATGATCTCGAGATCGCTGCGCGCCTGGCCCGGCGGCTCCGCGCCCTTCCAGTGCCATTGCAGCACGCGGCTCGAACTGACGAGCGAGCCGTTTTCCTCCGCGAAGCACGTGGTCGGCAGACGGAACACCTCGGTCTGGATCTTCGATGCATCGACGTCGTTGTAGTCGCCGTGATGCTTCCAGAACTCGGACGTCTCGGTTGCGAGCGGATCCATGATCACGAGCCACTTCAGCTTCGCGAGGCCTGCCGCCGTCTTCACCTTCGACGGCGCCGCCGCGAGCGGGTTGAAGCCCTGGCAGATGTAGCCGTTCATCTTGCCGGCATTCATCAGCTCGATTGCCTGCAGCAGGTCGTACTGCTTGTCCAGCTTCGGCAGGTAGTCGTAGGCCCAGTTGTTCTCGGCGGTCGCCGCATCGCCCCACCACGACTTCATGAAGCTGACGTGGAAGGCCTTGTAGTTCTTCCAGTAGCTCAGCTGGTTCGGTCGCAGCGGCAGCTGCGTGCGCTTCTTGATGTAGCCGTCGAAATCCTGCTCGGCCTGCATCGGCAGCGTCATGTAGCCCGGCAGCAGGTTCGACATCAGCCCGAGGTCGGTCAACCCCTGGATGTTCGAATGGCCGCGCAGCGCGTTCATGCCGCCGCCGGCGATGCCGATGTTGCCGAGCAGCAGCTGAACCATCGCGCCGGTGCGGATGATCTGCGCGCCGATCGAATGGTGGGTCCAGCCGAGCGCGTACAGCACCGTGCCGGCGCGGCCGGGAACGGCCGTCGTCGCGAGCATTTCGCACACCTTCAGGAATTTCTCCTTCGGCGTGCCGCACGTCTGCTGGACCATGTCCGGCGTATAGCGCGCGTAGTGCTGCTTCAGCAGGTTATACACGCAGCGCGGATGCTGCAGCGTCGGGTCGACCTTCACGAAGCCGTCGTCGCCGCGTTCGTAGTCCCAGCTCGATTTGTCCGGGTACGCGTGCTTCTCCGCATCGTAGCCGGAATAGATGCCGTCGTTGAACGCGAAATCCTCGCGCACGATGAACGAGAAGTCCGTGTAGTTCTTCACGTACTCATGCTGGATCTTGTCGTTCGTCAGCAGATAGTTGATCACACCGCCCAGGAAGACGATGTCGGTGCCGGTGCGGATCGGCGCGTAGTAATCGGCCACCGAGGCCGTACGCGTGAAGCGCGGGTCGACGACGATCAGCCGCGCCTTGCGGTGCGCCTTCGCCTCCGTTACCCACTTGAAACCGCACGGATGGGCCTCGGCTGCATTGCCGCCCATCACGAGAATCACGTCCGCGTTCTTGATGTCGACCCAATGGTTCGTCATCGCTCCACGGCCAAACGTCGGGGCAAGACCTGCCACCGTCGGGCCATGTCAGACACGCGCCTGATTGTCGAATGCGAGCATCCCCAGACTACGGATAGTCTTGTGGGTCAGGTAGCCGACTTCGTTGCTGCCCGCCGACGCGGCCAGCATGCCGGTGGTCAGCCAGCGGTTGACCTTCGCGCCGTCTTCGGCCGTCTCGACGAAGTTCGCGTCGCGGTCCGCTTTCATCAGCTTCGCGATCCGGTCGAGTGCGTCGTTCCACGAGATCGGTTCCCACTTGTCCGAGCCGGGCGCGCGGTATTCGGGATGCGTCAGGCGGTTCGGGCTGTGGATGAAATCGATCAGGCTCGCGCCCTTCGGGCACAGCGTGCCGCGATTGACGGGGTGGTCGGGATCGCCTTCGATATGGATGATGCTCGGCTGTGCGTTCTTCGCGCCGTCACCGAGGCTATACATCAGGATGCCGCAACCCACCGAGCAATAAGGGCAGGTGTTGCGCGTTTCGACTGTGCGCGCCAGCTTGTACTGTCGGACCTCGGCGAGCGCTTCCGTCGGAGAAAAGCCCATCAGGGCAAGACTCGATCCGGCAAGCGACGTGGCCGTCACCTTCAGGAACTGGCGCCGGGACATTTGTAGCATGATGGTCTCGGCGTTTTTGTGGGGTGAGGTGAAACTGAAAGGAATTATAGACAGTTCAGGCAACTATGATCGAATCCTCGGATCAATACGGATTTGTCTGATCCCCCGATGTCCTCGCGTACAACGCCCAACCGAACCGTCATGAAACGACCGATCACGTCCGAAGCCACCCGTCTCGCGCAACAACAGGCCAACTGGGCACTCAATGCGTTCAAGCGCTTCTCGTCCGACCGCTGCTCGGCGATGGCCGCGAGCATCGCGTTCTTCTCCGCGTTCTCGCTCGCGCCGACGCTCGTGATGGTGATCGCCGTGGCCGGCTGGTTCTACGGCGACGACGCCGCACGCGGCCAGGTGTTCGAGCAGGCGCATCAGTTGATCGGCGACGACGCGGCGGCCAGCATCCAGACGATCGTGCAGAACGCGCATCGCGCGGGCGAGCGCGGCGGAATCGCGACGCTGATCTCGTTCGCCGCGCTCGCGGTCGGCGCGTCGGCGACGTTCGCGTCGCTGAACACCGCGCTGAGCGTGATCTGGCCGAGCACGGAAAGCCGCTGGTCGAGCATGCTCGGGCTCGTGCGCGTGCGGCTGGTTTCGTTCGGGCTCGTGCTCGGCGTCGCGTTCCTGTTGATCGTGTCGCTGGTGCTCGATACCGCGATCACGTTCGTCGGCACCTGGCTGCTCGGCGATTCGCCGTACGTCGTGATCACCAATCTGCTGCAGTTCTTCGTCGGCATCGCGGTGCTCGCGGGCGCGTTCGCCGCGCTGATGAAGTTCCTGCCCGATGCGCGCGTCGCATGGCGCGACGCGACGATCGGCGGGATCGTGTCCGCGATCCTGTTCTCGGGCGGCAAGAAGCTGTTCGCGCTGTACCTCGCGCGCGCGGGCACGGCCAGCGCGTTCGGCGCGGCCGGATCGTTCGCGGTCCTGCTGATGTGGCTGTACTTCTCGGCGGCCGTGCTGCTGCTCGGCGCGGAATTCGCGGCCGCGCGCGGCGATGCGCATCGCCGCACCGGCAACACTGCGGCCGCGGCCGCGCCGACCGATCGCGCAAGCGGCGACTGATTCCCCACGTATTGCTTCCCGCGGTCGCGCCGCGCGCGTCGTATCGCCGCCCTACGCGACCGTCTCCCTTTCCGCAACCATCCCGCCCGCCACGCATTCGCGCACGTTGACGCGATCTTTGCGTCGGCAGGCGATGCGCGCTGCAACGGCAAACGTTTGCATGCCTCGATTTCCGCGTACGAACCGGCGAAATCCGCCCTTCTCCTGCCGAGCGCATCAACAGCTGCAACAATCGCAGCGCACCAAATGTCAACTATTTCAAAAAGAGGAACAGTCGTTGATGTCCTTGATATATATGGATTTTTTTCGGCTGTTACCTTTTCGAGACACTTTATTTTTTAAGCTTTCTTGCACGTATGGCACTGAGCTATTCTCCAATCCGCAACAAATAACGAATGACGATTCATTTGCGTGGAGATACTCAACGATGAAGAAACTCGCACTCTCGACCCTCTCGCTCGCCCTGCTGGGCGCCGCTGGCGCTGCTCACGCTCAGTCGAGCGTCACGCTGTACGGCGTGATCGATACGTCGATCGCATGGGTTCACGGCAACAACGGCCAGGCCAACAACTCGTGGCAAATGCTGTCGGGCAACCTGCAAGGCAGCCGTTGGGGCCTGAAAGGCGCTGAAGACCTCGGCGGTGGCCTGAAGGCGATCTTCCAGTTGGAAAACGGTTTTGATCCGGGCACCGGCCACCTGAACCAGGGCGGTCGCATGTTCGGTCGTCAGGCATACGTCGGCCTCGAGAGCGCCCAGTACGGTACGCTGACGCTCGGCCGCCAGTATGACCCGCTGGTCGATCTGGTCCAGGCAGTCACGGCTGACAACTACTTCGGCAGCGTGATGGCAACGCCGGGCGACGTCGACAACAACGACAACTCGCTGCGCGTCAGCAACGCAATCAAGTACACGTCGCCGGTCTGGGCAGGCTTCCAGGTCGAAGGCATGTACGCTCTCGGCGGCGTTGCAGGCAAGACGGGTTCGGGCCAGACGTGGTCGGTCGCGGCTGCCTACAACAACGGCCCGGTTGGCGTTGCAGCAGGCTACTTCTACGCAGCCAACCCGTCGCCGACGACGGCTGTCGGCCGCGCAGGCTGGGGTTCGACGACGTCCGACGCGATCTTCGACGGCCCGATCAACTCGGGTTACGCAACGGCGAAGTCGATCGCCATCGCGCAAGTCGCAGGCCAGTATGCCCTCGGCCCGGTGACGTTCGGCGTCGGCTACAGCAACGCACAGTACAAGCCGGATGCGTTCTCGGGCTTCGGCTCGACCGAGAAGTACAACACGATCCGCGGCTTCGCGACGTACCAGGTCACGCCGCCGCTGCTGCTGGGCCTCGGCTACTCGTACACGAAGGCTAGCGGCGACACGTCGGCCAAGTACCACCAAGTCGGTGTCGGCGCGGACTACTCGCTGTCGAAGCGCACGGACGTCTACCTGGTTGGCGCATACCAGCACGCAAGCGGCACGCAGCTCGTCGACGGCGTGCAGCAAAGCGCGCAAGCGTCGATCGCTTCGTACGGCTTCGCTGGCAAGAGCTCGGCCGAGCTGGTCGCGGTCGGCATTCGCCACAAGTTCTAAGAAGTACGTTTCCGGTGTGCATGGCGTCTCCGACGCCATGTCGCCGAACTGCAAAACCAGTCACCGGTTTCGGCCGTGGCTGGTTTTTTTTCGTCCGTTGCCGGCGGCGCCGTGGCGGGCGATGGTCGTGGTCGACACTTGGGTACGGCAACCGGCCGGGAGCGGCTCCTGGACCGCCTGTCGCGCGCTGGAAGCCCGTCCTCAGGCATCCGGACACCTCTTGCTGTCCGACGGCCGCATACGGCCGGTCAGGCGCACGCCGCCGCGCGGACCTCGCCATATCCCCCTGACGCGCGACGACGCGGAATCCAGCATCGCAACGGACACTTGTCCGCCGCCCCTGCCGATTTCGATCCCGCGACGCGAAGCACTATGCTTCGACTTGTCGATTTCGACGGCTTTCGTCCGTCGTATCGATGGCGGCACGCGGATTGCCCCATCCCTCACCGACATCCGATAGGAGACGCTCCATGACGATTCAGAAGATCACGCCGTTCCTCTGGTATGCGACGGAAGCCGAAGAAGCCGCGGCCTTCTACGCGGGCATTTTCCCGAACTCGCGCGTCGTGCGCGTCACGGCGGTACCCGGCACCAGCGGCACCCGGATGGTCGAATTCGAGCTGTTCGGCCAGCCGTTCATCGCGATGAGCCACCCGCGCACCGAGACGTTCAACCATGCGATCTCGCTGATGATCAGTTGCGCCGACCAGGCGGAACTCGACCGCTACTGGAGCGCGCTGCTCGACAACGGCGGCACGGCCGACGGCTGCGGCTGGCTGCGTGACCGCTTCGGCGTCTCATGGCAGATCGTGCCCGACGCGCTGATCCCGATGATGGCCGACCGTGACGAGGTCAAGGCGGCGCGCGTGGCCGCGGCCATGATGCAGATGACGAAGTTCGACGTCGCCGCGCTGAAGGCCGCCTACGCCGGCACGGCGGGCTGACGAAGCACCGGCGCCGCAGCCTCCTTCGCGCGGGCATCGGCACGCCCGCGGCGCGCGCGATACGCGCCTGACCGCGGCCGTCGACGGGATTGCATCGCGCCGCGACGCAATCGCGGGCAGCAGCCCTTCGCGCGCGGCTACGCCGACAACATGGCTTCGACGATCCGTCGCACGTAACGCACGAATACGGCGACCGGTTGGCCCGACAACAGCGCGTCGGCACCGTCGCCGTCACCGCGCAGATAGACGGTACGCGCGGCCGACAGAACGGGGCGGTACGTGTCGGGCAGGCGCTCCAGCGCCCACGCCGCGGCGACATCCTTCGGCGCGATCCTGCCGGTCGCGGCGCTGTACCAGATGCGCGCGAGCGCGAGCACGACGTTGCATTCGTCGCCGCGCCAGTCGGGCTCGGCATTCCACTGCGCAACCGTGGCGAGGAGCGCGGCGACGAAATCGCGTGCGGGCACCGCGTCGAACCACGCGGCCGCGCGCGGCCCGTGCAGCGCAACGTCGTGCTGCCGCACCTTCGTCAACAGAATGGCCAGATCGTGATCGACGCATGCCGGCTCGACGATACCCCCGCGCAGATCGCGGCGCAGCCATTCGCCGAACTGCAGTTCGCGCCGGGCAGGATGACGCCACGGCACCACGTCGCCGCGCACGACCACGGTTACTTCCAGCGCGCGCATGAGCGCCTCGCTCCGCGGCGGCGCAGACACGTCGAGCAAGTCGAGCATCAGCGCGCGCCGCACCGCTTCGCCCGGCGATGCGGCAACCGTCACCAGCAGGTCGATGTCGCTGCGCGGTTTCAGCCCGCCGTCGAGCGCCGAACCGAACAGATGCATCGCCTGCAGCGTCGCGCCGAGATGCCGTTCGATCGCGGCGCACGCGACCGTCACCTGCTCGGCGATCTCGGCGGGAACGATCGTCGCGTTCATCGCGCAAGCCCCGCGCGACGCACGCGCAACGCGCGGCGATGCACAGCCGCGCGCCGGCACGAACACGACGATCCGGCCATCCGCGCAAGCGGCCCGCCACACCGGATGCGCGTCACGTCATGCCGTATCCGCGCCGTGCGATACCGACGCGGCCGTTCGATTTGCGCGGCGCAATAAAAATCCCCGTACGCTTTCGCGTACGGGGATCGTCGGACATCGCAACGGCCGCCGACATGCATTCGGCGACCGTTACGCGGCATTACGCAGCCGCGTCCTTCAGCTTCTTCAGCGCACGTGCCTTCACGCGCACGCTGGCCGGCTTCGCCGGGAACCAGCGCTCTTCGCCCGTGAACGGATCCTTGCCGAAGCGCTTCTTCTTCGCCGGCACGACTTGCGCCGTGATCTTCAGCAGACCCGGCAGCGTGAACTCGCCTGCGCCCTTCTTGTGAACCGAGCCCAGCACGACGTTCTCGAGTGCGACGAGCACTGCCTTGACCGCCTTCACTTCGACAGCTGCGCGCTCAGCGATGTGCGTTGCGAGCGATGCCTTCGTGAACTTGTCCTTCAGCGGCGTCGGAGCAGCCGGTGCTGCCTTCGCGACAGCCTTCTTGGCCACTACTTTCTTCGCGGGCGCAGCCTTTTTGGCAGCCACTTTCTTGGTGGCCGGTGCGGCAGCCTTCTTGGCCACCTTTTTTGCGGAAGTCGCCATGTTTCTCCTACCAGGTGTGGTCGTTGGATACACGAAGCGTGCAACGCGCGCGCTTCAACGCCGGATTCTACAAGCGCCTTGACGCTTCGTGGAGTACTTTTATGCGTTTTCGCGGGGTTTCCCGCAGGTTTTGTTGCGCGCGACCGACTTCGACGCCGCTCCAGCATCGAAAAACGCCTTCACGTATACGTCCAAACGCGTCCGATCGCGAATTACGTTCGATATTTGCGCACCTATACTGACCTCGCTCAGTGCCCCGGATGCCTTCATGCGCGAAGTCAGATACGTCAAAGGACTCGACGGCCTGCGAGCCATCGCCGTCATCCTCGTTTTCCTGTCCCACAAGGGCCACGTCCTCGCCGTCGACGTGGGCAAGCTCGGTGTGTGGACGTTCTTCTTCATCAGCGGATTCCTGATCGTCGGCGAACTGCATCGCAATCGTCAGGCGATCGAGTGCGGCGCGATGACGCGCCGCCATGCGCTGGCGCTGTTTCTCGCGAAGCGCGCGCTGCGGATCTTTCCCGTCTACTACCTGCTGCTCGCCGCGCTCGCGATCGCGCACGCGCTGTTCTACCAGCGCGGCGTCGATCTCGGGCTCGCTTGGCACGCCACGTTCCTGTCGAATTACTGGATCGGCGTCGTCAAGGACGGCTGGCCGGGCTCCACGTCGCACTTCTGGAGCCTCGCGGTTGAGCAGCAGTTCTATCTGATTGCGCCGCTCACGCTGCTCGCGGTGCCGGCCGCGCGCCACGTCGTGCTCGGCGTCGCGGCCATCGCGCTGTGCGCGCTCGCGCATCTCGCGCTCTACGCGGTCGATGCATCGCCGGTGCTGATCTACGCGTTTTCCCCGTGGAATTTCGCGCTGATCGCACTGGGCGGCGTCGGCGCGATGGCGCTCGCCGATCGCGGCCAGGACGTCGTCCGCCGCATTCCGCCCGGCTGGCTCGGCGCCGCCGGCGTCGTGTTCTTCCTCGCGCTGCCCGCGTTCACGATGCTGCCGGACGTCGTCACGGGGCTCGCGGATCTCGGCCTGTCCGCGTCGCTCGGCGCGCTGATGCTGTGGATCGTCACCGAACCCGACCATCCGGCCGTGGCACTGCTCGACTGGGCGCCGCTCGTCTATCTCGGCACGATCAGCTACGGCTTCTACCTGTTCCACAACCTGATCCCGGCACGTTTCGGGGAGATGCCCGCGCTGTTCGCGCGCGTGCCGGTGCCCGTAATCGTCCGGGACGTGCTGCCCGAACTGCTGCAGTTCGCGCTTGCCGTGCTGCTCGCACATCTGTCGTGGCGCTATCTGGAACGGCGCCTGCTCGACTTCAAGAAGCCGATCGCCGCGATGCTGGCCCGGTACTTCGTCGCGCGGCCGAGCACGTCGCCGCGCTGAGCGCGATACCGGCGCGGACCCGACGCAGCCTGTACGCAACCGTCGTTCATCAGCGCGCAAGCGGCCGGCGCGCCGGCACCGGTTTCATCGCCGCGGCATCCGGCGCACCGCTCAACGCGCGCTCGAACCGGCATCACCGTCCGGCGGCATACCAGAATCGTCGCGCACACACCTGCTCGAACCCGCCCGACATCCGCATCGCCGCTCACCCGCCGCCGCACGCGCGCACTTCGTCCACACGCAAAAAAGCCCCGACGCACGAGGCAGCCGGGGCCAACGGAACAACCACCACCTGAAACAATGGAGCAGCGCGGCTGCTTATGCGACAGCAGCCAGCGCGGGCAGACAGGTACGCAGGTACGCCTCGAATTCGCGGCTCACTTCCGGATGCTGGAGCGCGAGCTCGACGGTCGCCTTGAGGTAGCCGATCTTGCTGCCGCAATCGAAACGCGTGCCGTAGTAGCGATACGCGAGCACCTGCTCGTTCGCGAGCAGCGTCTGGACCGCGTCGGTCAGCTGCAGCTCGCCGCCGGCGCCCGGCTTGAGCTTGCGCAGGTGATCGAAGATCGTCGGCATGAACACGTAGCGGCCGACCACGCCGAGGTTCGACGGCGCGTCTTCCGGCGCCGGCTTCTCGATGATGCCCGACAGCTTGATGATGTCCTCTTCCCACTCGCGGCCTTCGACGACGCCGTACGAGCGGCTGTCCTCGCGCGGAATCGTCTCGACGCCGATCACCGAGCTGTGATAGTGGTCGAACACGTCGACGAGCTGCTTGAGCACGGGCTGTTCGCCGTGCAGCAGGTCGTCGGCGAGAATCACCGCGAACGGCTCGCCGTGCACGAGCTTTTCCGCGCACAGCACCGCGTGGCCGAGACCGAGCGCTTCCGGCTGGCGCACGTAGAAGCAGTTCACGTGGCTCGGCTTGATGCCGCGCACGAGTTCGAGCAGCTTTTCCTTGCCGCGCGCCTCGAGTTCGGCCTCGATCTCGTACGACTTGTCGAAGTGATCCTCGATCGCGCGCTTGCTGCGCCCGGTCACGAAGATCATCTCGGTGATACCGGCGTTGATCGCTTCCTCGACCGCGTACTGGATCAGCGGCTTGTCGACGACGGGCAGCATCTCCTTCGGGCTCGCCTTCGTTGCCGGGAGGAACCGCGTGCCGAGACCGGCGACGGGGAACACGGCCTTGGTGACTTTCAACATGTTCGCATCCTGATTGCGTTGACTGCGCCGCGTCGCTGGGCGACCCGGCGCGATTGTTTTTCGAACGGCATATCGAGAACCGGCGGCACGGCCAATTCCACTCCGCTCATTTTCGATATGGACCTATTGCCCATGTTTCCGGAAAATAGATAATCCGCGAATCCGGTCGATATTGCCGAACCCGGCGCCGGCACATAAACAAATTACCGATTTTCCGGATACAAATTCTTACGATTCGAATTCCTCGATATACGGGACGCCGCCCCGCTCGAGGCCCGGGCGAATCGGCTCGTTCTTCAGCGCCTCGCGGTACGCCGACAGCACGGCCATGACCAGCAGTACTGCCGCGCTCGCGATCCAATGCATGTCCATCTTGCCGCTCCTTGCATCAATCAACTGGAGCTTCAAGCTATCAGAAAAAAATCGGCAAATAATTGTGGCGGCGGCGAAACCGCTTTCAGACCGGAATAAAACCACCATCTGAAACACCGTCATTTCCCGGCGAGATTTTTTTATTCATTCGATCGAATTCTTGCGCATTACGATTGGACCATCCCCTTCATCCGTCGCAAGGAATCGAATCGCATGCAAGCTTTCAGCGGATCGTCTTTGACTGCGCCGCCCGTCGCCGACCACAAGGAACACGTGATCGACGCGATGCGCGGGTTCGCGGCGCTGCTCGTCGCCTATTTCCACTGCCGCCAGGTCGTCTGGGTCGGCATGCAGAGCTTCCATCACGCTTACGGTCATGCGCTGAACCCGAGCGTGATCGCCGGCTACCTGACCTTCCCGTTCGCGTGGGGCTCCGCCGGCGTGCCGATCTTCTTCGTGATCAGCGGCTACTGCATCCACCGCAACGCGGCGCTCAAGCTCGCGGCCAACCCCGCGTACCGGCTCGACGCGCCGAACTTCTGGGCGCGCCGCTTCGCGCGCATCTACCCGGTGCTGCTCGCCGCGCTGCTGTTCACGCTCGCGATGGACGCGGTCAGCCTGCAGATCGCGCCGGTCAGCCACAAGATCCGCGACGTCGGCCTCACCGCGTTCCTCGTGAACCTGTTCTCGCTGCAGGGTGTCGCAGGCTACACGTACGGGTCGAACGGCGCGCTGTGGACGCTGTCGCTCGAAGTGCAGTTCTATGCGATCTACCCGCTGCTGTTCGCGCTGCGCCGGCGCATCGGCATGCCGGCCATCGTGGCGGCCGTCGCGCTCGTCAACGTCGCGTCGGCGTGGCTGCTCGAACGGCACGACCTGCAGTTCTTCACGTCGTACTGGCTGTCCTGGACGGTCGGCGCATGGATCGCCGACGTGCGCGCGCAGCCGGCGCGCGGCACGGCCGCCGTGCCGTCGCGCGCGTGGTATCTCGCGGCCGCCGCGCTGCTGGCCGCGGGCTGCGGCGCGTTCCATTTCGGCCAGTACGGCGCGTTCCAGCTGTGGGCGGCCGGCTTCGCGTGCTTCCTGTACCGCGCGCTCGCCTGCCCGCCGCGCCCGACGCCGCTGTTGCGCGTGCTCGGCTGGTTCGGCGACTTCAGCTACTCGCTGTACCTGATCCATCTGCCGCTGTTCGTCTGCCTCGGCTCGGTGCTGTTCCACTCGGAACTGCAACTGTCGATCTGGCCGTCGATCGCGTTCATGGCCGCCGCGATTCCGGTCGCCTACGTGTTCTACCGGCTGTTCGAACGCCCCGCGATGATGTGGTCGGCCAGCCTGAAGCCGACGCGCGCCGCCCGCGTCGTCGCACCGGCGCCCGAACGGGCTGTCTGATTGCGCCGTTACGGCGCTCCCGGCCCCCGCGCGACCTCAGGTCGCCCGGGGGCATTTTCATGGGCGTGACGCGGCGTCACGCGCCGCCTGGGCGGCTGCACTGCCGCCGCATGGCCCGCCCAAAAAGCAGAACCCTCATGCAGCACACCGCCGCATGAGGGCCCGTTTCCCGGCGCATGGCGTCGATTCGCGCCGACGCGCCGCGCCTACCGTTTCTGCGCCTTCGCGGCCTTCGCCGTATCCGCGAGGATCTTCTCGACCCGTTCCACATAGGTCGCGGTGCCGAACCGGCGTACCGCGGTCGCCCGCCCGCTCGCGACGAGCCGCTCGCGCAGCGCGGCGTCGTGCTGCAGCCTGCCCAGCGCGTCGGCCAGCGCGGTCGCGTTGCCCGGCTCGCACAGCAGCCCGTTTTCGCCGTCCTCGATGATCTCGACGACTCCGCCCGCGCGGGCCGCAACCACCGGCCGCCGTGCGAGCATCCCCTCGACGATCACGCGCCCGAACGGCTCCGGCGTGATCGACGTATGCGCGACCACGTCGACCGCCTTCATGCACGCGGCCACGTCGCGCTGGAAGCCGAGGAAGTGCACGCGATCGTCCATCCCGTGACGGGCGACGATCTCGTGCAGCTGCGCCGCGTATTCGTCCTCGCCGAACAGCGGCGCGCCGACCAGCACCACGTGCATGTCCGGCTGGCGAGCCGCGGCCTCCAGCAGCAGGTGCTGCCCCTTCCAGTGCGCGAGGCGGCTGAACGAGCCGACCAGCCATGCGTGCTCGGGCAGTCCGAAGCGCGCGCGCAGCGCGGCCTGGCTGGCCGTGTCCAGCGCGTCGAACGGTTCCGCCGAAATGCCGTTGAACACGACGTCGACGTGCTGCGGCGTGAAACCCGTCAGCGCACGGAACGCCTGCGCGGACGCGTCGGAGTTCGCGATCACGCGCGTGACGCCGAACCGCGCGCAGTACTTGATCGCCATCAGTTGCTTGCTGCCGAAATGGTCGCCGCTGACGATGTCGCGCAGGTGCCAGACCACCGGCTTGCGCGCGAGCCGCCCGGCCAGCGCCGCGACCACCATCGCGCGCTGCGTGTTCGCGTAGATCACCTCGGCGCGGCGTGCGCGCCGCGCGACGTCCCGCACGAGCGTGTAAAGCTGCTTCAACGCGCCGGCCGACACGCCGCCCTGCTTGCGCACCCCGGCGAGCGCGCCCTGGTCGAGCACGTCGACGCGCGCGCCGATCTCGTCGAGCGCCGCGCGGAACGGGCCATCGTCGAACAGCACCACGTCGGCGTTCGCGCGCATGTGCTTCATGATCTCCAGCAGCGACAGCTCCGCGCCGCCGAGCACGCCGCTCTGGTCCAGCACGAGCGTCGCCGGGCCGCGCGCGGGCGGCATCGGCGCGACGGCCGTGCCGCGCTGCGCCGTCGAGCCGGGCAGCGCCGCCTCCACGTAGTCGAGGAAGCGCCGCCGGAACGTGTCGGCGGAGAAGCGCTCCGCATTCGCGCGGCACGCGTGCGGCGTGAAGCGCTGCGGCGCGCGCTCGAAATCGTCGACCGCCGCGACGATCGCGTGCGGCGTCTGTTCGTCGAAGAACAGCCCGGTCGGATTCTCGTGCGCGCGCGGTTCGAGCACCGTCTCGAGCGCACCGCCCTTGCCGTATGCGATCACCGGCGTGCCGCATGCCTGCGCCTCGACCACCGAGATCCCGAAATCCTCCTCGGCCGCGAACACGAACGCCTTCGCGCGCCGCATCCGGTCGTGCAGCACCGCGAACGGTTGATAACCCATGATCTCGACGTTCGGGCCGGCCTTCGCGCGGATCTTCTGCATCTCGGGGCCGTCGCCGATCACCACGAGCTTGCGCTCCGGCGTGCGCGAGAACGCTTCGACGATCAGGTCGATCTTCTTGTACGGCACCATCCGCGACGCGGTCAGGTAGAAATCGTCCTTCGCCTCGTTCAGCGAGAAGCCGTCGACGTCGACCGGCGGGAAGATCACCGCCGCGTCGCGGTGATACACCTTGCGGATGCGTCGCGCGATGAACGCGGAGTTCGCGACGAAGCCGTCGACCGCGTTCGCGGTGCGCGTGTCCCAGTTGCGGATGTAATGCAGGATCATCCGCGCGAGCAGCGACTTCGGCCCGTGCGTGAGGTTCGACTGTTCCAGATACTGGTGCTGCAGGTCCCACGCGTAGCGGATCGGCGAATGCACGTAGCTGATGTGCATCTGGTCCGGCCCGGTCAGCACGCCCTTCGCGACCGCATGGCTGCTGGAGATCACGAGATCGTAGTCCGACACGTCGAGCTGCTCGATCGCGAGCGGCATCAGCGGCAGGTAGCTGCGGTACTTGGTGCGCGCGAACGGCAGTTTCTGGATGAACGAGGTCGTCACCCGCTTGCCGCGCACGAACGCGCGATCGTCGAGAAAATCGACGAGGCTGAACAGGTCCGCGTCGGGAAAGCACGCGACGATCTGTTCGAGCACGCGCTCGGCGCCGGCGTACGTGACGAGCCAGTCGTGGACGATCGCCACGCGCAGCGGGCGCGACGCATCGCGGGCGCCCGCCTGTCCGGCCGGTTCGGTCCGGCGCAGCGCGGCGGTGTCACCGGCTTCGGCCACGGCGGCATCGGCCGTGGCGAGGTTCAGGATGGCGTGTTCCGCCAGATCGCGATTCATACGGTTTTCCTCGCATTGAGACGGACGAACAGGTCGCGCACCAGCGCGCGCAGGGCCGGCGTCATCGTGAGCGACCATGCAAGGTTCAGCACCAGCACGACCGCGCAGAGGCCGATCGACTCGCCGAGCCCCGACCACGCCTGCGCGAGAAACAGGCTCGCGAGCAGGAAGGCGAGATGCGCGAGCATGTCGAGCACGATCGCGCGCATCCGGATCGCCGACAGGTAAAGCAGCACGCCGTAATCGACCAGCGCGCGGGTCGCGACGACCACCGCCGCGCCGATCAGCCCGAAGTGATGAATGCCGAACCACAGGCCGCCGACGAAGAACGGCATCTCGACGAGCCCGGCGAACGCCGCCCGGGCCGGATTGACCTGCGACTGGATCAGGATCCGCGTGACGCTCGCCTGGCCGACGAGCCAGACGCTGATCACCAGCACGCGCCCGACCGGCGCCGAATGCGCGGCGAGATCCGCGCCGACCCACAACGTGAGGAACGGTGCGAGCGCGAAGATCGCGACGATGCCGACCGGCGTGAACACGCCGTTCAGGAATTCGAGCGACTGGCGCGCGAGCGTGTCGGCATGGTCGCGGCCGACCGCCGACAGGCGCGGAAACAGCGTGCGCACCAGCGCGTTCGGCAGCATGTTCAGCCGCGTGACGAGGTTCTGCGGAACCGTGTAATAGGTGACGAACTTCGCGCCCATGCCGGCGCCGAGCATCACGCGGTCGAGCGTGTCGGCGATCATGCTCGTCGTGCTCGCGATCAGCATCCAGCCGCCGAAGTTGAACAGCCCTTTCGCGGTGCCCCACTGCGGCGGGTCGATGCGCCGGATCCCGAGCACCGTGATGCTTGCGTGACCGAGCATCACCGCCGCGATGAGCCGCGCGAGGACGGCCGCGGCCAGCACCGTCTGCAGGTTCGGCGCGATCCACCATGCGGCGCCGAGCGGCAGCAGCTGGAACAGGAACGTGCCGATCGTCTGGTTCGTGTTGAACACGCCGAACCGTTCGGCCCCGTTGATCGCGCCGGCGAACACCCACGACACGTTCGCGAGCGGAATCGCGAGCGCGAGCCACGGCAACGCGAGATACACCTCGTGCTGCATCGCCGCCGACACCTTCGTGAAATATGCGGTGTAGACGAACGCGCCGAAATAGATCAGCAGGCCGCCGACGATGCCGGTGCCGAGGTTCAGCCAGAACGCGCTCCAGAAGACCCGCGCGCTTTCGTCCGCGTTGCCGCTCGCAAGCGCCTTCGAGATGTGGTTCTGCGCGGCCATGCTCATCCCGAGATCGAGGATCCCGAAATAACCGATCAGCGTCCACACGAGGCTGACGACGCCGTAGCGTTCGACGCCCAGCGCGTGGATGTACGCGGGCACCGTCACCAGCGACACGAAGGTCGGCAGGATCAGCCCGATGAAGTTGATCGAAACGTTCTTGAGTATGCCTTTGTCCATGCTTCTGCCTTGTGTGACGCCAACGACGACGGCGCGCCGCCCGTCACGGTTTCCAGCGATACATCAGCACCTTGCCGCGCGCGTCTTCCTCGACGAACACCAGGTATTCGCCGTTCTCGCGCCGGAACGCGCTGATGCCGAACGGCACGTCGACCCAGCCCGACGCCTTGCCGACCTCCACGCCCGGGCTCATCACGCCGACTTCCTTGCCGGTTTCCTTGTCGTACACGTGGATCTTGCCGACCGGCTCCACCGTGAAGATGTAGCGGCCTTCGACCGTGATGCCGATCAGGTCGAGGATCGGCTTCGCGTCGAGCTGCCACGGCAGCGCGACCGTGTAGCGCACCACCGGCGAGCCGGTCGACCACTTGTCGAAGCGCACCAGCACGCGGCCGACTTCCTTGTTGATGCCTGCCTGCGGCGGCGCGTCGGCCGTGTAGCCCGTCACGTACAGCGTGTCCGTCTGCGGCTCGTAGATCGCGCGGCGCAGCTGCGTGAACGGCTGCGGCATCGGATAGGTCGTGACCTTGTCGTACGAGTAGATCGGGTTGCCGGCCTTGTCGACGCCGCCGTAGGCGAAGCGATGAATTCCGCGCACGTCGCTCGTGCGCCAGATGTCGCCCTTCGTGTCGACCCACCAGCCCCAGCCGCCCGCCTTTGCCTTGCCGGTCGTGTTGGTCGTGAATTCGTCCTCGTCGAGCCGGCCGTTGCCGTTCGCGTCGCGCCAGATCCAGTCGCCGCCCGGCGGCTTGTTCGGCACCTTGTCGACCGGCCGCGCGCGACCCGCGATCAGGCCCGACGGAATCGCGACCTCGCCGTCGCGCTTCGCGTCGAAGCGGTAGATCTTCAGGTGGTCGGCGTACATGTCGGTCAGGTACAGGAACGTGCGGCCGTCGACGCGCCGCGCGAACGGCATGCCGGGATACTGGTCCGTGTGGAACACGGGATCGTCCGGATACTTGAAGCGGTTCGACAGGAAGCCGGCGTATTTCCAGTCCTGGCCGGGCGGCTTCGACAAATCGAGCTCGAAGCGCTTGTTGCCCGTGTACACACTGTTCGGCCGCGCCGGATCGAGCCACGCGCCGTCGACGAACAGCAGCCCCTGCACCTGCCAGCGCAGCTTGCCGTCCGGCGTATAGCTCTCGAGCACCGCGCCGAGCCCCGCGCCGATCGTGCCGTGACGCGGTCCGATGCCGTTCATCGACACATACACGTTGCCCGCGCGATCGACGCCCACGCCCGTCAGCCCGTTGAAGCGCTGCGGCCCCGGACGGCCCGGCACCGGGCCCGCGAAGATTCCGCCGCGCTCGCCGAGCGTGCCCGACGGCGCGTAGCCCTTGCCGCCTTTCGAGAAGATCAGCACCTGCTGGCGCGGCCCGTTGTCCGCGACCAGCACGCGCCCTTTCGCGTCGACCGCCACGTCCACCGCCTCGGTGCCGTCGGGCAGCGCGGGCGCATCGTCGAGCTTGCGGCCGTCCGCGCGCACGTGCACGAGGCGCGCGGGCCCGCCGATCGTATCGGTGAGCAGCCACAGCGTGCCGTCGCCGGCGAGCGCGATGCGGCCCGGCTCGTGCGCGCTCCAGGTGGCTTTCTTCTGCATCGTCTCGGCGTCGTAGACGTCCACCGCGTCATGCGACGGATTCGTCGAGAACAGCGTCTTGTCGTCGGCCGCGAGGCCGCCGACTTCCGCCTTCGCCTCGCCCACTTCGGACCGGGCCGGGGCCGGCACCTCGTTGACCATCATGAAGCTGGCGGCCATACGCGCGCGGCCGGCATCGGCGCGCCCGCCCGGCGCGACCTGCGGCGCGGCGCGGAACGGCGCCGGCTGCTTCATGTCGCCGATCGTGCGGCGCGAAATGCCGAACCACTGCTTGCCCTTGTCCGGCCAGATGCCGGGCGACTGCAGATGGCCGCGCTCGTTGCCGACGCCGATCGCGACGTACGCATACTTCCCGTTCACCGCGACCGCGTTGCCGCCGAGGTTGCCCCAGCCGTGCGTGCCGCCGGCGAAGCCGAGCATCTTCCCGTCCTGGTAGACGCTCGCCTCGGCGCCGCTCTCGTCCCACGGCGCGTTCGTATACACCTTGCCGTCGGGCGTCACCGCGATCGCGCGGATGTCGATCTGCGTCCAGCTGCCGTCGCCATAGCCGAACGTGTTGCCGATCCACGACGTGGTCGCGGGCAACACGGTTTCAGCCGATGCGGCGCTCGCGGACAGCGCCGCGCATACCGTCATGCCAACCAGAATCAGACGTCGCAATGCGCTCTCCAGACTCGATGCGGAAGCGACCGGCGGCGCGGCATGCTGCCTGCACGCGATGCCCTGTCGCTAAATAGGTTTCAAACGTCGCGATGCAGGTTACAAGCAAAAATAATCACAAGAAATTTGGAAATATTTGGGGATGTTTCCACCTGAAATATCGAGCCGGAACAGCGATAAATTGGCCCGGCAAAGCGGAAATATCGACCGCCTTTCATGCGGCGATCCGTAGAAAATGCCGCCCCGGGCCGCCCGCCGTGGCGCGTAGCCTGCAAACCTTTCATGTCGCGATTGAAACGACCGGCATTCGAATCTTTTCAGCCGGATAAATGACATGCGTTTTTTTGCCGATTTCTTTTCCCTAGAATCGATTTCGATTCAATATTTCATTTAAACGCATGCATTACGTTCACGCATCGGATGCGCGGCGCGCCACGGCATCGGCCGCGCGTCGCGAAGGAGCGGCGCGATGACGGGCATCTCGCGCACCGCCGACCTCGCCCCGCCGCAACACGGCCGCATCGTGCAGCTCGACGGGCTGCGCGCGATCGCCGTCGGCGCCGTGTTCCTGCAACATGCGCTGAAGGCGCCGCTATGGATGGGCGTCGACCTGTTCTTCGTGCTGAGCGGCCTGCTGATCACCGGCATCCTGCTCGATCGCAAGGCGCGCGGACAGTCGTACTTCAGCCACTTCTACGCGCGCCGCGTGCGCCGGATCCTGCCGCCGTACGTGCTGCTGCTGGTCGTGTCGACGCTGCTGTTCGGTGCGAGCTGGCTGCCGCACTGGCCGTGGTTCGCGTTCTTCTCGACCAACATCGGGCTGTCGCTCGGCAGCATCGGTCACGACAGCCTGAACGTGCTGTGGTCGCTCGCCGTCGAGGAGCAGTTCTACATCTTCTGGCCGTTCGTCGTGCTGTGGTGTTCGGAGCGCGCGCTGCTGTGGATCGCCGCCGCGCTGATCGTCGCGGCGCCCGTGCTGCGCGCGATCGCGACGCCGTGGTTCGATTCGTTCTGGCCGATCTACTACCTGACGCCGTTCCGGATGGACCTGCTCGCCGCGGGTGCGCTGCTCGCGATCGTGCTGCGCCGCGACCGGCGCGCGCTGGAGCCGTTCTATCCGCTCGCGATCGTCGGCGCGCTCGTGGCGCTCGCGATCCTCGGCTGGCTGCACCTGTCGTTCCCGCGTTTCCGCGCGGCGAACACGCCGCTGTCGAACGCCGCGCTCTACAGCATCTCGCTGCTGCTGTGCACGTCGATCGTCGTGATCGCGCTGCGCGGACGCGGCCTCGTCCAGCGCGTGCTGACGAACCCGCTGCTCGTGTACGTCGGCACCGTCAGCTACACCGTCTACCTGATTCACCTGAGCGTGCTGTACGCGCTGTGGCCGCTGCACCTGAACCGCTTCGTCACGGCCGCGCTCGCCCTCGCCATCACGCTCGCGTACGCCACCGTGAGCTGGTACGGCTTCGAGCGGCGCCTGACGCGCGGCCCCGCACGCGCGACGGTGCCCGCCGCCGCGCGCACGACCGCCTGAATTTCTCAATCCATCGATTCGACCAGGACATTGCCATGAGCCAAACTCGCAAGAAGGCCATCATCACGGGGATCACCGGGCAGGACGGCGCCTACCTGACCAAGCTGCTGCTCGACAAGGGCTACGAGGTCACGGGCACCTACCGCCGCACCAGCTCGGTGAACTTCTGGCGCATCGCCGAGCTCGGCGTCGACACGCACCCGAACCTGTCGCTCGTCGAGCACGACCTGACGGATGCCGGCTCCAGCCTGCGGCTGCTCGAACGCACGCAGCCCGACGAGCTGTACAACCTGGCCGCGCAGAGCTTCGTCGGCGTGTCGTTCGATCAGCCGGCCACGACCGCCGAGGTCACCGGCATCGGCCCGCTGAACCTGCTCGAGGCGATCCGCGTGGTGAGCCCGAAGACGCGCTTCTACCAGGCATCGACGTCCGAGATGTTCGGCAAGGTGCAGGCGATTCCGCAAACGGAAACGACCGCGTTCTACCCGCGCAGCCCGTACGGCGTCGCGAAGCTGTACGCGCACTGGATGACCGTGAACTACCGCGAGTCCTACGACCTGTTCGGCTGCAGCGGCATCCTGTTCAACCACGAATCGCCGCTGCGCGGCCGCGAGTTCGTCACGCGCAAGATCACCGACACCGTCGCGAAGATCAAGCTCGGCAAGGCGACCAAACTCGAACTCGGCAACCTCGACGCCAAGCGCGACTGGGGCTTCGCGCTCGAATACGTCGAAGGGATGTGGCGGATGCTGCAGGTCGACGAGCCCGACACCTACGTGCTCGCGACCAACCGCACCGAGACCGTGCGCGACTTCGTGCAGATGGCGTTCGCGGCCGCCGGCTACCAGATCGAATGGACCGGCAAGGGCGAACAGGAACGCGGTCTCGACGCCTCGAACGGCAACGTGCTCGTCGAAGTGAATCCGAAGTTCTACCGCCCTGCCGAAGTCGACCTGCTGATCGGCTGCGCGGACAAGGCCAAATCCAAGCTCGGCTGGGCGCCGGAAACGACGCTCGAGCAGCTTTGCCAGATGATGGTGGAAGCGGATCTGACGCGGAATCGTCACCATGACACGTACTGATGCCGGACGCGCGTCGCGCCGTGCGTTCGTCACGGGCCTGACGGGCTTCACCGGCCGCTACATGGCGCAGCGCCTCGAGGCGGCCGGCTACGACGTGTGGGGCACCGTGGCGCCCGGCGCGGCGCGGCCGGACGATCCGGCGTTCGCGAACTGCACGCTGCTGCCGGTCGACCTGCTCGACGCGCACGCGATGCGCGCGGCGGCCGCCGATGCGCGACCCGATGCGGTCGTGCATCTGGCTGCGCGTGCGCACGTCGCGCAGGACGAGCCGTCGCAGACTTACGCGGTCAACATCGTCGGCACGCGCAACCTGCTGGCCGCGCTCGCGGGCCTCGACCGCCGTCCGTCGGCGGTGCTGCTCGCCAGCAGCGCGAACGTCTACGGCAATTCGACGGCCGGCGTGCTCGACGAAACCGTCGCACCCGCCCCTGCGAACGACTATGCGGTCAGCAAGCTCGCGATGGAATACGCGGCGAAGCTGTGGGCCGACCGCCTGCCGATCGTGATCGCGCGGCCGTTCAACTACACCGGCGTCGGCCAGGACGAGGCGTATCTGCTGCCGAAACTCGTGTCGCACTATGCGCGCAATGCGCCGCGCATCTCGCTCGGCAATCTCGACGTGAGCCGCGATTTCTCCGACGTGCGCGACGTGACGGCCGCCTATCTGAAGCTGCTCGAAGCCGCGCCGGCCGGCGAGACGTTCAACGTCTGCTCGGAGCGCGCGTATTCGCTGAAGGAAGTGCTGGCGATGCTGTCGCGGATCGCCGGCTACGTGATCGACGTGACGATCGATCCGCGTTTCGTGCGGCACAACGAGGTGAAGCGACTGAGCGGGTCGCGCGACAAGCTGCGGCGCGCGGTGGGCGAGCTGCCCGTGACGCCGCTCGACGACACGCTGCGCTGGATGATGGAAGCGATGCGCGACGTGCCGCGGTCCGCGCAGGCCGGGCACGCCGGCTGATTCCGCCAACGCGTGCGACGCAGGCCAAAAGAAAATGGGCCGCTCGATCCGATCGAGCGGCCCATCTCATGTCGGCCCTGAAACCTGCCGCCGCGCTCAGCCCTCGAGGCCGCGCGCGAGATCGTTGCGCAGGTCGCCCGCGTTTTCCAGACCGACCGCGAGGCGGATCAGCCCTTCGGTGATCCCCGCGGCCGCACGCGCTTCCGGCGTGACGCGAGCATGCGTCGTCGTCGCCGGATGCGTGATCGTCGTGCGCGTGTCGCCGAGGTTGCCGGTGATCGAGATCAGCTTGGTGCCGTCGATCACGCGCCACGCATTCGCGCGCTGCTGCTCCGGCGTGTCGCCCTTCAGCTCGAACGACACGATCGCGCCGCCCGCCTTCTGCTGGCGCTTCGCGAGTTCGTGCTGCGGATGCGATTCGAGCCCCGGATAGAACACGCGCGCGACGGCCGGATGCGAATCGAGCCAGCGCGCGATTTCGAGCGCGTTCGCCGACTGTTTCTCGACGCGCAGCGACAGCGTCTCCATCCCCTTCAGCAGCACCCACGCGTTGAACGCCGACAGCGTCGGCCCCGCGCTGCGCACGAACGGGAACACCTTGCCCATGATGAATTCCTTCGAGCCGACCAGCGCGCCGCCGAGCACGCGGCCCTGCCCGTCGAGGAACTTCGTCGCCGAGTGCATCACGACATCCGCGCCGAGCTTCAGCGGCTGCTGCAGCACCGGGCTGCAGAAACAGTTGTCGACGACGAACAGCGCATTCGCGGCCTTCGCGATCTTGCCGATCGCTTCGATGTCGGCAAGTTCGGTCAGCGGGTTCGACGGCGTTTCGAGGAAGAACATCTTCGTCTCGGGCCGCACCGCTTCCTGCCAAGCGTTCAAGTCGGTCGGATCGACGAAGGTCGTCGTGATGCCGAACTTGCTGAAGATCTGCGAGAACATCCCGAGCGTCGAGCCGAACAGGCTGCGCGAGCTGACGAGGTGATCGCCTGCCTGCAGCGCGGACATCACGACCGACATGATCGCGGCCATGCCCGACGCCGTCGCGATGCAGGCCTCGCCGCCTTCGAGCGCGGCGAGACGATCCTGGAACATGGTGACGGTCGGGTTCGTGAAGCGCGAATAAGTGAAATAGTCTTCCGAATTCGCGAAGCGCTCGGCCGCCTCGGCCGCGCTCGTGAAGCAGAAGCTCGACGTGAGGAACAGCGCTTCCGAATGCTCGTTGAAGTTGCTGCGCAGCGTGCCCGCGCGCACGGCGAGCGTGTCGAAGTTGAGGGAGTCGTCCATGTTCCGTTTTCCGTATTCGAGGGTCGCGCCGCGGGTCATGCATCGGCGCGCACCCAGCCACAAAATCAGGCCAAAACAAAAAGCCCGCTATGCGTCGGCATCAGCGGGCTTCGGTGCGGTACGACAGCGATCGACTCGGGCCGGCTGTCGCCGGCCTTCGCTTTAGCTGTTTTGGGAAGTCGCCCCGCGTCCGCAAGCTGAATCAAATCGACGCAAGGCCACATCCTATCACGCTTCGTCGGAAGCGCGCGCCGGCATCACTCGACCGACAGTTGCAGGTTCATCTGCGAACGCGCGGTATCGCCGGCCGTGTCGCGATCGGCCTGCGACGCCGGTGCGAGACGCGCGCGCTCGATCGCATCGAGATACTCGGGCGTCACGGCGCCGGTGATGTAGTTGCCGTCGAAGCACGACGCCTCGAAGCGCTCGAGCTTCGGGTTGATGTCGCGCACCGCGCGGCGCAGGTCGTCGACGTCCTGATAGATCAGGTAGTCGGCGCCGATGATCTTCGCGACTTCATCGTCGGTGCGGCCGTGGGCGACCAGCTCGCCGCGCGTCGGCATGTCGATGCCGTACACGTTCGGGAACTTCACGGGCGGTGCCGCCGACGCGAAGATCACCGACTTCGCGCCCGCATCGCGCGCCATCTGCACGATCTCGTGCGAGGTCGTGCCGCGCACGATCGAATCGTCGACGATCAGCACGTTCTTGTCCTTGAACTCGATGCTCATCGCATTGAGCTTCTGGCGCACCGACTTCTTGCGCACGGCCTGGCCCGGCATGATGAAGGTGCGGCCGACGTAGCGGTTCTTGAAGAAGCCTTCGCGATACTCGACGCCGAGCTTCGCGGCGACCTGCATCGCGGCCGGACGCGACGAATCGGGAATCGGCATCACGACGTCGATCGGCACGTTCGGCAGCTCGCGCTTGATCTTCTCGGCGAGGTAATCGCCCATGCGCAGGCGCACGTTGTAGACGGGCACGCCGTCGAGGCACGAATCCGGACGCGCGAGATACACGTATTCGAACATGCACGGATTCAGCGTCGGGTGCTCCGCGCACTGCTGGCTGTGGAAGTTGCCGGCCTTGTCGATGAAGATCGCTTCGCCCGGCTGCACGTCGCGCACGAATTCGAAGCCGATGCCTTCGACCGCCACCGACTCCGACGCGACCATCCACTCGGTGCCGTGTTCGGTCTCGAGCTTGCCGATGCAGAGCGGGCGGATGCCGAACGGATCGCGGAACGCGAGCAGGCCGTAGCCGGCGATCAGCGACACGATCGCGTACGAGCCCTGCAGGCGGCGATGCACGCCCGCGACCGCCTTGAACACCGCGGCCGGATCGAGCTCGAGGCCCGTCGTCGACAGCTGCAGCTCGTGCGCGAACACGTTGAGCAGCACTTCGCTGTCGGAATTGGTGTTGATGTGCCGGCGGTCGATCCGGAACATCTCGTCCTTCAGCTGTTCCCAGTTCGTCAGGTTGCCGTTGTGCGCGAGGATGATCCCGAACGGCGCGTTCACGTAGAACGGCTGCGCCTCGGCTTCGCTCGACGCCGAGCCGGCCGTCGGATAACGGACCTGACCGATGCCGAAGGTGCCGGGCAGGCTGCGCATGTTGCGCGTGCGGAACACGTCGCGCACCATGCCGTTCGCCTTGTACATGTGGAAATTGCTGCCGTCCGCCGTCGCGATGCCCGCTGCGTCCTGACCGCGATGCTGCAGCAGCAGCAGGCTGTCATAGATCAGCTGATTGACCGGGGATTGGGAGATAACACCTACGATGCCGCACATGGCATGTCCTTCAAGATGACAAAATCGGTTCCGTCCTGCCCGGCCGCGTCGTCACACGCGCACATACTGGGCCATGCCGTCGGGCAGGAGCTGCTTCAGCTCGTGCACGCCCTGTTCGGCGAAAGGACGCAATAGCGCATTGCGCCAGAAATCCTGTTTGGGCAATTCGGTCAGCCCGGCCGCCGCGACCAGCAGCACCACCAGCACGCAGCCGCGGACGAGCCCGAACATCATGCCCAGTGAGCGATCGACTCCGCCGAGGCCCGTCGCCTGCGCGATCCGCGACAACAGCGCGTTCGCGACACCCGCGACGAACACCACGCCGATCACGATCAGCGCGAACGCCAGCACCCACTGTGTCAGCGCGCCGCCCGGCCAGTTCGCCGGGATATATGGCACGACCAGTCCGACATAGCGGGCCGCGATCGCAATCGCCGCGATCCAGCCGATCAGCCCGAAAATCTCCGAGACGAAACCGCGCCATGCGCCACGCAGCGCAGACAACGCGATCACCGCCAATACAGCGTAGTCGAAAGCCGTCAGCATCGCACGTTACTGCGTGAGTCCGGCTTCGCGCACCTTCGCGATCGCGGCGGACGCCGCCGCGCGATCCGCGAACGGGCCGGCACGCAGCAGTGTAGCCGTGCTGCCATCCGCCTGCTTGCGATGTTCGACATATGCGGGCACACCCGCCGATTTCAACTTGGTGGCCCACGAACGGGCCGTTGCGTCGTCCTTGAACGAACCGAGCTGCACCGCGAAGCGCGCACCGGCCGGCGACGCCGGCGACGATGCGTCGCCGCTGTCGGCCGCGGCATCCGCGTTCGCGACCGTCGCGGGCGCCGGTTTCGGCGCGGCCGGCTTCGGTGCGGGTGCGACCGTGGCCGGCTTCGCAGCGGGCTTCGGCGGCGTCACGCTCGCCGTGGTCGTCGGGGTCGTGGTATCGGGCTTCGCGGCCGGCTTGGCCGCGGGCGCGGGCACGGCCGCCACGGCGACATCGGATGCCGGCGGTTCGTCGTGCGCGACGCCCGCCTGCACGTCGGACGCGTCGTCGTCGCGCGGTGCCACCGCCTGATGCGCGGGCCGGTTCGGGATGTCGATCGCGATGTCGTCCGTCACCGGCTTCGGGTGCGAATCGAGCACCATCGGCAGCACGATCACCGCGGCGACGACGAGCGCGATCGCGCCGACGAGACGCCGGCGGGCGCGTTGCTTTTCTGGAAGGGTCGGATCGAGGAGCAGTGCGTCCGATTCCGGACGCTCGGTGCGGCGCGTGCGTCGCTCGACGCGTTCAGTGCGCTCCGTGCGCACGTTCCGGGAGGCCCCGGTACGACCGCCGCGCCGCGGGGGCGCGTCGTCGTCTTTCTTGCCGAACGAGAAAATTCCCATGAATGGCTGAGTCCGAAACTGCCCGTCAGTCAGTGTTGCTGCGATTTCCGGTAGGCCATCACACCTGCCACCGTATGGAAACTGCCGAAAACCACGATTCTATCATTCTCGGATGCTCTTTTTAGTGCATCGCGAAACGCTTCGGCGGGCGACGCGAACCGCGTCACGCTCGAATCGGCCCCCTCCTCCACGCCGGCCTTGCGCAGCGCGGCTTCGAGCTGCTCCGCGCTCGCCGCGCGCGGCAGCGGCAGGTCGGTCACGCACCAGTGGTCGATCTCGCCCTTCAGATGCTGCAACACGCCGTCGATGTCCTTGTCGTGCATCGCGCCGAACACCGCGTACGTGTACGGGAAGAAGCCCATGTTGCCGAGATTCTGCTCGAGCACGGCCGCCGCATGCGGGTTGTGCGCGACGTCCAGCACGATCGCCGGCTTGCCGGGCAGCACCTGGAAGCGCCCCGGCAGTTCGACGTTGGCGAGCCCGAGCCGGATGTCCTGCGCGGACACCGGCAGCACCGGGCGCAGCGCCTCGAGCGCGGCCAGCGCGGCCGATGCATTGATCAGCTGATTCGCACCGCGCAGCGCCGGATACGCGAGCGCCGGATAGCGCTTCTCGCGGCCGAGGTAGCTCCATTGCTGGCGCTCGGCGCCCGGCTGCGCTTCGTAGCGGAAATCGCGACCGACCAGCCACAGGTCGGCGCCGATCGCTTCGGCATGCTCGACCAGCGTGTTCGGCACCGCGGGGTCGCCGCAGATCGCCGGCTTGCCCGCGCGGAAGATCCCCGCTTTCTCGAATGCGATCTTCTCGCGCGTGTCGCCGAGGTATTCGGTGTGGTCGATGTCGATGCTCGTGACGATCGCGCAATCGGTATCGATGATGTTGACCGCATCGAGCCGGCCGCCGAGGCCGACTTCGAGGATCACCGCGTCGAGCCCGCGCGACGCGAACAGGTGCAGGATCGCGAGCGTCGTGAATTCGAAGTACGTGAGCGACACCGGCTCGGGCAGCGACGTGCGCGCCGCCTCGACGGCTTCGAAGTGCGGCAGCAGCTCCGCGTCGCTCACCTGCCGGCCGTTCACGCGCGCGCGCTCGCCGAATTCGAGCAGGTGCGGCGACGTGTGGCAACCGACCTTGTAGCCCGCATGAACGAGGATCGCCTCGAGGAACGCGCAGGTCGAACCCTTGCCGTTCGTGCCGCCGACCGTGATCACGGGGCACGCGAATTCGAGCTGCAACGCCGCCTTGACCTGCCCGATGCGGGTGAGGCCCATGTCGATGCCGACCGGGTGCGCGCGTTCGAGATGCGAAAGCCACGCGTCGAGAGTGGGAAAAGTGCTCATCGGATCAAATCTGAATCGGTACCGCCACTACGCCAAAAAACGAAACGCGCCGCCCGGCGGTTCAGCCGGGCGACGCGCGCAGTTCACAACGCCGCGCCAATCAGGCCAGCGCGTCGGCCGGCTGTCGCTGCAGCAGCGCGAGCAATTGCGCGATCTCGTCGCGCATCTTGCGGCGGTCGACGATCATGTCGATCGCGCCGGTCTTCAGCAGGAATTCCGCGCGCTGGAAGCCTTCCGGCAGTTTCTCGCGAACCGTCTGCTCGATCACGCGCGGGCCGGCGAAGCCGATCAGCGCCTTCGGCTCGGCGATCACGACGTCGCCGAGGAACGCGAAGCTCGCCGACACACCGCCCATCGTCGGGTCGGTCAGCACCGAGATGAACGGCAGCTTGGCTTCGGCCAGCTTGGTCAGCATCGCGGTGGTCTTGGCCATCTGCATCAGCGACAGCAGGCTTTCCTGCATCCGCGCGCCGCCCGACGCCGTGAAGCAGATGAACGGCACCTGCTGCTCCAGCGCATTCTGCGCGCCGCGCGCGAAGCGCTCGCCCACGACCGAGCCCATCGAGCCGCCCATGAACGAGAATTCGAAGCAGGCCGCGACGACGGGCAGCGTGTGGATCGCGCCGCCCATCACGACCATCGCGTCGGTCTCGCCCGTTTCGTCCATCGCTTCCTTCAGACGATCGGGATACTTGCGGCTGTCCTTGAACTTCAGCGAGTCGACCGGCACGATTTCCTGGCCGATTTCATAGCGGCCTTCCGGATCGAGCAGCCCGTCGAGACGCTCGCGCGCACCGATGCGCATGTGGTGATCGCACTTCGGGCACACGTGCAGGTTCGCGTCCACGTCGTTGCGGTACAGCACGGCCTCGCAGGACGGGCACTTGACCCACAGGCCTTCCGGAATGCCCTTGCGGCTTTTCGGGTCGGTCTGCTTGATCTTCGGCGGCAACAGTTTGTCGAGCCAGCTCATCGTATGGTTTCCTGTTCCGTGGCGGGGCGGGCCGACCGGCCCGTTCCCGCTTCCTGTGTTGTGTTTATCGCGCCGTCTTGCCGGCGCCGTCCAGGGCGGCGCGCAGCTCGGCGATGAAAGTCTTCAGCGCGGCGGCGGCGCCTTCCGGCGCGGCGCTCTCGAGCAGCTGCACCAGGCGGCTGCCGATCACGACGGCGTCCGACACTTCGGCCACCGCGCGCGCCGTTTCGGCGTCGCGGATGCCGAAGCCGACACCCACCGGAACCGGCACGCGCGACTTGATGGCCGGGATTTTACCCGCAATGCTCGAAACATCCAGATTTCCGGCGCCGGTCACGCCCTTGAGCGACACGTAGTACACGTAGCCGCTCGCGATCTTGCCCACGTCGGCGATGCGTTCGTCGGTCGACGTCGGCGCGAGCAGGAAGATCGGATCGATCTGCACGGCACGCATTTTCTCGGCGAACACGCCCGCTTCCTCGGGCGGATAGTCGACGACGAGCACGCCGTCGACGCCGGCCGCCTGCGCTTCGGTCGCGAACGTGTCGACGCCCATCCGCTCGATCGGGTTCGCATAACCCATCAGCACGACGGGGGTTTTCCGGTCGGTCTCGCGGAAGCGCTTCACGTCGGCGAGCACGCTCTTCAGCGTGACGCCGCGCGCGAGCGCGCGCTCCGACGAGCGCTGGATCACCGGGCCGTCGGCCATCGGGTCCGAGAACGGCACGCCGAGCTCGATGACGTCGGCGCCGCCTTCGGCGAGCGCGTGCATAAATTCGACGGTCTTCGCGGGATCGGGATCGCCGGCCGTGATGAACGGGATCAGGCCCTTGCGGCCTTGTTCGGCGAGTGCGGCGAAGGTCTGCTGGATACGGGAGGACATGGCAATTTTCCTTGATGCGATCGGCACTGCGGCGGCGCGACTCACGCGCACGCCGGCGTGGCGAGCGCATTCACGCGCTCGTGCGCGATCGCGCAATAACTTTCGTTGATCTCGTAGCCGACGAAGTCGCGCCCCTGCCGTGCGCAGGCCACCGCGGTCGTGCCGCTGCCCATGAACGGATCGAGCACGCGGCCGCCCGGCGGGCAGCTAGCGAGCACCATCCGCTCGATGATTTCCAGCGGCTTCTGGGTCGGATGATCGACGCGCTCCGCGTGCTGCCGGTGCAGGCGCGAGACCGACCAGACGTCCTTCGGGTTGTAGCCCATCTCCAGCCACTTGCTGCCTTCGAACAGCTTGCGCGAGCGGGCCTTCTTCGTGTCGGCGTCGTATGGGATGCGGACCGGATCGAGATCGAAGTAATACGCCTTGGAAACCGCGAAAAAGCCAATGTTGTCGTGCACCGACGTGAAACGGCGCGTCGTGCCGCCCATGCTCGGCACGCGCCGGTCCCAGATGATCTCGTTAACCATCGTGAGCTTCGTCTTCAGGAAGCTGAAGATTTCCGGCGCGTACTGCCACGTGCAGAAGATGTACATCGACCCGCTCGGCTTGAGCTTCGGGATCGCGAGCTCGAGCCACTCGCGCGTCCACGCGAGAAAGTCGTCGCCCGAGCGCTTGTCCGAGTCGTTGCCGTAGTCCTTGCCGAGCCCGTACGGCGGATCGGCGACGATCAGGTCGATCGACGCATCCGGCAGGCGCGCGGCTTCGGACATGAAATCGCGGTTGTGCAGCTCGATCCCGGACGGCAGCGCGCACGGCACGGCGACGGCGGACTGCACCGCCTCCGCTTCGCTCGCGGCGCCGCCGCCCGGTTGTTCGATCAGGTCACGCATCGGTCGGGGTCAGAGCGCGATGCCCGATCGCTCGGCGACCGTGTGCATGTCCTTGTCGCCGCGGCCCGACAGGTTGACGAGCAGGATCTTGTCCTTCGGCAACGTCGGCGCGAGCTTCACGCCATACGCGATCGCGTGGCTCGACTCAAGCGCGGGGATGATCCCCTCGATCCGGCAGCAGTCGTGGAACGCCTTCAGCGCCTCTTCGTCGGTGATCGGCACGTACTGCGCGCGGCCGCTGTCCTTCAGCCATGCGTGCTCGGGACCGACGCCCGGATAGTCGAGCCCGGCCGACACCGAATGCGTCTCGATGATCTGGCCGTTGTCGTCCTGCAGCAGGTACGTGCGGTTGCCGTGCAGCACGCCGGGGCTGCCGGCGATCAGCGACGCCGCGTGACGGCCGGTGTCGAGGCCGTCGCCGGCCGCTTCGACGCCGATCAGCTGCACCGACGTGTCGTCGATGTACGGATAGAAGATGCCCATCGCGTTCGAGCCGCCGCCGACGCACGCAATCACCGCGTCCGGCTGCCGGCCGGCGAGTTCCGGCATCTGCACCTTGCACTCGTCGCCGATCACGCGCTGGAAGTCGCGCACCATCGCCGGATACGGGTGCGGGCCCGCGACCGTGCCGATGATGTAGAACGTGCTTTCGATGTTCGTGACCCAGTCGCGCATAGCTTCGTTCAGCGCGTCCTTCAACGTGCGCGAACCCGATTCGACCGGCACGACCGTCGCGCCAAGCAGCTTCATCCGGTAGACGTTCGCGGCCTGGCGGCGCACGTCCTCGGCGCCCATGTAGACGATGCACTCCATCCCGAAACGCGCGCAGATCGTCGCGGTCGCGACGCCGTGCTGGCCGGCGCCGGTTTCGGCGATCACGCGCTTCTTGCCCATCCGCTTCGCGAGCAGCGCCTGGCCGATGACGTTGTTGATCTTGTGCGCGCCGGTGTGGTTCAGGTCCTCGCGCTTCAGGTAGATCTGCGCGCCGCCGAGCATCTCGCTCCAGCGCTGCGCGTGATAGATCGGCGACGGACGACCGACGAAATACTTGAGTTCGCGCTCGTATTCGGCGACGAAATCGGGGTCATTGCGGAATTTTTCGTACGCCGTTCGCAGTTCGTCCAGCGCGTGAATCAGCGTTTCGGCGACGAACACGCCGCCATACGGGCCGAAGTGGCCGTGATCATCAGGAAGGTTGTACATGGTGTCACTCTCGATTGGTCGGCGCGCCCCGCTGTCGGGGCCGCGCCGGCTTGCATCACCCGGCGTCCGCTTCGCGCACCGCGCGTACGAACGCCGCCATCCGGGCGTGATCCTTCACGCCCTTCGCGCCGTCCACTTCGATGCCGCTCGAGACATCGACAGCAAACGGGCGCAGCTGGCGGATCGCATCACCGACGTTTTGCGCGTTCAAGCCACCACTCAAAACGGCCCGATGCGCGAGCTCTGCGGGAATAAGTGACCAATCGAAGACCTTGCCGCTACCGCCGTAATCCGGCACCAGGGTGTCGAACAGGAGGCCGCGCGCTTTCGAATAATGAAGAGCCGATTCTACCAAATCGGCCGGCTGCGTCGAGGGGCCGACGCGCACCGCGCGCAACCACGGCAGACGTGCCGCGCGGCCGAGGGCGTCGCACTGCTCGGGCGTCTCGTCGCCGTGGAATTGCAGCACCGTGAGCGGCACGTCGCGCACGACCGCCTCGATCTCGGCTTCGGTCGCGTTCACGAACAGCCCGACCACCGACACGAACGGCGGCGCGAGGCGTGCAAGCTCGGCCGCCTGCGCGATCGACACCGCGCGCGGGCTCTTCGGATAGAACACGAGGCCGATCGCGTCGGCGCCGAGCGCGGCGGCGTACAGCACGTCCTCGGGGCGCGACAGACCGCACAGCTTGATGCGCGTGCGCGGCGCGAGGCCGGCCGCGGCGGGAGTCGGGGAAGACACGGCGTGATCCGTCATGGTTGTGGGTCCAGGTCGGCCCAGACGCTGCTCCACGGCACGCTGCCGAGCTGCGCGGGCGGGACGGCGAATTCCGTCGGGTAGCCGACATGGGCGAGATACAGCCCGTCGGCCATGAACGTGGGCGCGGCGAGATTGCGGTCGCGCCCGGCCAGCACGTCGGCGAGCCAGTCCGCCGGATAGCGGCCGCGTCCGACCGCGACGAGGCAGCCCATCAGGTTGCGCACCATGTGGTGAAGGAACGCGTTCGCGCGGAAGCGGAAATGAATGAAGTGGCCCGCACGCCGCACGTCGATCTGGTACAGGTGTTTGACCGGCGTCTTCGACTGGCATTCCGACGACCGGAACGACGAGAAGTCGTGCTCGCCGATCAGGTGCGCGGCGGCGACGCGCATTGCGTCGTCGTCGAGCGGCGTGTGGATCCAGCCGGCCCGACCGGCCAGCATCGGCGAGCGCACGGGGTGCACGTACAGTGCGTAGTAGTAGGTGCGTTCGAACGCCGAGAAACGCGCATGGAACGTGTCCGGCATCGGCTTCGCCCACTGCACGGAAACGGTCGGCGGCAGGAACGCGTTGGTGCCGCGCACCCACGAGAAATCCGCGCGATCGAGGTCCGTGTCGAAGTGCACGACCTGCCCGAGCCCGTGCACGCCCGTGTCGGTTCGTCCCGCGACCGTCGTGTGCAGCGGCACGCACGCGAATTCGCCGAGCGCGCGCTCGAGCGCGTCCTGCACGGTCTTGCCGTGCGGCTGCGCCTGCCAGCCGCAGAACGCGGCGCCGTCGTACTGAATCCCCAGCGCGATCCGCATCACGCCTCTTCCGCCAGTTTCGCGAGCAGCGCGCGCGCATCGTCGCGCGTCGCGGCGTCGTTCGCATCGACGACTTCCTGCAGCAGCGTGCGCGCGCCGGACAGGTCGCCCAGCTCGACGTACTCGGACGCGAGATCCAACTTGTTGCGTGCGATGCGCGCGAGCTCTTCCGGTGTCAGCGCGGGCAGCACGGCGCCCGGCGCGGACGGCAGGTCGAGATCGAAATCCAGCTTCAACGCGCCGAACTGCGCGCCGCCGAGCGGCGGCAGCGACGACGGCGCGGACGCGCCACCCGCGCGCGGCGCGGGCGTTGACGCATCCGGATCCCAGTCGAACTCGTCGTCCTGGTCGACCGGGTGCTCCGGCAACGGATCGTTCGCACCAACGGGCGGGTGCGACGCGGATTGACCGTTAGTTGCGACTTGCTCGCTTTCGGCTTGCCCTTCCCGAGCGGCCGGCTCTTCTGCCGTACGCGGCGGCAGCGGCATGTCGAGGCTGTTCAGCGCGCTGATCGCGTTCTGCATCAGTGCCGCGTGCTGATCGTCGTTCGTCGCCGGCGCGGCGGGCTTCGCGTCGTGCGGTGCCGGCTCTGCGGCGGGCGCGGCCGGCGCTTCCTTTTGATCGTCTTGCGACGGCGTTGCCGCTTCCGGTGACGAAGGCACGTCGAGATCGCGCGTTTCAGCCACCTCCGCCGCTACCGCAGCGGCCGAAACGAGATTCACATCGGCGGCTGCGTCGCGTGCGACCGGTGTCTCAGGAAGAATCGGCGGCACGGGTTCGACGGGCGACGATGATGCGCCGGCATCCGAAGCAGCCGCCCCGCCGGATTCCGCGGCGACCGCCTCGGCGCGCCGCGCTTTCCGGCGCTTGCGCCATGCGAAGCCGGCTGCGAGAACGACCACCGCCGCGCCAGCCGCCGCGGCCGGGCGCCAGTCGATCTGTTCGGAATCGCGCGCGAGCGGCGTCGCCGTCACGGGCGCGGCCGGCTGCACGGGCGCCGATGCCGGCTGCGCCGCACTGGCGGCCTCGCCGGACGCCGCCTCGCTCGCGGCGGGCGACGACGCGGCAGCAGATGCGCCGTCATTCGCGGCGGGACGCGGGGCAGCAGGCGCCGGCGCGGGTGCAACGTTGTTCGTCGCGGCCGGCTTGCCGATTCCGTGTTTCTGCAGCTCCATCAGCACGCGATTCTTCAGCGCGAGCAGTTGCTGCAGGCTCGACGGCCGCGGCTGCGACGCGCCCGCGACGGGTGCCGCCGCGGATGGTTCGTGCATGCCTTGAGCCTGGCCGCCTTGCGCGGGCTGGATGGCGGCTTCGCTCGCGGACGACGGAGTCGCGGACTGAATCGCGCCGCTCCACACATGCGGCCCGCTTGCACCGGCCGCAGGCGCGGCCGGCTGAACGGGCTCGACCGTCGATGCGCCATGCGCGGCGGACGCGCCGGTCGAAGCCGATGCCCCTGCCACGACTGCCGCCGCTGCGACACTTGCGCCGCTGACGGGTGCCGCATGTGCAGCCGGCGCCGTTTGCACGGCCGACCCCGGATGCGGCGCGGACGCGCCATGCTGCGTCGCCACAGCCGCAGCCGCGGCCGCACTCGACGCGGCGGCCACCGCGGACGCGGCCGATGCACCTGACGCACCTGACGCACCGGCCGCCGCGAGTGCCGCGCCCGTCGCGTCGAGCGCCGGCACCGTCAGCGTCGCGCCGACTTTCAGGCGGCTCGGGTCGCGCTTCATGAATGCCTGCGGGTTGGCGTCGAACAGCGCGCGTCCGGCACGCGCGAGCACGCCCGGATCGTGCGACTGCGTGGCCGCCTTTGCGAGATCGTTCAGCGACTGGCCGGGCTGGACCGTCACGGTGAGCGGCGCGGGGCCGCCTGCAGCGGAAGCCGGCAGTTCGACGGTGCCGGCCGCCCAGGCCGACGCGGCCGCGCCGAGTGCCAGGATCGCCAGCGCGCCGCGTACGGCGCGCGACAGACGGGACTGACGCGGAAACAAGGAAATTCGGGACATCGTAGGCTCTATCGCCGCGCGCGGGCGCGGCTCGGATTCGCGTAGGGAAGCGTCAATAAAGTCGCCGCAGAAATGCAAAAGCGTCGCGCAGAACGCGACGCTTTCGGCGACTCTGCGCGTCGTAACCGCATAGTTTACTTCACGCGATCAGGTTCCGGCCGAATTCGTCGCCGGCGGATGCGGCCGCCCATGCCGATGCATCGGCGCAACCGCTATTCGCACCGCGCCGCCGGCGCGCGGATCGCGCGCCCGCCATGCCGATCCTCACCATCAATCGTGCACGGCAGTTTTATCAAAAAGGGGGCATCAATCGATGACGATTGTTGCGGCCGCATCGCTCCGGGAATGAGTTCATGCCCGTATCGTTCGCGTCGCGCCCCTCTCGCAAGCATCTCGGGTTTTCGCCCGCATGCCGCCGCGCCAACCAATAAAAAACGCCTGCCGCCCCGCGAAGGGCAGGCAGGCGTTTCGCGTCGCGCGCCGACGGGGCGCGCAGCGCGGCCCGATCCTTACTTGTCGAGCAGGATGCGCAGCATGCGGCGCAGCGGCTCGGCCGCGCCCCACAGCAGTTGATCGCCGACCGTGAACGCCGACAGGTATTCGCCGCCCATCGCAAGCTTGCGCAGGCGACCGACCGGCACCGTCAGCGTGCCGGTGATCTTCGCCGGCGACAGGTCGCGCATCGACGCTTCGCGCTCGTTCGGCACGACCTTCACCCAGTCGTTCGCCGACGCGAGGATGCCGTTGATTTCGTCCAGCGGGACGTCCTTCTTCAGCTTGATCGTCAGCGCCTGCGAATGGCAGCGCATCGCGCCGATCCGCACGCACAGCCCGTCGACCGGGATCGAACCCGGCTCGCCCATGGCCGGCTTGCCGAGGATCTTGTTGGTTTCCGCGCCGCCCTTCCACTCTTCCTTCGACATCCCGTTGCCGAGATCCTTGTCGATCCACGGAATCAGCGAACCCGCGAGCGGCACGCCGAACTGGCTCGTCGGCATTGCATCGCTGTTCATCGTCGCGAGCACGCGGCGGTCGATGTCGAGAATCGCGGAAGCCGGATCGGCGAGCTGTTCCTGCACCGAACCGTGCAGCGCGCCCATCTGCGACAGCAGTTCACGCATGTTCTGCGCGCCCGCGCCCGATGCGGCCTGGTAGGTCATCGCCGTCATCCAGTCGACGAGGTTCTCGCGGAACAGGCCGCCGAGCGCCATCAGCATCAGGCTGACCGTGCAGTTGCCGCCGACGAAGTTCTTCGTGCCCTTGACGAGCGCGTCCTTGATCACGTCGAGGTTGACCGGATCGAGGATGATGACCGCGTCGTCCTGCATCCGCAGCGACGAGGCCGCGTCGATCCAGTAGCCGTTCCAGCCGGCCGCGCGCAGCTTCGGAAACACGTCGTTCGTGTAGTCGCCGCCCTGGCACGTGATGATTACGTCGCACTTCTTCAGCTCGTCGACGTTGGTCGCGTCCTTGAGCGTAGTCTCGTTTTTCGCGAACGACGGCGCCTTGCCGCCCGTGTTGCTGGTGCTGAAAAACACCGGTTCGATCAGGTCGAAATCACCTTCTTCCTGCATGCGTTGCATCAGCACGCTGCCGACCATGCCGCGCCAACCTACGAGACCTACGTTCATGACTAACCCTTTGAATGGAGCTTCCCCGCCATTTCCGCCCCCGGCGTGACCGCGCGGGGAAACAGGCGGGCACGACGGACGATCAGCGTTTAATGATCGTTTTCGTGGTAATGGTTTTCGTGATGACGATGGCGCGCGTACCCGCACGGGCAGTGTTGCCGTGGAGTTTCAGGACCGGGGAGATCAGGGAAATCAGCGCCATCGTTCGAGTCTACACAAAGCCGGTTGGCCGCACAACGGCCAACCACGCGCGAACCGGCCGATTTCGCGGCCCGTTCGCGCCCTTTCTACAATTCACCGCTGCTGCATTGCCGTGCGCGTTACAGCGCAGCGACCACCGCGTCGCCCATCGCCGCCGTGCCGACCTGCTTGCAGCCCGGCGTCGCGATGTCGCCCGTTCGATAGCCTTGTTCGAGCACCGTTTTCACCGCGCGCTCGATGCGATCGGCCTGCTCCGCGCGATTCAGCGAGTAGCGCAGCAGCATCGCGGCCGACAGGATCGTCGCCAGCGGGTTCGCGATGCCTTTGCCCGCGATGTCCGGCGCCGAACCGTGCGACGGCTCGTACAGGCCCTTGTTGTTCTTGTCGAGCGACGCCGACGGCAGCATGCCGATCGAGCCCGTCAGCATCGACGCTTCATCCGACAGGATGTCGCCGAACATGTTGCCGGTCACGATCACGTCGAACTGCTTCGGCGCCTTCGCGAGCTGCATCGCCGCGTTGTCGACGTACATGTGCGACAACTCGACGTCCGCGTATTCCTTCGACACGTCGATCATGATGTCGCGCCAGAATTGCGACGTTTCGAGCACGTTCGACTTGTCGACCGACAGCAGCTTCTTCGCACGCTTGCGCGCGGCCTGGAACGCGACGTGCGCGATGCGGCGCACTTCCGGTTCCGAATAGCGCATCGTGTCGAAACCCTCGCGCTCACCGGCGAACGGGCCGTCGGGAGCGGCACGCACGCCGCGCGGCTGGCCGAAGTAGATGTCGCCGTTCAGCTCGCGCACGATCAGGATGTCGAGGCCCGCGACCAGCTCCGGCTTCAGCGGCGACGCGTCGACGAGTTGCGGATAGCAGATCGCCGGGCGGAAGTTCGCGAACAATTCGAGATGCTTGCGCAGCCCGAGGATCGCCTGCTCGGGGCGCAGCGCGCGCTCGAGCGAGTCGTACTTCCAGTCGCCGACCGCGCCGAACAGGATCGCGTCGGCTTCCTTCGCGAGTTTCAGCGTCGCGTCCGGCAGCGGATGACCGCTCGCCTCGTAGCCCGCGCCGCCAACCGGCGCCTGTTCGAGTTCGAACTTCTCGTCGAGGGCGTTCAGCACCTTGACCGCTTCGTTGACGATTTCCGGACCGATGCCGTCGCCGGGCAGCACTGCAATCTTCATGCGTTATTCCTGACTGGGTAGGTATGAGTGGCAGGTCGGCGAGCGCGCGTCATGCGCGCCCGCCCGGAGGCAATCTCAGCCGACCAGCTTGTTGTTGAGCCACGGCTGCTTCGCGAGCCGCTCGGCTTCGAACTGGCGGATCTTGTCCGCGTGACGCAGCGTCAGGCCGATGTCGTCGAAACCGTTCAGCAGGCAGTACTTGCGGAACGCGGTGATGTCGAACGCATACTCGCGGCCGTCGCCCGTGCGCACGACCTGCGCGTCGAGGTCGATCGTCAGCTGATAGCCGTTGAACGCGTACGTGTCGTTGAACAGGTGATCGACCTGCTGCTCGGTCAGCACGATCGGCAGCAGCCCGTTCTTGTAGCAGTTGTTGAAGAAGATGTCGGCGAAGCTCGGCGCGATGATCGCGCGGAAGCCGTACTGCTGCAGCGCCCACGGCGCGTGCTCGCGCGAGCTGCCGCAGCCGAAGTTCTTGCGTGCGAGCAGCACCGATGCGCCCTGGTAGCGCGGCTGGTTCAGCACGAAGTCCGGGTTCAGCGGGCGCTTCGAGTTGTCCTGGCCCGGCTCGCCGTGATCGAGGTAACGCCATTCGTCGAACGCGTTCGGACCGAAGCCCGTGCGCTTGATCGACTTCAGGAACTGCTTCGGGATGATCGCGTCGGTGTCGACGTTCTCGCGATCGAGCGGCGCCACGACGCCGGTATGCACATTGAATTTTTCCATGATCCGTCTATCCGGTTGAAGGGCCGGCATTCAGCCGGCGCACATCGACAAATTCTCGGCGGATGTCACTCCGCGGCGCGCTGCAGCGCGTTGCCGGCGGCATTGACGTCCTGGCCGAAGCCTCGGACGGTATTGCAACCCGCAAGGCCGAAGCCCAGCCCCGCGAGCGCCAGCGCGGCAACCAGCCGCGCGATGAGCTTCGATGCCGTCACGCGTTACCCCAGCTTGCGAATGTCGACGAAATGGCCTTCGATCGCCGCCGCCGCCGCCATCGCGGGGCTCACCAGGTGCGTGCGACCGCCCGCGCCCTGCCGGCCTTCGAAGTTGCGGTTCGACGTCGATGCGCAGCGCTCGCCCGGATCGAGCCGGTCGGCGTTCATCGCGAGGCACATCGAGCAGCCCGGCTCGCGCCATTCGAAGCCCGCATCCGTGAACACCTTGTCGAGGCCTTCGCGCTCGGCCTGCGCCTTCACGAGGCCCGAGCCCGGCACGACCATCGCCAGGCGCACGTTCGATGCGATGCGGCGATTCAGCTTCTTCACGACGTACGCGGCCGCGCGGATGTCCTCGATGCGCGCGTTCGTGCACGAACCGATGAAGATCTTGTCGACCTTGATCGACTCGATCGGCGTGTTCGGTTCGAGCGCCATGTAGGCCAGCGCGCGTTCCATCGCGTCGCGCTTGACCGGATCCTTTTCGCGCTCGGGATCGGGCACGCGACCATCGATCGACGTAACCATTTCCGGCGACGTGCCCCACGTGACCTGCGGGACGATCTCGGCCGCGTTCAGCTCGACGACGCGGTCGAACTGCGCGCCTTCGTCGGACTTGAATTCGCGCCAGTATTCGACGGCCTGGTCCCATTCCGCGCCGGTCGGCACGAACGGACGGCCCTTCAGGTAATCGATCGTCGTGTCGTCGACGGCGACCATGCCCGCACGCGCGCCGGCTTCGATCGCCATGTTGCAGACGGTCATCCGGCCTTCCATCGTCAGCGCGCGGATCGTCGAGCCGCCGAATTCGATCGCGTAGCCCGTGCCGCCTGCCGTGCCGATCTTGCCGATGATCGCGAGCACGATGTCCTTCGCGGTACAGCCGCGCGGCAGGGCACCCTCGACCTTCACGAGCATGTTCTTGCTCTTTTTCTGCAGCAGGGTTTGCGTCGCGAGCACGTGCTCGACTTCCGACGTGCCGATGCCGTGCGCGAGCGCGCCGAACGCGCCGTGCGTCGACGTATGCGAATCGCCGCAGACGATCGTCATGCCCGGCAGCGTCGCGCCCTGCTCCGGCCCGATGATGTGCACGATGCCCTGGCGCACGTCGTTCATCTTGAACTGCGTGATGCCGAACGCGTCGCAGTTCGCGTCGAGCGTGTCGACCTGCAGCTTCGAGACCGGATCGGCAATGCCGTGGCTGCGATCCGTGGTCGGGACGTTGTGGTCCGACACGGCCAGGTTCGCGCTGATGCGCCACACCGGGCGGTGCGCGACGTTCAGCCCTTCGAACGCCTGCGGGCTCGTGACTTCGTGCAGCAGCTGACGGTCGATGTAGAGCAATGCCGTGCCGTCGTCCTCGGTGTGGACGACGTGGGTATTCCACAGTTTGTCGTAGAGAGTCTGTGCCATGGGTATGCGGGGTCGTTGTGACTACAAGCCTTGCGGATGCGGTCGATTATGCCACGCAGAACGCGCCACGGCGCAGGCCCGGCGCGAAAAAACCCATTAAAAACAGTGGTTTGGCTGGTAGTGCCAATACCTGTATCGGCATTACCAGCCAAACGGCAGCATCGGACACCGCGACGCCCCGCGCTCGCGACGTTCGCCTCGAGGCGGATTCCGGCATACGATGGGACGACGGACGTCTGCCTGTCCCCACGGTCCGGAACCGGAGCCCACGACGATGAAGCTCGGCATCAACGAATCGCTCGCCCGCCTCGACGATGAAGGCACGCCGTTCACGACGCTGTTTCGCCACGGCACGCTCGACGTCGAGCTGTACCGGCCGCGCGGCGAGGACCTGCAGACGCCGCATACGCGCGACGAGGTCTACGTGATCGCCACCGGCACGTCCCGTTTCGTCGTCGACGGACGCGAATGCGGCGTCGCGGCGGGCGACGTGGTGTTCGTCCCCGCATTCGCGTCGCACCGTTTCGTCGGTTTCTCCGACGACTTCTCGACCTGGGTGTTCTTCTACGGCCCCGAAGGCGGCGAGCGCGACGCGCGCGGTGCATGAAGCGCGCCAAGCACCGCGCGTCACGCACGATCTCCTAGACTGTCTATTCGCAACGGGCGGCGCGGCCGCCCTCCCCGCCATCACGATGCGCGCATCGCCCGGCGCATCGACCGGACAGGAGCACGGCATGCGTTACGAACTCTATTACTGGCCCGAGATCCAGGGTCGCGGCGAATACGTGCGGCTCGCGCTCGAGGCAGCCGAGGCCGACTATGTCGACGTCGCGCGCGAATCGGGGCGCGGCATGGGCGTATCGGCAATGATGCGGCTGATGGACAGCACGAAGACCGAATGCGTGCCGTTCGCACCGCCGTTCCTGAAGGCCGGCGACGTGCTCGTCGGACAGACCGCGAACATTCTGCTGTTTCTCGGCGCACGGCTCGGGCTCGCGCCCGCCGACGAAGCCGGACGGCTGTGGGTGCATCAGCTCCAGCTGACCGTCGCCGATTTCGTCACCGAGATCCACGACACGCATCACCCGATCGGCAGCGGCCTGTACTACGAGGACCAGAAGGCCGAGGCCGCCGAGCGCGCGGCCGATTTCCTCGCGCACCGCCTGCCGAAGTTCCTCGGCTACTTCGATCGCGTGCTGGAGCAGAATCCGCACAAAGGCGGCTATATCGCCGGCAGCGCGCTCAGTTATGCGGACCTGTCGATGTTTCAGTTGATCGAAGGGCTGCGCTACGCGTTCCCGAAGGCGATGAAGCGCGCGGAGCGCAAGGTCGCGGGGCTCGTCGGCGTGCACGACCGCGTTGCACGGCATCCGCCCGTCGCGCGCTATCTGGAGTCGGCGCGCCGCATCCCGTTCAACGACATGGGGATCTTCCGGCACTATCCGGAGCTGGACAAGTAGCGCCGCACGCCGCGTCAGTCGCCGTAGCGATAGCGGCTGCGCATCGCGTCGAGCGGATTGCCGTCGGCGAGCGTCCCGCCGAGACTGCGGATCACCGCGCTCGCCGCGTTGATCGCGGTCTGCACCGCGCCCTCGATCCAGCCGCCCGTGAACGAGCAGCAGCAGCCGGCCAGATAGATGCCACGATCCGACGACGGATCGGCGGCCGTCTGGAACTGATAGAACAGCGCCTGCGAGTGAATGTCCTCGCCCGGATAGTTCAGCTTGAATGCGCCGAGCGCGTAGCGGTCCGACAACCAGTCGTGGCTCGTGACGTTGCGCGCGTAATCGTCGTCGAGCGGACGCAGGTGCGCGGCGAACGCCGGCGACACGATGCCGATCTCGGCCACGAGACGCTTGAACCGCTCGACCTTGTCGGTGAGCGACAGGATCTTGTGCGAATCGTCCTCCCACGTGTAGCTGATCAGCACGACGCCGTGTGCGTCGGGATCGTCGGGCGCGTAGTCGAGGCAGTAGATGCCGCGCGCCAGCGTGTCCGTCTGGATGTTGTGCGGCAGCCCGTGCTTGAGCCAGAACTTGTCGCGGGTCAGCACGAACAGCTTCGACGAGCTGACCATGTGCGTCTCGTTGATTGCGCGAACGACGTTCGGCGCGAACAGGTTCGCGATGCCGGTGATGCCCATGCCGACCTGCATCGCGCGCGTCGTGGTCGCGACTATCACGCGGTCGAATATCCGCGTCGACCCGTCGTCGAGCGTGAGCGCAAAGGTCTCGTCCGGCTGCTTCGCCACATGCCGCACGGCCGCGTGGACGATGCAATCGCGCACTCGCGCACCGTCCCCGCCATCGTCGAGCAGCCCCTGCGCGAGCGCGAAGATGCCGGCCGGGATCAACCGCTGGTCGACTTCGAGCTCGTTGACCACGATCCGCAGGATTTCGAGGAACGATGCGCGATAGACCGGCTGGAAGCCGCCCGAGCCGATGCCGAGCGTGCCGAACAGGCGCAGGTCCTCGCCCTTGCGCCAGCGCGCGCCGCCCGGCGGCGTCGCGCCCGTGAAGATCTTGACGATCGCCGAGTAGAACGACTCGTCGCCGAAGCGGTCGATGTACTGCTGCCAGCCATGCCGCGCATCGTCGTAGCGGTGCGCGCGCAGCAGCGCCGTCAGTTCGGCCGGGGCGGGCAGCTGCGTGCCGTCGTCGAGCCGCACGCCGTCGCGAATGAACGCGCGCCAGCCGCGGTCGACGCGGTCGAACAGCGCGGGAGGCGCATCGCCCGCGGGCCAGCGGTATGCATGGCCCTGGTAGTGGATTTCGGTGTCGACGATGCCCGGATCGGGAAACGCGGATGCGCTGTCGACGCCGAACCGCTCGAGATAGTGGTAAAGCGCGGCCTGCGACGGCGGGAAACGCATCGCGCCCATTTCGGCGAGCAGGTGCGGATGGTCCGGATTGATCGACTGCGACAGCAGGCGCCCGCCCACGCGCGCGCGGTTCGCCTCGAACACGACGACCTGCCGCGCCCCCGCGCGCAGCAGCTCGCAGGCGGCGACCAGGCCGCCGACGCCCGCGCCGACGATCGCGATCCGCGCGTCGCGTGCGCGCTGCGCCGGCAGCGTGCCGAGATGCCCGCCGGTGCGGGACAGGAAGGCGCCGTAGTCGTACAGCGTGTCGATGTACGGCAACGTGCGCGGCAGGAATTCAGGAGCGTTCATGTGGTCGGGAGCGAAAAGGGATGTGCTGGCCGCACGCGATCAGACAGGCAGATGGATGCTGCCGAGCGGCGCGTCGGCGTTGACGAGATCGACACGCTTCACGCGGATGCGCAACGTGTCGTCGCATACCGCGAGTTCATGCGTGTACCAGCCGGCGAACAGCGTCTGCTCGTCGCGTCGCGTTTCGACGTAATGAAACGGCGTGCGCAGCACATAGGCGCCGCGTTCGTGGTCGGCCCGATCGACGTGCGGCTGCTGGAGCAGATGATGACCGCGACTCGCCGGCTGCTGCGAGAACGTCCGGCGCCCGGCCAGCCGCTCGATGCGGATGCGCAGCAGGAGCCGGTCCTCGTCCATCAGCGCGCCGTGCAGCCCGGTGTCGGGCTGGTCCGGCGACAGCGGCATCCAGTAGCGCGCGTCGTCCGCATAGAGCGCGAGCCATTCCTCGTAGCGCCGCTCGTCGAGCAGGCGCGCCTCGCGATAGACGAACGCGACGAGCTCATCGTGCGGAAATACGCGCATCGGCGGCCTCCTGCGTCGATACCGGCGCGATGTACTGCAGCCATGCGCGGAACTGGTTGCGGATCTGCTGTTCGCTGGTGCCGTTCGTCTCCGACGTCGGCTGCGCGAACTCCTCGGGCTCGAACAGCCGCCCGACATGCACCCAGTCGCGCGCCTGCGTGGCGAGGCCGCGCTGGGCGCGTTCGTACATTTCGAGATCGTCGTGCGCGACGATCGATGTCGGCGCGTTGATGAGGCGGTTGTAGGCGAGCGTGCGCTCGAACAGCGAATCGGGCGCGCCGACGAGACGAAACGACCACGACTCCACCAGCGTGCGGTCGACCGCCAGCGGCTTGAACACGCGCAGGATCTGGATCGGCCCTTTCACCATCGCATTCGGAAACAGCACCGTGTTGTGACGCACCTCGCCGAGAATCCGCGCGGCGCGCGCTTCGCCGTAGGCCGCGGTCATCTTCTCGTGATAGCCGGGAATCGGCGTGTAGCGCGCGTGAATCGAATCGGCGGTGCCGGTGTGACCATGTCCGTTGGGCCACACGCGCAACCCCATCTGCTCGAAGAACGCGTGCGGCTGGATGAACGGCTCCAGCAGCTCGACCGCCATCGGCTTCGCCTGCTGCGTGCCGTCGCGCTCCCACACGCGCACGGCCGTGCCGGCCGACGACTCGTGCGCGACCATCGGATGGCAGGTGTCGGTCTGATTCTCGACCAGCATCTTCCAGTTGCAGCCGTGCACGTAGCGGAACACGCCGCCCGCGACTTCCACGCGCCCTTCCGGCGATCGATCGACGAGGTTGTCGAGCGACGACAGCGCATCGCCAAAGTACGCATGGAAATCGACGCCGGACTGACTGAGGCGGCAGAACACGAAACCGCGATGCTCATGGGTCGCGCCGACCGCCTGCATGCCCTTGCTCGCCTCGCACGTCTCGAAGCCCGTGTTTTCGTAGCCGCGCCGCAGCGGAATCGCGTAGAGGCTGCCGTCGGTCCGGTACGACCAGGCGTGGTACGGGCAGCGGAAGAATGTGCCCGTGTTGCCGGAGGCATCCGTCACCAGCTGCGTGCCCTTGTGCGAACAGCGGTTGTGCAGCACCCGCACCGAACCGTCGACGTGGCGCACCATCACGACCGGCTCGGCGCCGATCGTCGTCGTCACGTAGTCGCCCGTGGCCGGAATCTGGCTGACATGGCCGACATAGAGCCACGTGTTCCGGAACAGATGGCGCATCTCCAGCTCGAAGATGCGCGGCGACAGATAGAGGTCCTTGTGCACCTCGGTATCGCGCACGAGCGAAGCCACCGCATCGGTGAACGATGGCGCCGTCATGCGCGCCCCCGACTGCGGACGCGATGCGGCCGCGCGTCCTCGCGACGCGCGATGTCGATTGCTTTTATTGTCATCTCTCAGGTTTCTGGTTGGTATGCCGCTCGGAGGAGCATGTGCCTGCCGCCGCGCGGCGGCGTCAGGCGTTGCGGGTAACGGTCAGCCCGTCACCGGCGTCTCGTGCAGCCGCAGCCAGCCGATGCGACCATCGGCGTCGCGCTCGAACACGACGGTCGAACGGCGCACCGTTCGCCGCCCTGCCGCGTCGGTCTGCGTCTCGCGATAGGCGATCGTCGAGCCGCCCTGCCACGTGCTCACTTCGTGCAGTTCGTCGATCGCGATCCGCAGGCCGGGCCGCGCGCCGAAGCCGCGCGAGAACAGGATGTCGATATCCGCGTAGTCGAGCGCATGCCCGTGCAGCGAGATCATCGAGAAGTCCCGCGAAAAGCGCGCGAGCAGCGGCGCGAGCCCCTCGCGCGCCGCGCTGCCGGACAACCATTGCTCGATGTCGACGTGCGCGTCGACCACTTCCTGGAAAAACGGGTTTGACGAATTCATCTCGAAACTCACGAACGTTGAGAAACCGCACGCCCGGCGGGCGCACGGTGCGCGGCGAGGCGCGCGACGAACGGCAGCGGCAGCAGCGTCGCCAGCGCAGCCAGGCCGAAACATTGCTGGTACGGCAGCCGCCCATCGTCCCCGTGCATCGACAACAGGAAGTTCAACGCGCTGCCCAGCACCGCGACGCCGAGACAGAAGCTCAGTTGCCGATTGATGTTCCACAGCGCGCTCGCGTCGCCCATTCGCGTGGCGGGGACATCGAGAAACGCCGCGCTTTGCGACGTGCTCGTGCACATGCTGGCGCCGAGCCCCATCGCGACGAACGCGAGCACGCGCCCGGCCTCGAAACCGGCAAGCGGGGTCGCGAGCAACACGATCCCGATCGCGTCGATCGCGATCCCGCTCATGAACAGCGGCTTCGGCCCCCACTTCGGGAAACAGCGGCGCGTCGTCGCGATCGCGGCGAACGACGCGATCGCCCACGGCACCATCAGCGCGCCCGTATGCGTCGCACTGAGCCCGAGCGCGTTCTGCAGATACAGCGCGGCGACGAGGTTCACGCCGGTGAACACGCCCGGCACGCACAGGTAGACGATCAGCCCGATCCGCAGCAGCGGCTGCGCAACCAGGCGCAGGTCGAGCAGCGGCGCGGCAGCGCTGCGTGCGTGCGCGACATACGCACCACCGGCGACGAGCGCGATCGCGAGCGGAACGAACGCGTCGCGGCCCGCGCCCGGCTGTCCCGCGAACGTCAGGCCGAGCAGCAGCGCAACGAGCGCCGCGGCGCTCAGCCCGAGGCCGCGCACGTCGAGCGCCGGCGGGCTGCCGTCCGGTTCGTCGGCCGGCAGCCACGCGAACGCGAGCACGCTCGTGACCGCGGCGAGCGGCAGCATTCCGAAGAAGATCGCCCGCCACGACACACGATCCACGACCACGCCGCCCAGCGCCGGCGACAGCGCCGGCACGAGCAGCGCGACCATCATCACGATCGACGTCAGATGCGCCCGCGCATCGGGCGGATACGCACGATAGGCCATCGTCTGCCCGACCGGGATCAGCAATCCGCCGCCGAGCCCCTGGACCAGCCGCCATGCCAACAGTGCGCCGATCGACGCCGACAGGCCGACGCCGAGGCTGCCGAGCGCGAACAGCAGCAGCGACGCGATCAGCAGCCGGCGCTCGCCGAAGCGGCGCGCGAGCCACGTACCGAGCGGGATCACGACCGTCAGCCCGAGCACGTACGCGTTGCCGATCCACGCCAGCTGCGCGACCGACGCGTGCAGCTCGCGCTGGATCGTCGGATAGGCGGCATTGATGACGAACATGTTGGCGAGGTCGATCGCGAACCCGAGCAGGTAGACGGCGGCGATTTTCGAGCGATCGGTCATGGCGGCGGAAGACGAACGAAACGCCGCAGTGTAAGGTTCGCCGCGCACGTCGATAAGCCCGGCCGGACGGCAGGACTGGTCGAAAAATTTTGACAATCAGGGCACCATGTCGGTTTTCCGTCTCGGATCCGACACGCCATGGTGAGTCTCGATCGTTTCGCCGTCTTCCGCGCCGTCGTGGAAGCAGGGTCGTTTACGGCCGCCGCCGCCCAGCTGAACCAGGCCCGGGCCGCGGTGAGCTTCAACATCAAGCAGCTGGAAGCCGAGCTCGGCGTCACCCTGCTCACGCGCACCACGCGGCGCGTCGAGCTGACCGACGCGGGCGAGCGCTTCCATGCGCGCTGCCTGCGCGTGCTGGAGGAAGCCGAAAGCGCGATCGAGGACGCGCGCAGCGAGCATGGCGGGATGCACGGCGTGCTGCGCGTGACGTCGACCGTCGAGTACGGGACGATGGTCGTCGCCCCCGCGCTGCACACGTTCATGCAGCGGCATCCCGCGCTGCGCGTGCGGCTCGAGACGCACGCGTCGCAGGTCGATCTGGTGCGCGAGCGCGTCGACGTGGCGATCCGGCTCGGCCGCCTCGAACAGTTCCAGGATCTGCCGTACCGCGGCGCGTGCCTCGCGACGTACGAAGTGCGGCCCGTGATCGCGCCGTCACTGCTCGCCGCGGCCGGCCTGTCGCACATCGATTCGCCGGACACGCTCGCCCGGCTGCCGCAGCTCGGCCATACGCGGCTCGAGCGCATCGCCACGTGGCCGCTCGCCGATCGCGACGGCAACCCGCACGCGTTCCGGCCCGGTGCCAAGCCGCGCGTCGTGGTCGACAACGCGTCGGTCCTGCGCGTGCTCGCGCGGCAAGGCAGCGGTGTCGCGCTGCTGCCCGAATGGCTCGTGCGCGACGATCTCGCGAGCGGCGCGCTGGTCGATGCGCTCCCCGGCTACCGGTTTCCGCCGCAGGCCGTCTATGCGCTGTACCCGTCGACCCCGCACGTGCCGCAGAAAGTACGTGCATGGGTCGACTTCATGAAGGCATATCTCGCCTGAACCCGGCGTGAACGTGGCAGGCGCGCGGCGACTCACGCGCGCGCCGCATCGTCCCGCAGCAGCGCGTCGATCCGCCGGGCGATCGCGAGCAGACGGCGATCGCCGCCCCATGGCCCTTCCAGCATCAGCCCGACCGGCAGCGCCGTTTGCGGGGAGCGTCCGGCCGGGATCGAGACGGACGGCACGCCGGCGAGCGTCGCCGGCGAAGTCTGGCGCGCGACGCGCGCGAACAGCGCGGCATCCTGCGCGGCGGTCATCGCGGCCGTGTCGTCGAGCGACGGCGGCTCGCCCGGCACCGTGGGCATCGCGATGCAGTCGACCGGCGTACCGAACGCGTCGTCGTACCAGCGCACGAGACGCCGACGGCACGCGATCGCGTCCGCATACGCCTGCGCATCGACCGGCGCGGACACGAACGACCGGAAGATCGCGCGCACGTCGTCGCTCGCGATCCGCTCGACGAACGTGTCGAACGGGATGCCGAGCCGTTCCGCCGCGAAGCGGCGCCAGTATTGGTTCGCCTCGTATCCCACGAGCGGAAAGCCGCATGCTTCGCTGGCCTCGTGCAGCGGCATCGCCGGCAACGGCACGAGCGTCGCGCCGGCCGCCGCGAACGACGCGAGCGCACGCTCGATGCAGGTCGCGACGCCCGGATCGAGCGCGTCGAAGTACGGTGCGCCCGGCACGCCGATGCGCAACTGCGGCCATTCGGGTGCGGTCGCGATGCCGTCGTCGCGCGTCAGCACCGCGTCGAGCAGCAGCAGATCGTCGATGCCATGTCCGATCGGCCCCACCGTGTCGCGCGTGGGCGACAGCGACAGCACGCCGTGCGCCGAATAGCGCTGCGCGGACGGCCGCAATCCGTAGACACCGCAAAATGCGGCCGGAATCCGCACCGAGCCGCCCGTGTCGGTACCGAGACCGAACGGGATACCGGCCGCGACGGCCGCCGCCGTGCCGCCGCTCGACCCGCCGGCGATACGCCGCGGATCCTGCGGATTGCCGACCGCGCCGAAGTGCCGGTTGCCGCTCGTGATGCCGAACGCAAGCTCGTGCATGTTCGCCTTGCCGAGCGGCACCGCGCCGGCGTCAAGCAGGCGCCGCACGGTCAGCGCGTCCGAGGCCGCCCGATAGCCGTTCACCGCCGGGCTCGCGCCGAGCGTCGGCATCCCGGCGGTATCGAGGTTGTCCTTGATCACGAACGGCACGCCGGCAAGCGGTAACACGTCGCCCTGGGCGACGCGCGCATCGACGTGCTCGGCCGTGCGGCGCGCGAGTTCGCCATCGACGTGCACCATCGCATTGAGCGGCGCGATCGCCACGAGACGCGCGAGTGCGTCGTCGGCCAGATCGACAGCGCGGCGTTCGGCCGTGCGCACGGCATCGGCAAGCTCGCGCACGCTGGCGGCGGAAACGAATGAAGAGGAAGAAACGCGGTTCGGCTGTATTGTCATGTTGTGTGCTGGACGCGGAATCGATCGGGAAACGCGCGACGTGCCGGAGGCCCTGTCCGGCACGCTACGCGAAGGCGATGGTATCCCGGCCCGCGGCCGCATGCACGCTACGCGCCGCGCGACGACCGCTCGCGCGTTTCCCCCGCGTCGCCGACCGGGCGCGTCAGCCACGGCCCGATCTCCATCTCCTCGTACCGCACGAGCCGGCTCTTGCGCGCGCGGCGATACGCCCACCAGATCGCGACGAACAGCGGAATCCACACATAGATCGACAGCACTTCCATCCAGTCGATGCGAGCGGCGAAGAACGCCTGGTAATCCTGCCCGAGCGAGATCACGCTGCAGACCGCGATCGCGAACAACGGCCCGAACGGGAACCACTTTGCGCGATACGGCAGTTGATCGAGCCGGTAGCCCTGCTTCAGAAAGCCCTTGCGGAACCGGTAGTGGCAGACCGCGATGCCGAGCCACGCGATGAAACCGGTGATGCCGACCGTATTGAGCAGCCACAGATAGATGCGCTGGTTGTTGGTCAGCGACGTGAGGAAGCACAGGCCGCCCACCGCCATCGTCGCGTAAAGCGCGTTGCGCGGCACGCCGCCCGGCGACAGCGTCGCGAACATCGCGGGCGCACGGCCTTCCGCCGCGAGGTTGTACAACATCCGCGTCGCCGCATACGTGCCGGAGTTGCCGGCCGACAGCACGGCCGTCAGGATCACGAGGTTCATCGCGCCCGCGGCAAGCGGAAAGCCCGCATGGCTGAACACGAGCGTAAACGGACTCACGCCGATGTCGGTCACGTCGCTCTTCAGCAGGTTCGGGTCGGTGTACGGCACCAGCAGGCCGATCACGAAGATCGCGAGCACGTAGAACAGCATGATCCGCCAGAAGATCTGCTTCACCGCGCGCGGGATCGTCTTGCGCGGGTTTTCCGATTCGCCGGCCGTGATCCCGACCAGCTCGGTGCCGAGAAACGAGAAGCCCGCGATCAGCGCGACGCTCATCATCGCGTGCACGCCGCCGACGAACGGCGCATCGCCGGTCCTGAAGTTGCGCCAGCCGACCGGATGCCCGTTGCCGAGCAGGCCCGCCGCGATCAGCAACCCCGCCGCGATGAACGCGATCACGGTGACGACCTTGATCAGCGAGAACCAGTATTCGGATTCGCCGAAGCCGCGCACCGACAGCGTGTTCAGCAGGAAGATCAGCACCAGGAAGCCCGCGCCCCACCACACGCCCGGCACGGCTGGAAACCAGTAGCGCATCACGATCTGCCCGGCGACGAGTTCGATCGCGATCGTCACCGCCCAGCTGTACCAGTAGGTCCAGCCGAGCGCGACGCCGAAGCCTTCGTCGACGTACTTCTCGCCGTAGATCGCGAACGAGCCCGACACCGGCATCAGCGCGGCCATCTCGCCGAGCCCGGTGACGACGAAGTAGACCATCAGCCCGATCGCGACATACGCGGCGATCGCGCCGCCCGGCCCCGCCTGCGCGACCGATGCGCCCGACGCGACGAACAGCCCCGTGCCGATCGAGCCGCCGATCGCGATCATCGCGATGTGGCGGCTCTGCAGCCGGCGCTTCAGCGCCGTTCCGGACGGCGGGGCCGTCTCCACTGCCGCTTGCAAAGCATCCATAGTGTTCACCCTGATTGGATTCGGGCCGCCCCAATTGATTCGGAATACCAATCGATCGGCCCGGTTATTCGCGTCGAAGAACGGTCCTGTTCGCCGGGCCGCGCGTCCGATGCGGGCGGCCCGGACGCGCACGGCCGCGTCAGACGACGCTGCGCTTGATCGCCTGCAGCTCGGCCGTCGTCACGATCTTCTCGATCCGGAACCGCTGACTTTCCAGCCACATGTTCGCGATCCGCCGGTATTCGTCGAGATCCTCGCACGCGAGCCGCACGAGAAAATCGAACGTGCCGCTGACGAGCCAGCAGTCGAGCACCGCCGGGTTGTTCCGCATCTCGTCCTCGAACGGCGCCTGCGAACGGCCGTGGTCGGCCAGCACGATCTGCGCGATCACGACGATCGGCTTGGTCGCGCGCGGCGCCTTGATCACCGCGCGATAGCCTTCGATCACGCCGAGCGCCTCGAGCCGCTCCACGCGTGCCTGGCATGGGCGCGGCGTGAGGTTCACGAGCTCCGACAGCTTCCGGTACGAAATCCGTCCGTCGGTGCGCAGGATATCGAGGATCCGGAGGTCGATCTTGTCGAGCTGCATCTTCTTGTCGGTCATCCGCGTTCGCTCCGGTCGGGTGGTGGCTGGCGCGCGGAGCGTCTCCTCCAGTTCCGCGCGGGGGCCACATTATCCGGCCGAAGCGGCCGCGCGCCAATCGGCTAGAAGCGCAGCGACAGGCAGGTCAGGCCGCCGTCCATCTTGCGGAACTCGCTCGTGTCGATCACGTGCAGCGGCAGCCCGAGCGAGCCGATCGCGTCGTGCACGCGCGGGTAGCCGGCCGGTGTGATCAGCGTGCCGTTCACGCGCAGCGTGTTGCCCGCGTATTCATCGGCGGCCGAGATGGCGATCCGGCGATAGTCGGCGAACGCCGGATGCGCGGCCAGCGCCTCGGTCACGAGCAGCGTGTCGTCGCCGAGCGCGTTGACCACCGATTTCAGATGCAGGCCGGCGCCGACCGGCACCGCGACGACCGAATAGCCGTAGCGCGACACCAGCGACTCGAACGCGGCGATGCCCTCGGCATCGGTGCGGCTCGTCAGGCCGATGTAGAAGCGCTTGCCGACGAGCATCACGTCGCCGCCGTCGAGGCGGCCCGCCTGCATCGGCAGCAGGTCGCGATGCGCACCGAGCGCCGCTTCGATATGCGCCGTCTCGCCGCGCCGCGCGGGTGCGCCGGGGCGCGTGATCACCGCGAATTCAGGCGTGACGACGGCGACGTCCTCGACGAAGTGCGAATCGGGAAACGCGTCCAGCGGCGGCAGTTCGGTCAGTTCGACACCGAGGCCGCGCAGCGCGTCGCAGTATGCGTGGAACTGCGTGAGCGTCTTGTCGTAGTCGGGCGCGCCGAGCGCGGCGGTGGTGAGACCCGCGCCGCAGGACGGCGCGGGACGGCGAACGATCGCTTGCGTGAATTGCATCGACTCCTCCATGGTCACGCTGCCCCGTGCGGCGCACCGGGCAGCTGCGTTGTGTCCGGACCATTATCGGAAGCCAAATTGCGCAATTCGCGTCGAATTCGGGCGCGCCCGCAGCCGATCGCGTCGAATTGCGTGCGTGACGCAGCGGATTCGGCAGACGGCCGGCGTGCGCGGCGCAAACGCGCCGTACGCGGGTGCCGGAGCGACCCATGCGTCCGTGCGCTGCATCCGTCATGCGGCGACAGGCGCGAACCCCATTTGCGCACGCCCCAGCGCCGTCAGATCGCCCTCGCCGCCGCGTCCGTCGAAATCGACCTCGAAATGATCGGCCGGGAAATCGGGCGGGCTGTCGCCGCGCAGGAACGCGAGCCGCTGGCGCTGGAGGTACGCATCGTTCTTCGCGCAACCGGGCGCGGCCGCGATGTACATCACGTTGCTGTCGCCGCTGCCGCGATGCGCATCCTCGACCGCATGCACGACGTCGCCATGCCAGAACACCGCATCGCCCGGCTCCATGTGCGGGATCGGCACCAGCGCGTCGAGCAGCAGCGCATGCCATTCGGGCAGGATCGACAGCGCGCGACCCGGACGCGCGCCGCACAGGTCGTCGTCGGCGACGTCGTCCTGCAGCGCACGCAGCACGACGTACGCCATCGCGTTCGCAACCGGGATCAGCTGCAGCGTGCCGTCGCCGGGCCCTTGCGGCGTCAGCGCGGTCCAGCCCTGGAACGTGCGGAACATCGAGCATACGGCCGGCGACGGAATCTCCTCGACGTCCGGGCGGAACGCCGCGTCGAACGGATCGTAATCGCGCCAGTTGCCGGCCAGCACGTGGCGGTAGACCTGCCGGAAATTCGCGCCGAGCCAGCGTTCGACCGAGCCGCCGTCGACGTGCGGCGACAGCCCGAGCGACGTCGAGCCCGGTGGCCGGCGGCGGATCCGGTCCGCGTAGGCCGGCACCTGGTCGGGATCGAAATGCGTGCGCGCGCCGTCCGCATGACGCCACAGCCGGTTCAGGAACACGCGTGCCCGCGTGAGGGCCGGCGACTGGCGCGCCGCCACCTGCGGCTTCGACCAGTAGACGCCGTAAATCTGCGGCTTGCCCGACGCGAGGTTGCCGAAGTAACGGTCCTCGGCGCGCGCATGCAGCCGCTCGGCGAAGCGGTTCGCGTCCAGATAGGCGCCGATCTCGTCGTTCCAGTCGCGCGCCTGCTGCGCGTCGAACACACCGCGGATCACCGCCGCGCCATGCGCACGGATCGCGGCGATCGCCCGCGGATCGACGGTGTCGTTCGCGATGTCCGCGAATTTCAGCACCGGAATCAGGTCGCGGCCTTGCGCGTGCGCGCGGCGGATCGCGTCGACCTGCCGCGCGATATCGCCCTCCAGCTCGCGGAACGTGGCCGCGTAACCGGGCAGATCGGCGCGCAGCGCCCGTTTCGCCGTGCGGATCGCGGCCGGCAGATCGTCAATCGTCAGGTGCATCGTCGTCTCCTCGCTGAATCGTGTGTCGTGTCGAGCATTCAGCGTACGGCCGGCGCGGTGCCGTCATCGACACTATCCGGTCAACTATCGATACAATCCCGACAACCATCCGCTACTCGGGACGATGGCAGACCACGCACAGCTTGTTGCCGTCCGGGTCGCGGAAATACGCACCGTAGTAGTCGGCGTGATAGTGCGGCCGCAGCCCCGGCGGCCCGTCGCAGGTGCCGCCGTGCTGCAGCGCGAGCGCATGACAGCGGTCGACCCGCGCGCGCGTCTGCACGTCGAACGCGATCGTATGGCCGTTGCCCGGTTCGGGCGCGCGGCGGTCGAGGGGCGGGCCGAAGAAGAACAGCGGCCGGTCGGCATCGGCCGGCATCCAGCCCGACCAGCCGTCCGGCTCGCTGAACTTCAGACGCAGCCCGAGTTCCGCGAACAGCGGCGCGTAGAAGTCGTACGCGCGCGCGGTATCGCTGACGCCTACGCAAACATGTGAAAACATGGCATCGCTCCGTCGTGACGATCGATCACGATCATGCCACGGCGCGCTGCCCCGCTCGACCGGAGGTCGCGATGAAGCCGCAATACGAGCATGTGACGTTCGCCCCCGGCTGTTCGATTCGCGTGTATCACCGTCAACTCGCGCACATTCCGTTCGAATGGCATCGGCATCCCGAATACGAACTGACGCTGACGCTGAACAGCCGAGGCCGGCGCTTCGTCGGCGATCATGTCGCCCGTTACGGGGACGACGACCTGGTGCTCGTCCCGCCCAACCTGCCGCACACGTGGTCGTCGAATGCGCGCATCGATCGTGACGCGCCGGAAGTCGCGCTCGTCGTCTGGTTTGACGGCGACTGGGCACGACGCATGGCCGACTGCTGCCCCGAGTACGCGCCGCTGCGCTCGCTGCTGCGTCGCGCGGCGCCCGGTCTCGCGTTCGACGCCGAGACGGCCCGCGCGATGCGCGCACGCTTGCCGCAGTTGCTCGACTCATCGCCGCGCGTCCGCCTCGCGGCCGCACTCGACACGCTCGCCGATCTCGCTGAAGCCGGCGGCGAACCGCTTGCCACCGCCCAGGCCTACGGCCGGCCCGACGCCGCCGCGTCATCGGCCGACTCGGCCGCGCCCGAAGCCGAACGCCTCGACCGCGTGCTCGACGCGATCGACCGGCGCTTCCATGAGCCGCTGCGCATCGACGCACTCGCCGCCGTCGCGCACATGTCCGAACGCACGCTGCAGCGGCTGTTCGTGCGGCACCTCGGCGAAAGTGTCGGCCGCTACGTGCAGCGGCTGCGGCTCGCGCATGCGTGCCGCCACCTGGTCGGCACCGACTGGCCGATCGCGACGGTCGCCGCGCGCTGCGGCATTCCGAATGCCGCGAACTTCAACCGCCAGTTCCTCGCCGCGCGCGGGATGACGCCCGGCGCGTACCGGCAGTTCTTCGCGCGGCATGGCCACGCGCCCGACGCCGGCGCGCCGCCACCGCTCGACACGCGGCCGCCGTCGCTGGAACGCCATGCCGTTCGGCCGCGCAAATGAAAACACCCCGGCGGGATGACCCACCGGGGTGTCGGGGCGTTGCGATTGCCGGACGCGAGCGGCCTTGCGACCGTTCGCGCCGCGCACGACTCAACGTGCGTTGAGCGGCTTCGCTTCGCGCGGCGTGTCGCCGATGAACAGCTGACGCGGACGGCCGATCTTCTGTTCCGGATCCGCGATCATTTCGTTCCACTGTGCGATCCAGCCGACCGTACGTGCCATCGCGAAGATACACGTGAACATCGACGTCGGGATGCCCAGCGCGCGCTGAACGATACCCGAGTAGAAGTCGACGTTCGGGTACAGCTTGCGCGACACGAAGTATTCGTCTTCCAGCGCGATCTTCTCGAGCTGCATCGCGAGCTTGAACAGCGGGTCGTCGTGCAGGCCGAGTTCGTTCAGCACTTCGTAGCACGTTTCGCGCATCAGCTTCGCACGCGGGTCGTAGTTCTTGTACACGCGGTGACCGAAGCCCATCAGCTTCACGCCCGAATTCTTGTCCTTCACCTGCTTGATGAATTCGGGGATGTTGTCCGGCGAACCGATCTGCTCGAGCATGTTCAGCGCGGCTTCGTTCGCACCGCCGTGCGCCGGGCCCCACAGACATGCGATACCGGCTGCGATACACGCGAACGGGTTCGCGCCCGACGAGCCGGCCAGACGAACCGTCGACGTCGAAGCGTTCTGCTCGTGGTCGGCGTGCAGGATCAGGATACGGTCGAGTGCGCGGACGAGCACGTCGTTGACCTTGTACTCTTCGCACGGGTTCGAGAACATCATGTGCATGAAGTTCGCGCTGTACGACAGCGAGTTCTTCGGATACACGAACGGCTGACCGATGCTGTACTTGTATGCCATCGCGACGAGCGTCGGCAGCTTCGCGATCATGCGGATCGCCGACACTTCGCGGTGACGCGGGTCGTTGATGTCGAGCGAGTCGTGGTAGAACGCGGACAGCGCGCCGACTGCGGCGACCAGGATCGCCATCGGGTGCGCGTCGCGGCGGAAGCCACGGAAGAAGAAGTGCATCTGCTCGTGCACCATCGTGTGCTTCGTGACGGTGTCGACGAATTCCTTCTTCTGCGCCGCGTTCGGCAGTTCGCCCTTCAGCAGCAGGTAGCAGGACTCGAGGAAGTCGGCGTTCTGCGCGAGGTTGTCGATCGGATAACCGCGGTACAGGAGTTCGCCCTTGTCGCCGTCGATGTACGTAATCGCCGAATTACACGAAGCCGTCGACATGAAGCCCGGGTCGTAAGTGAACTTGCCGGTCTGGCCGTACAGCTTGCGGATGTCGATCACGTCCGGGCCCATCGTACCCTTGTAGATCGGCATTTCGACGCTCGGCGAGTTGTCGCTGAACGATAGCGTGGCTTTAACATCAGACGGAGTCATGGCACATCCTCAATCGAAATAAAGAAACGGGATTCGATAACGGGCGTAACGCGTTACACGTTGCGCAGCATCTCCAACAGCCGGTGAACGTCCGGGCTGTCTAGGTCGCCCTCTGGTTCCTTGCGCGCGAGGAGCAAGTCCATCAGGTCGTTGTCGCTCAGATCGAGCAGGCGCGACAACGCGCCTACGTCTGCATCGGTGAGGTCATGCTCGTATCTGCTGAAGAAACGCTCGAATACGATGTCGTTTTCCAGCAGACCCCGCCGCGCGCGCCAGCGGAGGCGCGCGCGACGGTGCGGGTCGGATTGATGCGAATCGTCGCTCATCACAAACTTCAAACCGCGCGACGAACCATCAGTTCCTTGATCTTGCCGATCGCCTTCGTCGGGTTAAGGCCCTTCGGGCAAACGTCGACGCAGTTCATGATCGTGTGGCAACGGAACAGACGGTACGGGTCTTCCAGGTTGTCGAGACGCTCGCCGGTGGCGGTGTCGCGGCTATCGGCGATGAAGCGGTAAGCCTGCAGCAGGCCGGCCGGGCCGACGAACTTGTCCGGGTTCCACCAGAAGCTCGGGCACGACGTCGAGCAGCTCGCGCACAGAATGCACTCGTACACGCCGTCGAGCTCGTCGCGTTCTTCCGGCGACTGGAGACGTTCCTTCTCGGGCGGCGGCGCGTCGTTGATCAGGTACGGCTTGATCGAGTGATACTGGTTGAAGAAGTGCGTCATGTCGACGATCAGGTCGCGCACGACGGGCAGGCCCGGCAGCGGGCGCAGCACGATCTTCTGCGGCAGCTCGTTCAGGTTCGTCAGGCACGCCAGACCGTTCTTGCCGTTGATGTTCATCGCGTCGGAACCGCACACGCCTTCACGGCACGAGCGACGGAACGACAGCGTCTCGTCCACGGCCTTCAGCTTGACCAGTGCGTCGAGCAGCATGCGCTCATGCTGGATCTCGAGCTCGTACGTCTGCATGCGCGGCGCCGCGTCCTTGTCCGGATCGTAGCGGTAGACTTCAAAAATGCGTTTTGCCATTTCGGATTCCTTTGACTCGGCTTAGAACGTGCGCGGCTTCGGCGGCACGGAGTCGACCGTCAGCGGCTTCATTTGAACCGGCTTGTAGTCGAGGCGATCGCCTTCGCTGTACCACAGCGTGTGGCGCAGCCAGTTGTCGTCGTCGCGATGTTCGTAATCGCTGTGTGCGTGCGCGCCGCGGCTTTCCTTGCGCGCTTCCGCCGACACCATCGTCGCGCGGGCGACTTCGATCAGGTTCTCCAGCTCGAGCGCTTCGACGCGCGCGGTGTTGAACACCTTCGACTTGTCCTTCAGGTGGATGTTTTCCACGCGTGCCTTCAGGCCGGCCATCTGGTCGACGCCTTCCTTCAGCAGTGCCGATGTGCGGAACACGCCTGCGTGCTTCTGCATCGTCGCGCGGATGTCGTTGGCGACGTCCTGCGTGTACTCGCCCGAGGTCGACTTGTCGAGCTTGTTCAGACGTGCCAGCGAGAATTCGCCTGCATCGGCCGGCAGCGGCTTGTGTTCCTTCTGGTTCTTCACGTGCTCGACGATGTGGTTGCCGGCCGCACGGCCGAACACCACGAGGTCCAGCAGCGAGTTCGTGCCGAGGCGGTTCGCGCCGTGCACGGACACGCACGAGCACTCGCCCACTGCGTAGAAGCCGTTGACCGGATCCTTGTGGCCGCGCGACGTGCCGACGACCTGACCATGGATGTTGGTCGGGATGCCGCCCATCTGATAGTGAATCGTCGGGACGACCGGGATCGGTTCCTTGATCGCATCGACGTTCGCGAACTTCAGCGCGATTTCGCGGATCGACGGCAGACGCTTCATGATCGTCTCGGCGCCGATGTGCGACAGGTCGAGCAGCACGTGGTCCTTGTTCGGACCGACGCCGCGGCCTTCCTTGATTTCCTGGTCCATCGAACGCGACACGAAGTCACGCGGCGCCAGATCCTTCAGCGTCGGTGCGTAGCGTTCCATGAAGCGCTCGCCGTTCGCGTTGCGCAGGATACCGCCTTCGCCGCGCACGCCTTCGGTGATCAGCACGCCCGCGCCGGCCACGCCGGTCGGGTGGAACTGCCAGAACTCCATGTCCTGCAGCGCGATGCCCGAGCGCGCAGCCATGCCGAGGCCGTCGCCGGTGTTGATGAACGCGTTGGTCGACGCCGCGAAGATCCGGCCTGCGCCGCCCGTCGCGAACAGCGTCGTCTTGCCTTCCATGATGTAGACGTCGCCCGTCTCCATCTCGAGGGCCGTCACGCCGAGCACGTCGCCGTCCGCGTCGCGGATCAGGTCGAGCGCCATCCATTCGACGAAGAATTGCGTCTTCGCTTCGACGTTCTGCTGGTACAGCGTGTGCAGCAGCGCGTGACCGGTACGGTCGGCGGCCGCGCAAGCGCGCTGGACCGGCTTCTCGCCGTAGTTCGCGGTATGGCCACCGAACGGACGCTGGTAGATCGTGCCGTCCGCGTTACGGTCGAACGGCATGCCGAAGTGTTCCAGTTCGTACACGACGTTCGGTGCTTCGCGGCACATGAACTCGATCGCGTCCTGGTCGCCGAGCCAGTCGGAACCCTTGATCGTGTCGTAGAAGTGGAAGTGCCAGTTGTCTTCGCTCATGTTGCCGAGCGACGCGCCGATGCCGCCCTGTGCGGCCACCGTGTGCGAACGGGTCGGGAACACCTTCGACAGCACGCCGACCGACAGGCCCGCGCGCGACAGTTGCAGCGCTGCGCGCAAGCCCGAGCCGCCCGCGCCGACGATCACCACGTCGAACTTGCGGCGCGGCAGGGAAGTTTTGATTGCAGCCATTCTTTACACTCTCCAGAGAATCTGCGCGGCGTAGCCCGCACATGCGAGCAGCCAGACGATGGTCAGCGATTGCAGCAGCAGGCGCACACCGACGGGCTTCACGTAGTCCATCCAGATGTCGCGCACGCCGACCCATGCGTGGTAGAAGAGGGAAAGCAGCGTCACGAAGGTCGCGAGCTTCATCCATTGCGCGGAGAAGATCGATGCCCAGCCTTCGTACGAGAAGTCATGCGCGCCGAAGAACAGGACGAGCAGAATGACCGTGTAGACCGCCATGATCGTGGCGGTGACGCGCTGCGCGAGCCAGTCGCGCAGGCCGTAGTGAGCGCCGACGACGAGGCGCTTCGAGCCGATTCGGTTATTGGCTGCCATTTTCTTAGAATGCTCCGAACAGTTTGAGTGCCATGGCGATCGTCAGGGCGATCGAGACGACAAAGACGACGATGGCCGTCCGCTTGCCGCCTTCCTTCGAGACGGCGTCGTGATTGACGTCCATCAGCAGGTGGCGAATGCCGGCGCAGAAATGGTGGAGGAACGCCCAGGACAACGCGAGGACGATCAGCTTGACGACGATGTTGGAGAGGAAAGCCTTGAAGACTTCGAAGCTGAGCTCGGAGGTGAGGCTCTGATCGAAGAGGAACAGCAGGAACGGCAGGAACAGGAACAGCAGCGCGCCGCTGACTCGATGGAGGATCGACAATATCGCCGCCAAGGGCATGCGATATTTCATCGTGATATCGCCGAATCCGATGTTCCGGTATTCCGGCCTCGGCTTTCTTACTGCGTCAGTCATGCTAGACCCCTACTATGTTGTCACACTAATCCGCGATTTTAGCGCCTTTTTATATCGCGCTGCAGCGAAAGTCTGCTCTGGATCATTACGCGAACGGGAATAAAGGCGGCCCGAAACGTGCTACGCGAACACGGGAAGCGCGCGCGCACGCTGCTTGTGCCGATACGTCGTCAGCTCAAGTCATTCTGATAGTAATACCCGGTTGTGACATACCAGCCGCGTCGCACTTCCACCGGCCGGTCTCCGTATGTATAGGACACACGCTCCACCGACAGCAAAGGAAAACCCGCCGGCACGTGCAGCAGGTCGGCCACCGCCGGCTCCGCCGCCACCGCGCGGATCTTCTCCGTCGCGCGGATCATCCGCGTGCCGAACTCCGTCTCGAACATCGCGTAGAGCGGCCCCTTGTACTCGCTCAGCCGCTCGAACGTGAGCCCGCGGAACATCGCGCCCGGCAGCCAGATCTCGTCCAGCACCGTCACTTCGTTCTCGAACTCCAGCAGGCGGCGCACCTGCACGACCGGGTCGGCCGGCTTCAGGTCGAGCTGCCGCGCGATCTCGGCCGGCGCGCGCAGGCGCCGGCATTCGAGCAGGCGGCTCACGTGCGGATGCTCGGCACCGTCGTCGGCCAGCAGACGCAGAAAGCGGAACTGCGCGCGATCTTCGTTGTGCGTCGCAACAAAAGTGCCCTTGCCCTGCCGCCGGACCACCAGGTTTTCGGCGGCCAGTTCGTCGATCGCCTTGCGAACGGTGCCCTGGCTGACCTTGTAACGGGCCGCGAGCTCCACTTCGCTCGGAATGATCTCGCCCGGCTTCCACTCGCCGGATTCCAGGCTTTGCGTGATCAATGACTTGATCTGCTGGTATAACGGACTGAAGGTCGGCGACGGCGAAGCGGCAGGCGCCGGCACGGAATCGGCCGCGCCCGGCTGCCCTGGGCCGCCTGCGCCGGTCGGATTCGCGTTGTTCGCCTGGTTCGATGTCATGGCGCGCATTTCATCACAAACCGCGCTTTTCCGTCCACTCAAATTCCGCAAAACATCTGTCTTATATAAGACATATGATACCGTTTGACTTTGGGCCCGCCGGCTCCTACACTCCGGGGCGAGCAAGGGTTCGCGGGTGCAAAACGCGTCCCCGGCTACGTGCCACGGCCGTCTCCAGGTTCACCGCGTCTGCCTTTCGCGAGTCCTCCGCCCTGCTTCAATGCAACGCTACGCGTAACGCGCATAGAATGGCGTTTTGCCTAGCGTCCACCGCTTCACCCGTCCTGGAGATTTTCAATGGCTAAGCCCGCAAAGCGCGTTGCCGTCACCGGCGCCGCAGGTCAAATCGCTTACTCCCTGCTGTTCCGCATCGCGAACGGCGACCTGCTCGGCAAGGACCAGCCGGTCATCCTGCAACTGCTCGACCTCCCGCAAGCCCAAGCCGCCGTCAAAGGCGTCGTGATGGAACTCGACGATTGCGCGTTCCCGCTGCTCGCGGGCGTCGTGATCACCGACGATCCGAAGGTTGCATTCAAGGATGCGGACGTCGCGCTGCTGGTCGGTGCACGTCCGCGCTCGAAGGGCATGGAGCGCAAGGACCTGCTGTCGGCGAACGCCGAGATCTTCACGGTCCAGGGCGCCGCGCTGAACGAAGTCGCGAGCCGCGACGTGAAGGTGCTGGTCGTCGGCAACCCGGCGAACACCAACGCGTACATCGCGATGAAGTCGGCGCCGGATCTGCCGAAGAAGAACTTCACGGCAATGCTGCGCCTCGACCACAACCGCGCGCTGTCGCAGCTCGCGGCGAAGTCGGGCAAGCCGGTCGCTTCGATCGAGAAGCTCGCCGTGTGGGGCAACCACTCGCCGACGATGTACCCCGACTTCCGCTTCGCGACCGTCGAAGGCGAGTCGCTGCTGAAGCTGATCAACGACGACGTGTGGAACCGCGACACGTTCATCCCGACTGTCGGCAAGCGCGGCGCGGCGATCATCGAAGCGCGCGGCCTGTCGTCGGCAGCGTCGGCGGCGAACGCGGCGATCGACCACGTGCGTGACTGGGTCCTCGGCACGAACGGCAAGTGGGTCACGATGGGCATCCCGTCGGACGGCTCGTACGGCATCCCCGAAGACATCATCTACGGCGTGCCCGTCACGTGCGAAAACGGCGAGTACAAGCGCGTCGAAGGCCTCGAAATCGACGCATTCTCGCGCGAGAAGATGGACGGCACGCTGGCCGAACTGCTCGAAGAGCGCGACGGCGTCGCTCACCTGCTGAAGAACTAAGCAGACTGCACGGCCGGGCCGCCTCCGGGCGGTCCGGTCACGGCACGGGCGGCGGGCCGGCAGCCGGCCCCGCCGCCCGATCCGATCCGGGCACGTTTTGCCGCTCCAGGCGCCCCGCGCGCCGGCCCAGAACGCGCCCGAATCCGATTTTCTCCACGTTGCCCGCCTCCTTGACGTAGAAGAGATGTCCGCGCTCACTCCTGCACAAGTGCTGTACGACGGGGCGTCCCCGCCCGCGATCCTGCCCTGCTGCGATCACTACGCGGGCAGCGAGAAGCTGATGCGCAAGTCGCTCGCGCTCCAGGCCGAACTCGGCCCCGTGTTCGACATCACGCTCGACTGCGAGGACGGCGCGGCCGTCGGCCAGGAAGCCGCGCACGCGCAACTCGTCGCCGAATTTCTCGGCAGCGCCGAAAACCGCTTCGGGCGTGTCGGCGTCCGCATCCACGACTTTTCCCATCCCCACTGGCGCGACGACGTGCGCATCGTGCTGCGCGCCGCGCGCGCGCCGGCCTACGTCACGCTGCCGAAGATCGCGAGCGCCGCGGACGCGGCCGAGATGGTCGCGTTCATCGAAGGCACGCGCCGCGAGCTGGGCCTCGCGCAGCCGATCCCGGTCGACGTGCTGGTCGAGACGCACGGCGCGCTCGCGCAGGCGGCCGCGCTCGCCGCGCTGCCGCGGGTCGGCACGCTCAGCTTCGGGCTGATGGACTTCGTGTCCGCGCATCACGGCGCGATTCCCGATGCGGCGATGCGCTCGCCCGGCCAGTTCGACCACCCGCTCGTGCGCCGTGCAAAGCTGGAAATCGCCGCCGCCTGCCACGCGCACGGCAAGACGCCGTCGCACAACGTGACGACGGAGGTGCGCGACATGGCCGTCGTCGCCGGCGACGCGCGTCGCGCACGCGACGAATTCGCGTTCACGCGGATGTGGAGCATCCATCCCGCGCAGATCCGCCCGATCGTCGACGCATTCGCGCCGCGCACCGATGAAGTCGCGCTGGCCGCCGAGATCCTGCTGGCCGCGCAGGCCGCCGACTGGGGCCCGACGCGCCGCGGCGATACACTGCACGACCGCGCGAGCTACCGCTATTACTGGTCGGTGCTGCGCCGCGCACGGGCGACCGGCCAGCCGGTGCCGGACGAGGCCGCGCCGCTGTTCGGCCCGGCCGCCGGAGACGCGCGGTGAGCGCGCGCCGACACACGCATTTCATCGAATCACCGGAGCGTGAACCCGCGACAGGTTTGCGAAACGACAAAAAACGTAACGGAGCCCGAAAACCTGAAATATGCGCGGCCAAATAGGTGAAAATAGCGGCCGCTGCGCGCTTCCGGGGCGCGTGCAGTTTCAAACCGGCCGACGGTGTCTGCCGCCGGCCCTTGTCAACTGATTATCGAAAGGTTCTGACTCCATGAAGAAACTCCTGATCGCTACCGCCATCGGCGCGTTGTCCGCCACGATGCTGGTGTCGGCTCCGAGCGCGTTCGCCCAGGATACGGCGACGACCGCGAAGAAGACGGCCAAGCGCCCGGCGCCGGCCAAGCGCATCGTTCCGCGCAGCAAGAAGGCGCAGGCGCGTGCCGCGGCCAAGGTCGATCCGGTACCGGACGGCGCAGCCAAGTGGGCGTGCAAGGACGGCCTGTCGTTCGACCTCGCCGGCGACATGAAGCGTGACCAGGTCGTCACGGTTCACTGGGCGAAGAAGAACTACAAGCTGCCGCGTCAGGCCACGACGACGGGCGCCGACACGTTTTACGATCCGGCCGCGGGCTTCAAGCTGGTCGTGATCCCGAGCAAGGCGATGCTGTTCAGCGACGCCAACGGCGGCGAGCGTCTCGCCGACGAATGCGTGACGCCGGAAATGGCGCAAGGCACGCCGGCTCCGACGCAATCGAACGAACTGAAGCCGGCAACGAACTAAGCGCCCGCGTCTTCACGCTCCCAGGCCCCTCGATGTCCGCCTCGGTCTCCAACGTCCGCCCCGCTCCGGATACGGTACTCGTCGATATCGTCGACTACGTGCTGAACACCGGAATCGACAGCGCGCTCGCGCTGGAGACGGCGCGTCATTGCCTGATCGACACGCTCGGATGCGGACTCGAGGCGCTGTCCTACCCGGCCTGCACCAAGCTGCTCGGCCCCGTCGTGCCCGGCACGATCGTGCCGAACGGCGCGAAGGTGCCCGGCACGTCCTTCCAGCTCGATCCCGTCCAGGCCGCTTTCGACATCGGCGCGATGATCCGCTGGCTGGACTTCAACGACACCTGGCTCGCCGCCGAATGGGGTCATCCGTCCGATAATCTCGGCGGAATCCTGGCGACGGCCGACTGGCTGTCCCGCACGGCCGTCGCGGCCGGCAGGAAGCCGCTTTCCATGCGCGACGTGCTCGTCGCGATGATCCAGGCCCACGAGATCCAGGGCTGCCTCGCACTCGAGAATTCGTTCAACGCGGTCGGGCTCGACCACGTGCTGCTCGTCAAGGTCGCGTCGACGGCCGTCGTCGGCCGCCTGCTCGGCCTCACGCGCGACGAGCTGATCAACGCGGTATCCAACGCATTCGTCGACGGCCAGGCGCTGCGCACGTACCGCCACGCGCCGAACACCGGTTCGCGCAAGTCGTGGGCGGCCGGCGACGCGACATCGCGCGCGGTGCGCCTCGCGCTGATCGCGAAAACGGGTGAAATGGGCTACCCGTCGGCGCTCACCGCGAAAACCTGGGGCTTCTACGACGTGCTGTTCGGCGGGCAGCCGTTCCGCTTCCAGCGCCCGTACGGCACGTACGTGATGGAGAACGTGCTGTTCAAGATCGCGTTCCCCGCCGAATTCCACGCGCAGACGGCCGCCGAGGCCGCGCTGCAACTGCACGCGCAGCTCGCCGCGGCGGGCCGCACCACCGACGAGATCAGCCGGATCACGATCCGCACGCACGCGGCCGCGATCCGCATCATCGACAAGCAGGGGCCGCTCGCCAATCCGGCCGACCGCGACCACTGCATCCAGTACATGGTTGCCGTGCCGCTGCTGTTCGGCCGGCTGACCGCTGCCGATTACGAAGACGCGGTCGCCGCCGATCCGCGCATCGACGCGCTGCGCGCGAAAACCGTGTGCGTCGAGGATCCGCAGTTCACGAAGGATTACCATGACCCGACCAGACGATCGATCGCGAACGCGCTGACGATCGAATTCGCGGACGGGTCGAAACTCGCCGAAGTGGCGGTCGAATACCCGATCGGCCATCGGCGTCGCCGTGCGGAGGGCATCCCGCTGCTGGTCGAGAAATTCAGGACCAACCTCGCCCGTCGCTTCCCGGCAAAGCAGCAACAAGCGATTCTCGACGTGTCGCTGGACCAGGCAAAGCTCGAAGCGATGCCGGTCGATGAGTACGTCGACTTGTATGTGATTTAGCACCAGGACTCTTTGTTTCCTAGCCTTAAACCCAGGAAAATCACCATGGCCCACAATCTCCACAAGACCCTCAAGGAATTCGACAGCGGTTCCGGCAAAGGCAAGTTCTACTCGCTGCCGCAGCTCGGCAAGGAACTGAAGACGAAGATCGAACGCCTCCCGGTGTCGATCCGTATCGTGCTCGAGTCCGTGCTGCGCAACTACGACGGCAAGAAGATCACCGAAGAACACATCGAGCAGCTCGCGAACTGGAAGCCGACCGCCAAGCGCGTCGACGAGATTCCGTTCGTGGTGTCGCGCGTCGTGCTGCAGGACTTCACTGGCGTGCCGCTGCTCGCCGACATCGCGGCCATGCGCGGTGTGGCAGAGCGTTCGGGCAAGAACCCGAAGAAGATCGAGCCGCTGGTCCCGGTCGATCTCGTCGTCGACCACTCGGTCCAGATCGACTACTTCCGCCAGAAGGACGCGCTCGACCTGAACATGAAGCTGGAATTCCAGCGCAACAACGAGCGCTACCAGTTCATGAAGTGGGGCATGCAGGCGTTCGACACGTTCAAGGTCGTGCCGCCGGGCGTCGGCATCGTCCACCAGGTGAACCTCGAGTATCTCGCGCGCGGCGTCCACAAGAAGGCGGACGGCGGCGACACCGTGTACTACCCGGACACGCTCGTCGGCACGGACAGCCACACGACGATGATCAACGGCATCGGCGTGGTCGGCTGGGGCGTGGGCGGCATCGAGGCGGAAGCCGGCATGCTCGGCCAGCCGGTGTACTTCCTGACGCCGGACGTCGTCGGCGTCGAGCTGAAGGGCAAGCTGCGCGAAGGCGTGACGGCCACCGACCTGGTGCTGACGATCACCGAAATGCTGCGCAAGGAGAAGGTCGTCGGCAAGTTCGTCGAGTTCTTCGGCGAAGGCACGAAGTCGCTGTCGCTGCCGGACCGCGCGACGATCGGCAACATGGCGCCGGAATACGGCGCGACGATGGGCTTCTTCCCGGTCGACGAAAAGACGATCGACTACTTCGAAGGCACGGGCCGCACGAAGGCGGAAATCGCCGCGTTCGAAAACTACTTCAAGGCCCAGAAGCTGTTCGGCATTCCGAAGGCCGGCGACATCGACTACACGAAGACTGTGACGCTCGACCTGGCAACGGTCGCCCCGTCGCTGGCCGGCCCGAAGCGCCCGCAGGACCGCATCGAGATCGGCAACGTCAAGTCGACGTTCACCGACCTGTTCTCGAAGCCGGTCGCGGAAAACGGCTTCGCGAAGAAGGCGGACGACCTGAACGCGCAATACACGACGAGCAACGGCGTCGACGTGAAGAACGGCGACGTGCTGATCGCCGCGATCACGTCGTGCACGAACACGTCGAACCCGAGCGTGCTGCTGGCCGCCGGCCTGCTCGCGAAGAAGGCCGTCGAAGCCGGCCTGACCGTCGCGCCGCACATCAAGACGTCGCTCGCGCCGGGATCGCGCATCGTCACCGAATACCTGACGAAGACGGGCCTGCTGCCCTACCTCGCGAAGCTCGGCTTCGAAGTCGCCGCCTACGGCTGCACGACCTGTATCGGCAACGCGGGCGACCTGACGCCGGAACTGAACGAAGCGATCACGAAGAACGACATCGTCGCGGCTGCGGTGCTGTCGGGCAACCGTAACTTCGAAGCGCGCATCCACCCGAACATCCGCGCGAACTTCCTCGCGTCGCCGCCGCTGGTCGTCGCCTACGCGATCGCCGGCAACATCACGCGCGACCTGATGACCGAGCCGGTCGGCAAGGGCAAGGACGGCTACGACATCTACCTCGGCGACATCTGGCCGACCAGCGATGAAATCCACGCGCTGCTCAAGTTCGCGCTCGACCCGAAGAAGTTCGAGGACAACTACTCGAAGCTGACCAAGAAGGGCGACCTCTGGAGCAAGATCGAGGGCGAAACGGGTCAGGTCTACGACTGGCCGAAGTCGACCTACATCGCCGAGCCGCCGTTCTTCGGCAACGACTTCTCGATGGAGCCGGCCGCGTCGATCCCGACGGTCAAGGGCGCACGCGCACTGGGCATCTTCGGTGACTCGGTCACGACCGACCACATCAGCCCGGCAGGCTCGATCAAGGAAGACTCGCCGGCCGGCAAGTGGCTGAAGGAGAACGGCGTGCAGAAGGCCGACTTCAACAGCTACGGCTCGCGCCGCGGCAACCACGACGTGATGATGCGCGGCACGTTCGCGAACGTGCGGATCAAGAACCTGATGATCCCGGCGAAGGCGGACGGCACGCGCGTCGAAGGCGGCCTGACGATCCACCAGCCGAGCGGCGAACAGCAGTCGATCTACGACGCGGCCATGCAGTACGTCGCGGCCGACACGCCGACCGTCGTGTTCGCAGGCGAAGAGTACGGCACGGGCTCGTCGCGCGACTGGGCCGCGAAGGGCACGCAACTGCTCGGCGTGAAGGCCGTGATCGCACGCAGCTTCGAGCGGATCCACCGCTCGAACCTGGTCGGCATGGGCGTGCTGCCGCTGCAGTTCAAGGGCGCGGACAGCGTCCAGTCGCTCGGCATCACCGGTGAAGAGACGTACGACATCGAAGGCCTCGGCGACGACTTCAAGCCGCAGCAGGACGTCACGCTCGTGATCCACCGCAAGAACGGCGAAGCGACCCGCGTGCCGGTGCTGCTGCGCATCGATACGCCGATCGAAGTCGACTACTACAAGCACGGCGGTATCCTGCCGTTCGTGCTGCGCTCGCTGCTCGCAGCGTAAGCGTCCTGCTTTTGCAGGTGCCGCAGCCGCCTCGCGGCGGTTGCGGCCGATTTGGATGCCCGACCTCGTGTCGGGCTTTTTTTTATGCGCGCGCGGCGGGAGCGCGATGTCGGCGGTACGTCATGCGGTCTTGTCGCCGCGTGCCTTGGCCCCCGCCCGCACGTTCTTCTTCAGGTGGGCGCGGTTGTAGTCGATCGCCGCGCGAACGAGGCGCTTCAGCGCGCGCTTGTCGAGCGTGTCGCCTTCGAGGAAATCGATCGCGCGCCGCGCATTGCCGTCGAGGCCGGCATTGAACAGCCCGTCGGGATCGGGCAGGTGCGCGCCGTGCATGAACGTGAGCTTCACCTTGCCCTTGTGCGCGTTCGCGACCGCGATCATCCCGTCGCAAGACCACACCGGGCTGCCCATCCATTTCCATTCCTCGACGATGCCGTCTTCGGCGGCAAGGATCGTCTCGCGCAGTTCGGCGAAGGTCTTGCCTCGCCAGTCGGCGATTCCCGCGATCAGCGCGTCGATGCGTGCCGACGGCTCCAGGTCCGGCGCGCTCATGCCCCGGCCTCCGGTTCTCCATCGGGCCGCGCCAGCACCTGTTCGAGCGACTCGAAGAATCGCACCCACCCGTGCTGCGCCCCGCGATACGCCTGTTCCTGATCCGCGCGGAAGCCGGCCTGCTCCATGCGCAGCAGCGTGCCGCCCGGCGTCGGCGTGAGCGTCCACGTGACGACACTTTCCAGGCCATACGCGGCCCATGTATAGGACAGCACGCGCTGCGGCTCGATCGTCAGCACCGTGCAGTCGACCGAACCCCAGTCCGCGCGGAAGCTGAACGCACGGCCCGCGACGGGCTCGAAGTCGCTCTGCATCAGCCACGCCTCGATCAGGTGCGGTTGCGTGAGCGCACGCCAGATCCTCTCCGGCGGATGCGACAGTTCCCGTTCGACGACGACGGTACGCGTTTCGGTAGTGGCCTGGTTCATTGATCCATCCTTTTGAGCAGATCTTCGAGAGCGTCGAACCGGTTCTGCCAGAAGCCGGCCATCTGGCTGGTCCAGTCGATCAACGGCGTCAGCGCCTGCGGCTGCGCGCTGTAGTGCGTCTGCCGGCCTTCGTGACGATCGCTCACGAGCCCGGCCTGCTTCAGTACGCCCAGATGCTTCGATACCGCCGGCTGCGACACGCCTGCATGGGCCGTGAGCGCGGCGACCGTCAACTCGCCCTCCTCGCACAGCCGCTCGAAGAGCGCGCGGCGCGTCGGATCGGCCAGTGTTCTGAAAAGCAGGTCGTGAGCGTCGTGCATGTCCGAATCAATAACCCGATGGTTATGGATCGAAGCATAGCCGGCGAACGATACGCGTCAAGGAGGAATTTCGCGCGTGACGTCGTTCGATCCCGCAGTGTGCTCGTTCGCCGGCGCGGGCCGAGCGGCAACGGAACCGCTGGCGACGGACATCCGGCGCGCGCCGAATCGGCGCCATCGTTCGCATTCGAGCATTTCCTCTAATCCGCTCGCCCGACCCGCGAACCGAAAGCACGCTGCAAGACTCGGCATCGCGCTGTTCCACAGTTCGGGAAACGCTCGCGATCGACCGGCCCCGTTTCTGTGCATCCGCGCATCGCGGCGTCGTCGCGTTGGCGTCATGGCGACGCTTGACCACATAGTGCAACGCGCGACGCGCCGACGCCCCATCACGCGCAATGCGCTTTCGCGGCGATTCGCTCCGCAATCGCGCGCATTCCGATACCGCAACGAACGAGTCGTGCGTGCAAACGTCGTCGACCGCAGCGCGATCGCGTCGCGAACCGGTTCCCTTCGGCGGCACCGATGCCGCGTGCGTCGACGCCGCCGCGCATGCGCGCGAACCCGCCGATGTCAGAACTGACAGCTATGGAAACTGGCAGCTACCTGAACGGCACCGACGCCCTACGCTCGTCACCGCTCGCGGCCCCACAAGGGCCGGGGGCTCCAGCAACGTCGTCTCTCCTAAAAAGGACTCCCGATGAAAAGGAACGCCTGGTTTGCCCTCCCCCTTCCGTCGCCCCGCCGCCTCGTGTGCGCGTGGCCGCTCGTGCTCGCCGCCGGCGCGGCGCATGCGACGACGGACTGGGTCGACACCCACACGAAAGCCTTTCTGACCGGCCCGCAACTGATGGCGCGCAGCGCGGCGCCGTCGCTCGAACTCGCGGCCGGCGAGACGACCGACGTCGTCGTCAGCCTGAAGCTGCGCAACGCCGCGCAGCTCAAGCAGCTCGCGCACGACGTGAACCGGCCCGGCAACGCGCATTACCGGCAGTACCTGACGCACGAGCAGTTCCTCGCCAGCTACGCACCGACCGACGCGCAGGTGAAGTCGGTCGTCGACTATCTGCGCAAGAGCGGCTTCGTGAACATCGAAGTGGCGCCGAACCGGCTGCTGGTGTCCGCACGCGGCACGGCCGGCACGGTGAAGACCGCATTCAACACGTCGCTCGTGCATTTCCAGTACGCGGGCCGCTCGGGCTTCGCGAACGCGTCGACCGCGCAGGTGCCGCGCGCGCTCGGCGACGTCGTCGGCTCGGTGCTCGGGCTGCAGAACGTCGCGCGCGCACGGCCGATGCTGCGCATCGGCAACGTCGCGAAGCCGCAGGCACTCGCGGCCGGCACGGCCACCGGCCACTATCCGAAGGAATTCCCCGGCCTCTACAACGCGACCGGCGTGCCGACCGCGGCCGGCGTGACCGTCGGCATCATCACGATCGGCGGCGTGTCGCAGACGCTGCAGGACCTGAAGCAGTTCACGTCGAGCAACGGTTACGGCACGGTCACGACCCAGACCGTCAAGACCAACGGCACCGGCACGAGCGGCAGCTACAGCGACGACCAGGACGGCCAGGGCGAATGGGATCTCGACAGCCAGTCGATCGTCGGCTCGGCCGGCGGCCAGGTCGGCAAGCTGGTGTTCTACATGGCGGACCTGAACGCCGCCGGCAACACGGGGCTCACGCAGGCATTCAACCGCGCGGTGTCGGACAACACCGCGAAGGTGATCAACGTGTCGCTCGGCTGGTGCGAAACCGACGCGAACGCGGACGGCACGATCGACGCCGAGGAACAGATCTTCACGACGGCTGCCGCGCAGGGCCAGACGTTCTCGGTATCGTCGGGCGACGAAGGCGTCTACGAGTGCAACAATCGCGGCTATCCGGACGGCGCGAACTACACGGTGTCGTGGCCGGCCGCGTCGCCGCACGTGCTCGCGATCGGCGGCACGACGTTGTACACCACGTCGGCGGGCGCATTCTCGAACGAAACGGTGTGGAACGAAGGCCTCGACGGGAACGGCAAGCTGTGGGCCACGGGCGGCGGCGTCAGCACGGTCCTGCCGGCGCCGGCGTGGCAGTCGGGCAGCAATCGTCAGTTGCCCGATGTATCGTTCGACGCCGCGCAAAGCACGGGCGCGTACATCTACAACTACGGCCAGCTGCAGCAGATCGGCGGCACGAGCCTCGCCGCGCCGATCTTCACCGGTTTCTGGGCGCGTCTGCTCGCGGCGAACGGCACGGGTCTCGGCTTCCCGGCCGGCAAGTTCTATGCGGACGTTCCGTCGAACCCGTCGCTCGTGCGCTATGACGTCGTGTCGGGGAACAACGGCTATCAGGGGTACGGCTACAAAGCAGGCACCGGCTGGGATCTGACGACCGGCTTCGGCAGCCTGAACATCGCGAACCTCAACAAGCTGATCCAGACGGGCGGCTTCTGAGCGTGATGCGAAGGCCGGCGCGCGGCGGTCGTTCGCCGCGCGCCGGCCGTGAAACTCGCGGGCAGCGGGCGCGTACGGAACGCTACTCCGTCGCCGGCTCCTTCGCCGGCGTCGCCGCGACCGATGCGACCGGCGCGCCGGCCCGATGCGACGGTGCGAAGAGCCGCAGCCCGCTCGCGACGCTCGCGGCGCCGGCAAAGCCCGCACCGAGCATCAGCGCGAGCGTCGGCCCATGACGCCCGGCGATCCCGAACGACAGCGCGACGAGCGCCGCGCCGGTCGCCTGCCCGATCAGCCGCGCGGTCGCGATGATGCCGCTCGCGCCGCCGCTGCGCTCGGGCGGCGCGCTCGACATCAACGCCTTCAGGTTCGGCGACTGGAAGAAACCGAAGCCCGCGCCGCATAGCATCATCCGCCAGCCGATGTCGACGACGTTCGGCGCCGCCGGCAGCGCGGCAAGCGACACCATCCCCGCGCTCAGCAGCGCGAGCCCGATCGCCCCGAGCAATCCGGGCGGATAGCGATCCGAAAGCCGGCCCGCGATCGGCGCGGCGAGCGCGACGATCGCCGACCATGGCGTCATCAGGAAGCCCGTCTCCACCGCGTCGCGATGCAGGACGGTTTCGAAGTAGAACGGCAGCGACACGAACGCGAGCCCCTGCGCGGCGAACGCGCACACGGCCGTCAGCGCGGACAGCGTGAACACCGGCCGGCGGAACAGGTCGACCGGCAACATCGGCGCCGGGTGCCCGGCCTGGCGGCGGATCAACAACGCCCCGAACGCGAGCGCGACCGCGGCAGCCGCGAACACGACGGACAGCGGCCCGCGCTGCGCGAATTCGCCGAGCGCGAAGATCAGCGATGCGAACGTGATCACGTTGAACAGCGCGGCGAGCGGATCGAACGCATGCTTGCCGCGCGCCGTCTGCGGCAGCGACGGAATCGCCACGGCAAGCGCGAGCACGCCGAGCGGCACGTTCACCGCGAACAGCCACGGCCAGGCGGCCACCGACAGGATCAGCGACGCGATCGTCGGCCCCACGGCGAACGACACGCCGACGACCAGTGCGTTGAAGCCGACGCCGCGCCCGAGCCGGTGCGCGGGAAACAGGTTGCGGATCAGCGCGACGTTCACGCTCATGATCGCGCTCGCGCCGAAGCCCTGCACGATCCGCGCCGCCGTCAGCTGCGGCAGCGTCGCCGCGAGCGAGCAGCCGAGCGACGCGAGCGTGAACACCGCGAGGCCCGCGACATACACGCGCTTGTGACCGACGATGTCGCCGAGCGACGCGAACGGCAGCAGCGTCGCGACCATCGCGAGCTGGTAGGCGTTGATGATCCACACCGACGCGGCCGGCGACGCGTGCAGGTCGGTGGCGATCGCGGGCAGCGCGGTGTTCGCGATTGCCGTGTCGAGCGTCGCGAGCGCGACGGCCAGCAGCACGGCGGACATCGCGCGCCAGTTGACGGCCGGCTCCCGGGCGCCGGCAGGGGATGCGAATTCGGACAAGATGAGGCTCGGCTGACGAGCGACGCGCGGCGTCGCGGATTGAGCGGCGCGGCACCGGGCGTCCCTGCTGCACGAACGGAACGCGCGGCACCGCGAGCCGTATTGTTGCAGAGCCGCATCGAACGTGCAGGCGACCGCGTCGTCAGTCAGCGAAACGAAAGCTTCGGTGTGCCGCGTCAAGTGCGTGGCATCGTTGAAAACGCAACGATCGACGGCGCACCGGACGCTGCGCTTCCGGCCGTCACGACACCGCGCGTCGCGCGTTGCGTCCGCGCAGCCATTCGAGCGCGAGCAGCAGGCTCGTCGAGAAGATGATCAGGATCGTCGCGAGCGCGGCGATCGTCGGGCTGATGTTCTCGCGAATGCCGGTGAACATCTGGCGCGGCAGCGTCGTCTGGTCCGCGCCCGCGAGGAACAGCGTGACGACGACTTCGTCGAACGACGTCGCGAACGCAAACAGGGCACCCGACATCACGCCCGGCGCGATCACCGGCAGCGTCACGCGGAAGAACGTCGTGACGGGATTCGCACCGAGCGACAGGCTCGCGCGCACCAGGTTCTGGTTGAAGCCCTGCAGCGTCGCGGCCACCGTCGTCACGACGAACGGCACGCCGAGCGCCGCGTGCGCGGCGATCAGCCCCGTGTAGGTATTCGCGAGCCCGAGCGGCGCGAAGAACAGGTACATGCCGACGCCGACCACGACCACGGGCACGATCATCGGCGACAGCAGCACGGCCATCAGGAGCCCCTTGCCGCGGAAGTCCGCCTTCGTGAGGCCGATCGCGGCGAGCGTGCCGAGCACGGTCGCGACGACGGTCGCCGACGGCGCGACGATGAAGCTGTTCTTCGCGGCCATCCGCCACTCGTCCGACGCGATCAGGTTCTCGTACCAGCGCATCGAGAAGCCCGGGATCGGATAGACGAGGAACGTGCTCGACGAAAACGACAGCGGCACGATGGCGAGCACCGGCAGGATCAGGTACAGCAGCGTCAGCACGACGAGCACGCGCAGCGCGACGTACCACGCGCGCTCGACGAACGACATGTGCGGCGCGAACAGCGGCCTGGCGAGTTTCATGGTCGGCATCCCCTTCCCGTTTCGTTGTGCGCGGCGCTCAGCCGAGGCTCACGTTGGTGCGCGTGAAGCGCCCATATACCGCATACAGCACCAGCGTCGCCGCGAGCAGCAGCCCGCCGAGCGCGCACGCCATGCCCCAGTTGATCGTCACGTTCGTGAAGTACGCGACGTAGTAGCTGACCATCTGGTCGTTCGGCCCGCCGAGCAGCGCAGGCGTGATGTAGTAACCGATCGCGAGGATGAACACGAGCAGCGCGCCGGCGCCGACGCCCGGATAGGTCTGCGGCACGTATACACGCCAGAACGCGGCGAACGGATGGCTGCCGAGCGACACGGCCGCGCGCTGGTAGGTCGGCGGGATCGACTTCATCACGCTGTAGAGCGGCAGGATCATGAACGGCAGCAGGATGTGCGTCATCGAGATGTATACGCCGACGCGGTTGAACAGCAGCGTCAGCGGATGCGAGATCAGCCCGCTGCCGATCAGCGCCGTGTTGATGAGCCCTTCGCTCTGCAGCAGCACGATCCACGCGGCGACGCGCACCAGCACCGAGGTCCAGAACGGAATCAGCACGAGGATCATCACGAGGTTCGCGCGCCGCTCCGACAGCGTCGAGATCCAGTACGCGAGCGGATAGCCGAGCAGCAGCGCGAACAGCGTGACCGCGACGCCGATCACGAACGTGCGGCCGAAGATCGCGAGATAGATCGACTGATCGGGATCGGCCTGCACGATCCGGCCGAAGCCGTCCTGCTTGTGGTCGAGCGCGGCGAGCAGGTAGAACGGCGACATCTGGCTGCCGTTCTTCGCGATCGACTGCCAGTACGCGACGTCGCCCCAGCGCGAATCGAGATCGATCAGTTTCGCGCGCGTTTGCGCGGGCGTCAGTGCCGCGTCGTTGTCGCCTTTCAGCGGCATCGCGCGCGCCGTCTTCGCGACGAGCGAGCGGTAGCCGGGAATCTCGGTGTTCAGGCGCCGCGCGAGTGCGCCCATCGCCTCGCTGTCGGCGACCTTCGTCATGTCGGCCGCGAGCGCGGCATACGCGGCGTCGGCCGGTGGCGCCTTGCGGTCCCAGCCCGACAGCGCGGCGATCGTGTTCGGCAGCGCGGTCGCGATCTCGGGGTTCTGCACCGCGCGCGTGAGCAGCGTGCCGATCGGCACGACGAAGATGAGCAGCAGGAAGATCGCGAGCGGCGCGATCAGCAGCAGCGCCATCGTGCGCTTGCGGGCCTCGGCGGCCTTCAGCTCGCGCTTGAGCGCGGCTGTCGACGGCGAGGAAGGAGCGATCGTCATCGTGTTCAACGGTTCTCTCCGGCCGGGCTCGATCCGGCGGAATGCCGCGCGACGCAGTCGATGCGCCGCGCGGCAGGTTGCATCAGGACACCTGAGTAGCGGTTACTTCGTCGCCCACGCGGCGAAGCGCTGCTCGAGCTCGTCGCTGTGGTCGGTCCAGAAGCCGATGTCCTCCAGCACCGCGTTCTTGCCGTTGGCCGGCGAGTTCGGCAGGTTCGCGAGTGTCTTCGCGTCGAGCGACTTGATCGCCGCGATGTTCGTGGGGCCGTACGCGATGTGCTGCGCATACCCTTGCTGCGGCTTCGGCGTCAGCGTGTACGCGATGTACTGCTCGGCCAGCGCCTTGTTCGGCGAGCCCTTCGGAATCGCCCAGTAGTCGAGGTCGTAGATGCTGCCGTTCCACACGACCTTCAGGTTCTTGCCTTCCTTCTGCGCGGCATCGATACGGCCGTTGTACGCGGTCGACATCACGACGTCGCCGGCCACCAGGAACTGCGGCGGCTGCGCGCCCGCTTCCCACCACTGGATGTACGGCTTCAGCTCGTCGAGCTTCTTGAACGCGCGGTCCTGGCCGGCCTTCGTGCCGAGCACCTTGTACACGTCCTTCGTCGCGACGCCGTCGGCCATCAGCGCGAACTCGAGGTTGTAGCGCGCGCCCTTGCGCATGCCGCGCTTGCCCGGGAATTTCTTCACGTTCCAGAAATCGGCCCAGCCGGTCGGCGCGGTCTTCAGCTTGTCCGCGTTGTACGACAGCGCGGTCGACCACACGAAGAAGCCGACGCCGCACACCTGCGGCGATTCGGGAATCAGGTCGGACTTCTTCGCGATCTTCGACCAGTCGAGCTTTTCGTACAGCCCTTCGTCGCAGCCGCGGTTCAGGTCGCCCGATTCGACTTCGACCACGTCCCAGTTGACGTGCTTCGCCTCGACCATCGCCTTCACTTTCGCCTGCTCGCCGTTGTACTCGACGGCCGTGACCTTGTTGCCGGTCGCCTTCTCGAACGGCTGGTTGAATGCGGCCTTCTGTGCGTCGCCGTTCGCGCCGCCGAAGTTGACGACCGTGAGTTCGGCCGCCGTGGCCGATGCGCCGACGACGGCGAGCGCCAGTGCGAGCGCGGTGCGACGCGCGGTAGAGCTTGCTCCGTTCATGATGGTTCCTCTCCTCTCGTGGTGGAAGTGGGCAGTTGTTGTTGACGACGTGCTGCGATAAAGCGGGAAAACCCTGCGTCAGGCGAATACGCGCAGATGCTCGGGCGCGAATGCGAGCGATACCGGCGCGCCGGGCGAGAACGCGTCGAGCGCGCCCGTGCCGAGCGGCACCTTCACGAAGCATTCGTCCTGGCCCGGCAGCGCGCAGCGCATGCGCACGTGATCGCCGAAATAGATGAGACTGCGCGCCTCGCCGGTCACGCGGTTGGCGGTGCCGTTCGCGTGGCCGTTCGCGAGGCTCATGCGTTCGGGCCGGATGCATGCGACGGCCGGCGCGCCTTCGGCCGCGTCGCCGATGCGGCGACCGACGAGCTGCGTGCCGTCGTCGAGGCGGAATTCGCAGAATTCGCCGTCGACGCGCGCGATGGTGCCGCGCAGCCGGTTGCTGTCGCCGATGAAGTTCGCGACGAATTCGTTGCACGGCGATTCGTACAGGCGGTCGACGGTATCGAGCTGCTGCACGATGCCCTTGTCGAACACCGCGACGCGATCGGACATCGTCAGCGCCTCGCCCTGGTCGTGCGTCACGTAGACGAAAGTCACGCCGAGCTTCTCGTGCAGCGCCTTCAGTTCGTACTGCATGTGTTCGCGCAACTGCTTGTCGAGCGCGCCGAGCGGCTCGTCCATCAGCACGAGCTTGGGCTCGAACACGAGCGCCCGCGCGAGCGCGATGCGCTGCTGCTGGCCGCCCGACAACTGCGCCGGATAGCGTTTCGCGAAACGCTCCATCTGCACCATCTTCAGCGCATGCGCGACGCGCTCCGCGCGCTCGGCCGGCGGCAGCTTGCGCACCGACAGCGGATACGCGACGTTCTGCTCGACCGTCAGGTGCGGAAACAGCGCGTAGTTCTGGAACACCATGCCGATGTTGCGCTTGTGCGGCGGCACGGTGTTCAGCAGTTCGCCGTCGAGGCGGATCTCGCCGCCCGTCGGAAACTCGAAGCCCGCCAGCATCATCAGGCAGGTGGTCTTGCCCGAGCCGGACGGCCCGAGCAGCGTCAGGAATTCCCCTCGGTGGATGTCGAGGTCGAGCGATTTGACGACCAGCGTCTCGCCGTCATAGGTCTTCCGCACGCCGCGAAAGCTGACGATCACATCATCGGACTTCATCGTGGCTGTCCCCTTGCTGCGCGACAAACGTTTTTGAGATGAACCCACTATACGGTGCGTACGGTTCTACAATAGGGAACCATTTCAATATTCCTAGTAGGACCACTTTGGATACCGTGATCCTGGCCGACTGGCTCTCCGCCCGTCTCGACCGCAGTTCGTCCGAGCCGATGTATCGGCAGTTGCTGCAACTGATGCAGCAAGCCATTCTGACCGGGGAATTAGGGCCAGGGACGAAGCTGCCCAGTTCGCGCACCCTCGCGGCAGATCTGTCGATCGCGCGCAATACCGTGCTGCACGTGTACGACCAGTTGACGGCCGAAGGCTACGTGCTGACGACGACCGGGAGCGGCACCTATGTGGCCGACACGCGCCCGGACGCGGCCGCGATCCGCGTGCCGGGCGCCGCGCCGCCGCCGTCCGACGCCGGTGCGGCGGCGCAGCAGGACGCACAAGGCGACCTGTCGATGCGCGGGCGGCAACTGATCGAGCATGCGGGCGTGTCGCGGCGCCAGTGGGGCGCGTTCATGCCGGGCGTGCCGGATGTGTCGGAATTCCCGAGCCGCACATGGAGCCGCCTGCAGGCACGCCTGTGGAAAGAAGCGAATCCCGAATTGCTGACCTATTCGCCGGGTGGCGGCTACCGGCCGCTGCGCCGTGCGCTCGCCGACTACCTGCGCGTCGCGCGCTCGGTCAAATGCTCGCCGGACCAGGTGATCATCACGACCGGCATTCACCAGTCGATCGACCTTGCGGTGCGGTTGCTGTCCGACATCGGCGATCGCGCGTGGGTCGAGGAGCCGTGCTACTGGGGCGTGCGCAGCGTGCTGCAGGCGACCGGCCTCGCGCTCACGCCGGTACCGGTCGACCAGGAAGGCATCGATCCGAGCGCGAGCGACATGCAGCATCCGCCGCGGCTCGTGCTCGTCACGCCGTCGCACCAGTATCCGCTCGGTATGGTGATGAGTCTCGCACGGCGTCGGATGCTGCTCGAGTACGCGCGCCAGCACCGCTGCTGGATCATCGAGGACGACTACGACAGCGAATTCCGCTACGGCAGCCGCCCGCTCGCGTCGCTGCAGGGCCTCGACGACGGCGGCCGCGTGATCTACGTCGGCAGCCTCGGCAAGATGCTGTTCCCGGGCCTGCGGATGGGCTACATGGTCGTGCCGGAGCATCTTGTCGACACGTTCCGCACCGGGTTGTCGGAACTGTATCGCGAGGGCCAGCTGATGCAGCAGGCCGTGCTCGCCGAATTCATCATGGACGGGCACCTGACTTCACACGTCAGGCGAATGCGCACGCTGTACGGCGAGCGCCGGCAATTGCTGATCGATGCGATCCATGCGCGCTTCGGCGACGCGCTGCCCGTGATGGGCGACGAGGCCGGCCTGCATCTGGTGCTCGGCCTGCCCGACACGTGCGACGATCGCGCGGTCACGCAAAGCGCATTCGACGCGGGTGTGATCGTGCGTCCGCTGACCAGCTACTACAGCAACCTCGACACCGCGCGGCGCGGGCTGCTGCTCGGCTATGCGTGCGTCGCGCACGAAGGCATCGGCCCCGCGTTCGACACGCTCGCGGCAACCATCGAACAGCATCTGCCGCGGCACTTCACGCGCGCGGCATGACCGTGTGCGTCACTGCGCGGCAGCCGCGCCGCGGTCGAGCGACGCCGCGCGCATCGCTTCGCCGGGCTTCGTGAACATGCGCTGCCGCAGCGCGGCGATCTGCGCGTCGCGATCCTGCGGCGACAATCCTGCCGCGCCGATCTGCGCACGCTGCGCCGCATAGTCGGCGTAGCGGCTCTGCCACGATGCGTCGTCCTCCTGCATCTGCGCGACGCGCGCGGCAGCTTCCGGGCCAAGTGTCTGCGTCAATTGCGCGCGCATTGCGTCCGGCGTCGCCCCGCTCTTCTGCAACTGCGCGATCTGGTCGATCGCGGCCTGCTGCCGGTCGGCCTTCTGCCGTGCCGCGCGTTCGTCGGCGGGCATCTGCTGCGCGAGCGCTGCGAGCCGCTCCGCCTTCTGTGCATCCGTCAGCGTGCGGTCCTGCGCAATCTTCAGCCGCGCGAGGTCGTAGCGCTGCCGCCACTGCTCCGAGCCGAAGAACGGCTGGCTCCAGTCGCCGAGCGCGCGCGACGCGATCGACGCGCGCCGATCGAGCGCGAGCTGCAGCGCACCGAGGTCGGACTTGTCGACCGCGCCCGCCTCCGGCAGCTTCGCCAGCGCGTCGAGATACGCGCGATATCGATGCCAGACGTCGAGGGCCTCGGGTTGCGCGACCGTGCCGTCGAGCTGTGCGGCGATCTCGCGCACGACGAGTGCGTCGAGCGCGGCCGCGTTCAGGTCGCTGCGCGCGGTCAGGCAGTAGTCGAAGAAATCGCGCACCGCGCGCGACTTCGCGAGATGGCCGCCGGCATCGAGCGGCAGCCTCGGCGCACTGGAACCGGCGAGCGGCGGCGGCAGGCCCGCGCTCGCGGGTAATGCGGCCTGCGGCGGTGCGACACGCGTACCGCCGAGCACTGCCGCATCGGCCGCCGCATGCGTCGCGTCGGCGCCGCGATGCGACGCCGTGCCGCTCCAGATCGCGACGCCGGCTATCGCCGCCACCCCCACCGCGCCATAGACCGCTACGCGCCGCGCCAGCGGCGCGCGTCCTTCACGTGCCGTCATCGATCATGCGCCCGCGAGCTTCAGCCGGTTCGCATGCGTGCGGATCACCGCGACCGGATCTTCCGCATTCGCGCCGCGCACGCCGAGCAACTGGTTGATCTCGTCGAGATGGTTCCACTTGTAGCTCGTGCTCAGCACCTTCCCGTAAAGCGCACTGCACTTCGACACGAGCCCGTCGTTCTGGCCCGAGGCGCGATTGATCATCACCGTGCCCGTGCCGAACAACGCAAGCGTCGACAGGTCCAGCGCGTTCGCCGGGTCGATCAACGGAATCGTGCTGGTGTCCGTCGCGCCCGTCACGCCGAACGCGGAGACGGTCGGCTGGATCGCCGTGCCGGCCCACGAATACAGCAGGTGCGTATTGCCACCGACGGTTTCCGTCGGCGCACCCGTCTGGCAGCTTCCCGGCGCGCCGAGGCCCGCGCTCGGGTAATTCTGGTTGTACGTGGCGGCCTGGGAAGTCGTCAGCGTCTTCAGTGAGGCGAGCGCGTCCTGGTTGGCGTTGTTGCTGCTGCTCGTCAGGATACCGAACACATTGGCGAACGCCGCGATCACCGACGACGACAATCCGGTCGGATCGTAGGCGAGCACGCCCTGCACGAAGTCGGCGAACTCCGAGCCGCGATGCGGCGTGCCGATCGTCGTCACCGACGCGACGAGATCGGGTGCGACGGCCGCGACGTAGCGCGAAGTGAGGCCGCCCTGACTGTGACCGACCAGGTTCACCTTGGTCGCACCGGTCGCCGCGAGCACCGTCTTTACGTAAGCGAGCAGTTGTTCGCCGCGCCCGTTCGGCCCGTCGTCGCTCTGGAACCCCGACAGGTTCGCGACGTAGACGGTCGCGCCATGCTGCTGCAGGTCCTCCTGGATGCCGTACCAGTACTCGAGCACGCCCGCGTACTTGTCGGTGCCGGTGAGCCCGTGCACGAGGATGATCGGATAACGCGTCGCCGCGTAGTCGTCCGCCGGCGCGGTTGCCGCCATCGCCGCGTGCGTCGTTGCGAGCGTCATCAGCGCGGTCGTCCCCGCGAACGGCGCGACGCTCATCGCGCAAGCCACTGCCCCTGCCACCACCCTGGAACGCATCGATCTGGCCATGTATGTTCTCCTGATTATTGTGCTGCCGGTGCGAATGAGATCGGATCGACGCGCACGGCACGTCGCGAACGGGACGGTCGCGGGCAACGTGTGCGTCGAGTACAGGAGTGAATCACGAGTCGCGAACGTTTGCGCCCTGACTAGATACGGTTCTCTAATCGGTTGACGCGCCCCGCCCATTCGGGCGGGGCTGCGTTCACGCGTGCGCATGCTGCATCGCACACGCGCGCCGCGCGTTACAGCTTCGCGCTCACACGCACCCATGCCGTGCGCCCCGGCTCCATCACCGGCGCGTTCGCCGGATAGCCGAAGCCCGCATTGCCGGCGAGGTTCAGATGCTCGGTGTAGGCCTTGTTCAGCACGTTGTCGATGCCGACCGAGATCTGCACCTTCTTGCTGACGTTGTACTGCGCATGCAACGACAGCACGCCGAAGCCGGCGCTCGGACCGAAGTCCTTGCCCACCACGTTGCCTTCGTTCAGGGTATAGCGATGCTGCGGCGCAACGACCCGCCACAGGCCGCCGGCCGACCATGCGCCGCGCGTGTATTCGAGACCGAAGCGCGCCTCGAGCGGCGGCATCTGCGGCAGCGGATCGCCGCTCGTCGCGTTGCGCCCCCACGCATACGCGAGCGACGTCTCGACGCGCAGCGGTGCGACCGGCCGCCACGACACGCCGGCTTCGCCGCCCATGATCTGCGCGTTGACGTTGGTCGCCTGCGTGGTCGGCCCCATCATCCCTGCCGCGTAGTTGAACAGGATGTAGTCCTGCACATAGCCCGCGTAGGCCGACACCCACGCATCGAACCGGTCGCTCTTGTACTGCGCGCCGATGTCGAGCTGCGTGGTCTTCTCCGGCTGCACCGCCGAGAACGCGTTGATCGAACCGGCCGGCCCGCGCTTCGCGGAGAACAGCTCCCAGTAGTCCGGATAGCGTTCCGCGTGACCGATCCCCGCGTACCACGTGACCGGCAGCGCGGCGAGATCGCGCTCGTACCGCACGAAGCCGCTCGGCAGCACGCGCGCGCGATCGTCGTCGAAGGTCGGGTTCGGCTTGCTCGACATCATCCCGCGCGTCGTCGCACGCTTGTCGCGCGCGCTCGCGTAGTCGACCCGCGCGCCGCCGATCACGCGCGACGCATCGCTCGCATACCACGTCAGCTCGCCGAACGCGCCGGCATTCCACATCGTGGCCTGCGCATCCCACGGCTGGTCGCCGTAGTTCTGTCGCCCCATCGCCGAGCGCGAATCGAGCCGGTTCGACTGCGCATCGACGCCGGTCACGAGCTTGAAGTCGTCGCCGAATCGGAACGTCGCGGCCGCCCGCGCACCAAGCGTGCGGCGCCGCACCTCGGATGCCATTCGCATCGGCATGCTGCTGGTCGGATCGGGTTGCCGCAGCGTGTAGTTGTCCATCACGTGGTCGGCTTCGTTGTAGTACACGCGCGCTTCGATCCGGTCGAGCACGTCGCCGAGATGCCGCTTGTCGAACGACAGGCCGAACGTCTCGCGGCGGAAATGCGCGCCATCCATCCCGCGCCCCGCGTAGCGCGCATAACCGTCACCGGTGCCCGCCGTCAGTTCGACGCGCGTATGATCGTCGGGCGTCCAGCCCAGCGCCGCGTCAGCGTTCCACTTGTCCCATTGCGACGGCACGGTGTTGCCGTTGCCGTCCTCGTAGTCCTGCGCATGCGCATGGTTCGCGGTCACGCGGCCGTAGACGTCCGGCGTACCGGCCGTCACGTCGACGTTCTGATCGTTGCGGCCGAACGATCCGCCGACCACGCTGCCGTCGAAGCGCATGCCGGGGCGCTCGAAGCGCGGCGTCACGCGTTCGAACAGCACGGTGCCGGCCGATGCGCCGGGGCCGTACAGCACCGTCTGCGGGCCCTTCACGACGGTGACCTTGTCATAGCTTTCCGGCGCGATATACGAGGTCGGCGCATCCATCCGGTTCGGGCACGCGCCGAGCGTCGGCATCCCGTTCGCGAGGATGTTCAACCGCGACCCGAACATCCCGCGCAGCACGGGGTCGCCGTTGGTCCCGCCGCTACGGATCGACGTGAAGCCGGGAATCGTCTTCAGGTAGTCCGCACCGTCGCTCGCCGGCAGCGGCTGGCGCGGCGTCTTCGGATCCGTGACGACGACGAGCGGCGTCGTCAACGGTGACGCAACGACTTCGACGGGCGGCAGCAGCACGGCCGCGTCGTCCGTCGGCGCACCGGCGGCCTGCGCGGATTCGGTCGCGGCCGCGGCGGCGGTCATCGCGCCGACGGCCAGCGCGGGAACGGTGAGTTTCAGCATGCGCGGCACGCGCCGCGCACGGGAATGGCGCGCCGCCCTCGGCGCGCGCAAGGAAAGAATGGTCATGATCGAAAGCCCGAGTGACGCCCTCCACGCGGCCTCGACGGACCGCACGGATATCGGCGATGAATGGAACGGAAGACAGCGCGTCAGGCGCGCTCGGGCGGTGCGCGTGGGTACGCGCGCGGATAGCGGTCGGCGCGTGCCGCGACCGCATGAGGCGCGGCGGCGGAAACGGCATCAGGGGGGACGAAGACGAACGATGCGGCGGTCGCGCCGCCGATCGCCAGACTGTGCGCGAAGAAGCCGCAATAGCCGCACGCATCGAGATGCAGTGCATGGTCGTGCGCACGGCCCGCATCGGGCGCGCGGTGTGCGCCATGCTCTGCACTGCAGACGATTGAGTCAGGAGTGGCCGCCTGCGCGATGCGCCACTGCGACACCAGCGGCGCCGCGATCGCGAGCCAGATCGCGAACACGCCGAGCCAGGCGGTCAGGTGACGATGTCGGTGCAGCATGCGCGGCGATGCGTAAGCGGAATGTAAAAGCAGCCGAGATGTTACAGAATGTTCGCCGCGATGGCCAGTCGCGCATCGCGGTAAACGGACCGGGGGGCACATGGTTGTCGATACAACCATGCGCCCCCCGGCTGCTGCGCGGCTTCAGCGCGCGGCCATCACGGTGCCATGCGTCGCAGCACGTCGTCGCGCCGGATGAAGTGATGGTAAAGCGCGGCCAGCGCATGCAGGCCGATCACGAAGTAGAACGCGTTACCGATCAGTTCGTGCGCTTCCTTGATCGTCGGCCGCAGCGCCTTGTCCGGGCCGAACAGCGTGAACGACACGCCGATCCAGTCGAGCGACACGGGCTTGCCGCCCATGTTGATCAGCATGATGCCGAGCAGCGGCTGCGCGATGATGAATACATACAGCGCGAAATGCGCGAGCTTCGACAGCCACTTGAGCAGCGTCGTCTGCGGAATGGCGTCCGGCACGCGGCTGATCACGCGCCACAGCACGCGCAGCACCGACAGCACGAGCACGAAGGTACCGGCCAGCAAGTGCACGTTCATCCAGAACACGCGACTGTCGCTGCCTTTCGGGCCGCGAATCTCGATGGCCAGGTAGGCCAGCGCCACCAGCAGGAAGATGGCCCAGTGGAAGAAGATCGCGGGTGAGCTGTAACGCGTCTGTTTCGCGAGGATGTTTTTCATGCTGTGTCTCGTAATTTCTCGTGTGGTATGCGGGGCCGCCACATGCCGCGGTTGACGGCAGCCCCCGGCGGCTGCCCCGATTGTAGCCTCACGCGCGACCGGCGTTGTCCGGCCGGATCAAATATCCGAGGAATTCGCTCGGCCCGTCCACTGGCCCGCCATATGGAAAGTCCGAATCGCGCGCGCCAGTGGCTGTGGCACGATGAAGCTTTGGTGCGACGTTGCGCGGGCATCATGAGCAAAGCGTTCTTCGTTGCGGCCTACCGGCTGATCGCCGCGTTGCTCGCGGTGTCGACCACGCTGCACAGCGTCGCCGGCTACTGGGGCATGCCTGCCTTCCATCTCGGCAACTACTTCAGCTACTTCACACAACTGAGCAGCCTCTATGCCGCGGCCATGCTGGTCGTGGGGCTGTCGCGTGTCACGCGTCCCGGCTCGGCGCGCTACGAATCGATGCGCGGCGCCGCCGTGCTCTACGTGCTGATCACCGCGATCGTCTACGAACTGCTGCTCGCGCGGCTCGATGCATTGCGCCACGTCACGCCGGCCCTCAACAACTGGGTCCTGCACCGGATCGTGCCGCTCGTGGTGCTGTGCGACTGGCTGTACGTGGAACCGCGCTCGCCGATCGCGTGGCGCAGCGCGCTCGCATGGCTCGGCTTTCCGGTCGTCTATCTCGGCTATACGCTCGTGCGCGGCGCGCTGGAGAACTGGTATCCCTATCCGTTCGTCGATCCGCGGCCGCACGGGTACGTGCCGGTCGCGATCCAGTGTTCGCTCATCGCGCTCGGCGCGGCGGGACTCGCGCTGGGCATTCGCTGGCTCGGCAATCATGCGAGGCAGTCCGGCACCGCGGAGCTCAAGGAAGGGTGAAGGCGGGAACGTGTGCGCCGCGCGGCGCACACGCCTTGACGCAGCGCGTCAGCCGCCGTTGCGCGGCAGGAAGTTCATCGGATCGACGACCTTGCCGTTCTGCCGGACTTCGAAGTCGAACGTCGCGCGACCGCTCGCGTCGGTGCCCATCTCGGCGACCGGCTGGCCCGCGCGCACCGCGTCGCCTTCGTTGACGAGCAGCTTGCCGTTGTGCCCGTAGGCCGTGATGAGGCCGTTGTCGTGCTTCAGGATCACCAGCGGGCCGTATGCCTTGACGCCGGACCCGGCGTAGACCACGCGCCCGTTTGCCGCCGCCCGCACCGAACGGTCGGGCCCGGTCGCGGCGATCACGATGCCGCGCGTCTTGCCGGCCAGGAATGGCGCGGCGACCATGCCCGTGGCCGGCCAGGCCAGCGAGCCCGGTTGTGCGGCCGCGGCGGGCGCCTGCCCGAGCGAGGTCGCGGCAGGCGGCGGCGCGACGCGCAGCACCTGGCCGGGCGACACGGCGTCATTCGGCGACATGTGGTTCCAGCTGGCCACGTCCTGCACGCGCTGCCCGTAGGCGGCGGCGACGCCGGCAAGCGTATCGCCCGGGTTCACGCGGTAATAGCCGGCGATCACGCCCGGCGTGGCGACCGACGCCGGCGTCGACGGTCGTACCGGCTGCCAGCTGTCGGTCCACGGCGTCATCGTACAGCCCGTCAGCGCGGCAGCCGCGGCGACGAGCGCCGCCTGCGGCAACCAGCGCGCCAGCGCATCGTGGATCGGAATCGTTTTTCTCAAGGGTCCTCCCGGATTTGCGTCGTTGCGCCGCCCACCGCCCTCCGGCGTGCGACGCACGATGTCCGGCCAGAGGCCGGACCAACCAGTATCCGACCGCTCTCGCGGCCGTCAGTTTCCACAGCGGGACGTCGGCGCGAACGGGCTCACCGGCCCCTTTTTCGCGCCATTTTCGCGTCGTCCCGGGCGTCAAAGATACCATCTGTCGTGGTCAGGACCGCGACAGGCGCCCGATCCGGCAACAATCTTGCGGTCTCGCAGACGCGTGTCGGCGGGCCGCGAGCCGCATCCCGCAGGGCGTCCGAAGCGGCGTCAGGCCGCCGTTCCGCAACCGCCGGCCGTGTCTCGCCGACAACCGCCACCTCGCCTGCGGCCGCCTCCTATACTCGGAGGTGCACCGCACGACCCAGCGATAACGAGGAGAAAAACCATGAACAATGCAACGTTTCTGTCCGTGCAGCTCAACGCCGAGGATTTCGCCGGTTCCAGCGGCCTCGTCGAATTGCTCAACCGGCACCTGCTGTTCGCGACGGACGTCGCCGAAGCGGCGGACGCACTCGTCCAGCTGGCGAGCGTCGCACACCTGAGCGGCGCCACGCGGCACAGCGTCGAGCTGCCGGTACTTGTGATCGAGCGGCTGCGCGACGCGCTCGACACGCTGAGCGGCTACGACGAGGCCTGGCTGCAGGCGCTGGAGCCGGCCGACGCGCTGTTCCGGGACATCGGCCGCGGGCCGCGGCCGCTGCATTGACACGGCGGGCGCCGCCAATGAAAACAGCCCGTCGTTCCGTGATGCGGAACGACGGGCTGCGGGTACTGCGCGGGGTCACATCAGGCCGCACATGCGGCCCGGCGATCGATGCCGATTAACGACCCTTGTAGACCGGTGCGCCATCCGACACGCGCTTGACCTGCCAGCCGGTCTTGGCGGTCGCCGGAGCGCCCGATTCCTGCTGGGCGGCCGGTTGCGCACCGTAGCCGCTCGTGTCGGCAACGGCCACGTTTTGTTGCGGGTTCACGCGGGCTTCGGCTGCCTGGATGCCTGCCGGGTAGTCGGTACGGTCGCTGCCCAGCTTGTAGCCGGCCTGTTGCAGCTGGGCCAGTTCGGCCTTCACCTGCGCACGGGTGACAGGGGCGTTCTGTTGGGCGAACGAGACGGCGGGAACGGCGAGGACAGCAGCAGCAGCGAACGTTGCGATCAGCGATTTCATGATTACCTCCGGGATTTTTTTGCTCCGCCGCACACACCATGTCTGCAGCGATGGAACAAAGTTTAGTCCCGAGATCACCTAGGGAAAACCATGAAAGAACGAAAACACTGTTTCCTCGAAGCCAACAATTCCGGCATCCGGGAACGAAAAACCCTACTCAAAGAATAGAATTTCGCAACAATGCTGTCCTCGCCCGCCGGTTACGACCAGTTCGCGTGGAAGCTGCCCGGCTTGTCGGTACGCTCGAACGTATGCGCGCCGAAGAAGTCGCGCTGCGCCTGCACAAGGTTCGCCGGCAGCCGCTCGGAACGGTAGCTGTCGAAGTACGCGACCGCCGACGCGAACGCCGGCACCGGCACGCCTGCCTTCACCGCGGCCACCACGACGTCGCGCAGCGCCGTCTGGTAATTCGCGGCGATGTCCTTGAAGTACGGGTCGAGCAGCAGGTTCGCGAGCGCGGGATCCTTCGCGTACGCGTCCGTGATCTTCTGCAGGAAGCGCGCGCGGATGATGCAGCCCGCGCGGAAGATCTTCGCGATCGTCCCGAGATCGAGGTTCCAGCCATACTCTTCGGACGCCGTGCGCAGTTGCGCGAAGCCCTGCGCGTACGAGATCACCTTGCTCAGGTACAGCGCGCGGCGCACCGCTTCGACGAACGCGGCGCGATCGCCGTCGAACGGCGCGGCGGCCGGGCCCGACAGGATCTTGCTGGCCGCGACGCGCTCGGTCTTCAGCGACGACAGCACACGCGCGAACACCGACTCGGTGATCAGCGGCAGCGGCACACCCAGATCCAGCGCGTTCTGGCTCGTCCACTTGCCGGTGCCCTTCTGCGCGGCGCGATCGAGGATCACGTCGACGAGGTGCTTGCCGGTTTCTTCGTCCTTCTTGCCGAAGATCTTCGACGTGATCTCGATCAGGTAGCTGTCGAGCTCGCCCTGGTTCCACTCGGTGTACACCGCGCCGAGTTCGTCGTTGGTCAGGCCCGCGACGTCCTTCAGCACGGCGTAGCTTTCGGCAATCAGCTGCATGTCGCCGTATTCGATGCCGTTGTGGACCATCTTCACGTAATGGCCCGCACCGTCCGGCCCCATGTATGCGACACACGGCTCGCCGTCCGACGGGGCCTTCGCGGCGATCTGCTTGAGGATCGGCTCGACCAGATCGTACGCGTCGCGCTGGCCGCCGGGCATGATCGACGGGCCGCGCAGCGCGCCCTCTTCGCCGCCCGACACGCCGGTGCCGATGAAATGCAGGCCCGATTGCGCGAGTTCCTGGTTGCGGCGGATCGTGTCCGTGAAATGCGTATTCCCGCCGTCGATCAGCACGTCGCCCTTCTCGAGCAGCGGCTTGAGCGATGCGATCGTCGCATCGGTCGCTTCGCCGGCCTTCACCATCATCAGGATCCGGCGCGGCGTTTCGAGCGACGCGACGAACTCTTCGAGCGTATAGGTCGGTACCAGATTACGGCCGGGGAATTCGGCGATCAGTTCGTCGGTTTTCTCGCGGCTGCGGTTGTACACCGACACCGCGTAACCGCGGCTCTCGATATTGAGTGCGAGATTGCGGCCCATCACCGCGAGCCCGATCACACCGATTGCTTGTTTGCCCATTAGTCAATTCTCCGGAAAAAACAGGGCGCGACCCGAACCGGGCCGCGCGCACAGGCGAAAGGATAGTGGAAACCCGGCTGCGATGCGCGCTTGCGTGTCATTGCTCCGCGTGCGGCAGACGCCGGAACACGACGCTCAGGTTGTTCGCCGGCATCTCGACGACCTCGATGCAGTCGAGCCCGCGGTCGAGGCCGAGCGCGACGACCGCCTCGAGATCGCGTACGCCCCACGACGGGTCGCGGCTGCGCAACTGCTGGTCGAACGCTTCGTTGGACGGCGCGGTGTGCCGGCCTTCGCGGCGATACGGGCCGTACAGGAACAGCACGCCGCCCGGACGCAGCACGCGCGACGCGCCGGCGAACAGTGCGTCGGTGCAGGCCCACGGCGAGATGTGGACCATGTTGATGCAGACGATCGCGTCGAGCGCCGCGGCCGGCCACGACGCGTCGCGCACGTCGAACGCCAGCGGCTCGGCCAGGTTCGCGAGGCCGGCATGGGCGACCCACGCGGCGATCGAGCGGCGCGCGTGCGCGTCGGGATCGCTCGGCTGCCAGCGCAGCGCCGGCAGCGCCCGCGCGAAATGGACCGCATGCTGCCCGGTGCCGCTCGCGATCTCGAGCACGTCGCCGCTGGCCGGCAGCACGCGACGCAGCACCTCGAGGATCGGCTCGCGATTGCGCTCGGCCGCCGGCGCCGACAGCCGCGCGGACGGATCGGGCGAAGACGTCGGCCCGGTCACGATGCGTGCTCCGGCGCGTCGCCGGCGACGCCCAGCCGCGCGTTCAGCGCGTCGAGCGCGGGCGCGCAACGCGCCTCGACCTTCAGTGTCAGCATCGGATCGGCGCGCGTATGACCGAGGTTCAGCGCGGCAACGGGCTTGTTCTGCGCCTGGGCCCACACGCAGAACCGGTAGCCGGAATACACCATCAGCGACGAGCCGACGACGAGCAGCGCATCGGCCGCATCGAGCGCCTGCGAGGCCAGCGCGACGCGTTCGCGCGGCACGTTCTCGCCGAAGAACACCACCGCCGGCTTCAGCAACCCGCCGCAGGCCGGGCAGGCCGGAACGCGGAACGTGTCGAGCGCGGCCCATTCGAGGTGTGCGTCACCGTCGGCGGCGGGTTCCGCCTGCGCACCGAGCAGCTCGGGGTTGTCCGTTTCGAGCAAGGTCTGGATCGTCGCGCGCGCGTGATGCGCGCCGCAATCGAGGCATGTGACGCCGTTGATGCCGCCGTGCAGTTCGATCACGTCGCCGCTGCCGGCACGCTGGTGCAGCCCGTCGACGTTCTGCGTGACGAGGCGCTCGATCCGGCCGCTGCCGCCGAGCCGCGCGAGCGCGACGTGCGAGCGGTTCGGCTGCGCACGGCCCACCACGGGCCAGCCGATCATGCTGCGCGCCCAGTAGCGGCGGCGCGCGGTGTCGGAACCGAGGAATTCGTGGAGCTGGATCGGCGGCGAGCGCATCCATTGACCGTTGCGGTCGCGATAGCCGGGAATGCCGGAATCCGTGCTGATGCCCGCACCGGTCAGCACGAGCAGCCGCGGATGGCGCTCGACGAACGCGTGCAGCGCATCGAGCGCGGCCGGATCGATGCTGGCGGACGAGGGGGTGGGCAAGGCGATGTCGTTCATGTTGGCGGCGCGTGATCGGGCGCGGTGGCAAACCGTGCGGCCAGCGCGCCAGCACATGATACAGAACGCCGCGCGATCGGGCCGGCGATCCGCGCGACACCGGCGCGGCAAAAAAAGACGCCCATCGACCACATGGCGATGGGCGCTCCAACAATTGATCCATCGGGGTAGTGGATCAACTGACAGCACAATGTCGTCAGATCCACCGCGGCGCGGCCGGCGGACCTTTCCCCTGGACTACACCTTCGATTTCCTGATGTCGGGCGGATCGCCGCGCGGCACCGCGTGCGGGAGGCACACGCATGCGTCGCGCTCGGCACGCATGCGTTTCGCGCGCCGGCATGACAATCCGGAACTCATGATTGCCCATCTGCGTGCACGGGCGGTTCATCCCCGACGGCCGACCGGCACCGGTCGGCCTCGTGCGTCATGCATGCACGTCGTCGTTCGGAACGAACCCGAATCGTTCGGATGGAACGAAAGGCCGCACGCTCATGTCACCGCGATCAGCGGCGAAGCGAATTCACGGGCAGGTCGGCGATTCATGTTTGCAACACGACACGTTGCGATTCGGTCTGTTCTCATTCTCTTGTCCCCGTCTTCGATGCGTCCGACCCACTGAAGCGATGGCCGGCCCTCTACCGCGCCGGCGATCGCGCTCACGGCGCACACAGACATGCAAGGAGCGCACCATGCTTCGCGGCGCAAGGCCGCGCGGCCGGTGAAGTGACCCCGATGCAGATCGGGCGGCGACAGAAATACGTGAACGTTTCGAAAGTGAAACGACGGGAAGCGGCGTACGCGACGGGCGGATGGACGCGACGCCGATGTTGCAGGAATGTGACGTGTGCGCCGGCGAGGCGTTTGCACGAGAACGACGCCGACGATCTGCTTACAATCGCCCGCTCCCGACCGCGCATGCGTGATCGAACACGCAGGTTGAACGTGCGTGCGTCCCGGCCGTTGACGCGCCCCCAGCGTCGTCCGCAGTGCGTTCTTTGCCCGATGACCGAAGGCGCCGATCATGCCGGAACCGCCGATGCCGCCGTGCATCGCTCGCGGCGCGTCGCAAGCGTCGCGCAAACACGTTAGCATGCGAACACCGTACGGCGCGCGCCCGCTTCGCCCCGTCTTCAAGGAATGGACATGCCCCTGCCCGCCTCCGGCCGCGCCGACGTCGCGCAACGCGTCTTCTCGCCCGAGCGGCTGTCGATCGGCCTGACGCTGCCGCTGCTGCGCGGCGGCCGGACCGTCGCCGATTTCAACGAGCAGCTCGAACTCGCGGCGCTGGCCGATTCGCTCGGCTTTCGCGCACTGTGGATTCGCGACGTACCACTGAACAGCGCCGACTATCCCGACCCGGTCGGGCACCTCGATCCGTGGGTGCTGCTGGGCGCGCTCGCGTCGCGCACGCGCCGGATCGCGCTCGCCAGCGGCGCGATCGTGCTGCCGCTGCGTCATCCACTGCATATCGCGAAAGGCGCGCTGTCGGTCGCGACGCTGTCCGGCGGACGCTTCGTTCTCGGCCTCGGTTCCGGCGACCGGCCGCCCGAATATGCGGCGTTCGGCGTCGATGCGGAAACGCGGCGCGACCGGTATCGCCGGCATTGGGACATCGTCGCGGCCGCGCTCGGCGTGCCGTCCCGCGTGCTGTCCGACGAAACACCGCCCGACGCGCCCGACTTCACGCTGCTGCCGCGCGGCGACGCCGCGGTGCCGATGCTCGCGGTCGGCTCGGGCGGACAGAGCGTCGACTGGATCGCACGGAATGCGATCGGCTGGATGACGTACCACCGCGATCCGGACACGCAGCGTTCTCGTTATTCGATGTGGCGCGCGGCCGTCGACCGGCTCGCGCAGCCGGGTTTTCGTGCGTTCGGTGTGTCGATGCGGCTCGATCTCGATGCGAATCGCGATGCGCCGGCCCGCGCGCTATCGCTCGGCTACGCGACCGGACGGAACGCGTTGATCGGCATCTTGCGGGACATGCGCGCAGCCGGCACGACCACGTCACGCTGAATCCCGGCTCCGACCGGCCCGTGCGCGAGGTCATCGAGGAAATCGCCGAGCACGTGCTGCCGATCTTTCACGACGAGCAGGGTTGATTCATCAGGATTCCCGAGTTCGCTGCAGGTAGCCGCACTCGTGGATTGCACCGAATCGATGTGCCCGGGAGCACGTTTCGTTCCTGGCCTGATCGTCACAAGATTCGACGTGCGCGAACAAGGGCTCGCGAACACCGCCGGCACGCGAAACAAGCCGCGCCGCCTGCCGCATGCCCGATTCGAATATTCGTCGACGGAACTATTCGGGTCCGTTCGCGATCATGTTAACTTCCGTCCATCGTCCAGACCGGCGGGCCACATTTCGATGTGCGCCCGCATGCCAACCCATGCGACATTTCCTGCTCGGCTGGCTGCTCGCCGCCGTCGTATCGATCGCTCACGCGGCTACCCCTGCACCAGCCGCCGCGTCGGCCGCCTCCGGCGCGGCGCCGACACTGACGCCGCAACAGGCGCAGCGCGCCCTCTCCGTCCTGCAAAATCCGCGCGAGCGCGAACAGGTCGAAACGACGTTGCGCGCGATCGCCGCCGTCGGCGTGCTGAGCACGCCCGTGCTTCCGGCGAGCGCCGCGGCACCGGCCAGCGCGGCATCGGCCGCCACCGCCGCGCTCACGACGAACGGCCTCGCGTCGATGCTCGTCCGGCAGGGAGCACACTGGGCCGGCGAAATCGCCGGCGCGCTGAACGAATCGCTTCGCTCGCTGCTCGATGTCGGCTCCGTCGGCAGCTGGTGGCACGAGCGGCTGGTGCGCGCCGACGAACGCGCGGACCTCACGCGCGCGCTCCTGGTCATCCTCGCCGTGCTCGTGCCCGCGTTCGTCGTCGAATGGTTCGCGAAGCGGCTGCTGCGGCGCGCACTGGCTGCCCTGGGCACGCGTCGGGCCGAATCGTCGCGTCTGGCCGAGCCCGAACCCGCCGAGGCGGACGATTCCAGGGCGTCAGTGCCGGCCAATGCCAGCGCCAGCGCCGAAGGCACCACCGCGCCCGATACGTCGTCGCAAGGCCGCGGCCATGCACGGCGCCACACCACGCTGCTGCGCCGGATGCCGCGCGCGCTGGTCAGCCTCGCGCTGCGCGTGGTGCCGCTGCTGGTGTTCGTCGGCGTCGCGAGCCTGACGATGTCGGTGCTCGACGGCGCCGGCACGCCAACCGAAACCGCACTCGAATCGTTGATCGACATCTATGTGATCTGCCGTCTCGTGACGATCGTCAGCCGGCTGTTCTTCCAGCCCGATGCGCGGCAATTGCGGCTGCTGCACGTCAGCGACGCATGGGCCGCGATCGCGCAGCGCTCGATCGCGCGGATCGTGATCGTCGTCGGCGTCTGCACGGCCGCGGTCGAGATCGCCGCGAGCTTCGGCCTCAGCGACGCCGGTCACGTCGCGCTGCTGAAAGCCGTCGCGCTCGTCGGCCACTTGATGATCTCGGCACTGATTCTCCGGTGCCGCCAGCCGGTCGCCGCCCGCATCCGCGCGGCCGGCGACGATCGGCCGGCCTTCGCGATGATCGGCAACGCGCTCGCCGACGCGTGGGCGCCCGTGTCGGTGTTCGTCGTGATGGCGCTGTGGTTCGTGTGGGCGCTCGACGTCCACAACGGCTACCGCGTGCTGATCGCGCTCGGCGGCCGCTCGATCGCCGCGATGATCGGCATGCGGATCGTGTCGATCGTCGTGTTCGGTGCGCTCGCGCGACTGTTCCAGCGCCGCGACGACGATCGCACGCTGGTCCACCTGCACGCGTACCGCTACTACCCGCTGGTGCGCCAGATCGTGTCGGCGGCGATCGCCGTCGTGACCGTCGTGCTGCTGCTGCAGATCTGGGGCGTGCCGATCTTCCACGCGTTCCAGACCGGCACGATCGGCCATCGCCTCGCGTCGGCGCTGATCACGATCGCGATCGCGGCCGTCGTCGCGCTGATCGTGTGGGAAGCCGCGAACATCGCGATCGAGCGCCGCCTGCAGCAGTGGACGCGCGAGGGCAACCTCGTGCGCGCGGCGCGGTTGCGCACGCTGCTGCCGATGCTGCGTTCGCTGCTGTTCATCATGATCGCGCTCGTCGTCGTGCTGACGGGCCTCAGCGAAATCGGCGTGAACGTCGGGCCGCTGCTCGCCGGCGCCAGCATCTTCGGCGTCGCGCTCGGCTTCGGCTCGCAAAAGCTCGTGCAGGATTTCATCACCGGGATCTTCCTGCTGATGGAGAACGCGATGCAGGTGGGCGACTGGGTCACGCTCGCCGGCGTGTCCGGCACGGTCGAATACCTGTCGATCCGCACCGTGCGACTGCGCGCGGGCGACGGGTCGCTGTATACGATCCCGTTCAGCTCGGTGACGACCGTCAACAACACGAATCGCGGGCTCGGCAACGCAGCCGTCAAGGTCAGCATCGCATACGGCCAGGACATCGATCGGGCGATCGCGACGCTGAAGGAGATCGGCGCCGCGTTGCGCGAAGATCCGAATTACAAGGACGGCATCCTGTCGGATTTCAGCTACTGGGGCATCGACCAGGTCGACGGCGCGACGATTGCGCTGGCCGGACAGATCCAGTGCAAGGACTCGGCACGCTGGGGCGTGCAGCGCGAATTCAACCGGCGTATCGCGGTGCTGTTCCACGAACGCGGAATCCGGATCGCGAATCCGCAGCGCAGCCTCGTCGCGTATGACGACGGTTCGCGGCCCGTGGCGCCCGAGAACGATGAGAATGACGCCCCTACCGTCGGCACACCGGCCGCCGAGCAACCGCCACCGCCCGCTTCACCAGACCGCAAGCCGGACTGATCGTGCGGATGCCGCGGGCCTGGCCACCGCGTATCGTGCCGTGCCTGTGCCATCGAACGACCGATGGGCGCGCTCAACGTGCGGCGGTTTTCATCGCGCGCTGAACGCACTTCGCCGCGTTCGCCAGCGCTGCCCGCTTCGCGCCGGCGGCCCGCTCGCCACCTTCACGGTCACAACTATCCCAATCGAAGACGGGCGCGGGAGATTCGAATGATTTCTCGAATACCGTTCGTTCATTACAAATCAAATCGCGAATTATTCTGCATAAAGATCTGAAATTGCATCCGGTTTCGGGTTCGAAAATTACAAAATACCCCGTGACTTTTCAAAAGCATTTCAGCCTAACCCATTTAACTTTGTTTCATATCATCAGAAAAAGTTTGACACCGAACTTTCGTTCTTGATACCGTCCGATGCAAGCAATCCGACGAATTGCAAACCACGCAATCGTTCCCGCTCGACGCATCTCGTTTCCGCCGCACCGAAGTTCACGCCGCCGACCGTCGCTTCTTCCGTTGGCGCATGCAACATCCCGATGCACTCATTGGGCAGCCGCCATCCGGCAGCAGTCCGAAGGACCGAACCAGATGAGCAGGACACCGAAACTGTTGCTCTAGCCATCCCGCCTGCATCAGGCCTGCTGGCGCGGCCGGTCCTCATCGCGGCCCAGCGCCTTCGTCACCGAGCTTTCCAGCATTTCGCCCCCGGAGGATTACCACCCGTCCGGGTCGGGCGAAAGGCCCCGTCGCGTCCGCGCCATCCGCGCGAGCGCGGCGGATATCGACGGCGCACGATCCGCGCCGCTGTCGACCGTTGTTGTTCGTGCAGTTCGATGTTCAACCGGAGGGGTAATTCAAAATGAATCAGGTTGCAAACAAGAAACAAAAGCACATCCGCATCGTCAAGCTCGCCTTCGCCGCCGCAGCAGCCGCTTCGTTCGGCATGACGGCCGTCCATGCCGCACCGGCCGCCGGCTGGACGGAAACGCGCACCAAGGGATTCCTGCCGCTCGTCCAGCAAGGTGAAAGCAGCAGTACCGCCGGTGCGCCGGCGGCCAGCACCGCCGCCGCTGCCGCGGCTGCCACCGAGATGGCGCCCGGCGAATCGGTCGACATCGTGCTCGGACTGAACCTGCGCAACGAGGCGCAACTCGACCAATACCTGCACGACCTGCATACGCCCGGCTCGCCGCACTACAAGCAGTTCCTCACGTCGGCGCAGTTCGCCGCGCAATACGCGCCGACCGACCAGCAGGTCGCCGCCGTCGTCGCGCACCTGCGCCAGGCCGGCTTCGTCAACATCGTGGTCGCGCCGAACCGCCTGCTCGTGTCCGCGTCGGGCACCGCGGCAACGGTCAAATCGGCGTTCCGCACGACACTCAAGCGCTTCACGCGCAACGGCCGCAACGTCTACGCGAACACCGATGCCGCGCAGGTGCCGAACGCAATCTCCAGCATCGTCGGCGCCGTGCTGGGCCTGCAGAACGTCGAGCTCATGCATACCGGCGCGGGCAGCAAGCCGCAAGGCAACACCAGCAACCTGACGATTCCGGCAGGCGCATCCGCGGTGCCGCACTACCCGACGGAATTCTCGTCGCTCTACGGCGGCGACGGCACGCCGACGGCCTCGCAAACCACCGTCGGCATCATCTCCGAAGGCGATCTGTCGCAGACGGTCAGCGACCTCAACACGTTCGCCGCCAACAACGGCCTCGGCACGATCAGCAGCAGCGTCGTGCAGACGGGCCCGTCAGGCAGTTCGTACACCGATACATCCGGCACCGTCGAATGGAACCTCGACAGCCAGTCGATCGTCGGCGCAGCCGGCGGCAGCGTGAAGCAGGTCGTATTCTACGTGGCGCCGTCGATGACGCTCACCGCGATCACCGCCGCGTACAACAAGGCGGTGAGCGACAACGTCGCGAAGGTCATCAACGTGTCGCTCGGCGTGTGCGAATCGTCCGCGTACAGCACCGGCTCGCAGGCGACCGACGACACCATCTTCAAGCAGGCCGTCGCGCAAGGTCAGACCTTCTCCGTATCGGCCGGCGACCACGGCGCGTACGAATGCGCGAGCGGCACGCCGTCGCGCTCGACCTACACGGTGAGCGAGCCCGCGACGTCGCCGTACGTGATCGCGGTGGGCGGCACGACGCTGTTCACCAACACGTCGACCAACGCATACAACAGTGAAATCGTGTGGAACGATCCGAGCTGGCAGCCGGGCACCGTATGGTCGACGGGCGGCGGCTACAGCAAGTACGAAGCCGCGCCGTCGTGGCAATCGTCGAGCCTCACCGGGTCGACCAAGCGCGCACTGCCGGACGTCGGCTTCGACGCCGACCTGCGCACCGGCGCGATCCTCGTGGTGAACGGCCAGACGTCCGACACGCTGTGGGGCTCCGGCTACCTGAACAACGAAGGCGGCACGAGCCTCGCCGCGCCGATCTTCACCGGCATCTGGGCGCGGCTGCAATCGGCCAACAACAACGCGCTCGGCTTCCCGGCGTCGAGCATCTACAAATACTTCCCGAGCAATGCGGCGCTGGTGCACGACGTGACGTCCGGCAACAACGGCAGCGGCACGTACGGCTACAAGGCGAAGGCCGGCTGGGACGCGACGACGGGCTTCGGCAGCGTGAACATCTCGAAGCTGAACACGTTCATCCAGAGCACGTCGGATTTCGCGCGCTGATCGATCGTGCAATGAGCGGTGCGGTTCCGGGTGCGGGTCGTTTTGCGCGCCTGGAGCCGTATCTGCGCCGCTGCGCGCGGCGCCTCCAGATCGACGCTGCACGTCGGCACACACCGCCCGCGGTCGTCGCGGGCCAGCGAAATCACAGCTGCGATTCGATCGGAAACAAGCCGAGAAACCACACTTCCATGCGCCGCGCCGCCGACACTTCCGGTTCGTGATCGAGCTCGGTCACCGTCCCGTCCGCGTCGGTCTGAATCCACTTGAGCCGCTCCTTCCCGGCCGGATCGGTCCGCGATTCGACTCGCCACGCGATTCGATCGAGCCGCGGCTCCAGGTCCGTCGCGACTTCCGACGCAATTGCCGGGCTCTCGCAGTAAACGCCGATCTCGGTATTGAGGTTCAGCGAACGCGGATCGAGATTCATCGAACCGATGAAGATGCTCTTGCGATCGAACACATAGGTCTTCGCATGCAGCGAAGCACGCGACGAGCCGATGATGACCTGCTTCGCGATGCTCTTGTCGCCGGACGGCCGCCGTTCGTAAAGCCGCACGCCGGCTTCCAGCAACGCACTCCGATAGCGCCGGTAGCCGGCATGCACGGCCGCGACGTCGGTCGATGCGAGCGAGTTGGTCAGGATCGTCACGCGCACGCCGCGTGCCGTGAGCGCGTGCAGCCGTTCGACCATGTCCTTGCCCGGCACGAAATACGGCGACACGATCAGCAGCTCCTGCTCCGGCCGCAACGCGAGTGCGCGCAGTTGCGGCATCAGGTGCCCGTCGCTGTCCTTCGGCGAGCGTGAGATCTTCGCCGGATCGTCGTACAGGACCGTCGCCTGCCCCCACGACAACTCGGTGCCCTGCCCGTGCACGATCTGGTCGAGCCTGTGTCGCGCCTCGAGCACGTACGGATTGTCCTCCATCGCGCGCAAGTAATCGCGCAACCGTTCGCGCTCCCGGTCGAGACCGCCCGGCGCCGCGTCGTGTCCGACCAGCGCATCGATCGGATACGCATACGGCGAATTCCAGAACGTATCGAATTCGGTCGAGATGTCGTTCACGACGGGGCCGTGCACGACCACATCGAGATCGCCGAACTCCAGCATCGACGACGCGCCGAAATACTCGTCGCCGATGTTGCGGCCGCCGACGATCGCCGCCTGGTTGTCCGCGATCATCGCCTTGTTGTGCATGCGCCTGTTGACGCGCGAGAACTCGAGCACCGTGCCGATCTTCTTGAAGTGGCGCGTGGCGACCGGATTGAAGAGCCGGATCTCGATGTTCGGATGCGAACTGATCTCGAGCAGCTTGCGATCGTCCGCGTTCGTCCCGAGATCGTCGAGCAGCGCACGCACGCGAACCCCGCGATCGGCCGCACGGATGATCGCGTCCGCGAGTTCGTGTCCGGTCAGGTCGTCGTGCCAGATGTAGTACTGAAGGTCCAGCGAGCGGTCCGCGCGATCGGCGAGCAGCACGCGCGCATCGAGCGCATCGACGGGATCGCGCAACAGGTGAAACGCATCCTGCCCTGGATGGGCGGCGGCCTGCTGGCGGAACGCGATGCCGAGGCGCGTGGTTTCGGTATCGGTGAATGCGTGCGTTGGCGCGCGACCGGCTTGCGGCGGCAGGCTGGCGCACGCGGCAAGCATCAGCAACGACAGAATCGCACTCCACGAACGCAACATGATCATGATGGCCGCCCCCACTGTCGGGCGAAGTCTGTTTGTGTTTGTTCTGGCCGCCGGGCGGAACGCGACGCTGGCCTGCGGTTCGCGTGCGCGACGATTCTCGATCGTGCGCGCCGACCGCGCTACAGCATACTTCGATTGATATCGGGACGGCACGCTCCGCGCGTTTCGCCGGTGGCGGCGATGCGACACGCGACGCCGGCGTGAACGCATTCAACACGCTCGACACATTCAGGCAGCGCGCAAAAGAAAAACCCGCAAGGCCTTGCGGCGTCGCGGGTTTCGGGACTTCCCCGGATAACCTGGGAAGCGAATCTGGTGGGCCCCCCGGGAGTCGAACCCGGCACCAACGAATTATGAGTTCGCTGCTCTAACCAAGCATGAGCTAGGGGCCCAGACGAGAAGCAACGTGTGCTACACGCCACGCCGGCAACGAAGCCGGGCCGGCATTGTAACAACAAAGACACCAAAGAGGACAAACGCCACCGGCATCACGCGGATACCGGCGGCGTTCGCAAGTAAGACGCTGGAAATCAGTTCCCTTCGAGGAACGACTTCAGCTTGTCGGAACGGCTCGGGTGACGCAGCTTGCGCAGCGCCTTGGCCTCGATCTGACGGATCCGCTCGCGGGTGACGTCGAACTGCTTGCCGACTTCCTCGAGCGTGTGATCGGTGCTCATCTCGATACCGAAACGCATCCGCAACACCTTCGCCTCACGCGGCGTCAGCGAATCGAGCACGTCCTTCACGACGTCGCGCATGCTTGCATGCAGCGCGGCATCCGCCGGCGCGACCGTGTTGTTGTCCTCGATGAAGTCGCCGAGATGGGAATCGTCGTCGTCGCCGATCGGCGTTTCCATCGAGATCGGCTCCTTCGCGATCTTCATGATCTTGCGGATCTTGTCTTCCGGCATCTCCATCTTCTCGGCGAGCGTTGCCGGATCCGGCTCGAGACCGGTTTCCTGCAGGATCTGCCGCGAGATGCGGTTCATCTTGTTGATCGTTTCGATCATGTGAACCGGAATACGGATCGTGCGCGCCTGGTCCGCGATCGAACGCGTGATGGCCTGGCGGATCCACCACGTCGCGTAGGTCGAGAACTTGTAGCCGCGACGGTATTCGAACTTGTCCACCGCCTTCATCAGGCCGATGTTGCCTTCCTGGATCAGGTCGAGGAACTGCAGGCCGCGGTTCGTGTACTTCTTCGCGATCGAGATCACGAGACGCAGGTTCGCCTCGGTCATTTCACGCTTCGCCTGACGCGCCTTCAGTTCGCCGGCCGCCATCTGGCGGTTGGTTTCCTTCAGGTCCTTCAGCGGCAGCACGACGCGCGCCTGCAGGTCGATCAGACGCTGCTGCTGTTCGCGGATCGCCGGAACGTTACGCGACAGGACCGCGCTGTACGGATGGCCTTCGGCCGTGATCTTCTCGGCCCAGTCGAGATCCGTCTCGCTGCCCGGGAAGCGCGCGATGAATTCCGAACGCGGCATGCCGCACTTGTCGACGACGATGTGCAGGATCTGGCGCTCGACCTGACGCACTTCGTCCACTTGCGCACGCAGCGTGTCGCACAGACGCTCGACGGTACGCGCGGTGAAGCGGATCGTCATCAGTTCGGTCTGGATCGTTTCCTGCGCCTTCAGGTAGGACTTCGACTTGTAGCCTTCCTTCTCGAACGCGCGGCGCATCTTGTCGAACCACTCGCTGATCTGCGAGAACTTGTCGAGCGATGCACGCTTGAGGGCTTCGAGTTGAGCGGCGTTGGCCGACGCCTGAGCGGCACCGTCATCCTCCTCCTCTTCCTCTTCTTCCTCTTCCTCTTCGGCTTCCTCGTCCTCGTTCTCGATGGCTTCGGCTTCCTTCGCGGAGAAACCGTCCGTATCGGCGGAGTCCGAAGCATTCGGATCGAGCAGGCCGTCGACGAGTTCGTCGACGCGGATCTCTTCGTTCGCGACGCGCTCGGCCATCGCGAGGATGTCGGCGATCGTCGTCGGGCACGCGGAAATCGCCATCACCATGTGGCGCAGGCCGTCCTCGATCCGCTTCGCGATCTCGATTTCGCCTTCGCGCGTGAGCAGCTCGACCGTGCCCATTTCGCGCATGTACATCCGGACCGGATCGGTCGTGCGACCGAATTCCGAATCGACGGTCGACAGCGCGACTTCCGCTTCTTCCTCGACTTCATCGTCCGACGACGCGGCCGGCGCGTTGTCGTTCAGGAGCAGCGTTTCCGCGTCCGGAGCCTGCTCGTAAACCGCCACGCCCATGTCGTTGAACGTGCCGATGATGCCTTCGAGGGCTTCAGTTTCGGTGAAGTTGTCCGGCAGGTGGTCGTTGATTTCGGCATACGTGAGGAAGCCGCGCTCCTTGCCGAGCTTGATCAGCGCGCGCAGCTTCACGCGGCGCTCTTCGAGCTCCTCGGCCGTGCCGGGCGTGCTCGTCGCGAACGCTTCCTTCAGCAGCGCCTTTTCCTTGGCGCGACGATCGCGCACCTTGGATTTGCCCGGGGCAGCCGCGGCTGCGGGCTGCTCGTCGCTCTGATTTGCGTCGTCATCGACGGATACTTCGTTCAGCTTTTTGGTCATGGAGTTCGCCGTACCGGCTATATCGACTCGCGGCTGCTGGACGACAGCCGGTTGAACCGTGGGTGCATGAGTAGTACGTACTGCCGTTTCGTCCGCGGCGGCAGTCGTGTCCCTTGCGCTTTTCGCACTTGCCCGCTTCGCCGCCGGCTTGGCCGGCCCGGAGTCGGGTCTGGCGGCAGCCCGTGTTCTGGCTGCCGGCGCCGGCGCAGCCTGAGCAGTGCCGGCCGCGGTTTTCTTTCCCGCAGGGGCTGACGTGGCTGAAGACGTTGTCCTGGCGGAAGAAGCAGACTTGGCCGCTGTGACCTTCGTGGTCGGCTCCGTCGAGCCCTTGCCTGTTGCTTTCTTTCCGCCTGTCGTCTTTGCCATCGCGATTCTCGCCTCTGCTTGGAAAACAAACCGCTGGAAACCTTATATTATAGCACGCTGGGGCGCCCTCTCTTGGCGCCCCGGCCGCCTACAGCCCGAGCCGACGCTTCATGTCGGGCAGTTGCCGGCTCAATTTCACGTACTCCTCCATCTCTTCCGGTGTCCGCGAAGATTTTTCCGCCAACCGGTCGAGCCGGTCGCGGTAGGCGTCATAGCGCATCTTGAGCACCGCGGCCTGCAGTTCCTCCCCCGCGATCCGTTCCTGTTCACGCTGCCGCTCGGGCACCGTCTCGTCTTCCGGATTCTGTAACAGCAAATCGCGGACGTTTTCATCATAGTCCAGAATTTCGCGGAAGATTTCCTCGTAAGTCGCGCCGTTCGAGGACGTCCGCAGGACATCCGACAGCAGCCGGAACTCCGCGCCGTCGCCCAGCGCGCGCGCATGCTCGACGACTTCGGCGAACAGCTCGCCGATCCGCGGCAGCGCGCGCAGGGTCGCAAGCTGTTCGTCGTCGAGCTGCGACGCGATCCGCGGATGCATCACGAGCGTACGCAACGCACGCTTTTCGCTGTCGGTCACACGCCGCCGTTCGCTGCGCGCGGGCGCCTGGCGCGCCGGCGCCGCGATGCGCGCATCGACGTCCGACAGCCCCGCGACTTCCTCGAACGGGATATCGAGCCGGTCGGCGAACATGTGCATAATCTGCGCGCGCAACGCGTTCGCCGGCAGCGCCTGCAGCAGCGGCTTCGCGTCGAACAGCGCCTTCGCTCGACCTTCCGGCTGATCGAGCGCCTTGCCGGCAATTGCTTCGTTCAACAGAAATTGTGACAGCGGCATCGCGCGCTCGACCTGCTCGGAAAACGCTTCCGCGCCGAATTCGCGTACGTAGCTGTCCGGATCGTGCTCGGACGGCAGGAAAAGGAATCGGATCGTCCGGTTGTCCGCCGCATGCGGCAGGCACGCCTCGAGCGCGCGGCGCGCCGCACGCCGGCCGGCGGAGTCGCCGTCGAAGCTGAAAATGACCGTGTCGGTCTGGCGCAGCAACTTCTGCACGTGAATCGGCGTGCATGCCGTGCCGAGCGTCGCGACCGCGTTCGGGAAGCCGAGCTGCGCGAGCGCGACGACGTCCATGTAGCCTTCGACAACCAGCACGTACTTGCGCTCGCGGATCGCGAGACGCGCCTCGAACAGCCCGTACAGCTCACTCCCCTTGTTGAACAGCGGCGTTTCGGGCGAATTCAGATACTTCGGCTCGCCGCTGCCGAGCACGCGGCCGCCGAACCCGATCACCTGCCCCTTCACGTTGCGGATCGGGAACATGATTCGCTCGCGGAACCGGTCGTAGCGACGCGCGACGCCCTGTGCATCGGTTTTCTCGCTGACGATCACGAGGCCCGATTCGACGAGCGAGTCGTCGCGGTAGTCCGGGAACGCGGTTTCGAGGTTTTGCCAGCCGTCCGGCGCATAACCGAGCCCGAAGCGCGCGGCGATCTCGCCGGTCAGGCCCCGGTTCTTCAGATACTGGATCGCGACCGTCGCGCCGCGCAACTGCTTGCGGTAGTAGTCGCACGCGGCGGACATCACGTCGGACAGCGCGGTCGCCACCGATTTCGACACGGGCGCCGGATAGTCGCCGCCACCCGCACCGCCCCCGCCACCCCCGCGCATCGACGGTTCGTGCGGCACGGTCAGCCCGACCGATTGCGCAAGCTCCTGCACGGCTTCCGGGAACGTGAGCCCCGCGTGTTCCATCAGGAAACCGATCGCCGTGCCGTGCGCGCCGCAGCCGAAGCAATGATAGAACTGCTTGGTCGGGCTGACGGTAAACGACGGGCTCTTCTCGTTGTGGAACGGGCACAACCCCATGAAGTTGGCGCCGCCCTTCTTGAGCTGCACGTACCGGCCCACCACGTCGACGATATCGACGCGGTTCAGCAAATCCTGCAGGAACGAATGCGGAATCACCGTGGGATCGAGCGAAAAAAAGACAATACGACGCCCCGGCGCATGCGAATGCAGTGCGCCGGGAAGCGGGTTTTACTTCGACAGCGCGGCCTTGACCTGCGCGGAAACGGCCGTCATGTCGGCGCGGCCGGCGAGCTTGCCCTTCAGCACGCCCATCACCTTGCCCATGTCCTGCGGGCCAGCCGCGCCCGTTGCCGCGACCGCGGCCTGGACTTCGGCGGCCACTTCGGCGTCCGACAGCTGCGCGGGCATGTATGCGCCCAGCACGGTCAGTTCGGCCTGTTCCTTCGCGACGAGATCGTCGCGGCCGGCGGCTTCGAACTGGCTGATCGAGTCCTTGCGCTGCTTGATCATCTTGTCGATCACCGCGGTAATGCCCGCGTCGTCGAGGGTGACCCGATCGTCGACCTCGCGCTGCTTGATCGCGGCCATCAGCAGGCGAATCGTCGCCAGACGCTCGCTTTCCTTCGCGCGCATCGCGGCCTTCATGTCTTCGCTGATCTGCTCTTTCAAACTCATCTTGCACCCGGGATGGAAACGTGACTTCGACACCCGCGAACGGGCGTCAACACAAAAACCCGCTTGGGACTAAGTCTCAAGCGGGTTGCTCGAATCCGGCATCGGCGACTCGCGGCCCCGGATCGAGGCCGATCGTGCGGAGGTCGCCGGTGCGCCGCTCAGTGAATCGTGCGGCGCTCAATCGTTCAGTACAGCTTCTTCGGCAGCGTCTGGCTGCGGATTCGCTTGTAATGACGCTTCACCGCGGCAGCCTTCTTGCGCTTGCGCTCGGCGGTCGGCTTCTCGTAGAACTCCCGCGCACGAAGCTCGGTCAGCAGACCGTTCTTCTCGATCGTGCGCTTGAAGCGGCGCATGGCGACTTCGAACGGCTCGTTTTCTTTAACGCGAATGATCGTCATGATCCGACACGAATAAAGGTTTGCAGGGAAGATTTACGAGTATAGCAGAGCGCCAGGCAAAGACATAAGGGCCGGGTCCCGTCAATGGCGGGCCCGCGCAGCCGTGTCAGGCGCCCCGCGCAAACTCCGCCGCCGCCTGCCCGGCCGCCGTGCCGGATGCCCACGCCCACTGGAAGTTGTAGCCGCCGAGCCAGCCCGTCACGTCCACCGCCTCGCCGACGAAGAACAGCCCCGGCACCCGCGCGCTCATCATCGTCGCCGACGACAGTTCGCGCGTATCGACGCCGCCCTTCGTCACTTCGGCCTTCTTGTAGCCCTCGGTGCCGTTAGGCGTCAGCGTCCAGCCGGACAGCGCTTCGCCGATCTGTCGCAGTGTCTTGTCGGGCAGGTCCGCGAGCCGCGCATCGGCCGCGACACGGTGCGTGTCGAGCCAGACGTGAGCGAGGCGCGACGGCACCCAGTCCGCGAGCAGCGAGCCGATCTGGCGCTTCGACGTGCGCTTCGCGTCGAGCAGGTCGGCCACCGCGTCGCGCTGCGGCAGCAGGTCGATGCGGATCGGATCGCCGGACTGCCAGTAGCTGGAAATCTGCAGGATGCCGGGGCCCGACAGGCCTCGATGGGTCAGCAACAGGTCCTCGACGAATTCGCCGCCGCGCTTCTTGTCGCCGGTCGACACGCGCACTTCGAGCGACACGCCGGACAGCGCCGCGAACGGCTCCCAGTCCTGCTGCGCGAAGGTGAGCGGCACGAGCGCGGGCCGCGTATCGACGAGCTTGTGGCCGAACTGCTTCGCGAGCCGGTAGCCGAAGTCGGTCGCACCGATCTTCGGGATCGACAGGCCGCCGGTGGCAACGATCAGCGCGCGTGCGCGGATCGGCCCCGCCTGCTGCGTGTCGAGCGTGAAGCCGTCGGCCGACGCGTGGCGCACCGCGTCGACGACCACCGGCCGGCGCCAGGCAATGCCGCCCGCGTCGCATTCGTGCTTCAGCATGTCGATGACCGCGTCGCTGCCGTGATCGCAAAAGAGCTGCCCCTTGTGCTTTTCGTGCCAGGTGACGTGATGGCGCTTGAGCAGCCCGAGGAAGTCGCGCGGCGTGTAGCGTGCAAGCGCCGAGCGCGCGAAATGCGGATTCGACGACAGGTAGTTGTCGGGGCCCGCGTAGAGATTCGTGAAGTTGCAGCGGCCGCCGCCCGAGATGCGAATTTTCTCGGCGAGCCGCGGCGCGTGGTCGATCAGCACCACGCGGCGGCCGAGTTGCCCGGCGACCGCGGCGCTCATCATCCCGGCGGCGCCCGCGCCGATCACGGCGATGTCATAAGTTTCTTGGGACACAATTAAAACGCCCGTTGTACAATGAAGCCCCGCCACACAAGGCGTTGGCGAGAATAACTAGTACACATGTACGGTACACACGGGGTCACGTATGAGCGCACATTTGCACAAGGTTGGGACGCGATATTACTACCGTCGCCGGGTTCCCCTCGATCTTGTCGATCACATGGGTAAGAAAGTCATCAAGCTCGCGCTTGGCACCGACAACCGCGCAAAGGCGATTGAGCTATGCAACGTGCATGACCTAGCATACGCGGTCATGTTTGCCGACCATCGCCGCGCGCTGGAGAACAGGACTTACCCGAAATACTGGGATGCTCTGCCGCTTGAGCAACTGGAAGCGGACGAAGAACAGGACCGGGACGCATGGTTTTTCGAACACGAAGAGGCTAAGTTCGACCGCATGGCGATGTTCCTGTCCGCACGGGTGGTAGAGCATTGCGACCGCACAGGCTTGCTCACAGCTTCCGAGCGGGCCAAGTACGACGTGTCATCGCATCAGGCATCAAAGGCGATCGACAAGGCCCGCGTTTCGTCGGCCGCCGCAGTCACCCAGGTGCGCGAAGCCGGTCACGACATGGACGCACTTCTTGCCGAGTGGGAAAAGGCCCGTTCTCCGGCTCCCAAAACCATCGCATCGCATGCGCGCGTAATCGACCGATTTACTACGTACATTGGGAACTTGGATGCAGCCCTGGTCACAAAGGCGCACGTCGTGCAGTTCAAAGACAAACTTTCTGACGCAGGTTTTTCTACGAACGTCGTCCAAACAAGCCTTACGCAACTTGGGTCCATGTTCTCGGTAGCTGTCAGCCGCGCGTGGCGAGAAGATAACCCATGCACTGGTGTCCGCGTGGACGTAAAGGTTCGACGCGCGCGCAAGTCGGCTCGACCATCATTCGACGTTGCTACATTGAACCGGATTTTCTCCGGGCCTGCTTATGTAGGCGAGCGCCCCGCATGGTCCGGGGTGGGCGCGTCCCCCGCTACCTACTGGCTACCTCTTCTCGGTCTGTACACTGGCGCGCGCGTCGAAGAACTCTGCCAACTGCATCCCGATGATATCTACGAGGAACAATACATTGACGGCAACGGTAAGCGTCAATCATGTTGGGTAGTAAGACTGACCCACAACGAGGAACGCCAACAAGGGGTAAAGACCGCTGGGTCCGTCCGGCGCATTCCTTTGCACCGGGAGATAGTAGGCCGCGGATTCGTTGAGTTTGTCGCATCCCGTCGTGACAAGCCCCGCGTGTTCTACGAGATGAAGGCCGATAAGTTTGGCGTCGAATCCGGCGTTTGGTCGCTGTGGTGGATTCGGGAGTATCTGCGTAAATATTGCAGCCCAAGCGACCCAAAGATGGTGTTTCACAGCTTCCGGCACACGTTCAAGGATGTATGCCGGGATCACGGGATTTCAAAGGAGATTGCGGACGCGTTACAAGGCCACAGTGACGGAGACGCGTCGAGCAACTACGGGGCGGAGTTCTACCCGCTGCGCCCGCTTGTCGATGCAATGAGCAAGTACGAGGTTCACGGCGTGACGTTACCACCGATCAAAAAATAGCCAAGGCAGTTACGGCAAGACACAAGCCCGCGAGCAGTTAGCGCGGGCTTTTCTTTTCTACCAAGGAAATCAATGCCACAAATCAACAGGGCCATTGTCGCCCGTGTAGCAGGTGCCGCAGCAGTGGCCGCCGCGCTGTTCACCGCCCAATTTGAGGGGCATTCCAACAAGGTCTACCTTGACCCAGTAGGCATTCCAACTGTGTGTGATGGACATGCACGTACAGGCCCGGACGGAAAGCCGCTGCGGCTGGGTCAGACGTATTCAGACGACGTGTGTAGCTATTTGCTGGGGAAGGACATCAGCGAGGCTGATAGAGCCGTCCAGAGGCTTGTTAAGGTGCCTCTGTCGGAAGGGGAACGGATCGCCTATACGGACTTCGCATTCAATGCAGGAGCAGCCAACCTCGCGGCTAGTACGCTCCTCAAGAAAGTCAATGCTGGGGATCGTGTGGGGGCATGCCATGAACTGCCGCGATGGACTTGCGCGACGGTCGAGAAAGGCAAAGGGGATGCTAGTGGGATGTGTGCAACGAGGGATCGGTCAAAGAAGCAACTTCCCGGATTGGTCAAACGCCGTGACGCCGCTATGCGCGCGTGCCTCGGTTGACACAATGAAAAAGGCCCGCATCTCTGCGGGCCTGATACTACGGGTGTAGGCGACGCTACGCATGCCTACCTTTTCCTTCTGTTAGTGCCTCCAGGGCTGCACGTGCAAGAAAGCCGCTCCGGGTTTCGTGGCGGGATGCCACATAAGCGTCAATCTTGTGCAGCACGAAGCGAGGAAGGCTAACGTTGATCCGTTCCGGCTTAGAGTCAAGCTGTTCAAGATCAACACTAACAAACGCCCAAATCGCTCCAGCGTAGTCGGGATTCGCCGCCAGTTCTTCAACGGTCGAGCAGGTAAAGCCGACTTCTTCACCAAGCTCAATCAACGTCTCGACGTGGCTAACGATCGCCTCTTTAGAGTTTTTGATTGCTTCATCGATGGTATCGCCCCAGGAATGAACGCCCGGAATATCCGGAACGGTCACACCGTAGACGCTCCCATCGTCCTTATGAATTGCGATGGGAAATTCCATACAGATCACTCCGACAGTTCAGCGTTTCCTCTGCATCCTATGGTCGGTTAAAAACCGCCGGTCACTTAAGACCAGCGGTTTTCAGGATGCTCTTGGTTGTGCCCATTGGCAGGTCCTTGTTCGGGTGTGGAACCGTCGCAAGCCCCGGCTTCGTGGGGTGTTTGAAGTGGTGATGGCTGCCTTTCGTTCTTACCAAAAACCAGCCGTCCGCTTCGAGCATCCGGATAAGTTCTGTCGAACTCATAGTCACCTCCAGATGTCTTGTGTGTAATTATACACACGGACGGAGGAAGTGCAAGGATTTTGTGTAGTCGTGTGTACCAACCTCCTAATATCACTTAGGCTGGGTAGTCATATCTCGATCAGGGTAAAGCTGTAGCAATGATCGGGCTCCCTCGACGTTCTTCGTATGCAGCCACTCGTCGTAGTCTTCTTGCCGAAGGATCACGACGGATCGCTTTTCGTCATTCGGCTTGTGCATCCGCGACATGACTGGATGTCCGTCCGCATTGACGGTCAACATCGACATGCCAATCAAGGACCGGCCGTCCTGATCCTCATAGCGCTTCCAGATTCCCGCAACGCAGTACGGCTGCCAATCCGTAAGGCCGATCCGTTGCCACACGTTCTTGCCGGTCTCGTAGCAGGGTTCGTAAATCCATTGGGCCGGGATCAAACAGCGCTGCCCCGCCCGCCACGCTCGCGCATACAAGCGAGATTCTCCAACCGTTTCGGAGCGTGCGTTTACCGTGTCGAACTTCCTTTTCTTCTTCCCTGCCTCGTCCAAGCGATCCGGCTGCATGAACTTCGGCCAGAAGCCAAACACGGCCTTTACGACTTCCAGACCATCTCCGGCCGCGTAGGCAATCGGGGCGCTGTAGTCCGGGTACACGTCCAAGTCCCAAGGGTCACGGCGGTACAGGTCGCCTATGCCTAGCTTTAGCTCGCTGATACCTGGGTCCTCCCCCGGTGCCTTGTAATTGGTGCACATGCCGCCCCCGTTTCTAGGACTTGACCGAACCATAGTAACGCGGAATATACTGTACATCCATACAGTATTTAGAGGTGAATCGTGGAACCGCTCTGGGAGTACCGCTGGGAGTACGTTGACTCGTACTACGGCGTGATCGACTGCAAATTGTGGATGACGGATGAGGAGGCGAAGCGTTGGCACGCGTACGGGCAGGAAGGGACACGGCGTCTAGATGAGACGCGGAGGGATAGGCAGTTGCAGCCGAAGTCTACCGTATGCGGTCTTTTAACGACGCCCATCAGAGGTTGGGAGTGGCAGGCATGCTCCATGGCATGAGGGCGGCATAGT